>NZ_JBSGIB010000015.1:0-182464 GCF_053604885.1 Nocardia sp. NPDC003999
TTGGTCACACTCTCGGTCCTGACCTCGACGCCCACGCCAACCTCCACAAATTCTCAGCGAGCTGCCCACCGGCGAACCGCGCGCTCGGTCATCGCGGTCCGTCACGTGTGGGTTCGGTCACTGTAACTCATGGGACAGATCGGGCACACCCCAACCTGACTGCGTAGTAACTCCGCAATCCTTTCGGTATCGGCGATAGCGGCGGGATTGCCAAAAACGCGAACGGGCGATCCCCAAAGGGGACCGCCCGTTCGGCGTGTTCGGTCGTGAATTACTTGACCGAGACCTTGGCGCCGGCCTCTTCCAGCTTCGCCTTGGCGGCCTCGGCGGCATCCTTGGCGACCTTCTCCAGGATCGGCTTCGGGGCGCTCTCGACCAGGTCCTTGGCTTCCTTCAGGCCCAGGCCGGAGACGATCTCGCGGACCACCTTGATGACCTGGATCTTCTTGTCGCCCGCACCCTCGAGGACGACGTCGAACTCGTCCTGCTCCTCGGCGGCCTCGGCCGGAGCGGCGGCACCGCCGACGGCGGCGACGGCGACCGGAGCAGCCGCGGTGACCTCGAACTTCTCCTCGAACTTCTTCACGAAGTCCGACAGCTCGAGCAGGGTCATGTTGCCGAAGGTCTCGAGCAGTTCGTCAACGTTGGCCATTGTTGTGTTCCTTTCGGTAGTTGATGTCTATATGCGGGCGAGTCGTGCCGCACGGGTCTTACTCGGCGGCCGGTGCGCCTTCTTCGGCCTGCTTCTTCTCCTGCAGCGCGGCGGCCAGGCGGGCCACCTGCGAGGCGGGAGCGTTGAACAGACCGGCGGCCTTGGTGAGGTTGCCCTTGAGCGCGCCCGCCAGCTTGGCCAGCAGCACCTCGCGGGTTTCCAGGTCGGCGATCCGCTCGACCTCGGACACGGACAGCGGAGCGCCGTCCATGTAGCCGCCCTTGATGATGAGCGCCCTGTTGTCCTTCGCGAAGGTCTTCAGGGCCTTGGCCGCGTTGACCGGCTCACCCGTGATGAAGGTGATCGCGGTCGGCCCGACGAACAGTTCGTCGAGACCTTCCACGCCCGCCTCGGCGGCGGCACGCTTGACCAGGGTGTTCTTGGCGACGGAGTACGTGGCGTCGGCGCCGAGCGCGCGCCGCAGCTCGGTGAGCTTGCCGACCGACAGGCCACGGTATTCCGTGACGACGGTGGCCGTCGAGCTCTTGAACTGCTCCGCGATCTCCTCGACCGCGGTGACCTTCTCGGGTTTTGCCATACTTCGCCTCCTCTCTGATTGGTCGGTTCGTATACGCGAACTACCGATCAGGGGCCGGCGACAAAACAAACGCCCCGAACGCAGAGCGTTCCGGGGCGCAACAGAAAACCGATCCGGTGCGTATCCGGATCAATTCCCAGCCTCGGCTCTCCCTGCGTGGGCCGCCGGCAATGTCGCCGGACCTTCGACCGAACCCATACGGGATCGGCGACCAACGGTCTTCGGTAGAACGGATTGGGTAGCGATCGAACTCGTCGATAACTGACTTCCAATGTACCTGCATGGGTTCCCATCTGCCAAAACGGGCCCCGGCAGACGTCTGCTCGCAACCACTCGGCCGTCGAATCGTTGTGCCGCGACTCACTTTTCCGCGGTGCACACCCGTGCGCCGCCTGGAATGCGATGCCGCGGTCCGCGTCGGCGAGTGGTGTTTCTCACGAAGTCGCGGTCGCGGCATGCCGCGCGAGACCGCGCAACACGGCCGTGGCGCCGGACCGGAATTCAGGGTCGGCGACCAGTCCGTCCGGGCCGACGCCCTCGCGCGGCACAGGGAGTCGTCGGCAGGCATCCGGATCGATGTCGGCTCCGACATAACCCAGCACGCTGCGCAGTGTGGCGGTCGCGCCGTCACCGCGACCCTCCGGCGCGACCGTGATCCAAGCGACCGGCTTGCCGTAGAGATCACCGGCGCCAACCGTCCAGTCCAGCAGGTTCTTCAAACTGCCCGGCAAAGTGCCCGCGTATTCGGGCGTGGAGAACAGCACGGCGTCGGCGCGCGAAAGTTGTTCGCGGAGCGCGACTACCGCGGGATGAGCGGTGCCGTCGTCGTCCGGAGCGAAAGCGGGCAGATCCGCGAGCCCGTCGTACCAGACGGTTTCGACACCGTCCGGGGCGATCGCCGAGACGGTTCGTAGTGCGGCGGAATTGGTGGAGGCGGCGCGAGTACTACCGGAGATCAACAGAACGACGGTCACATCCACCCCAACCACGCCGTCGGGCGGATTAGTCCTCGAACGCGCAACGGCGGGAACGCACAATGCGTTCCCGCCGTTGCCGCGGCTCGCTGCTGCTTACGCGTCCTCTTCCAAGAGGTTGCGGGTGCGGTTCGGGTCCACCGGGATGCCCGGTCCGGTGTTCGTCGAGACCGTCACCTTCTTGACGTAGCGGCCCTTGGCGGTTGACGGCTTGGCCCGCAGGATCTCGTCCAGCGCGGCGCCGTAGTTCTCCACCAGCTTGCTGTCGTCGAAGGACGCCTTGCCGATGACGAAGTGCAGGTTGGCCTGCTTGTCGACACGGAAGTTGATCTTGCCGCCCTTGATGTCGTTGACGGCCTTGGTCACATCGGTGGTGACCGTGCCCGTCTTCGGGTTCGGCATCAGGCCGCGCGGGCCGAGGACACGCGCGATCCGGCCGACCTTGGCCATCTGGTCCGGGGTGGCGATCGCGGCGTCGAAGTCCAGCCAGCCGCCCTGGATCCGCTCGATCAGGTCCTCGGCGCCGACGGCATCAGCGCCCGCGGCCTCGGCCTCGGCGGCCTTCTCGCCCGCGGCGAACACGATGACGCGGGCGGTCTTACCGGTGCCGTGCGGCAGGTTGACCGTGCCGCGGACCATCTGGTCCGCCTTGCGGGGATCCACACCGAGACGCACGGCGACCTCGACGGTCGCGTCGGTCTTGGTGGTGGCGGTCTCCTTCGCCAGGCGCGCGGCGGCCAGCGGGGAGTAGAGCTTGGTGCGATCGACCTTCTCGGCCGCGGCGAGGTACGCCTTGCTTCGTTTTGCCATGATTCTCTGTCCTGTTCGATCGATAGTTCAGACGTGGTTATCGGGCCTGGCCGGCCCTCCCACCGGGGAGCGGTTCCGCTCAGCCCTCGACGGTGATGCCCATCGAACGCGCGGTACCCGCGATGATCTTGGCCGCCTGCTCGATGTCGTTGGCGTTCAGATCTTCCTGCTTGGTCTTGGCGATCTCGCGCACCTGGTCCATGGTCACCTTGGCGACCTTGTTGCGGTGCGGCTCCGCCGAGCCCTTCTGCACGCCGGCGGCCTTGAGCAGCAGCTTGGCGGCGGGCGGGGTCTTCAGCTTGAAGTCGAACGACCGGTCCTCGTACACCGAGATCTCGACCGGGATGACGTTGCCACGCTGCGACTCGGTCGCGGCGTTGTACGCCTTGCAGAACTCCATGATGTTGACGCCGTGCTGACCGAGCGCGGGGCCGACCGGAGGGGCCGGGTTCGCCTGGCCGGCCTGGATCTGAAGCTTGATGATCCCGGCGAGCTTCTTCTTCTTGGGGGGCATCTTTCTTTCCTAGGTGTTGGTGTCCCTTGCTCTTTGCAAGTCTGGTGTTGCGATCCTCGCCCGGGGCCGGATTCACCCGGCCGCCGACAGAGCTGGTCTAGATCTTCGCGACCTGGGTGAACGCCAGCTCGACCGGGGTCTCGCGGCCGAAGATCGACACGAGCACCTTCAGCTTCTGCTGCTCGGCGTTCACCTCGGAGATGCTGGCGGGCAGCGTCGCGAACGGGCCGTCCATGACGGTCACCGACTCGCCGACCTCGAAGTCGACCTCGATGACCGGCTTCGGCGCGATCTCGCCGCCCGCGGTCTCGGGAGTCGCCGCAGCGGCTGCCGCGGCGGGCTTCTTCTGCTGCTGTGCGGCCGGAACGAGGAACTTCACCACGTCATCGATGGACAGCGGCGACGGGCGCGAAGTGGCGCCGACGAAACCCGTGACGCCGGGGGTGTTGCGCACCGCGCCCCACGACTCGTCGTTCAGCTCCATGCGGACCAGGATGTAACCGGGCAGCACCTTGCGGTTGACGTGCTTGCGCTGCCCGTTCTTGATCTCGGTGACCTCTTCGGTGGGCACCTCCACCTGGAAGATGTAGTCCTCCAGGTCCAGGTTCTGCACGCGGGTCTCGAGGTTGGCCTTCACCTTGTTCTCGTAACCGGCGTAGGAGTGGATGACGTACCACTCGCCGGGAGCGCGCCGCAGCGCCGCCTTCATCTCGGCGACCGGGTCGGCGGGCTCGGCATCGACGGCGGCGGCAGGGGCGGACTCAGCGGGCTCCGATTCCTCGACCGCGGGCTCGTCGGTCGCGAACTCCTCGACGGAGTCGGTGGACTCGGCCACCGTGTCGTCGGCCGGGAACTTGTCGTGTGTGTCGTTCTCCGGGGTGCTCACTGGGGCACTCGCTTCCTGTGTCGTCACGTACATCCTCTGCGTGCCGGGCCGGGCGCGCGGCGAAATCACTCCACCCGTCTCCGCCCGGGATCGGCTACCGGCGTCGGCGTCGTTCAGCTAGCCGAACAGCCAGTTGACACCCTTGATGAACGCCAGATCCAACCCGCTGATGAACGCGACCATGAAAATCACGAACACCAGAACAACGCTCGTATAGGTGACCATCTGCTTCCGGTTGGGCCAGATCACCTTGCGCAGTTCCGCGATGACCTCACGCAGGAACTTGAGCAAACGCTTGAACGGATTACCCGACTTCTTGCGTTCGGCCCGATCGGTCGCCTTGGTTGCCTTCCGCGACGGACGGTCGAGCGTGGCGATAGCGCCCGTGTCGACCTCCGAAGACCCGGCACGGGCCCGCCGCGCGGACCGCTTTCCGCTCGGCCGTGTCGCTGCGGCGGTGTCGTCGCCTTCGTGGGCGGCATGTGCGCCGCGGCGAGTGTCCCGCTCGTCGCTCACGCCTTCTCCTCGCTGAGCTCGGTGCCGTCGTGCGCGATGCGCGCTGTGCCAATGGCTCGCTCGCTACGCTCGCTCACGTCGATCCTCTCTCGTCGCTGGCATCCAGGGCAGGGGCGACAGGACTTGAACCTGCAACCTGCGGTTTTGGAGACCGCTGCTCTGCCAGTTGAGCTACGCCCCTTTGGTCGGACGATGTTTACTGTCCAACCACTGTTCGATATTCAGTTGTGCCCTGGTGTCACACAACACGCGCGCCGCTCCGGCGGTTGCCGGCCCCGTCGGCGAATCCTCGCGGATCGCCTGGAACCAGCCCCTCAGAGCAGCGCGCAGCGGCTGGCGACCCCAGAAACCTGAGTGTACGTTACCGTCCGCGCCATTAGCCAATCCGGGTCGCTGTCCCTGGTCAGGCCAGCTGCACCGTCGCGGTCGCGCGGCCGAAGATCTTCTTCCCCGCCGCCTTCGCGACGATGGCCACGACCGCGGTCTTTGTCTCCGGATCGACCGACTTCACCTTACCGGTGTACTCGACTTCGGCGGCCTCGTCGGACCCGACGTAGACCGGGCTGGTGAAGCGGACGTTGTACTCCTTGATCGCGCCCGGGTCGCCCAGCCACGAGGTGACGAAACCGCCACCGAGGCCCATGGTCAGCATGCCGTGCGCGACCACGTTCTCCAGGCCGACCAGCTTCACGACCTCGTCGCTCCAGTGGATCGGGTTGGCGTCACCGGAGACGCCCGCGTAGTTCACCAGATCGCCGCGGGTGAGCCGGACGACGCGGGTGGGCAGCTCGTCACCCACCGAGACGTCCTCGAACCCGATGGCGTGCTTGGTGCGCACACCGTCCACGGGCGGCACGACCGGCGCGGGCGCCTGGGTCACCGCGAGCGAGCGCGGACGATGCCCCGGCGCGTCCTCGCCGATGCCGTGCATGAGCACGTTCCGGACGGCGGCGTTGAGGTTCGGGTCGATATCGCCGCCGCTGCGGCCGACGAGGGTGGTGTAAGTGGTGAGCACCAGTTCGTCGTTCTGCGCGGTGACGATGTTTTTGGTCACGATGATGTCGCCGCCGAATGCCTGCCGGAACGAGTGCAGGTGGACATCGCAGGTGAGCTGGTCGCCGACCTTGATCGGGCGATGGAACTCGAGGATCTGGTCGGTCTGCATGATCTGGCTGAGGTCGTAGCCGGTGACGACCTCTTCGAACAGTTTGCGCTGGGCGAGAATTCCGACCAGGGAGATGAAGGTAACCGGAGCGAGCAGGTTGTCGTACCCGTACTCCTGCGCCGCGTCCTCGTCCCAGTGCACCGGGTGGTAGTCCTGCACGGCGCGGGCGTATTCACGCACCTTCTCGCGGCCGACCTCGTAGTAGTCGTCGACGCGGTAGTGGTGACCGACCATCGCCGCGGCGTTCGCCGCGGGGTCGAGCGCCTCGCTCGTCTGGACCGCTTCGTCTGTACCGGTGTTGATTGTCACGGGAGGACTGTACCTATCTGACCCCGTCACCCGGAGTCTGTGGAGCGCTCACCACCGCACCCACACCGTGAAATGCGTCAGGGCCGGACAATTGTCCGGCCCTCGCGGTGCCACGGCCCGAGATACCGGGAGCGACTCCCGGCGCTACACCACGCGGTAGTTCACGCGTGGATGACTAGCGGGATTCGCGGTGCGCCCGGTGCGTGCCGCAGTTCGGGCAGAACTTCTTCAGCTCCAGGCGGTCCGGATCGTTGCGCCGGTTCTTCTTGGTGATGTAGTTGCGGTGCTTGCACTGCTCGCAGGCCAAGGTGATCTTTGGCCGGACATCGGTGGACTTCGCGGCCACGATATGCCTTCTTTCCGGTACCTGATGGGCTTGATCGGTTGTGGTAGCGATGGCCGGACTTGAACCGGCGACACAACGATTATGAGTCGTTTGCTCTACCGACTGAGCTACACCGCCACGGCGTCGCATTGCCATGGTGCCGAGCCCGCACTATCGGGAGCGATGCCGAGTCGGTCACCACCGGCAATCCGGCGAGCCCCCTAACGGAATCGAACCGTTGACCTTTTCCTTACCATGGAAACGCTCTGCCGACTGAGCTAAGGGGGCATGACTACTTCCGCACCGAGCCCCAAACACTCGACCTCAGCGCGGTGAAGTCTTGAACGAGGTTACACACTCACCGCTCCCACCACCAAACCGTGTGGTCAGAGACGTATTTTTCACCCGCGGGGACACGGAATTCCACGCGTCGCCAGGGCTCGCACCCACGCCGGCGCCGCTCGCGACCGCGTTGAGCGCACAAACCGACCTCGCAGGGCTGTCGGGTTCACGCAGACCTCGGAGTGCGCGGCCTCGAAATGCACCGGCGTATGAGATCGGCCGATCGGCACACACGGGCACCCGAACACCCGTGACCGACGCCAATCCGGCAATCCCAGAATCAAACGAAACGCGTGTGACCAACGCAACCACTGGAAGGGGGGTCCCGGGGGGCGAAGCCCCGCCGGGCGGGGCGTGGGGGTTGCACCCCCACAAGACATTACGAAGCGAGCCCTGTACGCGCTTTCTGCGTACAGGGCTCGCCTAGTGAGCGGAGTGGCAGGTGTAGGATTCGAACCTACGTAGGCTTTCACCGACAGATTTACAGTCTGCTCCCATTGGCCGCTCGGGCAACCTGCCTTTCGCGCATTGTTTCGCGCGCTGAGCAGAATACATCGAACCCGCACCCTGAATGCAAACCGGCTGGCTATCGGCCGTGCGACGCGACTACCCTCGGGTCTCCGGGTAGAACTGACGGGGGCTGGAAGCGTCCGGTTCAACTCACCCGTCGGACCATCAGAACAGGAGCGCAGCGTGGCTGATTCGTCTTTCGATGTTGTGAGCAAGGTCGACCGGCAGGAGGTCGACAACGCCCTGCATCAGGCGGAGAAGGAGCTCAACACCCGCTACGACTTCCGCGGCACCGGCGCGTCGATCGAATGGTCCGGCGAGGACAAGATCGTCCTCACCGCGGAGGCGGAGGAGCGCGTCAAGGCCGCGCTGGAGGTGTTCAAGGAGAAGCTGATCCGCCGCGACATCTCGCTGAAGGCGTTCGACGCGGGTGAGCCGGTCTCCTCCGGCAAGGTCTACAAGATCACCGGTTCGCTGGTGCAGGGCATCGACTCCGAGCACGCGAAGAAGATCTCCAAGAAGATCAGGGACGAGGGCCCCAAGGGCGTGAAGGCGCAGATCCAGGGCGACGAGCTGCGCGTGAGCAGCAAGAAGCGCGACGATCTGCAGGCCGTCATCGCCCTGCTGAAGGGCGAGGATTTCGGGATCGCGCTGCAGTTCGTCAACTACCGCTGAGCGCCGGGTCCGCAGCGCGGCCGGGTCGGTCGCGTTCAGCGTGTCCACGAGGGTGCTAGAGGGGACTGCATGTCGACCGAGGAGCGGGCCGGACTCGGCGTGGACGAGGGCATCCGCACGTTGTTGCTGCTCATGCCGCGCGTGGTCGGACGGGCCAAGAAGTTGGGCGTTCCCCCGGAGCTGGAATCCTTCTCGCTGGCGCCGCGGCACCTGTCGTTGCTGGCCAACCTGGTGTTCGACGGCCCGACCACGGTGACGGATCTGGCCGCCCGGCTGGAGGTGGCGCCGACGACGGTGAGTCTCATGGTCGGCGAACTCAGCAAGCAGGGTGTGCTCGAACGCGGCACCGACCCGGACGACCGCAGACGCACCATCGTCGCCATCGCATCGGCGCACGAGCGATCCGTGCACAAATGGCTGGGACGCAGCGCTCGCGCCTGGCGTACGGTGCTCGAGCCGCTCACGGCGGACCAGCGGAAGTTGTTCGTCGATACGTTCCGCGCTTACGAAGACCAACTGGCCTCGGACGACTGAGGCCGCCGGGCTCAGTACCGGCGGGGACCGCCCGCCATCTCCTCCAGCCGGGCGATGCGCTCGTTCATCGGCGGGTGCGTGGTGAACCAGCGGGCGACCCGCTCACCCGGACGGAACGGGTTGGCGATCATCAGATGCGACTGCGACGCCAGCCTCGGTTCGGGCGGTAGTGGGGCGGTGTGGACGCCGCGTTCGATCTTCCGCAGTGCGGAGGCGAGGGCCAGCGGGTCGCCGGTCAGTTCGGCGCCGGATTGGTCGGCCTGGAATTCGCGCGAGCGGGAGACGGCCAGCTTGATCAGCGTAGCCGCGATCGGGCCGAGCAACGACACCAGCAGCACGGCCAGCACGTTCGGCCCCTCGCCGTTGCGGTTGCCGCCGAACATGGACGCGTAGACGGCCAGGTTGGCCAGGCCGGAGATGACGGCGGCGAGCGCACCCGCGATCGAGGAGATGAGGATGTCGCGGTTGTAGACGTGCGACAGTTCGTGGCCGAGCACGGCCCGCAATTCCCGCTCGTCGAGAAGTTGCAGGATGCCGCTGGTGCAGCACACCGCGGCATGGCGCGGATTGCGTCCGGTGGCGAAGGCGTTGGGCGCGTTCGTGGGGCTGATGTACAGCCGCGGCATCGGCTGGCGCGCGATGGTGGCCAGTTCGCGCACGATCCGGTACATGACCGGCGCCTCCAGCTCGCTGACCGGCTGCGCGTGCATGGCCCGCAACGCGATCTTGTCGCTGTTGAAGTACGCGTAGGCGTTCATGCCCACCGCGAGCAGGATCGCGACGACGAGGATCGTCGGGTTGCGGAACAGCGCGCCGATGAACACGATCAGGGCCGACAGGCCCACCATCAGCCCGAAGGTCTTCAGCCCGTTCGCAAACCCGTGCCCGTGCATACGTCTCCCTTGCCGCTCCCCCGTTCACCGAGTCGCCTTACAGCAGATAAACGATAGAAGCTCCAGGCAAAGTTCCGATGAATCCGCGCCCAGCCGAAATCAGCCGGCGGAAATCAATCCTCGCCGACATGCGCCCCGGCTCATGAGCGGCGGACCACTCAACCCACGCGTTCGATGGTGTAGCGGACCAGCCGCTCGAGCGCGTCGTTCGCGGGGCCGCCGGGCAGGGCGGACAGCTCGGCGTAGGCGAGGTCGGCGTAGCCCTGGAGCTTCTCCTTGGCCAGCGCCATGCCGCGGGAGTCGGCGAGCAGGTCGAGCGCCTCTTTCACCTCGTCGTCGGTCTCCAGCGGACGCGCGAGCAGCTTGCGCAGCCGGTCGCCGTCGACGCCCTCCTCGCGCAGCGCGTACAGCACCGGCAGCGTGTGCACACCTTCACGCAGGTCGGTGCCAGGGGTCTTGCCGGACTGCTCGGAGGCGGAGGAGATGTCGATGATGTCGTCGGAGATCTGGAAGGCGGTGCCGACCGCGTCGCCGAGGCGGGCCAGTCGCTCGACGTGCTCGGCATCCGCACCCGAGAAGGTGCCGCCGAAGCGGCCTGCGGCGGCGATGAGCGAACCGGTCTTCTCCCACACCACGCGCAGATAGTGCTCGACGGGGTCCTGGGATTCGCGGGCGCCCATGGTCTCGCGCATCTGACCGGTGACGAGTTCGGCGAAGGTCTCGGCGATGATGCGCACCGCGTCGGGACCGAGGGTGGAGGTGAGCCGGGACGCGTGCGCGAACAAGTAGTCGCCCGCGAGGATCGCGATGTTGTTCCCCCACCGCGAGTTGACGCTCGGCGCGCCGCGGCGCATCGGGGCCTCGTCCATCACGTCGTCGTGGTACAGCGTCGCCAGGTGCACGAGTTCGACGACGGTGCCCGCGGTGACCAGAGCGGGATCGGCGGGGCGCGGGCCGAGCTGTCCGGTGAGGATGGTGAAGAGCGGACGGAATCGCTTGCCGCCGGCCTTGGCCAGGTGCAGCGCCGCCTCCTGGAGGAATTCCGCGCCGTCGGACAGCTCGTCGACGAGGAGTCTCTCCACGTCCGCCAAGCCGTTGCGCACGGTGTCGGCCAGCCCGACGTCACCGAGATCGACCCCGGCCACGACCGTGCCCGCGTCGCTCCCGGCTTCGCTGTGCCCGCCGTGCGCCGTGTCCATGATTCGCTCGCTGCGCTCGCTCATGGCCGATGTGCTCATTCCTTCTCCCAGCGATGCGTCCGACCCCACGGTAGAGAACCTAGCGTGTCCCCGCCGGATGGCCCATGAACACCGTCACTCTGTGGCGGATCGTCCACTGCCGCACCGCCTCGATGGTGACCGTCCACGACGCGAGCGCGACCGCCGTCGACATCGGCGAGACGGCCCTGCGAGTATGGACCGCATGGGTTCACCGGAAGCGAGTCCCGCGCCCGACGAGGACGCGTTGCCCAGCCGGGCCGAGGTGCTGGTCGTCGGCGCGGGCCCGGCCGGATCGGCGTCGGCGGCCTGGGCGGCGCGGGCCGGACGCGACGTAGTGCTCGTCGATTCCGCCGTTTTTCCCAGGGACAAGACCTGCGGTGACGGGCTCACCCCGCGTGCGACCGCCGAATTGGAGCAGCTGGGGCTCGGCGAGTGGGTGCGCGCGCACGTCGTCAACCACGGCCTCCGGATGACCGGCTTCGGCCGCGAAGCGCTGCTGAACTGGCCGGGCGGTTCCTTCCCCACGTACGGAAGCGCGGTTCCCCGAACCGAACTCGACGACAAGTTGCGCGAGACGGCGGTGAAGTCGGGCGCGCGCATGGTGGACGGGACGAAGGTAATGGATGTCACCCGGGAGGGTGACCGGGTCACGGGTGTGACGGTGCGTACGGCGGGCGGCACGCGCACCATCGCCTGCCGGACGCTGGTGGTCGCCGACGGGGTGCGTTCGCCGATCGGGCGGCTGCTCGGCCGCGTCTGGCATCGGCAGTACGCCTACGGCACCGCCGCGCGGGCCTACATCAAGTCCGGCCGCAGCGACGACCAGTGGATCACCTCGCATCTGGAGTTGCGCGACGCCTCCGGCGAACTGGTTCCCGGCTACGGCTGGGTGTTCCCGCTCGGCAATGGCGAGGTGAACATCGGTGTGGGGTCGCTGGCCACGGAACGTCGCCCCTCGCACATCGCGTTGAAGCCGCTCTTGGCGCACTACACCGCGCTGCGCACCGAGGAATGGCAATTCGAGGGCTCGCTGCGCGCGGTCGCCTCGGCCCTGCTGCCGATGGGCGGGGCGGTCTCGAACGTCGCGGGGCGCAACTGGGTGCTGATCGGCGACGCGGCGGGGTGTGTGAACCCGCTGAACGGCGAAGGCATCGATTACGGCTTGGAGGGCGGCCACATGCTGGCCGGCCTGCTGGACGAGCCCGACTTCACCGCGATCTGGCCGCAGACCCTGCGCGCCCGCTACGGACGCACGTTCTCGGTCGCCCGTCGGATCGCGGGCCTGGCCACGCACCCGCGCATGGTGCCGCTGGGTGGTCCTCCGGTGATGCGGTCGAAGTACTTGCAGCGCACCGCGGTCCGGGTGATGGGCAATCTGGTGACCGACGAGGACGTCGACCTGACCGCGCGGGCGTGGCGGATGGCGGGCCGGGCATCGCTGCGCTTCGACGAGCGTCCGCCGTTCGCTTAGGGACGAGGGCGGCGCGATGGGCGGACAACGAGCGCGCGGCTTGCCCGCGCTGTATCTGCTCCCGCATCTGCGCCGGGCCAGGGACCTCGCGGACCGCCATTACGCCGACCCGCTGCATCTGGAGGAACTGGCGGCGGCCGCCGGGGTGTCGAAATACCACTTCCTGCGCGCGTTCGCCGCGGTCTACGGCCGCACCCCCGCCGTGTACCTGGCCGAGCGGCGCATCGAACGCGCCCAGGACCTGCTGCGCTCGACCAATCTGACGGTCACCGAGGTGTGCATGCTGGTCGGCTACAGCAGCCTCGGCTCGTTCAGCAGCAAGTTCCGGCAGTTGGTCGGGGTCACGCCGTCGGAATACCAGGCGAAGTTCGCCGACGGCGCTCCGCGTATCCCCGGCTGTTTCGTTTTCATGCACGGGCTCTCCGACCGCGAGCCGCCATGCTGACCGAACGGCGCAATTTCGGAGAAGCCGGTGGCCCCGCGCCCGCCATAGCGTGGACCGCATGACGACGATTACGAACGTTTCCCTGGTGACGGTGTACGTGACGGACCAAACCGCCGCGAAAGAGTGGTACGTCGACAAGCTCGGCTTCGTCGAGACCAGCGATGTCACGATGGGCGACAACGGTTTCCGCTGGGTCACCGTCGCGCATCCCGCGCACCCCGAGCTGGAGATCACGCTGATGCTTCCCGGCCCGCCGCTGGACGAGAACTACGCCGACGCCGTCCGGCGGGCGCTGGCCAACGGCACGCACGGCTCGCTCGGCCTGCGGACCGAGAACTGCCAGAAGACCTTCGAGGAACTCACCGCCAAAGGGGTGGAGTTCGTGCAGCCGCCCGCCGAACGGCCCTACGGGACCGAGGCGATCATCCGGGACAATTCGGGAAACTGGCTGGTCCTGGTGGAGCCGAAGGAGTTCTCGCCGCAGGACTTCGCCTAGGCCGCGACGGCGTTGCCCCGGCGCGCTGGGGCAACGCGGGCGCTCACGCGGTCGACTCGGCGGACAGCCAGTCCTCGATGCTTTTGCGCTCGCCCTTCAGCACTCGGTGGAGCAACTGCTCGGCGAGTGGCTCGATCGCGCCGCCGACCACGAGAACCTTCACCCGCACGGTGCCGACGACCTCGATCTCGGAACCTTCCGCGGTGGAACGGATCTCGTAGGACCCCGACATCGCGGTGTTGATGCCGCCGGTGGAGACCTCGAAGGTGCCTTTGGCGACCTCGCCGACCAGCGGCTGCCAGTTGTCGGTGCGGGAGAAGGTGAGTTCGCTCCTGAGCACCTTGCGGACCAGCGCTGGCACCTTGTCCTCGGGAGCCTTCTCGGTCATATGGATGCGAATGGTGCCCGCGCCGTCGGGATGCGACAGGTCGACTGTCGCCGTCTCCGCCTCGGCGAAGCGGGACCGCCAGACGTCGTCGGTGATGAGTGCCCGGTGGAGATCTTCGACCGGGACTGTGTACGGCACGGTGAAGCTGAATTTTCGGGACATGGCCGCCACCGTAGCCGAGCCGATCGGTAGCCTGTGGCGGTGTCGGAAACCAGCCAGTTCACCAGGCGGCCGATCCGCCTGCGACGGGCCAGGATCGGCGTGTTGATCGCCGCGACGGCGGTGAGCGTGCTCGTCGGGCTGCTGGTGCTGGCCGCGTGGCGCAACGATTATCTGATCAGCTCGGACAAGGGCAGCACCACGGCCGAGGTGCTCTCGGCGGGACGGCTGCGCTCGGCGGTCATGTACGTCACACCGGACGGCGAGACACACAATCCGAAGGTCGGCGTGCTCTATCCGACCAACTTGACCGCGGGCGAGCGGATTCGTGTGGAGTACCGCCGCAGCGACCCGGACCTGGTGCGGGTGGAGGGCCGTGACGTGCGCGTCGCCGTTCCGCCCGCGTTGTCGGTGATCGTCGTGGTGTGGCTGCTCGCGCTGCCCGCGCTGTGGTTGCTTTTCCGCGCGGGTAGGCGCGGTCCCGCGCCGGTGGTCAGGCCCGCCCCGCAGGCCTGAGATCCGCGTCACCGGGAAAGCGGTCGGGGTTCCGATAGTTCGCCGGATCTTTCCGTGCGCTTCACTTCGGCGTGGCGGCGTGGCGCGGTGTAGCGGTCACGCTGGGAGCGTGCGTGTAGCGATCGTCGCGGAGTCGTTCCTGCCGAACATGAACGGTGTCGTCAACTCGGTGCTGCGGGTGCTCGACCACCTGGACCGGAACGGGCACGAAGCGCTGATCATCGCGCCGGACACCCCCCGCGGACAGCCCGCCGCACCGCGCCACTACGAGCGTTTCCCGGTCCACCGGGTACCCGCGGTCATGGTCCCGAAGGTCAGTTCGCTGCCGGTCGGGCTGCCCCAGCCGGGCATCGTCTCGGCCATCGAGGACTTCGACGCCGAGGTGGTTCACCTGGCCTCTCCGTTCCTGCTCGGCGCCGGCGGCCTCGGCGCGGCATTGCGGCTGGATCTGCCCACTGTCGCGGTGTATCAGACCGACGTGGCCGGCTTCGCCAAGAGTTACGGGCTCGGGCTGGCGAGCCGTGCCGCCTGGGGCTGGACCCGGCGCATCCACGAGGGCGCCACCCGCACGCTCGCCCCGTCCCGGGCCGCCGCCGAGGACCTGGCCAGGCACGGCATCCCGCGCGTGCACCGGTGGGGGCGCGGCGTCGACATCGCGCGGTTCACGCCGAGCGCCCGCTCCGCCGAACTACGGGACGCCTGGCTCGCGGGCCGGGACCGCCTGCTGGTGGGCTTCGTGGGGCGACTCGCGCCGGAGAAGCACGTCGAGCGGCTCGCGGTGCTGGCCGCCGACCCGGACATCCAGCTGGTGATCGTCGGCGACGGGCCGGAGCGTCAGCGGCTGGCCCGGCTGATGCCGACCGCGGTGTTCACCGGCGAACTCGGCGGCGGCGAGCTGGCGCGGGCGTACGCCAGTCTGGACGTCATGGTGCACGCGGGCGAACACGAGACGTTCTGCCAGGGCGTGCAGGAGGCGCTGGCCTCCGGTGTCCCGGTGATCGGTCCCGACGCGGGCGGTCCCCGCGACCTGATCGCCCACTGCCGCAACGGCTATCTGCTTCCGGTGGACCGGTTCGGCGAGTTGCTGCCCAGCGCTGTCGGGGCGCTGCACGATCCGGAGCTGCGGACCCGGTTCGCCGGGGCGGCGCGGAAGTCGGTGCTGTCGCGGACTTGGCCCGCCATCTGCACCGAGTTGATGGGCCACTACACGGAAGTGACCGGCGCGCGGATTCGGTTGCCGCATACGGCATGAACCCGGCCGAAGCGTGACGGAGGTATCCACGCGCCGCGCTCGGTTCGTAACAGACCGCGAGTTAGGGTCTTCCCGTGCCGAAAACGCAATCGAACCGGGCCTCGTTGGACAAGCAGCCGCGCGAAGTCGCGGCGATGTTCGATGGCGTCGCCCGGCGCTACGACCTGACCAACACGGTGATCTCCGCCGGACAGGATCGCTATTGGCGCTGGGCGACCCGCAAGGCGCTGGCGGCACGGCCGGGCGAGCGGCTGCTCGACCTCGCGGCGGGCACCGGTGTATCCACCCTGGAATTGCAGAAATCCGGCGCGTGGTGCCTCGCAGCCGACTTCTCCAAGGGCATGCTCAGCGCGGGCCGGTTCCGCGACGTGCCGATGGTGGCGGCCGACGCGATGGCGCTGCCGTTCGCCGACGACTCCTTCGACGCGGTGACCATCTCCTTCGGGCTGCGCAACGTGGCCGACACCGACCTCGCCCTGCGCGAGATGCTGCGGGTCACCAAGCCCGGCGGCAGGCTGGTGGTGTGCGAGTTCTCCGCGCCGGTGCTGCCGGTGTTCCGCACGGTGTACCTGGAGTACCTGATGAAAGCGCTGCCCAAGGTGGCGCGCGTGGTCAGCAGTAATCCCGAAGCCTACGTCTACCTGGCCGAATCGATCACGGAGTGGCCCAATCAGCGCAGGCTGGCGATGCGGATCGCGGCGAACGGGTGGTCGTCGGTGAAGTGGCGCAACCTCACCGGGGGCGTGGTTGCCCTGCACCGCGCCTACAAGCTGGACTGAGCCGGAGATCTGGATCACACCTCACCGATCGATCCGGGAGCGGTGAGGAGGAATGTCACCTGGCGATAACGCGAGGTAAATCCGGCGCAATCGGCGGTCCGCATGATCGGAGACATGACCGATCCAGTGACCGGCCGCGGCGACGGCACCGCCCGAACGGCGTGCTCGTACTGCGGCGTCGGCTGCGGGATAACGGTGTCGACCGCCGCCGACGGCGCGGGCAAGCCGGTGATCGCCAAGGTCAGCGGTGACAAACTGCATCCGGCGAACGCCGGCAGGCTGTGCACCAAAGGGGCGACCCACGCGGAGTTGATGCGCACTCCCGGACGGATGGAGACCGCCTACCGGCGCTTCGAGCGCGGCCAGGTTCCGGTGCCGTTCCCCGTCGACGAGGCCGTCCACGAGGCGGCCACTCGGTTGCGCGCGATTCTCGACGAACACGGTCCGGACGCGATCGCGCTGTATGTCTCCGGGCAGATGTCGCTGGAGGCGCAGTACCTCGCGACCAAACTCGCCAAGGGTTATCTGCGCACGGTGCACATCGAGGCGAACTCGCGGCTGTGCATGGCCAGCGCGGGCACCGGGTACAAGCAGTCGCTCGGCGCGGACGGGCCGCCCGGCTCCTACGACGACTTCGAGCACGCGGACCTGTTCTTCGTCATCGGCGCGAACATGGCCGACTGCCACCCCATCCTTTTTCTGCGGATGGCCGATCGCCTGAAGACGGGCGCGAAGCTCATCGTGGTCGACCCGCGCCGCACCGAGACCGCCGCGCGCGCCGACCTGTTCCTGCAGATCGCGCCCGGCACGGATCTCGCGCTGCTCAACGGGTTGCTGCACCTGCTGGTCGCAGGCGGCCACATCGACGCGGAGTTCATCGCCGAGCACACCGAGGGCTGGGACGCGATGCCGGAGTTCCTGGCCGACTATCCGCCGGAGCGCGTGGCGGAGATCACCGGACTGGCCGAGGCCGACATCCGGACCGCGGCCGAATGGATCGGCGCGGCGGGCGAGTGGATGTCGCTGTGGACGATGGGACTCAACCAGTCCACACACGGCACCTGGAACACCAACGCGCTGTGCAACCTGCACCTGGCCACCGGCGCGATCTGCCGTCCCGGCAGCGGGCCGTTCTCGCTCACCGGGCAGCCGAACGCGATGGGCGGGCGCGAGATGGGGTACATGGGCCCCGGCCTGCCCGGCCAGCGCAGCCTGCTCTCCGCCGAGGACCGCACGTTCGTGGAGACCGCGTGGGAACTGGCGCCCGGCACCCTGCGCACCGAAGCCGGGCCCGGCACGGTGGAGATGTTCCGTGAACTGGCCGAAGGAACGATCAAAGCGGCCTGGATCATCTGCACCAACCCCGTCGCCACGGTGTCGAACCGGAAGACCGTGATCGCGGGGTTGGAGGCGGCCGAACTGGTGATCGCCCAGGACGCCTACACCGAGACCGCGACCAACGCCTACGCCGACCTGCTGCTCCCCGCCACGCTGTGGGCGGAAGCCGACGCGGTGATGGTGAATTCCGAACGCAATCTCACCCTGCTGCAGCAGTCGGTCCCGCCCATCGGCGACGCGCGGCCGGACTGGCGGATCATCGCCGACGTCGCCACCGCCATGGGATTCCCCGGCTTCGACTTCGCCTCCAGCGCCGAGGTGTTCGACGAGATCAAGCGGTTCGCGAATCCCGCCACCGGCTACGACCTGCGCGGCGTGACCTATGCGGCGCTGCGCGAAGGGCCGATGCAGTGGCCGTGCCCGGAGCCGGACCGCAGGCGCAACCCGATCCGTTACGTCAACGACGGCGTCAGCCAGACGCTGTTCATCGACGAGAACGGCCATCGGCCCCGGCTGGCCTTCGCCACGCCGAGCCGCCGCGCGGTGTTCTGGCCCCGGCCACACCTGCTGCCGGAGGAGATGCCCGACGACGACTACCCGTTCCTGCTGAACACCGGTCGCCTGCAACATCAGTGGCACACGATGACCAAGACCGGCAAGATCGACAAACTGACCAAGCTGAACGGCACGCCGTTCGTCGAGGTGCATCCGGCCGACGCCGAGCGGCTCGGTCTGCGCACGGGCGACCAGCTCGAGATCGCCTCCCGCCGTGGCCGTGCGGTGCTGCCGGTGCAGGTCAGCGACCGGGTGCGGCAGGGCGACTGCTTCGTGCCGTTCCACTGGAACGACGAGCAAGGCGAATACCTGACCATCAACGCGGTCACCAACGACGCGGTCGATCCGGCCTCGCTGCAACCGGAGTTCAAGGCCTGCGCGGTGGCGCTACGCCGGGTGGCTTCCGTGCCGCGGCCGCAGGCTCCCGCCGCGCTGCCCGCGGCTCAGGCGGCGCACCCGCTGGCCGCCGTGCTCGGCCTCGACAGCGGCACCGCCCCCACGCTCAGCGAGACCGAGCGGATCTACCTCAGCGGCTATCTGGCGGCGCTGCAAGCGCTTCCGGTGACCGGTCAGCCGGTGCTTCCGGAGACGGCGCCGATGTCCGCGCACACCAGGCTGTGGGTCGACGGGCTGCTGGCCGGGATGTATTCACGTAGTGCGGCGCCCACGACGGACACGGGCGCCGCCGCCCGCACGGTCACCGTGCTGTGGGCCTCGCAGACCGGCAACGCCGAAGAGTTCGCCGCCGCCGTCGCGGCACATCTCGCCGAGCACGAATTCACACCGCGCCTATCGGACCTGGACTCCTGCGATCCGGGTGCACTCCAGGGCGACGTGCTGGTGGTCAGCAGCACGTTCGGCGACGGAGGGCCGCCGGACAACGGAGCCGATTTCTGGGATCGGCTGGCCGACAGCGTCGTGCGGCTGACCGGTGTGCGTTACGCCGTGTTCGCGCTCGGCGACTCCTCCTATGACGACTTCTGCGGTTACGGTCGCAAACTCGACCAGAAATTCGCCGAACTGGGCGCGACCCGATTGCTCCCGCGCGTCGACAGTGAACCCGACTACCAAGACGCGGCACAGCGCTGGCTCGATGACGTGCTCGCCGCCTTGGGCGACGGCCCGGCCGAGGACCCCGCCGATTCGCCGGTGACCGGTGCGGCCGCGCCGAGCCGACCCACGCCCCGTGGCGGCGGGGTGGCCACGGTGGAGTCGCCGAGCATGGCCCCGGCACTCGGTCGCACCCGCACCGCACCGTTCACCCGGGCCGCGCCGCTGCGTGCCGCACTGGTGCGCAACGAGTTGCTCTCCGCCGCGGGATCACCGAAGGAGGTGCGCCGCTTCGCGTTCGATCTGCGCGGCTTGGACGCCGCGTACGAAGTGGGCGATTCGCTGGGCGTCTGGCCGGTGAACAGCACCGCTCTGGTCAGCGAATGGCTATCCGCCACCGGGCTGGACGGTCGCCGCGTCGTGGAAGTCGACGAGCGCGAAGTTCCCCTGGCCGATGCGCTGCGCACGCACTTCGACATCACCAAGGTCGGTCAGGATCTGCTCGGCTTCCTCGCCGAGCGCAACGCCAGCGGCAAACTCGCCAAACTGCTACGCCGAGACAATCGCAACGAGCTGGCGAACTACCTGTGGGATCGGCAGGCCGTCGACGTGCTGCGCGATTTCCCTGTGCGGGCCGATCTGGTGGAGTGGCTCGGCACCCTGAAAAAACTGCAGCCGCGCCAGTATTCGATCTCGTCGAGTCCGCGGGTCAGCCCGGATGAAGTGGAGCTGACCGTCGGCATCGTGCGCTACGGCGACCCGGCGGCCACCGGCTCGGCGGCGCGGCGCGGCGGCGTTTGCTCGACCTTCCTCGCCGATCGCGCCGACCTCACCGACACGGCGGTGCCGATCTTCCTGCAGCGCGCACCGCATTTCCGTCCTCCGGCCGACCCGACCGCGCCGATGATCATGGTGGGCCCCGGCACCGGCATCGCCCCCTTCCGCGGATTTCTTCAGGAGCGCAGGGCCCTCGGCTGCACCGGACGCAACTGGCTGTTCTTCGGCGATCAGCACGCGGCGCACAATTTCTACTACCGCACCGAGCTGGAGGACATGTTCCGTTCCGGCTTCCTGACCCGGCTCGACCTGGCCTTCTCCCGAGACCAGCGCGAACGGATCTACGTGCAGCACCGCATGATCGAGCACGGCGCCGAGCTGTGGTCCTGGCTGCGCGACGGCGCCCACTTCTACGTCTGCGGCGACGCCAGCCGCATGGCCAAGGACGTCGACGACGCGCTCCTGCGAATCGCCCGCATCCACGGCAAACTCGACGAGGACGGCGCACTGGCCTTCAAGAAGCAACTCATCGCCGAGAAGCGCTACGTCCGCGACGTGTACTGACCGACCGTATCGCCGGGCCCACAGCGCCCGATTCAGTGATCGGCATCACACCATGGAACGCGGTCGCACTCCGCTCCGTCAAGAAACACGACGGGTTCGAAGCGACCGTCACCGACCGCCGGGGGACGAGGCTGCCATGGAAGATCCGACACACGACGAACTGACGGACTCCATCGTTCGAGCCGGGACGTGGGAAGGCTTGAAAATCCAGGTATTGCATGGCGTCCCACACATTGTCGAACGCGACGAGGCGGCGCTGACTCCGCCGATCGCCATGCGGTTCTCGCCCGGCACGCTGCTCGCGTACTACCGGCGTATCGCGCAGGACGGTTCACGAGGCAGCGCCACAACTTCGTGGGACTGGTGGATGGTCCTGATGTCCACCCACCTCGGCGAGGCGATATACGACCTGGACCGTATCGACGGTCCGGCCGTGATCACGATCGGCAAGTTCGGCTTCACCGCGACGCCGATCAGAGGGGGCTGACCGCCCGCCGTCGAATACTTGCTCACACCGCGGGCGGGTTGAGCCGGGTGAAGTCCGGGAGGCGGTAGTACGGGTAGTAGGGGTAGGGCGGGGTGGTGGCGCTGGCTTTGTCCAGGCGGGCGATCTGGTCGGCGTCGAGTTCCCAGCCGATCGCGCCGAGGTTCTGGCGCAGTTGCTCCTCGTTGCGGGCGCCGACGATGACCGTCGCGACGGTGGGGCGGCGCAGCAGCCAATTGAGCGCGATCTGCGGGACCGTCTTGCCGGTTTCGACGGCCAGCTCGTCGAGGACGTCGACCACGTCGTAGAGCTTCGCGTCGTCCACCGGAGGGCCTGCCTCGGCGGTCCGGTGCAGGCGGCTACCTTCCGGAAGCGGTTGTCCGCGGCGGATCTTGCCGGTGAGCCTGCCCCAGCCGAGCGGACTCCAGACCACCGCGCCTACGCCCTGGTCGCGGCCGAGCGGCATGAGCTCCCATTCGTAGTCCCGCCCGACCAGCGAGTAGTAGACCTGGTGCGCGACGTACCTGGTCAGCCCGTTGCGATCCGCCGCGGCAAGGGATTTCATCAACTGCCACCCCGCGAAGTTGGACGCGCCGACATAGCGGATCTTGCCCGCGCGCACCAGATCGTCCAGCGCGGCGACGACTTCCTCGACCGGCGTGCCCGCGTCGAAGGCGTGCAGCTGGAACAGATCGATGTAGTCGGTGCCCAGCCTGCGCAGCGATCCCTCCACCGCACCGATCAACCTGGCCCGGCCGGAACCGGCGTCCCGCGGACCCGGTCCGGTCGGCAGCGTCGCCTTGGTGGACAGCAGCACCCGATCGCGTCTGCCCTTCACGGCGGCGCCGAGCACTTCTTCGGAGGCACCGTCGGAATAGACATCGGCGGTGTCGAACATGGTCACGCCTGCGTCCAAACTGATGTCGACCAGCCGTCGCGCCTGTTGGGCATCGGTATCGCCCCATGCTCCGAACAGCTCGCCGCGACCGCCGAAGGTGCCCGCGCCGAAGCTCAATGCCGGGACGTGCAGACCCGACGCGCCGAGCCGCCGGTACTCCATTTGCGTCTCAACCGTCCGAACGTTCACTGGACCACCCTCCTAAAGGGTCTGTAGTTCCATTAACGCTTCGGACGGTACACCCCTTCGCGCGTAAATGAAACTGGAGTACCGTTACGGTCATGGATGACGCGACCCCCGGCTCCGTCCGGCCCGGCGGACGGACCGCCCGGGTCCGCGCGGCCGTACTGCGAGCCGCGGGCGACCTGCTGACCGAACGCGGCTTCGCCAACTTGGACCTCGCCGAAGTCGCCACACGCGCCGAAGTCGGCAAGACCACCGTCTACCGCCGCTGGCGCACACCCACCGGCCTGATCGCGGACCTGTTGGTCGACATGGCCGAGCAGTCGCTGCCGCACGCCGACACCGGCTCGCTCCTCGGCGACCTCACCGCCAATGCCCGCCTGGTCGCGAAAACCCTGTCCGATCCTCGCCAAGGCAGGCTCTTCCGCGCCGTGATCGCGGCCGCCACCTGCGACGAGTCCACCGCAGCCGCCCTGCGCCGCTTCTACGACGTGCGTCTCACCGAATGGTCGGTCTGCGTGGCGGCCGCCATCGCGCGCGGCGAAGCGCCCGAGCGCACCGACGCACGCGCGGTGCTGTCCGCGGTGTCGGCACCGCTGTACTACCGGCTGCTCGCCAGCGGCGATCCGATCGATGACATCGTGGCGGACCGAGCCGCCCGCGCCGCCGTCGATGCCGTACGGGCGGGCACGTTCGTGTCCGCCGCCGACTAGCCGAGCACCGCTCCCCGGTCACCCGCGGTCCAGTCGGCGCGGCGACCGGTGAAAGCGAGGACTCGCTCCAAGGCGGTGGCATCGGGCGCGACCGGCACCACCGGCCCGAACAGACCCGGCACCCCTTCGGCGGGTGTGCCGCGCAGCATGTCCAGCAAGGTCGCCAGATCTTCGGCGGTACACGAAAACGGCTGACCGGTGGCCTTCGCGAGATCCCAGCCGTGCACGACGACCTCGTCCAGCGCGATCCTGGCCATCACCGGGGCGGGCTCGTTCACCCCGCCCGCCTCCGTGTTGCCGTCCCAGGCCGCCGGCTCCCGCCACGCCGCCACCAAGGCATCGAGCTGAGCCGGAATGCGCTCGCGCCAGTCCTCCGCCAAGGCGCGCTCGGCAGGGGCGCCGGGCGCGACGGATCCGCCGACGGCCTCCTTGGTCGCCGACTGACGGAATGCCTCGGTCAGATCGACTACGTGGGCGAGCAGATCGCGGACCGTGGTGTCGGCGCACGGTGTCGGCGCCGTGAGCTGGTCGTCGGCGATGCCGCCGACGACGGTCGCCAGAGTGGCGGCCGCGGGCTCGAACTCGAACTCGGGATTCATCGGGCCTCCTCAGGTGTGGGACGTCTCCGGAAATAGAGACGGAGCGAGACGCCGAAATTGAGCGGCGAGTCGTTCCGCAATCAACCCGTAGCGGCGAAAAGCCCTGGAAAAGCGGATAATTGAAAGATGAAGGGTGATCGGGTGGAGATCGTCGTCGACGTCGGCGACGGGTCCCGCAGTTACGAGATCGCGGCTACCCGAGCTGGTAGGCGGGTCGAGGTGAGGATCGCGCGAGGCGTGGTCGAAGTCAGCGAAGTGACGCGATCGGGGACGGCCGTGCGGACCGCGCGGTTCATGGCCGGGCGCATGCTCGCGCTGGTCGAACACCCCGCGGACGCGACGGCGGCGCGGGTGGGCGAAGCGCGACAACACTGAGCGCCGGATGCTTGCCGTACGCCCGGACCGCGGGCATCCTCGATGCAGTCCGAGTTGATCGTCCGCCTCGATTGCGGCGTGCCACGACGGGTATGCCGATGGAGAGGCCTACGCGGAGAGGAGCGCACGATGTCAGATCCCCTTGCCGACGCGATCCCGGAGGCCGATCTCGCCGAGCAGTCCGTTCCGGCGTATCCGGAGGAGCCAGTGCTCGCCGACGAGCCCGAGCAGGACGAAGCCGTCGGACGGGCGACTCCGGAGCGCGACACCTTCGAGGCGAACCCGGCGGACGTGATCGAACAGTCCATCGCGGTCCCGATCGATGACGAACCCGAGGACGAATCCGGCTACTGACCCGGTCAGGGCTGGATCTTGGCCCGCACCGTCGCGTGCAGTTCCCGCAGGCTGGACCGCTCGGTGGCCACCTCGAGCACCCGTATGCCATGGGCGTGCCCGGTCAGCTCGACGGCCAGCTGCTGCGGATCGACCTGCCGGTGCGGAATGCGATAGGCGGCGCACAAAGCGGCGAGATCCATGCCGTGCGGGGTGCCGAAGACCCGCTCGAACACGCCCGCGTATTGCGGGTCGCCCTGCTCGAGCAGTTCGAAGATGCCGCCGCCGTCGTCGTTGGCGACGACGATGGTCAGATCGGCGGGCCGCGGTTCGCCCGGCCCGATCAGCAGGCCGGACGCGTCGTGCAGGAAGGTCAGGTCACCGATCAGGGCGATGGTGCGCCCGTCGTGGTGCAGAGCGGCGCCGACCGCGGTGGACACCGTGCCGTCGATACCCGCTACGCCGCGATTCGACAGCACCCTGATCCCCGGACGCGGATGCGACACCAGCGCCGCGTCTCGCACCGGGTTCGAGGCGCCGAGCAGGAGTTGGTCACCGTCGCGCAGCGCGTCCATCACGACCGCGGCGACGTGCAGCCCCGTCGGCTTGGGGTGCCGCGCGAGTGCGCCACGCACCACTTGGTCGGCTTTCGCGTTCAGTTCGCGGCAGTGCTCGAGCCATTGCGCGCTGGGTGCGCCGACAGTAACGGCGCGGGTACCGGTGCCGACCACGTTGCCGGACACGTCGGGCCAACGCGGACCGGTGGTCAGCGCGTAGACCCGGACGTCCGGGTCGGCGAGCACCTTCGATACCTGCCGGTGCAGGGTCGGGCGGCCGGTGATGATCGCCTGCGTCGGCCGCAACAGCGGCAGCACGAGGGGATGCAGCGCGGGACCGTGCATGGGGGCGGTGGGTTCGGCGACGGTGGGCAGATTCGCCAGCTCCGGCCGCAAGCCTGCGCCGTGTCCGGAGATCACGACCGTGTCGGGCGTGAGGTCGAGATCGAGCGGCACGTCCAAGGTGGCGTATTGGGTGTCGGTCCAGGCGCACTCCCCCGCGCGGCCCGCCGGAGCCGTCTCACCCGGTTTCAAGTCGGGGACCAAGGGCTCGCGCAGCGGGACATCGAAGTGCACCGGGCCCGCGTTGCCGGAGCGGGTACCGCGCGCCGCCGCAAGCACTCGGCAGACCGCCGAGCGCCACTGGCTGTTCTGCCGGCCGTAGGGCGGATGCTCGGCGTCGCCCGGCTCCTCCTCCGCGAGACCGAGCGAGATGGTGGCGCGAACCTGGCTGCCGAACAGGCCGAACTGTTCGACGGTCTGGTTGGCGCCGGAGCCGAGCAGCTCGTATGGCCGGTTCGCGCTGAGCACCACCAGCGGGACCCGAGCGTAGTTCGCCTCCAGCACGGCAGGCCCGAGATTGGCCACCGCGGTACCCGAGGTCATCACGACCGGGACCGGGAGCCGGCTCGCGATCGCGAGCCCGACGGCGAGGAAGCCCGCCGTTCGCTCGTCGATCCGCATGTGCAGGCGCAGTCGCCCGGCCGAATCGGCGGCTTGCAGGGCGAATGCCAGCGGAGCGTTCCGGGAGCCGGGGCACAGGACGACATCCCGCACGCCCCCGCGCACGAGTTCGTCGACGACGACCTGCGCTTGTGCTGTAGACGGGTTCACGCCTCCAGACTGGCAGACAGTCAACTAGAAGTCCGCGCCGGGAGGCTCGCAATCACACTGTGTCGTCGCACACGGGCCCATTCGCGGCCGGGCTCGCGTCCGAGTGCCGCCGCGTACGCGACGAAGTCGCCGGCGGCGGTCGCTCGGACGCGAGTCACAAAATCATCCAGCGTGCTTCTGGATCAGGTCGCCGACCCGCGGCAGCGCCTCGATGACGTTCTTCTTCGCCGAGGAACGCATCGAGGAGTAGACCTTCTGCAGGGCAGGGCGGCTGGAGGACTCGGCCCGGGCGTCGGTGACGGCGAGCAACGCCTCGGCGACCTCATCGGACTTGGCGACGAGCAGATCGGCGAACTTGCCGGAGCCCGACGCCGTGTACTCCTGCCAGAACGGCTCCAGCTGCGCGACCAGTTTGGGCGCCAACGACTCCAGCGCATCGGGCACGATGGACGGGCTGATCTTCTTGACCGCCGCGTAGCCACCCTTCACAGCCAGGCCGGACGCACCACCCTTGTCCGACACCTCGGCGTCGAGAACCTCGACGGCATCGGCAAGGAAAGCCGGGCGCTTCGCGTCGTCGAGCAGGGATTCAGACAGTGCTGCAACCACTTTCAGGTTCCTCCGGATCGGTATCGATGAACGAGCGAGGGCAACTATACGTGCCCGCGCCAGCATTCACCCGGCTACGGCTGCCACGGTAGCAACTCGACCATCAGACCTTCGCAGTCCGCGAGGAGATCGCCCTGCTCATCGAGCAATTCGGCGGTGATAAAAGTTTTTCGCCCTTCGATCCGATCGACCCGTCCGCGAACCGTCAGTTCCGTCTCGAGCGGAGTGATCTTGCGGTAGTTGACGTGAAGATACGCGGTGCGGCTGATCGGCCGTCCGGCGTAATGCACGATCATGCCGAGCAGATCGTCGAACAGCAGCGGCAGCACACCGCCGTGCGCGGCGCCGTTGCCGCCGAGATGGAAGCGGCGGAACACACCCGTCATCTCGATGCCGTCCGGCCCCGCCTCGACCACCCGCCACGGCAACAGCAGAAGGCTTCCCCGCCCGGGCAATTCGACCGCGCGGCCCGCCGGCCCATGCAACTCGGGGGCGCGGTAGGGCTCGAGCAGGTCGATCAGCTCGCGGGCTTTGGCCTGCGCGGCCCCGAAGACATCGTCCGGCGCGTTCGCGCTCACCGCGAGATCCTGCAACGTCCGCATGGCTTCGATGAACCCGCCGAAGTTCGGCCCGACCTTCGCGGGTGTGACCTTCGGAAACCCGCCGTGCTTCTCGTACCGGGATCCGTCCACCGCGCTCCGGTCTATAACCGGTTTCACTCGCTCGCTCATACTTGCACGGTAACGCGTAGTTTTACACCGTCAAATCGAAGTCCGGCCAACCCCGCGCGAATGCCCGGGTTCGCGGGGCCACGACCGCACCGCTCGCCTCCGCCGCCGCTGGATCGCAAGTCCGGGTCGTCGACGCTTCCCGGGCCCGACCACGACTTTCAGGCGAAGCGAGACCTAGCATTGCCCGGTGACGTTCAATCCGAAGCTGTGGCGCCCCGTTCCGGGATTCGAGAACCTGACCGACATCACCTATCACCGGCACATCGAGCAGGGCACCGTGCGTGTCGCGTTCGACCGGCCGGAGGTGCGCAACGCGTTCCGCCCGCACACGGTCGACGAACTCTACCGGGCGCTCGACCACGCGCGGATGACTCCGGACGTCGGCGCGGTGCTGCTCACCGGCAACGGGCCCAGCCCCAAGGACGGCGGTTGGGCCTTCTGCTCCGGGGGTGACCAGCGCATCCGCGGTCGCAGCGGATACCAGTACGCCAGCGGCGAGACGGCCGACACGGTCGACCAGGCCCGCGCGGGCCGCCTGCACATCCTGGAGGTGCAGCGGTTGATCCGTTTCATGCCGAAGGTGGTGATCGCGCTGGTGAACGGCTGGGCCGCGGGCGGAGGTCACAGCCTGCACGTGGTCTGCGATCTGACCTTGGCCAGCCGCGAGCACGCCCGGTTCAAGCAGACCGACGCCGACGTGGGCAGCTTCGACGGCGGCTACGGTAGCGCGTACCTGGCCAAGATGGTCGGCCAGAAGTTCGCCCGCGAGATCTTCTTCCTGGGCCGCCCCTACACCGCCGAGGAGATGCACCAGATGGGCGCGGTGAACAAGGTCGTCGACCACGCGGAGCTGGAGGACGTCGCGCTGGAGTGGACCGCCGACATCAACGGCAAGTCCCCGCAGGCGCAGCGCATGCTGAAGTACGCGTTCAATTTGCTGGACGACGGACTGGTGGGCCAGCAACTTTTCGCGGGCGAGGCGACCAGGATGGCCTACATGACCGACGAAGCCGTCGAGGGCCGCGACGCGTTCCTGCAGAAACGCAAGCCGGACTGGACCCCGTACCCCTGGTACTTCTGACATGGACATCCTCAGCAGCCGGATCATCCTGCGGCCCGCCGACTACCAGGCCACGCTCGCGTTCTACCGGGACGGGCTGGAACTGGCCATCGCGCGGGAGTATCCGGGCGGCACGGTCTTCTTCGCGGGACAGTCGCTGATCGAGGTGGCCGCGCACGGCGGGTCCGGAGAATCGTCGTCGTTCGAGGGCGCGATCTGGCTCCAGGTGCGCGACCTCTCCGCCGCCGCCGTCGAACTGGCGCTGAAGGGCATCGCGATCGATCGCGCCCCGGTCGAGGAGCCGTGGGGTCTGCACGAGATGTGGATACGCGATCCGGACGGTGTGCCGATCGTTCTGGTGGAGGTTCCGCCTGCCCATCCGATCCGGCGGGATTCCCGCTGGCAGGCGTCGTAGCAACGGTTCCATTCGGTAGTTCGGCGGGCCGCACCGAGTTGCCAACGCGCCGACCGGCGAGGACGATAACGCTCGGATGGCCACCCGACCGCCGACGTCCGGGCCGGCTGTGTCCGTGTCCCGTCCGACGAGTGAATCGCAGTCTCGATGCCTGTCCCACTTGAGCCCCGATCCGACCGGATGGCCGCGCTACGGGCGCGCCACTCCGGCATACCGACCCGTTCCGCACGCGGCGGCGCGGGCATGACACGATCCCTACCGTGAGGGAGTGCAGCGAGCGAGCCATGGGCACAGCGGCTCTGGGCACCACCGAGCCGGGCGAGCGGCGAGGCATGGCATGACCAAGAAACTGCGTACCTTGCCGATGCCGACCGGGTCCGGTCTCGGCGACGTCATGCCCCACCTACGGGAGGCGCTGGAAGGTAACGGGGCCGCCTGGCTCCCCATTCCCACCAGCGATCGGCGCGAGGCGAGGCGCCTGAGCGACGCTTTGTCGCCGGGCGAGCCGATCGACGAGGACATCGCTCTGGTGGTGACCACCTCGGGCACCACGGGCATACCGAAGGGCGCGATGCTCAGCTCGTCGGCCCTGCGCGCCAGCGGCACCGCTACCCACGACCGGCTCGGCGGCCCCGGCAACTGGTTGCTGGCCCTGCCGACCCATCACATCGCCGGTATCCAGGTGCTGTTGCGCAGCATCCTGGCGGGGACCGAACCCACCGTGCTCGACGTGTCCGGCGGATTCCTGCCCGAGGCCTTGGCGGGCGCCATCTCGGGTATGCGCGGGGAGCGGCGCTACACGGCCCTGGTGCCGACCCAGCTGATCAAAGCGTTGGAGTCGCCGGTCGCCGCCACCGCGCTGGCCGAGCTCGACGGTGTGCTGGTGGGCGGCGCGGCCACTCCGCTGCCGGTCTACGAGCGCGCACGCGCCGCGGGCATCACCGTGGTGCGCACCTACGGCATGAGCGAGACCTGCGGCGGCTGCGTGTACGACGGCGTGCCGCTGGAGGGCACGAAGGTCCGTATCGAAGAGGGCCGGGTGGTGCTGGGCGGCGCGATGATCGCCTCCGGCTACCGCAATCAGCCCGACCATCCCGCCTTCGCCGAGCCGGGCTGGTTCCGCACCGAGGACGCGGGCACCTTCGACAACGGCGTCTTGAGCATCACCGGGCGGCTGGACGAGGCGATCACGACCGGCGGCCTGCTGGTGATCCCGCAGGTGGTCGAGGCCGTGCTGATCAACCACCCGGCCATCAGCGAGGTGGTCGTCCTCGGCTTGCCCGACGAACGGCTCGGCCAGCGCGTCGCGGTCGCGGTGATCCCCGCCCCAGGCGCCACCCCCAGCCTCCCCGAGCTGCGCGAATACGTCTCCGCCGAACTGGACTCCATCGCGGCCCCCCGCGAACTGGCCGTCCTCGACGAATTCCCGCTCCGCGGCCCCGGCAAGCCCGACCGCGCCAAGCTCCGCGAATACCTCTTGGCCGAGTCGACCCGCTAGCGGATCGCCGGGCAGCGCACGCGTCCGGCGAAGCTCTCTCGTCCATGGCTAGGTGCGCAAGTGGCGGCTCAGATCGCCCGTCAGGTGAATATGAACCCGGCGCTCCACGAATCGCCACTGCCCGTCGACGCGTTCGAAGCGGTCGTGGTAGCGGCCTGCCGCCACGGGTTGTAAGGGAAAGTCCGGGAGAGCCTGGAAGACGGTGACGTCTCGACGCCTTCCCGGCCCCTGATCGTCGTACCGCTGCCGACGAAGACGCCGTCGGCGAACAGCGCGCCGACACCGGCGAAATCCCCGGCGTCGACCAGTTCCGCGTACTTCATGATCAGGTTCGTCACGGCAGTCGTATCACCGGCTGTGCTCACATTCGTGAGGGTAGCGCCGGAAACCAAGCCAGCGCCGTGCAAGAGCCGTGCAAGTCGAGGCATCCACAGTTGTCCACATGACTTCTTTCGCACCAACTTCAGCGCTCGCCGTCGAGGCGGACGGCCTGGTCAAGGTGTTCGGGGAACAGCGGGCCGTCGACGGCGTGAGCCTGGCGGTGCCGCAGGGCTCGGTGTACGGCGTGCTCGGACCGAACGGCGCAGGCAAGACCACGACCATCCGGATGCTCGCGACCCTGTTGCGACCGGACGGCGGCAGCGGACGCATCTTCGGCCACGACGTGGTCGCCGAGCCGACGGCCGTCCGCTCGCTCATCGGCGTCACGGGACAGTACGCCTCGGTCGACGAGGACCTGAGCGCCACCGAGAACCTGATCGTCTTCTCCCGACTGCTCGGCCTGAGTCGCGTCGACGCCCGGCGCAAGGCGGCCGAGCTGCTGGAGGAATTCGACCTCACCGAGGCGGCGAACAAGCCGCTGCGGCACTTCTCCGGCGGTATGCGACGCCGCCTCGACCTGGCGGCCAGTCTCATCGCGACGCCGCCGCTGCTGTTCCTCGACGAACCGACCACCGGGCTCGACCCGCGCACCCGCGCCCAGATGTGGGAGACCATCCGCCGCCTCGTCCGCGAAGGCGCGACGGTGCTGCTCACCACCCAATACCTGGACGAGGCCGACCAACTGGCCGACCGCATCGCGGTGATCGACCGCGGCAAGGTGATCGCCGACGGCACGGCCGACGAACTGAAGGCCTCCGTCGGCGGTTCGTCGCTGCATCTGACGCTGGTCGATCGCGGCCAGCTCGACGAGGCGCGCCGCATCGTCGGCGATTTCCTCGGGGTCGAAGCGCAGATCACCCCGGAGGCCGGGCGGCTCACCGCGCCGTTGACCGACGCCGGAGTCACCGCCGATCTGCTGATCCGCCTGCGCGAGTGGGAGATCGGCATCGATGAGATCACCGTGACCAAGCCGAGCCTGGACGAGGTCTTCCTCACCATCACCGGCCACCCGGCCGAGGACACCACCGACGATTCCGCGAAAAGCGCGGCATGAGCGTCCGGACCGCAGGCAGCAGCCTGCGTGACCACGCCGGATCCCGCGCACGCAGAGAAGGAACACGACCATGACCACCATCACCGCGACCGAGACGCGCCGAACGGCGCCGACGAAGATCCCCGAAGTGAGCAACCACGTTCCGCTCGTCCAAGCGGCGGCGAACTCGTTCACCATGGCCTACCGCGGCCTGCTGAAGATCAAGCACAAGCCCGAGCAGCTGTTCGACGTGACGATCCAGCCGATCCTGTTCACCGCCCTGTTCGCCTACATCTTCGGCGGCGCCATCGGCGGCAGCGTGCAGGACTACCTGCCGGTCCTGATTCCCGGCATCCTGGTGCAGACCGTGGTGCTCACCTCGGTCGTCACCGGCACCCAGTTGCGCGAGGACATGGACAAGGGCGTCTTCGACCGGTTCAAATCCCTCCCGATCGCCCGCGTCTCGGCGCTGGCCGGCGCTCTGCTGGCGGATATGGTGCGCTACGCCCTCGCCACCGTGCTCACCATCGTCGTCGGCGTCGCCATCGGTTATCGCCCGGAGGGCGGTGTGCTCGGGGTCGTCGCGGCGGGTCTGGTCATCGTCTTCTGCTCGTTCGCGATCAGCTGGATCTGGGCGCTGGTCGGGGTCACCGGCAAGAGCGCGGCGGGCGTGCAGGGCATCTCGATGATGATCATGTTCCCGCTGACCTTCATGTCCGGCGCCTTCGCGCTGGTGAGCACGATGCCGGGCTGGATGCAGGGCCTCAATCACGTGAACCCGGTGTATTACATGGTGAACACGTGCCGCGGGTTGATGAACGGCGCCGCCTTCGGCAGCGATCTGGCTTGGTCGCTCATCGGCTCGCTGGTCGTCATCGCGATCTTCGCCCCGCTCACGGTCAAGGCGTACATGCGCCGCGCGTGACCGATCACCGCACCACAGCGGGCCGGGTGACATCGTCACCCGGCCCGCTTTCGCTGTGCTGCCGCGCACGACGGTTCGATTCCTCGCGCAAACCAGATCACCGCCGTCGACTGATCAGCGAGCGTCGACCAGTCCTTGCAGCAATTCCATGATGCGATCCGCGGACCTGTTCCGGCGCAGGTGGCCGAGGCGGCGGCGGGCTTCGGCGACCGGGCCGGGACCGAGCTTCGCGGTCGCCGCGTCCAAGTGCCGTTGCCACCGCATCGAGGGAAAGTCCTGTCGGCAGACGACGTTCGGGGCCAGGATGAGCAAGTCGAGCCCCACCGTGACCTCGCGGTCGACGGCGATGAGATACGAGCCGATCGCGCAGGCGACGCCGCCGATCTGCGGCAGGTCGCGGTACTGGGTCATGGTCGGCAGAGCCGTCTCGGCAAGCTGCGTGTGCAGAGTCGCGTCCGGGTCGGCAGCGCCGTTTATCACCTGCGCGGCGAGCGCCGCCGCGGCCAGCATCAGGGCGCCGGGCCCGGGGCCGAGCGCGTTGTCCGGCCAGCCGAACAGTTCCAGCGCGCGTTCGTAGCGAGTGAACCCGCCCGCGGTGTCACCTTCCGCGAACGCCAACTCCGCCGAGCTCTGCATCACGGTGGACAGCAGCCGGTTCTGTCCGAGGGACGAGTTGTCCAAGTCCGGCGTGCCGAACGCGAGATCGAGTTCCCGCCGCGCCTGCTCCAGCTCGCCGATTCCGACCAGTGAAGCCACCAGCAGGCTGCGGATCTCCACCGTGTCCTCGTAGGCGCCGAGCCGCTGCAACACCTCGAGCGCGCGGCGGTAATAGGTCACCGACTGGTCGTAGCGGGCGATCTGTCCACAGACCTGTCCGAGGTGCCTGCTCACCATGGCCACGCTCCAGACGTTCTCGCGCCCGAGCACCTCCAGCGCCTTGATCGCATCGATGGTGGAGCCGCGCACATCGCCGAGGTTCTCCCGGATGTTGGCTCGCAACAACAGCGCCGAACCCCTGGTCTCCGGATCTGCCGAACGCGCCGCCTCGGCGAGGAGCCTGCTGAAGCCGCGTCCGTCGGCCCTGGTGAGCACGACCCGGGCGATGAATCGGCTGTTCTCGGTGAGTTCGACGGGAAGATGAAGCAATCGGCGCACGCGCCTGCGGAGCACGGCGATCTCCCTGGCGCTGCCGTTGGTGTAAGCGAGATGCAGGAACGTCATCTGGTAGGTGACGAGCACCAGATCCGGACGCGGACCTTCCGGCCCGAAGTCGGCCGGCTCCAATTCGATGACCCGCTGAGCCCAGGCGATCACTTCCAGGTGCGATCCCCGGATGATCCACAGCGTGGCGACGACCGGGAACACCGTGTAGGCCGTCGCGGCATCCCGCCTTTCGATCGCGCAACGCAGCGCGGCGAGCAAGTTGTCCACCTCCGCCGCCACGGAGAGCGCGAGGTGGAACTGATCGCCGGTCATATACCGGCTCGCCACGTCATCGGCGTAGTCCTTGGCCCACCGCATCATCCGGGTATCGACCGATTCCGGCTCTCCCGCCGCGGCGGCCAGCTGCTCTTCACCGTATTCCCGCACCGTCTCCAACATCCGGTAGCGGGTGCCGAGCACTTCGTCGTCCAGGACGGTGAGCAGCGATTGGTTGACCAGGCCGTCGACGGCCGCGGCGACATCGACCACGTCGGCTCCGCCCGCGACCGCCTCGGCCGCCGACAGCGTGAAACCCGCGGGAAATCGGCACAACCGGCGCAACGTGGCTTGCTGTTCGGTGTCGAGCAGGTTCCAGCTCCAGTCGATCACCGCGTGCAGCGTGCGATGCCGTTCGGGCGAACTGCGATCGCCGTGGCGCAGCAGCGCGAACCGATCGGCCAGCCGCTCGTTGATCTCCTCGACGCTCATCACGCGCACGCGGGCCGCCGCCAGTTCGATGGCCAGCGGCAGCCCGTCGAGGGTGTGGCACAACTGGGCGACCACGTCCGGATCCAGCCGGACGCCGGGCCGCACCGCCCTGGCGCGCGCGGCGAACAGCTCGGTGGCGGGCGAGCCCGCCGGATCGATGGTCAGCGGCGGCAAAGGATAGACCGTCTCGGCGGTGATGGTCAGCGGCGAACGGCTCGTGGTGAGCACGGTCAGCCTCGGTGCGACGCCGATCAGATCGGCGACCACCACGGCGACGGCGTCGATCAGATGCTCGCAGTTGTCCAGGATCAGCAGCATCGAGCGCGCCGACACCGCGTCGTGCAGCCGCCCGCGCAGATCGACGATCTGCCCGGAACGCAGCGTGGCCGCGTCGAAGGTGACCTCGCTGAGCCCGAGTACCGCGGCGATCGCCGCCTCGATCTCGACCCTGGCTTCGTCGCCTTCGGCGCGCACCGACGCCAGCTCGACCAGCGCCACCGGACAGGTGGCCGCCGCCTGCCAACCGATCTCGTTGGCGACCCTGGTCTTGCCCGCACCGCCGGGGCCGAGCACGGTCACCACCCGGGCATCGCGGAGCAGCTCGATCAGCTCGGTGATATCGGCGGCCCGGCCGAGCAGTGCGTTGGGCGCGGCACGCAGGCCGATCGCGGCGAGGTGCGGTGTCGGTACGTCAGCGGCCGAGGGTGTCGCCTCGGCCGCGAGCCCGCTTCGGGAACCGCCGTCTTCGCTCGCCGCGCTGCCCGAGCGCGGCAGCGCGACGCGGCCTATCCGCTCCCCACGCAGGATCGCCGTATGCATCTCGGTGAGCGCGGGCCCCGGGTCCGTGCCGAGTTCCTCGGCCAGCCGGGAGCGGAAAGCGGCGAACGATTCCACCGCCTCGTTGGGCCGCCCCGCCGCCGCCAACAGGCGCATCAGGGTCTGCTGCGCGGGCTCGTCCAGCGGTTCCGCGGCGGCGCGCAGCCGAGCGAGACGCAAGGCTCCATCGACGTCGCCGCCGTCCTCGCGTGCGGCGAGTTCGAGTTCGTCCAGTTCGGCCAGACGCCGCCCGGCCGCTGCGCGAAGCTCGTCGGCGAGGTCGCCCGGCGGCAGATCCGCACCGGGATCCCCGCGCCACAGCCCCCGCGCCCGGGTGATTTCCGCCAGGCACCCCGGAAGGTCTCCCGCCGCGCGCAGCCCGTGCGCCCGCGCCACGCGCTCGCCCACCGAGGACAAGTCGACCTGATCGGCGCCGAGGGTCAACCGATAGCCCGCAGGGCCGATTTCCAGCGCGCCCTCCGGCAGCGCCGAACGCAACCGGGAAACCTGGGTGTGTAGCGCGTTCATCGGCGAGCGCGGCGGCTGCTCGCCCCAGACCTCCTCGATCAGGGCCTGCGCGCCGCGGCTGCGACCCGGCCGCAGGGCCAGGGCGGTGAGCAGCAGCCGGGAGCGCGCACCGGGCAGCGGCGTCAGCGTGCCGTCGCGGCGCAGCGCGACCTCGCCCAGCAAGGCCACCACGACCGATTCGCCTGCGGGCGTCGTCACTGCTCGACTGTGGCCGTGCGGGCCGCTGTGCTCCGGAAACATCCCGCGGTCATCGTAGGCGAGCAGACCCGAGAAGCTCGACACGAATTCTTTGCCGCGACTGCGAGCGGTCGGTCGCATAGTGTGACCCCCATGGCTGAGTTCGAGGTGGTCCGATCGGCCGTGATCACGGCCGACCCCGCGCGCGTGCACGGGCTGATCAACGATTTCCACAAGTGGGTCGAGTGGTCGCCGTGGGAGGACCTCGACCCGCAGCTCCAGCGCAGTTACTCCGGCGCGGAATCCGGCGTCGGCGCGCGCTACGCCTGGAGCGGCAACCGTAAGGCAGGTGCGGGCAGCATGGAGATCGTCGGCAGCGCCGAGCGCGAGATCGGCGTGCGCCTGGAGTTCATGAAGCCCATGAAGGCCACCAACATGGTGACCTTCATCCTGGACCCGGTCGAGACCGGCACCGAAGTGACCTGGCGGATGACCGGCCGGCAGACCGGGCTGATGGCCGTCATCGGCAAGCTCATCCCGATGGACAAGTTCGTCGGCCGGGATTTCGAGAAGGGACTCGCGCGGATGCAGGAGGCGGTGACGGCCGAAACGGCCTGATCGCCGCGCGCGGGCTGAGGACGGACTGCGTCCGACTGCGCCGATTATGCGGAACCTCCGCCTTCGCTGCGGCCATGCGCGAGCTGAGGACGGACTCCGTCCGACTCTGCCGATTATGCTGCGAACATGGCTACTGCAGCGCAATGGATCGAGGGCGCGCGACCCCGTACCCTGCCGAACGCGATCGCCCCGGTGCTCGCCGGGACCGGCGCCGCCGCGTCGATCGATGGTGCGGTGTGGTGGAAAGCGATTCTCGCGCTGTTCGTTTCGCTGGCGCTGATCATCGGCGTGAACTTCGCCAACGACTACTCCGACGGCATCCGCGGCACCGATGACGTCCGGGTCGGCCCGCTGCGCCTGGTCGGGCAGAAATTGGCCTCGCCCACCGCGGTGAAGACCGCCGCGATCGTCAGCTTGGTCGTCGGGGCCGTCTTCGGCCTGGTGCTGGTGCTCACCAGCGCCTGGTGGCTGCTGCTCGTCGGCGCGGCCTGCCTGGCCGGCGCCTGGTACTACACCGGCGGCAGCAAGCCCTACGGCTACAGCGGATTCGGTGAAGTGGCGGTGTTCGTCTTCTTCGGCCTGATCGCCGTGCTCGGCACCCAGTTCGTGCAGGCGGGCCGGATCGACTGGGTCGGTGCGCTGCTGGCGATCGCGGTGGGCGCGTTCTCCAGCGCCGTGCTCGTCGCGAACAACCTGCGTGACATCCCCACCGACACCGGGTCCGGAAAGGTCACACTCGCGGTCAAACTCGGCGATCCGCGCACCCGCACGCTGCACCTGGCCCTGCTCACCGTCCCGTTCCTCGTGACGTTGGCGCTGGTGGCCCGCACGCCATGGGCACTGGCCGGGCTGCTCGCGATACCGCTCGCCGTCCGCGCCAACGCGCCGGTGCGCGGCGGCAAGGGCGGGCTGGAACTGATTCCCGCGCTGCGGGATTCCGGCCTGGCGCTGCTGGTCTGGTCGGCGGTCACCGCGCTGGCGGTCGGGCTGGGTTAGCGCGGCCCTCGCGGTCGCGGATCGCGCCGACCAGGTGGACTCGATGGCGCGATGCGCGATCGAGCGTCGTCCGTTCGCGGCGGCGCGGACTAATCCTCGTCCGGAACCAGGATGCCGAGCACCCAGTTCACCAGCGAGACGATGATGCCGCCGAACACCGCGGCCCAGAAGCCCTCGACGCGCAGGCCGTAATGGCTGAATGCTCCGGTGATCTCGGCGGTCAGCCACAGCATGAGCGCGTTGATCAGAAGCAGGAACAGGCCGAGCGTCACGATCACCAGCGGTAGCGACAGCAGTTTCACTATCGGCTTGACCAGGGCGTTCACCGCCGTGAACACCGCGGCCACCGCGAGGACCACACCGATCTTGGCGCCGTTGCCGCCTTCCGGAGCGAGAATGTCGATCTTGTCGACCCAGACGGCGGCCAGCCAGATGGCCACCGCGTTGATGATCAACCGAATCACGAGCTGCATGGCCCAATGCTAGGCGTCGGAGGCGGACACACGCCGCTGGAAAACACGAACTCCCGCAGCGCATGTCCGCCTGCTCAAGCCGCACGGTCGAGCAGGGCGTGCACCTTGGGCCGCAATTCACCGATCGCGTCGGAGCCGCCGAGCAGGCGCACCGTCGTCTGGTTCGGGGCGCGCAGGATGCCGAGCAGCATGTGCCCCGACTCGATGGTCTTGTCCTTGCGACCGAGCGCCTCACGCAGGGAGAGCTCGAGCACCTTCTTCGCTTCCTTCGTGAACGGAATGTGCCCGTAGTACCCACCGCGGCTCCACGGGAACGGCCCACGGCGCGGGTCCGGCGCGGCGCGGTCGAGCGCGTCCTCGCCGAAATGCGTGTCCAGCGACTCCCGGACGGCGTCCAGATCAATGCCGATGGAGCGCAAGGCCTCGGCGTCCTCGGGGCCGAGCGGTATCCCGTTGCCCTGCTCGGCGAGCGCGCTGCGCACGCCGTCGCGAGTGAGTCCCGCGTCCGCGAGCAACGCTGCCAATTCCGGCTCGGCATGCGCGAGCACACCGAGCAATACGTGCTCCACCTCGATATTCGACGCGTGGAGTTCGCGCGCGTCCTCCTGGGCGACGATGATCGCCGTGCGCGCAGACCTGCTGAACCGCTCGAACATCAGCGGATCCTGCCTTTCCGGTTGTACTTCTGGTGGACTGCTTGCCTGCTGACCTCGAGCGCCTCCGCGATCGCTTGCCACGACCAGCCCTGAGCACGGGCGTTGGCCACCTGGATCGCCTCGAGACGTTCGAGCAGCCTGCGTAGCGCGAGCACCGCGCGCAGCCCGACCTTCGGATCGGGGCTGCCCGCGGCCGCCGCGAGTGTGGTTGCTTCCGTCATGACGTCAATTTTGATTGACACATGCTCGCGATGTCAACAAAAATTGACAACCGCGGGCGCGATTCGACCCCGTTCCGCCTCAGGCGAACAAAACCCCTGGCCGGGGCACGAACCGATCAGGCGTCCCAGATTCCGGTCGCCACGAACTTCTCCAGGACAGCGGTGGGCTCCGCGAGCTCCAGCCCCTGGGACGCCACCCACGCGTCGTCGAAATACGTTCCGGCATAGCGATCCCCGCCGTCACACAGCAGGGTGACGACACTGCCGCCGCGCCCTTCGGAGAGCATCTCGGCGATCAAGGCGAAAACGCCCCACAGGTTGGTGCCGGTGGAGCCGCCGACCCGGCGGCCGAGCCGCACGCTCGCGAACCGGGCCGCAGCGATAGACGCCGCGTCGGGCACCTCGAACATGCGGTCCACGATCTGGCCGACGAACGAGGGTTCCACGCGGGGGCGGCCGATGCCTTCGATCCGGGAGGGCATTCCGGTCTGGTAACCCGCATCGCCCGTCTCGTAGCCGCCGTAGAAGGCGGAATTCTCCGGATCGACCACGGCCAGCTTGGTCGCATGCCTGCGATACCGGATGTAGCGGCCGATCGTGGCGCTGGTGCCGCCCGTGCCCGCGCCGACCACGATCCACTCCGGCACCGGATTGGTCTCCAACGCCATCTGCTGGAAGATCGACTCGGCGATGTTGTTGTTGCCGCGCCAGTCGGTCGCGCGCTCGGCGTGGGTGAACTGGTCCATGTAGTGACCGCCGCACTCGGCCGCCAGCCGCGCCGCCTCGGTGTACATGTCCGGCGGGCGTTGCACGAAATGACAGCGCCCGCCCTGCGCCTCGATGAGCGCGATCTTCTGCGGAGAGGTGCTCGCGGGCATCACCGCGACGAAGTCCAAGCCGAGCAGTTTCGCGAAATAGGCCTCGCTGACCGCCGTCGAACCCGAGGACGCCTCCACCACGGTCGTCCCCTCGCCGACCCAGCCGTTGCAGATCGCGTACAGGAACAGCGAGCGAGCCAGGCGGTGCTTGAGGCTGCCGGTGATGTGGGTGGACTCGTCCTTGAGATAAAGCTGGATGTTCCACTCGGCGGGCAGCGGGTAGCGCAGCAAGTGGGTGTCCGCGCTGCGCTGGGTGTCGGCGTCGATCAACCGCACCGCGTTGTCGACCCAGTCGCGCGGAGCGGTGTGATCGCAGGACTTCACGAAGAAGTCCCGGACTCCGGCGGAGCGGGCGGCTCGTCGCCGCGCAACCGCGCCCGTAGCTCGGCCTTGTCGCGGCGCCTGCGCTCGTCGACCAGGGCGATGTCCTCGTTCACCTTGGCCCGCAGCCGCTTGAACAGCACCAGCGACAGCGGCATCGCGATGATGAGCGCGAACAAGGCTGCGACCACGATGGGGATGTCCACCGACACCAGTCGCGCGGCCAGCACGATCAGCGCGGCGAGCACTACCACGAGACCCAACCTGGCGACGGTGTAAAGGGCCAGATTGCGGGCCAGACGACGACCAGCGCCAGCCGTTTGCTGTCCGGAAGCACCTTTTGGTGGATTCGCGTCACGCACATCCCTCAGCCTATGCGAAGCTGTTGCCCGCCCCCGGTGCACGCCCAACAGCCGGGGGTGGGGCGCGCATCCGTTTTGTCTATTACCTCCCCTTTACCAACTGTAGGTGGTTCGAGTACCTAGGGGTTTCAGTGCGACGATGGCGCCATCTGATGAGGGAACTGTCGAGAACGGAGAGGTTTGCTATGACTGCGATCACCGTCGGCGGCCAGGACACCCTGCTGACTCCGGGCCAGGTTGCTGCCCTGTTCCACGTCGACCCCAAGACCGTGACGCGCTGGGCTCACGCCGGGCGCCTCGGGTCGCTTCGCACACCGGGCGGACATCGCCGGTTCCGCGAATCGGAAGTACTCCAGCTGCTCAAGTCGCTGACCACCGAAGCGACCGCAGCACGCTGATCGCAGGGCGCGCGGACCTGTCGTGCTCGGGTCCGCGCTCGCCCGCAGACCATTTTCGCGTCTGCGGTGTGCTGGAGTCACGTCCGCGGCTACCCTCGTAATCAGGAGGTGAGCGACGTGACGTACCTGTTGGCACTCATCGCGGTGGTGGCAATAGCGGTGTTGTGCTGGAAGGCGTTCGGCCCCGAGCGGACTGGACCCACTGCCCCGCAATCGCGTTCACCACGGCGCAAGCGCGTCATCGGACCCGACGACGACCCGGAGTTCCTCTGGCGACTATCTCGCCAGCACCGTGACGGCGAGTCCGGTTCCGCCGAGCGTTGATCTTCGCAGTACCCGCGCGATAGCACGCGTCCAGCGGTATCCGGCGTTCGCGCGATTTCATCGCTCTGCCGTGGCGCCGTCCCGGCGGGGGCCGAACCTCCACCCTCGACGAACGCCACGACGATCGACAACCCGGTCCGGGTGCGGCAGGCGCGCTGCGGTGCGCCTGCCGCGTCCGATCCGCACCATCGATCAGGGTTCGCCGTTGACGACCGCCATCAGCGCGTCGGTGAACGGCTGTCCACCCTGAATGGCTCCGCCCGCGATCGCGCCGACGACCAGGCCGATCGGGCCGGTGATGATGCTGAAGAAGCCCAGGCCGATCAGAGCCCCGAGCAGTCCGCCGAGCAGCGCGCCGCCGACCACGCCGACCACGTTCTGGTTCAACTCGGCGATGAGACGGTTCATCGAGCTGATCGGCTGCATCTCGCCGATCTCCTTGGCGCCTGCCACCGGGGTGAGCGCGAGACGCCGTCCGCTGTCGCTGATTTCGTGCGCGACCGACAGCTTGCTGCCGGAAACCTGGAAGGTGAGCGGCACTTCGGCCACCACGGCCCCGGTATCGGAGGTCAGCTTGATCTTGGTGCCGTCGTCGGCCACCGCGAAGGTGCCGTGCTCGACGGCGGTCGAGATGGCTCCGGTCTCGCGTGAGACCGTGGTGTGGTAGTCGACCCCCTGCTCTACCCCGGTTGTCGTGATCTCACGCTCCGGTTCTACGGGTTTCGCGTTCGCGGCCCCCGCTGTGATGCCCACTGCGGCAACCGCGCCGAGCGTAATGGCGGCAATAGTGCCGAACTTCATTCTGGAATTCCTTCTCACCGAGACACCGGCTCCGGAGGCCGGATGGCGTGTGACTGTACAGCGCCCGTGACTAGTTTCCAGACTTGGCGACCGGCACACCTGATCGCGAAGTTCGTTATCCGATCGTGATCACACCGGGCCCGGATACCGACACGTACGTGAATTCCCAGCGCGGATCGCTACGCCTGGGAAGGAAAACTCGACGCGGACGTGCCGCGTAGTGTAAGCATGGCGTGGTCTTCAATCCGCAAGATTCACAACTTCGGGTCGCTAGGTGGGTCGAAGGGTTCACAGCTCTGGAGGACGTACGTGTCGCGCCAACGTGTCCGCGCCGGTATCACCCTGGCCGCCTTCATGGTCGGGACCGGACTGGCGGCCACCATCGTGGTCGTCGCCGCGCTATCGATGTCCGGCCCCGCCGATGAGCCGGCCAAGGCCGCCGCTCAGAACGCCGCCGCGGCAACAACCTCGGCTCCCCCGCCGACCACCGAGGAGCCGCTGCCGACCACCACGGAAGCGCTGCCGACCACGTCGGCGATGCGCGGCGCGTCCAACAAGAGCGCCACCAGCATGCAGGTGAACATCGGCGACTGCGTACAGCTCGGCGGAGCAGGCGCGATCGACAAAACCGCTTGTGGCAGCCAGAACTCCGTCTACAAAGTCGTCGATAAGGCACCGGCGAACGCCACCTGCCCCACCGACGCCGACCACACCTACAACGAAACTTTGCACGGGGCGACACAGGCCGCGCTGTGCCTGGACATCGACTGGGTCGTCGGCGGCTGCATGGAACTGACACCCGGCAGCCCCAAGCGTCTCGACTGCGCCGCCCACACCCCTGGCGCGGTCCGGGTCATCGACATCAAGCAGAACACCGTCGACGTCAACGCGTGCGGGTCGGCCGACAGCGGAATCGTCTACCAGCAAAGGCATTTCGTGGTTTGCGTGGCGCGGCTGTAGGTGCCGTTACACCTCCGCGATACGGACTTTCCGCCCACGAGGGAGCCGCGACTTTGCGGCCGATTAACAGACATTCGAAGTCTTGTGTCCCTTAAGGCGAGGCTCGGAACGTTATTTGTTCTGCCGGTGGGGAATTCGCGTGCTGCCACTCGTGCGTTACAAGCGTCGTAAACCAGCGGCGATCTCACACAATTCGGGCCGCACAGTCTGAAACGTGCGCATTCAATTATTTTCGCGCAATCGCGCCAATAAAAACCCTAGTTTTCCGCGAAATACTCCAGGCGTGCGCTCGTCAGCCCACACCGTCGAGTGGCAGGCCCATGAGCACCGCGTCCCACAGCTCGCCGCTGCGGCGTCGGTAATGCCCGCGCAAGACGCCCTCGACCTCGAAACCCGCTCGGTCGTAGAGCGTCATCGCGCGCTGATTGTGCGGCCATACTTGCAGACTCACCTTGTGGGCGCCCCGATCCCGCGACCAACTGATGACTTGCTCCAGCAGCACCGGCCCGATGCCACGTCCCCGCCGATCCGCCGCGACCATCATGCCGAAGGTGGTGACGCCAGGTGTGCCGAAGTAGACCGTCGCCGTGCCCACGATGCCTCCGTCGATCTCCGTCACGAAGACACCGCGCTTCTCGTCGCCGAGATGCGCTCGGATCTGCCGTGCGGCGTCTTCCACGTCTAACGGCGCTTCGGCCCCGATCCATTTGCCCTCCGCTGCCACCGCGACGCGCAGTTGGACGATCCCGTCGACATCGGCTTCTTCAGCAACACGAGCCGTGGGGCCGGTCAGCGACCGCGGTCTCGCCGACGGGCGGCTCGGGGCGAGCCGCGCGTACATGAACATGTCGCGACGACTTTCGCCGACTTGCCGCCACCCGCGCAGCAGCCCCTCACGCCGGAATCCCGCCCGCTCGGCAGTCCGGATGGAGGCGGTGTTCCACGGTTCCACGTGGAGCTGCAGCCGGGCAACGGCCAGTTGCTCGAACGCCCAGTCCGCGACCGCCCGCAGCGCGTGTGCGGCCACCCCCTGCCCACGAGCGGACCGCACCAGCCAGTACCCGACCGATGCCCGGCCCTCTCCGAGATCCTTGGTCCAGACTCCGATACTGCCGAGCGGCTTACCGTCCGTCGCTCGCGCGATCACGAAGGGGTACCCGCTTCCGCTCCCGGGTCGTTCCCACTGCCGCTCGACGAACTCCGTCGCCGCTTCCTCGGTGTACATCGACGGCACAGTGGTGATCAACGGGATCGTGTCGTCGTCCGACGCTTCCCGAACCAGGTCGAGATCCGCAGACGACATCGACCAAGGTCGAAGAACCAGTTCGCCTGCCGCTGCGGTCAATTCCGGCACGCGGCGCATCCGGTCCGTTTCCGAGTTCTTCCCCACCAGACGATGATCACCGTCCGCGGCCCCGGGCGCTAGCGGGTTCGACCGTGCTGGTTCGAGACGAGCCTGACGAGAATCCCAAGGTCCCGTAGCCTCGGGCCATGAGCACAGATCTCGGGGAACGCTTGCGATCTGTTCGCAAGCGGAGCGGTCTGACGCAACGTGAACTCGCACAGAGTTCAGGGGTATCGCTATCTCTGATTCGCAAGATCGAACAGGGCGAGCGCGATGACACTCGCATACAGACACTTCGACGGCTGGCCGTCGCGATGAGCTGCCCGCTCTCGACTCTTCTCGGGCCCACCCCCCGCGGACCCGAGACCGAAAGCGGCGAACTCTGGCTTCCAACTCGGCGAGCTCTCGTGTCGAGCGCAGACGGACACGCGGTCGAAATGCCTACGGAGCGGAGCGTGAACGAGTCGCTTGTCGCAGCGGTGAAGCTCTACCACGACAACGAGTACGACGAATTGAGTCGGCAACTTCCCCGCTTGATACTCGATGGACGCGCCGCGTCGCCGCTCATGCGGTCCCGGATCCTGCAACTGGTCGGGTCGGTGCTGGTCCAGACTCGGCAACTCCAGCCAGCGAGAACCGCCCTCGAGCAGTCACTCCGGGATGCCGAATCGACCGGGAACGCGCTCGATTCCGCGTCGGCAGTGATCACTTTGTGTTGGCTGCTTCTTGTAGAACGGCAGTTCGAGCAGGTCCGCACCTTGGCCGTGTCGTGGGCTGACCGTGTCGAGCCGCGTCTGTCGGTCGCCACCACACGGGAGCTGTCGACCTGGGGGTGGTTGCTGTTGCGTGGCTCGGCCGCAGCGATACGCGACAACCGGCCAGACGAGGCGGACGAAATGATGCGCCTCGCGAACGCGGCAGCGGCAGCGGTCAAACGGGATTCGGGTAATTATCACCAGTACTGGACGACGTTCGGACCTGCCACGGTCGCCATGAAGCGGGTCGAGAATGCCATCGTGGACGACCGTCCCGACCTCGCGTTACGCCTGGCCCGCGACGTGCCGTCAGGGCTGCGCCCGACCTCCGACAACCGGAACAGGCATCTGCTCGATGTCGCCGCAGCACACATCGAACTTCGAAGCTATGACACCGCGTTCGATGTTCTGGTTCAGCTGTCCCGCGAGGCCCGCCCGTGGCTGATCGAACAACGGTCCGCCAAGGATTTGCTCGGCCGGATCATCACCAGACGGCGCACTCTGACACCTGAGATGCGAGATCTCGCTGATCTACTGCGACTGGAGTACTGAAGCTTCGGCTCTCGATGGCACTTTCGCCGGTCGGTCTGCCGAGAGTGCCATTGTCGACCACGTTCTCGGCCTGTGACGCTTTCTCCGCCCCCGACGCCGGGGTGAGCCGGCCGCTTCGAAATTCCGGCCGCACCAGTACAGCTATCACCGCTGGCGGGTGCTGTGCCCTCGGCGTCGGGTGCTTTCCAATCGGATTGCAGGGAGGCGCAGGGGATGGATGCGAGCAGTCGGCAGGGGTTGTATCGGGCGGGAGTGCCTGAGCTGGAGCGGATCGCGGCGTATCTGAAAGACGAGTCGACGCCGTTGCGCGGCTCGCTGACAGATACGCACGGCGCACTGGCCATCGGGATGCGGTGCGCGGCGGTCGCGGGGGCAGACGCCGTGAACGATCGAGCGACGATCGAGGCGCTCGCACGGCGGCACGGTTACACACTGGCCGCGATCTATGTGGTTGCGCCGCAGACGGTATCGCCGGTGGCGGCGGCGCGTGTGGTGGAAATGGTGCACGTCGCCCGCGCGAGTGCGGTGATAGTTCCGGGGATGACGCATCTGGGCGGCTCGGTTCCGGCCGACTTCACGCGAGTGTGCAGCGTGATCATGCCGGGACACGTGATGCTCGGCCGCACCCTGTACCCCACCCCGGCGCCGTCGGGGGACGCGGAGGCTCAGGCATGAGCGCGCCGGGCATCGAAGGCTTCGATCTGGCAACCCCATCCGGGCGGTGCGCGTACTACAAGATGATCTGTCAACTGCCTGCCGAGGTAGAACCCGAAGCACTCGGCCGAATCGTGGTGCGAGCAGGTTCGCTGGTGTGGGGTGTCTCGGTGCCGGAGCCGTTGGGGCGGGCAGCGACGGACCGGTTGCGCAGCGGCGGATACGGTCTCGGCCCGATCATTACGCACCCGCATTCCCTGACCTGGACATTCCTGGTGCGGCCTGATCTGCCCGACGAACCTCGAATCTTCGCGGGCCTGTTCCGGGATCGCGTGAAGGTGATCCGCGACGGCGGATTGATCGCCCTCCCTTCCCCGGCCGACAGCAACACCGCATACCGCGCATGGCTCGAGGTTCCCTGCGACACCTACCGGCCCTCAGGACGGCTGGTGGTGGATGCAGTGCAAGCATCCCTGCTAACACGCGCGGTCAGGACAGGCCGATGAACTCGCACGGCGAATCGATCACGCCGCCGATTCGCAGTCTCATGACCGGCCGCACCCAGTCCCCGCACCCAGAGGAACCCGACGTACACCTTTCGGTCTACCTGCACGACCAACGAATGGACTTCGCCGCATGCCTCACCGCCGCATTGGTATTCGTCCAGGACTGGAACGCCCGCCACCGCCCCGGCGCGGTAACCGTCCTACCCGGCGACCCCACCGGCCTCCCCCGCCTCCCGAACGAGCGGCTCTACCTCGAATGTTGATAAGGCCAGCCGGGTGCCCGTCGACACCGGAGAAGGGATCGAGTCACTCAAGGGAACCGATCGAGGGAACCAAAGTCGTGGCCGGTGCGTCAAAGCATGTTGAAAAGCAATGAAGTTGGCAGTCAGGACGGCGCGCTACCACCACCCGCTGGAGGCGATTGAGCCGTATCGGGCCGCTGACGCGCCATCACCGGGGAAGCAACGAAATTTCAGATAGGCACCGATCCGGTGCGACTACGTGGGGGTTGAGATGAAGATACGCACATTGATCGTCGCCGCAGCAGCGGTGTTCAGCCTGATCGGCGGGGCGGTCCAAAGCCCACTGGCTCATGCGTCATTCCCCTGGGGAGCGTGCGGAATCAGCTCGCCTGCGGACAAGGTCGTCACAACCTTCGGCGACTGGAAACTGCTGTGTGGAGACGAAGAATCAGGCTATCGACACATCCAGCAGAGACACATGAGCGAGTGGGAAGGCCTTGCAGGAATCGAAGGTCGCAATTGGAGGGACGTCGCCGACATGGCTATCGCCAAAGCTCACGACGCACCCGACTGGCATGGCTCGGTCGGGAGCGGCAAGTACTGTTACACGGGGCAGATCTATCTCGTCAACCGCACCACGGGAGCGATAGCCAAGACGGTTCAGCCCACCGTGATCGTGAACGAGAGAGGCAAGATCATCACCGCCTACCCAGGAGGAGCCTGTGGTGGAAAAGTCTGATCCGAATCTGGCTGAACTCACTGATTCGGTGATTCGTGCCGGTAACGAGTGGGGATACCAGATCGGCCGCGGCAGCGCAGGTCGGCTGCTACTCACGGCTGTAGGCGAATCACCGGTGGTTCCCCCCGTAGAGTTCCGCTTCACCGACCAGGAACTTCATGACTACTATTCGCGCCTCGCGGCGAAAGCTGGAACTCCCAATGGCGAGAGCACGCCGTGGAAGACGTGGATGGTTCTGATGTCGACTCACCTCAGCGAGGCCGTCTACAAGGCGGGGGTGCTCAACCAGCCATGCGCCATCGTGATCGATAGGGCTGGATTCTGGGCCGAACCGGCGTAGCCAGCGGATCGAGCTACCTCACGCATCACCGAGCAGGAACTCGATGGATCGCAACTCGTTCCATGCCGCCAGTTCCTCTGTCGTCAAAGCATACCGAGCGGCGAGCTCCCCGATCTCCTCTCGTGTCAGCCCTAGACGCCGCAGGGCCTCTCGATGGCGCGAACGAAGTCCTGCGGCCGTGCTGGGTTCAATCGTGACTGTCATCAGCGAAACACCGTCCTTGCTTCGTCGACCGTCTCCGCTCACTATGCCCACACCTCATTCTCTGATCAGATCGAAGAAACCCTTGGGATTACCGCGACAGCAGGCTCTATATGAGCGCACGAACGTGATTCCGGATGGGTGGGTGGAAACACTTCGTCGACCAAGGAGGTAACTCGGTGCCCGATCCAGACGCCGACGGCCGGTTCGATCTGCTGCTGTACCGCACGATTCCGTTGGTCCTCGCCCCGGCCGGTACTGCAGTCGGCCCCCGGGTGCGGGGAGTGGTACGCGCCAACTCCGGACATGCCCGGATCGTGCTGTCGCCGACCGCGACGATTGTCTCAGGAATCGCCGTGGATTACGAATTATCTTCCGGCACAGGCCTGCTCGATGTTCCTGGCGCTGTCGACCACGCCCGGTTCACCGTCGCGCCCGCTGTCACACAGCTACTGGCTGACCACGAGGACCAACCGCGTGACAGCCACGGCAACACCGTCCTCGCCGCGGCCGATACCGGGTTCGACTACACCGCCGAAGCCGATTCCGGTGACCAACGCCTGTTCAGTCTGTTCAGCCTCTTGGTCGGTGGCGGCCTGCCCTGGTTCGCCGACGACTACACGTTCGCAGGATTCCTGTACACCGACGCCGACACCTGCCGCATCTACATCCATGTCACCCGCACGGACCGCACCTACGGCATCGACCTGGCCGTCAGCGGCACCGACGGCCGCCCGACCGGATACGCCTACCTCGCCCAAGAACTGGCACCGCTGGTGCGTACCGGCGACCTCGCTCGACAGCCGGTTCTCGACGACACCGACGACTACTGCGACAGCGTCGTGGACCTGCGCGCCTGGATGGGACCGGCGGGGTCCGGAGCCTCCAGTACTGTCTGACCACTGAGTGTGAGCGGAATGGGCGAAGCATCACGGCTAAGGCCGCGTGGCCCTCGGCCGTGCCCCGGTCGAGTTCGTCCCGGACGATCTCCTTCGCCCGTTCCGCAAGGTCGGGTTCGGCGAAGGCGATGCCATCACTGTGGAACGTGCAGGTCCGGCCTCCTCCTGCACCAGGGCGATCGATGATCGATGATCGCGGCTGCCACCGTGATGGGGCGAGCCGACCTGACGTCAGAATTCGAGTTCGGTCCATGGGATAGCGATCGCGAACGGGCGGTCGAACTCGATACCGTCTCGGTTCTGGTGGGTCCATTCGGCCGCGAGGATGTAATTAGCGGCACGGAGCGGATGGACTCCGTCCGGGAGTTGCGCATGGCCGATGTCGAGACCGTAAGCGCGAACGGTGGCGATCGCGCTGACCTCACGGGCCAACGTCACCTCCCAGTACCAAGGGATGCCAGCGCTGGCGTACCGACCTTTCTTGGCTTCGATGTCCGTCTGCGTGTTGGACGGGGACAAGACTTCGCCGACCAGGAGGACATCGCCTCCCCGTACGTCCTGATAGGGCGATTCGAGACAGCGGTGAACGAGGAAGTCCGGGGTCAGGAAGTTGGACTTGCCGGTGCGTCCCAGGAAGACGTTGGTTTCGAAGTTGACGCGCCAGCAGTGTTCCGGCCGGTCCGCCATCGACTTTCGCGCACAGCGCTCGAGGGAGTTGGTCAGCCGACGGGTGAAGACCTGGTGTTCGCCGGGCCCGCGTCGTACCCAGACCACGCGACCGTCCCACAACTCGATCTGCTCCGCGATCTCCTCGGGGAGTCGCTCCAACTCCTCCCAGGTCATCGACTCAGGGAGGTCCGGCCGTTGGATGTGTGGCACCGACATGCCGCAATGGTAGCGGCCTATGCAGGGGTCAGAACGCCCCTCAGTTCAACCCCGCATACGAATGCAACCCGCTGATCACCATGTTGATGATGAACAGGTTGAACAGCATCGCGACGAAGGCGGCGATGTTGATCCAGGCGGCCTTGGTGTCGCGCCAGCCCGAGGTGGCGCGGGCGTGGAGGTAGGCGGCGTAGAGGACCCAGGCGATGAAGGAGCAGGTTTCCTTCGGGTCCCAGCCCCAGAAGCGGCCCCAGGCGGCTTCGGCCCAGATGGCGCCGAGGATGACGCCCGCGCCGAACAGCGGGAAGCCGATGATGGTGGCCTTGTAGGCGAGCCGGTCGAGGGTGCGGGCGTCGGGCAGGCGGCGGGCGATGGCGCCGAGCACATTGGCCGACTCCTGGCCGTCCGGCTGACGCAGGCGGTAGAGGAAGAGCATGCTCGCCACGCCCGCGAACAGGAAGACGCCGCTGCCCACGCTGACGATGGTGACGTGCACCGGCAGCCAGAACGACTTCAACGCGGGCACCACGGGTGCCGCGTCGGCGTAGAGCACCGTGCCTGCGAGGAACAGCAGGATCAGCACCGGCACCAGCAGGAAAACCCACATGGCGCGGTAGCGCTGCTCGCGCAGGAGCGCGATCCCGACCAGCACGGCGGCGGCCGTCGCCATGGTGACGAACTCGTACATGTTGCCGAGCGGGAAGCGGTGGGTGGCGAAGCCGCGCAGCACGATCGAGCCCACGTGCAGCGCGATAGCCACCATGAGCACCGAGAACGCCATGTTGCCCAGCCGCTCCGACAGCGGCCGCCCCTCGGGCTCGCTGACGCGGCCGGGTCCCTGCGGTGTCGATCCGCCGCCCACCGTCACCAGCTCGCGCTCGGAGACCTGGCGGCTGCGCGCCGTCGCGTACTGCCAGATCAGCAGCACCAGCACCAGCGCGTACACCACGATCGCCGTCTTGAAGGCGAAATCGCTGTACCTGGCGATGGTCTCGTCGATCGGCATCGTCACTCTCCCGTGGTCTCGGCGTGCTCATCGAGCAGGCGCGCGCGCAGCCGGTCGAACTCGCCGCCCCAGCCCGCCTGGTCGGTCCTGGCGAGCCCGCCCATCTCTACTACAGTGCGTCGTTGGTCCACGGTACCGGCTGTGTCCTCGGCCGGGTAGACCCGCACCCAGATCCGCCTGCGCTTGATCAGCAGCGAGACCAGCAGGCCCGCCATCATCAGCAGCGCGCTCACCAGCACCCACTGCTGGGCCGGGTCGTGCGAGACCTGGAGATTCACGAACTCCTGCGCGCCGTCGAAGGTGACCTTGGTGCCGTTCGGCAGCGTTGTCGACTCGCCGGGGCGGAGATTGACCCTGGCCTCCTTGGCGAGCCTGCCCTGCTTGACCTGCTCGGGATCGAGGGCGAACAACGATTGCGGCTTACCGGTGTCCAAGCCGGTGTCGCCGCGATAGATGTCGACCGCGACAGCGGGATCGTTCATCGCGGGGTACGCGGAGGACAGCAACGATCCGTGGAACATCGCCGTGGGCGCGAACAAGCCCTCGATCGCGATCTGGTTCTTGCGGCGCTCCTCGTCGGTGGCGTACATCCCACCGGGCGGGTCGATCCGCAGCACGCCGCTGGACAGGAACGTCGAGGCGTCGTCGGGCCGCCACTGAATGGACTCGGTGCGGGTCTGGCCGTTGGGGAAGGTCACCGTGAAGGTCGGCGCGTAGCCGTGTCCTTGCAGGTAGAGCCGGTCACCCGCGACGCGGAGCGGATGGTTGACCTGCACCCTGGTGTCGCGCCAGGTGTTCGTCCGCAGATCGTCGCCCGCCTGGTAGGAGAGGTCCGCGGTGAACATCTCCGCTTGCCCGTTGGTCAGGTAGTCGGCCTGGAAATCCTTCACCCGCACACAGACCGGGGTCATGCCGGTGCCATCGTTGACGTTGCCCGCCTTGAACGAGTCGAACACCGCGGGCGAGGTGGTGCAGAAGCCGGGGCCGTTGTTCGCCAGCACGATGACGCTGCCCTCGTAGCCGAACAGCTTGCCCATCGCGATGGCGACCAGCAGCCCGACCAGCGCGAGGTGGAACACCAGATTGCCGAGTTCGCGGGTGTAGCCCTTCTCCGCGGACAGCGCCAGTTCACCCTCGCGGGGGCCGGGGCGGACCTCGGTGCGCCAGCCGCGCAGCTGGGCGCGGGCGTGGTCGATCAGCTCCTGCGGCGACCGCTCGACCCGGGCCGCGTAGTGGTGTGGAAGCCTCGTCAGATTGCGCGGCGCGCGCACCGGCGGTGTGCGCAGAGCGCGGTAGTGGTCGAGCGTGCGTGGCAGGATGCAACCCACCAGTGAGATGAACAGCAGCACGTAGACGGCCGTGAACCAGAAACTGGAGAACACGTCGAACAGCTCGAAGCGGTCCATCCACGGGCCGAGCGTGGGCCGGCTCGCGATGTACTGCTCGACCTTCTGCTCGTTCAGGTTCCGCTGCGGCAGCAGCGCGCCGGGAATCGCGGCGAGGGCGAGCAGGAACAGCAGCACCAGGGCGGTGCGCATGCTGGTGAGCCCGCGCCAAGTGTTGCGCAGGAACGCCCAGGCCCGCCCGATCAGCGATTGACGCGGCGGACGCTCGGGGCTTTCGATCGTGGGGTGGTCGGTCACGGTCATATCGGCAGGGTCACCTCGGAGACGAACGCGTCCCGCACCCAGGCGACGAACTGGTCCCACGCCCCGGTGACCAGCGCGGCGCCGACCGCGACGAGCAACATGCCCCCGATGATCTGAATGGTGCGGGAATTGCGGCGCAGCCACCCGACCCCACGCAGCGCGCTCGCGGACCCGAACGCCAGCACCACGAACGGCAGACCGAGGCCGAGACAGTAAGCGATGATCAGCGCGACCCCGCGCACCGCCGTGGTCCCGTCGGTGCCCGCGGCCACGGCCATGACGCCCGACAACGTGGGGCCGAGGCACGGCGTCCATCCCAGCGCGAACACCCCGCCCAGCAGCGGAGCGCCCATGAGGCTGGTGAGCCTGCGCGGTTCCATCCGGGTGTCGCGCTGCAACGCGGGCACCAGGCCGATGAAGACCAGGCCCATCAGGATCGTCACCACACCGCCGATGCGTTGCAGCAGTTCCCGATTCACGTTGAGGGTCTGGATGACGCCGAACACGGTCGCGGTGGCGAGCACGAAGACCACGGTGAAACCGGCGACGAACAAACCGGCCGCACCCGCGACCCGCATCCGTCCCGACCGAAGCGGCCGCGCGGCAGTCGCGACGCGTCCGCCGGTGGCCTCCGCCACCGTGGCAGGCGGCGCCTCCGCGCCGACGAGTCCGGCCAGATAGGACAGGTACCCCGGCACCAGGGGCACCACACACGGCGAGGCGAACGACACCAGACCCGCGAGCAGGCACGCGCCGAGCGCCAGCAGCAGCGGCCCGGAGGCCGCCGTCTGCTGGAACGAATCACCGACTGCGGCGAGCACCATCACAGGTCCTCCCCGGTACGCGGCGCGGTGCGCGCGAGGGTCACACCGAGTCCTCCCGCGTGTCCTCGGACGATCGTCCGGCGCCGCGGCGTGGCGCTACCGTGCGCTCGGTGGCCGCGGGTTCCTCGGCCGCGTCGAACGCCGGGAAGTCCAGCAACGACTCGGCCGCGACGCTGCGCGGCACGGTGGCGATGCCCGCCCACCGGTCGTCGACGGCCCATCCGCCGCCGATTCGTCGGGCGCCCTGCCGTGGCCGACAGGCACGCAGGTGGCGGGTACGACGGTCGCGATTCACTGTGATTCCTCCGCGGCGATACTTTCGACCACTGACTGCAGATCTTCGGCCAGCAGGGACCGCAGGAATATCGCGGCGACCCGGTGTTGCCGGTCGAGGACGAGCGTGGTGGGGATGACACTGGTAGGGAAATTCCCGCCGAGCGCCAAGAGCGTGCGCATCGACGGGTCGTAGACGGACGGGTAGCCGACCTTGTTGTCGACCACGAAATCTTGGGCCTTGTCCTGTTGCGGGTCGCGGACGTTGATGCCGAGGAAGGCGACGCCTTTGTCCTTGGTCGCTTCGTAGACCTTTTCCAGGGCGGGCGCCTCGGCGCGGCACGGACCGCACCACTGGCCCCACAGGTTGAGTACCACGACCTTGCCCGCGTAGTCCTCCACCGAGGTGGTCTTGCCCGCGATCATCAGGTCCGGACCGGCGAGTTTGCCGATGGTGCCGCGCGCGGCGGGCGGGTCGTAGCGGATGTCGGTCTTGCCGCCGGGCGAGACGAATTCGAAGGTGCCGCCCGAGGCCACCGCGTCCGAACCGGTCGAACAACCCGCGAGCGCGGCGATCAGCGCCACGCACGCGAGCAGAGCCGGCAGCACCCGCCCGGCGCGCGCCGAAGGCGGGATGGGGAACGCGGTGCGGTGCGTCATGCGCCGTGCACCGAGGGGTCCGAGCCGCCCGCGGGCTCGGAGTAGACGATGTCGACCAGCGTGTCGCCGTGATAGACGAGCGAGGTCAGCGAGGCGAGCGAGCACTGCCGTTGCCGGGGGTCGTGCCATAGGCGCTGGCCTTGGAGGAACCGCCGAAGCGTCCAAACGGGTAGCTGGTGGGAGACGAGCACGGCCTCCCGCCCGGCCGCTTCGACCCGGGCTTTGTTCACGGCCGCCAGCATGCGGTGCGCGATCTGGAGGTACGGCTCGCCCCAGGACGGGGTGAAGGGGTCGCGCAGCTTCCACCAGTGCCGCGGCTTGCGCAGCGCGCCGTCGCCGACCGAGACGCGCAGGCCTTCGAAGGTGTTGCCCGCCTCGATGAGGTTCTCGTCGGTGCGCACGATGACGTCGTGCTGCGCGGCGATCGGCTCGGCGGTCTCCTGAGCACGCTGCAGCGGCGACGCGATGACCACGGCGATGTCGTGATCGGCCAGGGTCCGCGCGACAGCGGCGGCCTGCGCACGGCCCGCCACCGAAAGGCTGAAGCCGGGCAGGCGGCCGTAGAGGATGCCGTTCGGGTTGTGCACCTCGCCGTGGCGCAGGACGTGCACGATCGTCTCGATCGCGGCGGCGCCGCCGTCGTGCACCCGGTCGGTGGCGCTGGTCCGCGCGTCGGCGTGCTCCGCCGCCTCGGTTCCATTGGTCTCGGTCTCGGCCGGAGCCGGCTTGTCCCCTTTACGCGCCGCGACGACCTGCGCGTCCGACGACGCGGCAGCCGCCGCGAACTGGGCGCCCGCGTCGACCAGGCTGGATTCCTCGGATCCTGGCTCGGCGGTCTGCGTCCCGGCGCTCGCGGCGGCGAACTGCTCACCAGCGTCGATCACGGTCGCGTCCGCGGCCGGATCGACCGCGACGGCGGTCGCGCCGTGCGTCGCGGTCACCTCCGGCGCGGCGGACGGCTTGGCCGGCTCGCGCCGGTCGGCATCGGGCTGATCGAGGTCGGAGGTCACGCGCGGGATCCTTCGGGGGTGGCGGCCGCCGCCGCGTGCGCGGCGGCGGGCAGGGCGGCAGCGATACGGTCGAACGCGTCCTCGTCGAGCGCCGCGGAGACGAACCACGCTTCGAACGCGCTCGGCGGCGCGTACACGCCACCGTCGAGCAGGGCGTGGAAGAACGCTGGATAGCGCCAGGTCTCGCTCGCCTTGGCGGCGGCGTAGTCGGTGACCGGGCGTTCGGCGAAGAACACGCTCACCATATTGCCTGCGAACTGGACCTGGTGCCCGACCCCCGCGGCGGTCAGCGCCGAGGTGAACAGCTCGCCGAGCCGCCGCGCGTTGCGGTCCAGCGCGGCGTACACCGCCTCGTCGGCCGCGCGCAGTGTGGCGAGGCCCGCGGCCACCGCGACCGGGTTACCGGACAGCGTCCCGGCCTGGTAGACCGGCCCGAGCGGCGCGAGGTGGTTCATGATCTCGGCGCGACCGCCGAACGCGGCCGCGGGCAGACCGCCGCTCATCACCTTGCCGAAGGTGTAGAGGTCGCCCGCGACGCCTTCCCGGCCGAACCAACCCGCGGCGCTGACCCGGAATCCGGTCATCACCTCGTCCATGACGAGTAGCGCCCCGTGCTCGGCGGTGAGCGCGCGCAGTCCCGCGTTGAATCCGGGCAGCGGCGCCACCGCGCCCATGTTGCCCGCCGCCGCCTCGGTGATCACGCAGGCGATCTGACCCGGGTTCGCGGCGAACGCGGCGGCGACGGCGTCGATGTCGTTGTAGGGCAGCACGATGGTGTCGGCGGCCTGCGCGCCCGTCACGCCGGGCGAGGTGGGCAGCCCGAGCGTGGCGACGCCGGAGCCCGCGTCGGCGAGCAGCGCGTCGACGTGGCCGTGATAACAACCGGCGAACTTGATGATCTTGGTGCGTCCGGTGTAGCCGCGGGCCAGCCGGACCGCGCTCATCGTCGCCTCGGTGCCCGAGTTCACCAGCCGTACCCGCTCCACCGGCGTGACCCGCCGCACGATCTCCTCGGCGAGTTCGATCTCGGCTTCGGTCGGCGCGCCGAAGGACAGACCCCCGCTCGCCGCGCCGCGCACCGCCTCGACTACCGCCGGATGCGCGTGGCCGAGGATCATCGGGCCCCAGGAGCAGACCAGGTCGACGTACTCGTTGCCGTCCGCGTCGACGAGCCTCCAGCCGTCGGCCGAGGCGATGAATCGCGGTGTGCCGCCGACGGATCGAAATGCCCGCACCGGAGAGTTGACGCCACCCGGAATCACCGAACTCGCCCGGTCGAAGAGCTGAGCGGAAACCGGCACAGCTGCACTGGTCACGCGCGGAGAAGAACTCACGAGTTCCAGTCTCTCAGCACCGGAAAATCGGCTTGACGACAGGGTGTAGTGCAGTGATGCAGGCCGCAGCCGCCCGGCAACACGCCGAGGTGGGGTTCGCGCGGATTTCGATCGCTGAACGGTTGCCGGTGCGTAGTCTCAGCTCACATTCGTCCATCGTTCGGGAGGGTCTGCATGCGGATTGCCATCGTCAGCGTGGGTGTGCTCGCCGTCGTCGCGGGGGCCGCAATGGCACTCGGCGCCGGATCCGCCGCCGCGCAGCCGCTCGATCAAATCGACGACGTGCGGCTGGCCATCCCCTTGGACCACACGGCGACCGCAGCGCTGGCCGGCGGGCCGATTCCCGCCGTGGTCACCATGTTCGTCCCGCCCAGCCGGATCGGCGCCGGACTGAAGAACGACTCCGCGATCTACCGCGACGACCGCGGTGCGGTGCACGCCACACTGCGCCAGGTGGTGCTGGAGGCGGCGGGCCATCCGGACGGCACGGTGACCGTCTACCTGAACGCCCCCGGCACCCGCGACGGCCGTGTGCTGGACATCTACCAGCACTGGAACTGAACGGGCGCCGGGCCGCCGCCGTCAGGCGTACATGCAGGGGACCTGCGCCGACATCGTGTGCAGGAAGCACATGAACCCGTTGTAAGGGCCGGCGGATCCGGAATCCGGCACCAGGATCGGCGCATCGACCGGGTTCGCGTCCTCCAGTGGCAGTCCCGGGGTCGCGCCTGCGGGCGCGGCCCCGAGTCCGAGGGCGGCGGCCACGGCAAACGCGGCACAAATCTTCACGGCGAACCGGTTCATCGAACACTTTCCTTCATCGACGCACGTACCAGATACGGCCGAAATACTAACGGCCCCAGGGCCATTCCAACCAAAGCGCACGGTCGGCGGGCGTCGGGCGCCGAACCGGGAGCGGTAGCACGGTAACCCGCCTGCGCGCGGTCCGCAGCGGTTAGCAGGCAATCCGTGGCTACGTGATGCCCAGACAGAACGCGGCGAAGCCGGTCGTCACCAGGCACGCCAACGGCGTCGGCAGCGCGTGCAGCAGCGGTGCCGGCGGCGTGGCCGCGAAGGCGGGTGTCACCGGAACAGGCTCTTGCGGAACGGTTTCGGCGGACGCGGTGGCTGGTACGGCTGCGGCCGCGCCGATCACACCGGCCGCCACCGCACCGAAAAGTGTTCGCTGGACAGTTGGTTTCATGTGATCGGCGTTCCCGCTACGCGCGGCATGAAACGACCGCAGACGAATTCGCGTCGATCAGCGCACGGCTCCGGCGCCACGCAGTCCACGCGCGAGCCGGGCCGCGGCGTCGATGGCGAGCACACCGGCCACCGCGACGAGCAGCGTGGCCAATAGCCACCAAGGCGCGGCATAGCGGATCGCGGTGAAACCCGGGGCGTCGCCGGACGGCGGGAAATCGGTGGTGCGCATGCCCGCGCGTGCGCTCAACGCCGCCCCGATCAGCGCGAGCACGAACAGATCCACTTCCACCAGCACCGCGACCAGCCAGCGCCTCATCGGTCCACTCCGTCCGAACTGCGTTGAACGGCCTCGGTCAACGCCGCGCGCAGCGCCTTGTGGTCTCTGGCCCAGGCCTGCACCAGGCTGCCGTCGGCCAGCCGCAGCCCGATGCCGGTACGGCGGCGCGGCACGCCGCTCAGCTCACCGAGCGCCCTGGCCGACTCCCACTCTTCGTCGTCCCAGGAGTTCTCGTCCCGTTCCGGCATGACCTCCGCGATCGAGCTCAGCGGGAGCGACTCGGTGCCCGAACGCAGCGTCTCCGCGGTGAGTTCGACGCCGACGTGCCGTTTGCCCGCGACCACTTGCAGTGCGACGAAACCGGCGATCAGCGCGGCACAGAACAGCAGGGCGAACCAGTGCACGTCACCACCGGTGACGAGTTCCAGGACGAGAACGGCCAGGCACAGGATCGGCCCGTAGGCTACGGCGCGCCAGCGGGCGCCCGGCTCGGTGAACAAGACGGCTTCGGCGGTCACGCCGGAGCCCCCGCGGCAGCGTGGACCAAGGCGGAGAGCGGAATCAGCGACTCAAGCCGGGCAGCAACAGCACGGCGACGGTCAGCACGGCGAACAGAATCAGCAGACTCAAGACGGCCAGATCCCGCCGAATGCTGTGCGGCTGCTGGATCACCACTCGCATCGATGCCTCCGATCCTCCGGAGCCATTTGCCGAGTTCGCGCGCGTAATAGGCGCCAACGAACGGCAGACGACTACCGGTTTCCACGTCCACTGTGACAACCCTCACCATACATGCCGGACTGTCTCGGACAAATTGGAAACCTGTTCCATTCAGAGCCTCAACGCCTGCCCGGCTGGAAGTAAGCGGTGGCTTCGGGTCGGTGGGACAGATAGATGGCGCCGACCGCGAGCACGCCCTGCACGATGGAAGCACCGCCCGCGACGAGCGAGGCCGTCCCGGTCACCGCGTCGATGGCCAGCAACGCGCCGACGCCGATCACCACGGACCAGGCGCCGAGGACCGTCAGCACGGTGCGCGCCCACGGTTTGCCACGCCCGAACTGGTGCACGATCACCAGAGCGAGCGCGGACAGACCGAGCCCGATCAGCACCACGACTACGTAGACCAGCGACACCATCAGCTCGGCGCTTGCCATCGTGACCTGCGGATCTTGCGTCCTGGCCTGCTCGAAGACCTGCTCGGCGAACGTGCGCCGCTGATCCAGGGCAGCGACGATCGAGGCGATCAACTGCACCACGCCGAATCCGACGACACCCCACCACAGCTGCCGCGCGGTACCGACATCCTCCGGCATCGGGGGCCGGGCCGAGCCCGCGGCGAACGGTCCCGCCATATTCGTCACGACAGCCAGTTCGCGGCCTCGGTCGCCCAGTAGGTGAGCACGAAGTCCGCGCCGGCCCGGCGAATGCTCAGCAGCGACTCGAGGACGGCGCCGCGGCGGTCGATCCAGCCGCGCTCGGCGGCGGCGGTGATCATCGCGTACTCGCCGGAGATCTGGTAGGCGGCGACCGGGACCGTCGAGTGATCGGCGACCTCGCGGAGAATGTCCAGATACGACATGGCCGGCTTGACCATGACGATGTCCGCGCCCTCGGCCAGGTCCAGTTCGAGCTCGCGGATCGCCTCGCGCCGATTTGCCGGGTTCTGCTGATAGGTGCGCCGGTCGCCTTCCAGCGAGGAAGCGACCGCTTCCCGGAACGGTCCGTAGAACGCCGAAGCGTATTTGGCGGAGTAGGCCAGGATGCCGGTATCGATGCGCCCGGCCGCGTCCAGACCGCGCCGGATCGCGCCTACCTGGCCGTCCATCATGCCGCTGGTGCCGAGCAGGTCGGCGCCCGCCTCGGCCTGGGCGAGCGCCATCTCGACGTAGCGGTCCAGCGTCGCGTCGTTGTCGACCGCGCCATCGGCCGCGAGCACACCGCAGTGCCCGTGATCGGTGAACTCGTCCAGGCAGGTGTCGGCCATGACCACGGTCGAGTCGCCCACCTCGTCGGCGAGGGCGCGCAGGCCGCGGTTGAGGATGCCGCGCGGATCGCTGGCCGCGCTGCCTACCGCGTCCTTGTCCTCCGGACGCGGCACGCCGAACAGCATGATGCCGCCGACACCCGCCGCGACCGCCTCGACCGCCGCCTTGCGCAGCGAGTCGAGCGAATGCTGCACCACGCCCGGCATGGAGCCGATCGGACGCGGCTCCGCCAAGCCGTCGGCCACGAACATCGGCAGCACCAATTGCCGTGGTTCGAGCGTGGTTTCGGCCACGAGACGGCGCAGAGCGGGAGTACGGCGCAACCGCCGTGGGCGGTCCATTCCGGTCATGAATCGCACGATACGCCCGGCGCGATCCGCTGTCGCGAGCGCCCGTGGCCCGCTCCGCGACGCCGGGCCCGACCCTCTGGGACAGCTGCCGCGCGTTACCCGGCGATCACTCATGCCATCCGAGTGATAACAGTGTGCGAAATCACACATTACCCCCCTGACGAAGGCGCATACTCCGACTAGGCGAGACCCGCTGGGGGACAAGCATGACCGATCCGCACATCGACATCTCGCTGGCCAGAGCCGCCGACTTCGAGTCGTGGGCGGCGGTGTTGCTGGCCGACTGGTGGCCCGTGCTCACCGACGGTCTGCCTCCGCCCGCGTTCATGCTGCGGGTCTGGCGTGCCACCGACGCCACCGGCCAGAACTTCGCCGTGGAGTTCGTCGCACGACAATCGGCCGCGCCCGAGGTGATGCCGGGCGCGCACGTCGCCTTCCGGATGCTCGGCATCCGGCCCGACGAGCCCGAGTGGATACGCAGCCGGGGGACGCACCTGGCCGGCGGCACCGAGGACGCCATCGTCCAGTTGCGCTTCTCCGACACCGCCCGCTGCGTCTTCCTCCGCCTGCAGAGCAGGCCGTGCCAGGTGACGGAGGCGGCGGGCCGACGACTGTGCGCAGGGGCGGAGACCAGCCTCCGGTTTCCGGACACCACTTCGGGGCCGCTGGACGTGCGCGTGGCCCGCAACAGCGCACGGCATCTGCTCGCCCAGCACAGCGCACGGCATGCCACCCCGGCCGACCCCTTACAGCTCGGGCCGCCGCAGCGGGTCGCCGACATCGGCTGGGCCTTCATCTTCCCGTGGTCGACCACATCCTGGTACCTCGACGGCTCGGTACCCACGCTTCCGCCGGGCAGCCGGGGGCCGATCGTGGTCGTCAAGGACACCGGACACACCTGGCTGCTGGACAGCCTCCGCAACTACGACGCGCAGCTGACCGCGTACGCGCACGCCAACGGGTACCGCGTCCCGATGGAACAGGCGCGATGATGGACGGCGTGGTGTTCCGCGAGACGGGCTGTTGAGATGACCGAGCCGCCGAGCGAGGTCGAGTTGGTCGCCATGCAACGGCGCGCCGAAGCGCTGTGGCACGCGGGCGACGCGGCGGGCGCCGAACGCTGGCTGCGCCGGGCCGCCGCGGGTGGCAGCGCGCCGGCGATGGGCATGCTCGGCGCGCTGCTGGGAGCCGACGGGCGGATCGGCGAGGGGATCCACTGGCTGGAGACCGCCGCCGGCCGCGGCAACGAAGCGGCGGGGATGCAGCTGGGCCTGCTGCACACCGAGCGCGGGAATATCGATGAGGCGGAGCGCTGGTTGCGGCCGGCCGCCGAGCGCGGGTTGCCGGAAGCCCTCTGCAATATGGGCGTCATCGCCAACCGGCGTGGACGCGACGAAGAGGCCGAGCAGTGGTACGAACGAGCTGTCCGCGCCGGAAACCCCACGGCCATGCGCAGTCTCGGCTTGCGCTTGGCGCGCCGCGGCGAATTCGACCGCGCGATCGACCTGCTCACCGAGGCCGCGCGGCGGGGAAGGACCGATGCGATGGCGGTGCTCGGCGCCTTGCATCTGGACCGCGGCGAGCCGATCGAGGGTGAGCGGTGGTTGCGCAAGGGCGCCGAAGCGGGCGACCCGGACTCGATGTTCCACCTCGCGCTATTGCTGCGCGCCGCCAACACCCCCTACCTCGCAGGCGATTTCGCCGACCCCGAGGTGCTGCGGACCGCCGCCGCCATCGCGACCGGCCGCACGCCGGCGCAGCGGGAAGCCAGGCAGTGGCTGGAACGCGCGGCCGCGCTCGGCCATCCGCAGTCGATGCGACTGTTGCACGATCTGTGAGCCACTGGACGCTCGAAAACCCTTCTGGCCAGCCAAGTTTGTCGGTCCCCCCGGGTACAATCGAAGGTACGTTCGAGGGGGCTCGCCCGCCCCCGATCGCCACGGGAGGGATGCCAATGCGCACACCACAAACCGTTCTCATCGATCGCCCCTACACCCCTTTGCAGAAGCGCCCGCTGCCTCCGGGCCGCCCCAAGGCGTGGTACGTCCTGCACAACCGGCGGCTCAAGGCGATGCGCCTGGCGATCGCACTGCTCGACTCCGGCGTCTACGCACCGAGTTACGCCACGAACAAGCGAATCAGGCACACCGCCGAGGTGATCGGCATCCGCCCACCCTCCGACGCCACCTGCTCCATGGTCCGCACCTTGATGCGCAGACGGTACTGAGATCCGATCGCTGGTTCGGGTCGCGGTCGCGAAGCCGCATAAGCGAGCCTTCGCGACCGCGAATCACCCCTGACGCGCCCAGCGCACCGCAACCACGTCTTTCGAGCGAAGCGAGACCGGGCCGCGAACACCCAGCGCCGCAGGCGCTGGAAAGACCGACACAGCAAAACTACCTACTGCGGCGGCTCTTCTTGCGCGGCGGCGGCAGGAGTCCTTCGGCGCGCAGCCGGGCCGCGTGCTCGGCCAGCGCTTCGACCAGGGGACCGACCTGGGCCACATCGGGCTGCACGTCAACGCGCAAGCCGAATTCGATGGCGGTTTCGGCGGTCTTGGGGCCGATGCAGGCCACGATGGTGCGGGCGTGCGGCTTGCCCGCGATGCCGACCAGGTTGCGCACCGTGGAGGACGAGGTGAACAGGACCGCGTCGAAACCGCCGGTCTTGATCATCTCGCGGGTCTCCGCGGGCGGCGGCGAAGCGCGCACCGTGCGGTAGGCCGTGACGTCGTCGATCTCCCAGCCGCGATCGCGCAAGCCCTCGGCCAGCGTCTCGGTGGCGATGTCGGCGCGCGGCAGCAGCACCCGGTTCACCGGGTCGAACACGTCGTCGTAAGGCGGGAAGTCGGCCAGCAGGCCCTCGGAGGACTGCTCGCCGCTGGGCACCAGCTCGGGGTTGATGCCGAACGACCGCACCTTGTCGGCGGTGGCCTCCCCCACGCAGGCGATCTTCACACCGGAGAACGCCCGCGCGTCCAGACCGAACTCGGCGAACTTCTCCCACACCGCGCGGACCGCGTTGGTGGAGGTGAACACCACCCACTGGTAGCGACCGTCGACCAAACCCTTGACCGCGCGCTCCATCTGGGCGGGGCTGCGCGGCGGCTCGACCGCGATGGTCGGCACCTCCATCGGGATGGCGCCGTGCGTGACGAGCCGTTCGCTCATCTCCGCGGCCTGGTCCTTGGTGCGCGGCACCAGCACGGTCCAGCCGTACAGCGCGCGCGACTCCCACCAGGACATCTTCGAGCGCTGCGCGACCACCTTGCCGATGGTCACCACCAGCGGGCCGACCAGTTCGGAGGCGGCGCTGTTCAGCGTGGCCAGAGTGGCCTCGATGGTGCGCTGCTGACGGGTGGTGCCCCGTACCGTCACCGCGACCGGGGTCTGCGGCGCCATGCCGTGCTCGACCAGGGCGCTCGCGGTCTCCGCGAGATGACCCGAGGTCGAGTGCAGGACCAGCGGGCCGGGCGCGGCCGCGAGCGCGGCCCAGTCGACCTCGCCGCGCACGTCCGCCTCGGTGTGCCCGGAACCGAGCGCGATGCCGGCGTAGCTGGGCACCGCGGAGCCGTTGGGCAGGCCGGGCAGCACCTCGAAGACCATGTGCGAGCGGGTGACGGCGTTGACCTCGGCGATCACCGAATCGGTGGTCAGCGGGTCGCCCGCGACCACGCGCACCACGTCGTGCCCGGCACGCGCTTCGGCGATGAGCGTCTTGGCCACCTCGGCCGGCTCGCCGAGCGCGGGCCGCACGTCGACGGGACGTTCGCCGTCGGGCCCCGGCTCGACCGAGGTGCCGATCAGGGCGAGCACACCCTTGTCGACATCCGGGTCGGTGAACGCCAGCGTCGCCCGCCCGATGACCTCACGGGCCCGCACCGTGAGCAGCGCCGGGTCACCCGGACCCGATCCGACGAAAAGGATGCGACCGGGGTGCTTCTTCGTGGCTCGGCTCATGCCTGCACCTCGCTTGCGCTCGGCTCCGGCATACCCGAAGGCACGGTGCCTATGCTTCCGCTCATCGGCTGTTCTCCATTGGGCTGGGGTTGGGCAAGTCTGTGGCGGGCGAACTCACCGCCCGGGTGGGGGGACCGTCGTCCGGTTCGGTGGCGAGCAACTCGCGCGCACCCATGTCGAGCAACTCGCGGGCAAGTGCGCGGCCGAGCTCGGCGGCGTCGTCCGGGGCGCCGACCACCGATGCGCGCAGCACGTCGGATCCGTCGACGGCCGCCGCGCACGCGCGCAGCGACAGCTCGTCCACGATCCGCCCTTCGTCGTCGAGCGATTCGACCACCTCGGCGAGCGCACCGATCGGTGCGGTGCAGCCCGCCTCGAGTTCGGCCAGCAGCGACCGCTCGGCGACGACCGAGGCGCGGGTGGCCGCGTCGTCGAGGCCGGAAAGGATCTCCACCAGCGCGGTGTGGTCGCTGCGGCATTCGACCGCGAGCGCGCCCTGCGCGGGAGCGGAGAGCATCTGCACCGGCTCCAGCGACTCGGTGACCGCGTCCAGCCGATCGATGCGGGCCAGTCCGGCTCTCGCCACCACCACGGCGTCCAGCTCGCCCTCGCGGACCTTGCGCAGCCGGGTGTCCAGGTTGCCGCGCAGCGGGACGATGTCCAGACCCAGCCCGAGCGCCCGCAACTGGGCGGCGCGACGCGGCGCGGAGGTGCCGACCTTGGCGCCCGCGGGCAGCTCGCCGAGGACCAGTCCGTCGCGCGCGACCAGCGCGTCACGCGGGTCCTCCCTGGGCGGGATGGCGGCGATGGTGAAGCGCGGGTCCTGCGCGGTCGGCAAATCCTTGTAGGAGTGCACGGCGATGTCGATCGCGCCCGCCGCCAGCTCGTCGCGTAGCGCGGAGGTGAACACGCCGACGCCGATCTTCTGCACCGGGTCCGACGACAGGTCACCGGCGGTCTTGATGACGACCAGCTCGGCGGGTTGCCCGGCCGCGATCAGCGCGTCGCGCACCGTGCCCGCCTGGGTCAGCGCGAGCAGGCTCCCGCGGGTGCCGATCCGCCACGGGGCACGAGTGCCTTCCGCGGTGGCGTTGCCTTCTCGGTGAACCATGGTCATGCCGTCTGCCCCTGTTCCTCGCCGCGATGGCCCGCGGTGAAGTCGTCGGCCAGCGCGATCTCCCCGTCGGCCAATGTGATCTCGGCGCGGTCGTCCGCGAGCGCGGTGATCTCCATCGGCGCGGCGACCGCCTGGGCCGCGCCCGGCTTCAGTTCGAACAATTCGCGCAGCGCCTCGGCGTAGCTGTCGCCGCCCGGCGTGGAGGCGAGCTGCTTGACCCGCACCGTCGGCGCGTGCAGCAGCTTGTCGACCACCCGGCGCACCGTGCGCGCGACCTCGTCGCGTTCCGGGTCGGCGAGGCCGGGCAGCCGCGAATCCAGACGCAGCAGTTCGGCCTCGACCACCTCCGCCGCACGCTGGCGCAGCGCCGCCACCGTCGGGGTGACCTCGGCCATCCGCTGTCCGGCGAGATACTTCGCGAGCTCGTCGGCGACGATCGATCGGGCGGCCGCCGTGTCGTCGGCGGCGGCGCCCGCGGCCGGATCGCGCTGCAAGGTCTCGATGTCGATGAGTGTGACGCCGGGCAGTCCGGCCACGGCGTGCTCCACATCGCGCGGCAAGCCGAGATCGCAGAACACCAACGGCCGGTCCACCGTGGCGAATTCCTCGCCGCGCTCGCGGTCGGTGAGCGCGCGGTGGGTGTCGGCGAGCGTCACGACCGCGCCGACCGCGCCGGTACAGGTGACCACCACGTCGGTCGCGGACATCGCCTCGGTGAGCCGCGACAGCTCCATGGCCTCGGCCTCGACGCCGTGCGTCCGCGCGGTCTCGGCGAGCCTGCGCGCCCGCGCGATGGTGCGGTTCACCACGATGATCCGGCCGATCCCGGCTCGGGAGAGATGCGCGACCGCGAGACCGCCCATGGCCCCCGCTCCGACCACCGCGGCGGTCCGGCCGGCCAGGGGGCCGAGCACCTGCTGCGCGCGATCGAGCGCGACCGACACCACCGACGCGCCCGCGCGGTCGATGCCGGTTTCGGCGTGCACCCGCTTGCCGACCCGCAGCGCGTGCTGCGCCAGCTCGTGCAGGGTCCGCCCGACCGCGCGCTGCGCGTCGGCGGAGGCGTAGGCCCCGCGAATCTGGCTGAGCACCTGCTGCTCGCCGACCACCATCGAGTCCAGGCCACTGGCGACCGCGAACAGATGCTCGGCGGCGGCCTCGGAGTAGCGGACGTAGGCGTGCTTGGTCAGATCCGGCATCGGCAGGCCGGAGTGCTTGGTCAGCAGATCGCCGATCTCGGCGAGACCGCCGTGGAAGGCGTCGACCACCGCGTAGACCTCGACCCGGTTGCAAGTGGAGACGATCATCGCCTCGGACACATGACTCGAGGAGATCAGGCGGTCGATCAGCTTCGGCCGGTCGGTGTCGGTGACGGCCACCTTCTCCAGCACGGGAACCGGCGCGCTGCGGTGCGAGATGCCGACGAGGAGAACGCTCATGCCGTCACCGTCCCGGCACGAACGGAATCCTCCGCCGTGCTGTACTGCATGATTCGCTCGCTGCGCTCACTCATGGTGTGACCACCGATCCCTTGCTGCTTGGCTCCGTTGCCGTATGCGAGGTTGCCGTATGCGGGGTTGCCGAGTGCTGGAGTGCCGGATGCGAAGTCGGCAGGCGGTGCGCGATGCGACCCGACCCGGCGTGCGCGACCGGCAGCGGAGCCTGCTCCGCGTTGCGCACCCGTTCGAACGACAGCATCTGCATCTCGACGGCCAGGTCGACGCGACGGACCTCGACCGTGGCCGGTGCGACCAGCTCGCAGGGGGCGAAACTCAGAATCGACTGCAGTCCGAACGCGACGAGCCGATCGCACACGTCCTGGGCCGCGTCGTCGGGAACGGTGATCACCGCGATGGTCGGCTCCAGCTCGGCGACCGCCGCGGCCAGCTCCGCGACGTCGCGCACCACCAGTCCGGCGACCGGCATGCCGATCACCGCGGGGTCGCTGTCGAGAATGCCGACCACGGTGAAACCGCGCCGCTGAAACCCGCCGTAGCCCACCAGTGCCCGGCCGAGGTTTCCCGCGCCGACCAGCACGACACGGTGGCCCTGCGACAGACCGAGCACATCCTCGATCCGCGAGCGGAGCTTGGCCACGTCGTAGCCGACGCCGCGAACGCCGTTGGGGCCGAGGAAGGATAGATCCTTGCGCAATTTGGCCGAATTGACACCCGCCGCGACAGCCAGTTCCTCACTCGATACGATGGCAACACCGTCGTCGGCCAACATGGCGAGGACCCGAAGATAGGTAGCCAGCCGCGCGACGGTGGCCTGCGGGATGTCCTTCTGCAGAGCCCTGCCGGAGACGCCGCCTGGCGCCTCATGCTGCTCTGTCACGTCGTCGGCTCCTCGTCCCGGGCCTCGGGCTCCGGTTCGTCGCTCGACCCTTCTGACCCGGGGGCGGTCCGGTGCCATGGTGTCGAAGTTTCGGATTTCGGGGCGGCTCCGCAGCCTCGGCATGCGGGTCGCGTTGCCACCACCGTAACTGCTTGTGAAGCCCTGCACAAAGTCGGTGAAATTGGCCTCATTTTCCGCTGCGACCAGCACAGTGGCCGAATCGGACGGAAAACGGCGCGCTCAGCGCTCCAGGTCGGCCCGCAATCGAGTCTCGTCGACATCGAAATAGCTGTGTTCGCGGCCGTCGAGCAGGACGACGGGAAGCCGGTCGCCGTACTCCGCGCGCAGGCCAGGGTCGGTAGCGGCGGCTTCGTCGACGTCGACGGTCGCCGGTTCGAAACCGAATTCGGCGCAGATCACGCGCAGCTGTTCCAGTGCCGTCGCACACAGTCCACAGCCCGCGCGAGTCAGCAATGTCACCGAATGTGTGTGATTGGTCATGACCGGAATTCAATCAGCGGCCGGAACGCCATGCGGGCTCGGTGCGCGCCACGCGATTGTGTCGCGCGCCGCCTTCTGCCGTGACTGTCGGCCGATCCGGCTACTGTTGACATGGTTCGCGCGACGGGCGGAGGTACTGGTGCCGGAACGATCGAAGGTGGCGAGGGCCGGATTCATCGCGGGACGATTCGGTGAGTTTCCGGCGCGGTGGAATCTGAGCCAGATGGGCCAGGGTCTGCAGGACCAGCTCGCCCGCATCTCGCGCAGCCCCTTCGGCCCGACTGAAGAGGAATTGCGGGCCAATCTGGCCGGTGAGGCGAGCGCGGACGCGGCGCTGACCCTGCACGACGCCGAGCTCGCCGCGGGCGAGGTGGAGGCCGCTGGTCCCGAGGCGCCGCGGGACCTGACCGCGGCGGCGTTCTTCGACGTCGACAACACGATGGTGCAGGGCGCCTCGATCGTGCATTTCGCCCGCGGTCTGGCGGCGCGCAAGTACTTCAAGACCTCCGATCTGGTGGATGTCGCCTGGAAACAGGTGAAGTTCCGGGTCACCGGCAAGGAGAGCAGCACCGACATGGCCAGCGGCAAGGAGAAGGCGCTGGCGTTCATCGCCGGTCGCTCGACCGCCGAACTGGCCGCGCTGGGCGAGGAGATCTACGACGAGATCATCGCCGACAAGATCTGGCCCGGCACCCGCGCGCTCGCGCAGATGCACCTGGACGCGGGCCAGCAGGTGTGGCTGGTGACCGCGACCCCGGTGGAGCTGGCGCAGGTGATCGCGAAGCGGCTCGGGCTCACCGGAGCGCTGGGCACCGTGGCCGAGAGTGTCGACGGGAAGTTCACCGGCCGCCTGGTTGGCGACATCCTGCACGGACTCGGCAAAGCGCATGCGGTGCGCACCCTGGCGATCCGCGAGGGCCTGAACCTCAAGCGGTGCACCGCGTACTCCGACAGCCACAACGACGTGCCGATGCTCTCGCTGGTCGGCACCGCCGTCGCGATCAACCCGGACTCGGATCTACGCGAGGTCGCCAAGAACCGCGGCTGGGAGATCCGCGACTTCCGAACCGGCCGCAAGGCGGCAAAGATCGGCGTACCCACCGCCCTGGCCCTCGGCGCAGCGGGCGGTGCCGTCGCGGCGGCGGTAACCCGCCGCCGCGACGGTCACTAGCGCATCCGCTACCCCGTGAAAACGTTGCGGCGTTTGGTGAGCAGTTTGTAGAGCGTCTGCTGGATGGTCTCGCGCACTTGGTCGGTGACCTCGAACATGGTCATCGGGTCGTCGGCGGCCTCGGGCTCGTACGGCGCGGTCGGGATGGGGGCGCCGAATTCGATGTACCACTTCGACGGCAGGGGCACCGCCCCCAGCGGGCCGAGGTGCGGGAAAAGCGGCGTCACGGGGAAATACGGGAGACCCAGGAGCCGGGCCAGCGGCTTGAGGTCGGCCAGCTTCGGGTAGATCTCCTCGGAGCCGACGATGGAGCACGGGATGATCGGCACGCCGGTGCGCACCGCGGCGGCGACGAAGCCGCCGCGACCGAAGCGCTGCAGCTTGTAGCGATCGGTGTACTGCTTGCCGACGCCCTTGAACCCTTCGGGGAACACGCCGGTCAGCTCGCCGGAGCGCAGCAGCCGTTCGGCGTCCTCCCGGCAGGCCAGCGTGTGGCCCGCCCGGCGAGCCAGCACCCCGAGCACCGGCGTCTCGAAGATCAGGTCGGCCGCCAGCAAGCGCAACGCGCGCTGCTTGGGATGCCGATCGTGCACGGCCAGCTGCAGCATCAGACCGTCGATCGGCACGGTGCCCGCGTGGTTGGCCACGATCAGCGCGCCGCCGGCTTCCGGGAGATTGTCCATGCCGCTGACCTCCACCCGGAACCACAGGTCCGACAGCGGACGCAGGGCGGGCAGGATGACCGACTCGAGCAGATGCTCGTCGAAACCGAACTCGTCGACCTGGTAGTCGCCGGTGAGCCTGCGGCGCGCGAAATCCGCGGTCTTGGAGATCTGCTTGCCGAGCGCGCCGCGCAGCATGCCCGACAGCGACTGGGGCGCGGCGGGCGCGACCGCCGCGCGCCGCTCCACCAGCGACGTCACCGGACTCGGAGCGGCCAGCCTGCGTGGCGCCGGCCGCTGGCGCGCCTCGGTCTGGAGGTCGTGGAGTCGGATGACTTTCGCTACGTCGTTCATTGGTGTGCTCCCGTACCGGCCCCGAGCAGGCCGAGCAGTTTGTGTTCTGCGGCGTCGATCCACGCTGGATCGACCACGGGCCGCAACGCTGCGCCCCCGATGAAGTCGTCGAATGCCTGCACCGTCGTCCAGCGCGGCACGAACCCGAATTCGGTGCGCATGCGCGTGGTGTCCAGGCCACAACCGAAGTGGAAATAGTCGAGCTGTTCGGCGGAGAACTCCCGCAGCACCGGGCCCATGAGCAGGCGACCCGCGGTGCGGAACACCGTGAAGGGAACGGGCAACTCGATCCGGCCCGCCCGCCGGACCGCCTGCGACAGCGAGAGCGCGCCGTCGCCCGCGATGTTGTACGTGCCACCTGCCGCGCCGCGCGCCGCGTGGGTCAACGCGGCCACCGCGTCCTCCTCGTGCAGCAGCTGCATTCTGGCGTCCCGGCCGAATACGGTCGGGGTCACCGGCGAACGCAGATATTGCGCGCCGCGGGCGGCCAGCCGCGGGCCGACGATGGGGGCGAATCGCAGAATTGACGTGGCGATATCGGGGCGCCGCCGGGCCAGCCCGCGAACATAACCCTCTATATCGATCATGTCCCGCGCGAAGCCACCGCGCGGCGGTGTACGCGCGCTCATTTCCTCGGTGAATTTCGCGGGATCCTTGGCGCTGCAACCGTAAACCGCCGACGAGGAGCGCAGCACCACCCGGCGCACCGAAGCCACCTTCTGGCACACCGCGAACAGCTGCATCGCGCCGAGGACGTTGTAATCCTTCATCACCGCGCGACCGCCGCCCGCGGGCGGGCGCGTCAGCAGCGCGGTGTGCACCACGGTATCCACCTCGCCACCATCGATCACCTTACGGATCAACGGATTTCGAATGTCCGCCCGGACGAATTCCGCGCGGCCCATGCGCCGCTGCAACTCTCGGCTCGGCGTCATCGTGTCGACGGCGAGGATCCGCTCGATCGCGGGTTGCTGGGCGAGGCGGGCGACGACCGTGCCGCCGAAGAACCGGCTGGCCCCGGTGACCAGCACGACCTTCGGCGCGTACACTTCCCGACCCTCAGAACTCACCGGCACCCGCTTTCCCTTGCCAGCCGCCCTTGTGATTATTCCCAGTGCCCAGCGTAGCGGTTACCTACCCGCGCACCGAGAGTATTAACCAGGATCTAACGATGACTTCAGTCACGTGATACAAACGGTGATTCCAAAATTTCAAGTTTCAAATAAAAGAGCCCGTCACCTATTGGTGACGGGCTCGCGCAGCTACCACGCAGCGATGCCTACTTGCCGAGTTTGCGCCGCTGAACACGCGTGCGGCGAAGCAGCTTGCGGTGCTTCTTCTTCGACATGCGCTTGCGGCGCTTCTTGATCACAGAACCCATAGGGTTGTCCTCGCGTTCTCTCTACTCGGCGCGCACGCTGCCCGTGCGCGATTGCCGGACGCCCGTCTGCCGCGCCCCGGCCGACGGGCCGGGGTCACTCGGCAAGCCTCACGCCCCGTGTTCGCGCCGCCGGATACCACGGGGCAACGAACAACGATGCCACCGGCGGGCGAACACGAACCGAGGAGCTATCGTACCGTCACGCCCCAGCGGTACCGAAACCGCCTCATCCGGCGTCGAAATAGGACGTTTCCAGATAGTCGTGCACCGCCTTGGCGTGCACCCGGAACGATCGTCCGACGCGCACGGCGGGCAACTCGCCCGAGTGCACGAGCCGGTAGACCGTCATCTTGGACACCCGCATCAGACTCGCCACTTCGGCGACGGTGAGAAACTGGGTGCCGCCGCCGAGTACAGGTTGCCCCTGTGTCGCGGCCTCACGCTGTGCGCGGGAATTCCCCCGACCTGCTGCGGGACCGGAGCCGCCGGACGCTCCGGAATTCGCAGACATCTTGTTCGCAGACATCATTGCACCATTGACCTCCGGCACGTCCGCGCCGCCGGCTTCCCCACCGGCGGAACAGACACGCACGTGCTCCTTGAAGCTTAGCGGGACCAGTGGTGTTACTGCGACGGGTGTGAGAAATCGGGTTTTCCGATTTCGAACAGACCGGTCACTCCGCTGATGCGCCCTGTTCGACCGACCGTTCCTTCGATGCGAAGAGGGCTTCCCAGAATGCCGAGCGTAGTCCTCCGCGCTCGAGTTCGCGGATCGCGGCCGCGGTGGTGCCCGCGGGCGAGGTCACCGCGGCGCGCAACTCCGCCGCGGTCTGGGTCGAACTGTCCAGCAGGGCGGCCGAGCCGACCATGGTCTGCACGACGAGCTGGGTGGCCACATCCCTGGTGAGCCCGAGGCCGACGCCCGCGTCCACCAAGGCCTCGACGACCAGGAAGAAGTAGGCGGGCCCGGATCCGGACACCGCGGTGACGGCGTCCATCTGGCTCTCCGCCACGGTGACCACCTTGCCGACCGCGCCGAGCATCTCGGTCACCAGTTCCAGATGCCGCTCGCGCGCATAGCGCCCCGGCGCGATGACGCTCATCCCCTGCCCCACCAGCATCGGCGTATTCGCCATCACCCGCACCACGGGGAACCCGGCGGGCATTTTGCCCTCCAGTCGAGCGGTCGGCACACCGGCCGCAAGCGACACCAGCACCTGATCGCGGTCGCTGCCGATCTCCGCCTTGCCCAGCGGCGCGAGCACGGCGTCCACATCGCCCGGTTTCACCGCGATCACCAGCAGATCCGCGCCGACCGCTGCATCGGCGAGGTCGTCGGTGACCCGGACGCCGAAGCGGTCGGCGAGCTGATGGGCCCGTTCCCGATGCGTCTCCACGACGACCAAATCCTTGGTCAGCCGCCCGGACTCCAGCAACCCGGCGACCAACGCCTCCCCGATGCGCCCGCCACCGATCACCGCAATTCTCGTCATGGGCCTCAAGGCTAGACGGCGCGCGCGGCGGCTCAGCGCTGGGGAACGAGCGCCAGCTGACGACTCTGCGCGACGACCGCGCCGGTCGAGTCCAGCACCAGCTGATCTTCGTCGAACATGCGCTCGCCCACCTCGTGCGTGGTGGCGACGATCCGCAGCCAGCCCGGCGCGGGCCTACGACGCAGGTAGGTGGTCATCTGCACGGTGGGCGCCCAGCCGAAGTGGCCGAGGTTCATCGGGACCGGCGGGCTCATGTCGGCGCTCATCATGGCGAAGTACATCGCGACGTCCGGGTCCTGCTCGTCGCCCGGTCGCGGACGAATCCACAGCCGCAGGCGCGGCTCGCCCTTCGCGCCCGCGAGGAAGCGGGCCCAGTCGCGGTCGAGATAGATGTCGGCGCCTCGGCCGACGTGCACGATGTCGCCCATCTGGGAGCCGGGCTCGTAGCCGATGGCATCGGCGGGCGGCTCCGTGGGCATGTCGGAGTGCTCGGGCGCGTAGATCGGGTTCGCGTCGTCGAGGCGGCTGAACGTCAGCGCCGTGCGCACCAGGACGCGGCCGTTCTGGACGAGGTCGGCGTCGGCCAGGCAGATCTGGCGACCGATCTTCCGCAGGCGCACCTCGTATTCGACCTCGCCGGGGTTCGGCGCGCCGAGGAAATCGGAACTCGCGGCGACCGGCGCCATCCCGACCAGCGCTGGATCGGCGGCGCGCAGCCAATTCGTCGCCGCGGCCGCGCTGCCCGCGACCATCGTCCCGCCGTGCACCTTCGGGCCGATGGTCCAGATGTCGTCGATGAAGCCCAGGTAGCGGCCGGTGTCCGGCGTCCGCGGCGGCGCCGGTTCCAGCGCGCACACCTGGCTGAACGGTGCGTCGGTCGTGGCCGCCGGGCCGAATTCGGCCGTCAGCTCCGTCGTCATCCTCACTCCTGTCCTGCGTCGACCGCACCCGATGGCGTCGTTCGCGGCCTCGCGACCACACTGTCGGCAACGGGTTCGTACAACGTACAACGCAACCGGCGACCAACCCCATGGCCACATACCGGAGTAGCGACGAGCGTCACATCGGCGGTTCGGGCGAGCTGTGCCGCGCGCCGGCGGGAGTGGGCGCGGCGGCCTCGGTCAGATGCTTGCGGGCGAAGGCCAGCGTGCGATGCAACATCTCGGCCCGCTCCTTGGTCGTGCGCGCGTTCTGCGTGTTGATCTCGGCGACGACCTGGCCGGTGAAACCGCTGCGGACCATGCTCGCGCACACTTCCACGCACGGCTGGGTGCCATCGCCCGGAACGAGATGTTCGTCGTGCGCGGCGCCTCGGCCGTCGGCAAGGTGCAGATGGACCAGACCCGCGCCCATGCGGGCCGCCAGCGCCAATGGGTCGGCTCCCGCGGTGGCGGTATGGGACAGGTCCAGGGTGTAGTGGCGGAACCCGGTGTCGGTCGGGTCGTAGGAGGGGCTGAAGGCGGTGAGCGCCGGACCCGGGCCACCACGGCGCTCCAGTCGGCGCACCGCGCCTTCGCGTCGGCCGAACAGCGTGTCCGCCCGCATCGGGAACATGTTCTCCACTGCCACGATCACCGGGCTGCTCTCCTCGAGCTCGGCCACCTGCGCCGCGAACCCGGCCGCATAGCGGCGCTGCCAGCGGAACGGCGGGTGCACGACAACAGTGCCCGCGCCGAGCGCCTGGGCGGTGTGCACGCTGCGCTCGAGCTTGGCCACCGGATCCGAACCCCATACCCGCTGCGAGATCAGCAGGCACGGAGCGTGCAACGCGAGCACCGGAACGCCGTATCTGCGCGAATACGCCTGCACGGTGGCGATGCTCTGGCTGGCGGGCTCGGCCCAGACCATCAGCTCGACGCCGTCGTAGCCGAGTTCGGCGGCGTAACGGAACGCGGCCTCCGTGTTCTGCGGGTACACCGAGGCGGTCGAGAGCCCCACCCGGATCTCCCTCGGCCGGGATGCGCCCCCGGTATCTCCTGGCGATCCCTCGCCCGTACGCGACCCGGTCTCGTTCGCCTGCCCGATATTCGCCACGACTTGCTCCATGCTCAGTTCGTGCTGAGAAGAAAGGCCAGCGGCCCCAGGGTGACGAAGATGCCCACGACGACGGCGATCACCGTGCTGAGGATGTCGTCGGTCCTGCGCAGGATCCGCACGAGGGCCACCAGGCCGAGAATCACGATCATCGCCAGGGCCAGCGCGACCCAGGGCAGCATCTCCCACATCCGCTCGAAGCCCTTGAACAGCAGCATGCCCGCGACGGCGGCGCCGGTGCTCTGGCCGCCGAGGATCATCCACTGGCGCCGGTTCTCGTCGTCCTCCGCCTTCTTGACGGCCCGGGACCGACGCGAGGTGGCCCGGCTGGTGACGCGAGGTTCGTCGACGATGTCGTCCTCGTCGTCTTCGTCCTCGTCCAGCGCGATCGGCTCGTATACGTCGGTGACGCCGTCCAGTTCCGCGGCCTCGGCCGCGGCACGCCTACCGCGACCGCCTCTGCCGTTGCGCGCCGCCGCGCCGCGTTCGGCCCGGTCGACGCCGTCGCGCAGCAGGTCGCCCGCGACCGTCTGGCCGGAGAGCAACTGCTGATCCTGGCTGGCCAGCGACCACGCGGCGGTCGGGATGCCGACGGATTCCGGCGCGGAATCGGCCTGCGGCTTGTGCCGGCGGGCCGACCAGGCCGGTAGTCCGTTCTCGCCGACGCCCTCGCGGCGGGCTGATCTTCGATGTGCCTCCTGCTGCGGCTCGGGCGGAGCGGGCCTGGTCGGCTTCGGTCTCGGATCGGGCGGCGGCGGAAGGGGCAGCGGTTCCGATTCCGGGGCGAAACCGCCGGTGGACGGGGACCAGGCCGCGGTGGACGGACCGAGATCCTCGGCGGCTTCCGCGGCCTCCGCCGCTCTGCGCCTGGCCGCGCGCCCGCCCCTGGCGCCGTTGCGTTCGGGCAGCGGCGAACGGCCGAAGCCGGGTGCGTCCCGCTCTCCGTGGCCGTTGCGGCCCGGTTCACCGACCCCGCGGTCGGACAGCGCGTCCCGGCCGAACGGCTCGTGCGGGGCCTCGTGCCAGGACCGTACCTGGGTGGCCTCTTCTTCGGGTTCCTCCCGCCTGCGCCTGCGCCCCGAGCGCGGGGGCGTCTCGGGCACACCCGCCAGTGGGTCGGGGGCGTACGGACCGGGCGCGACCGAGAACAGATCGGACACCGGAGTATCCGGCGACAGCGGATCGAAGGACGTGCCGTGCCGCGAAGAGGGCATCTCCCGGCCGGGCATGACCCGGTTGGATCGCCCGGGCGGCGGATCGGCCTGCGGCGGGTCCGGCTGCGCGTAACCGGCCAGCGGGTCGTACATCGAAATCGGGCCCGACATGGGCGAATACGACGACGGATCGGGCTGCGGCTCGGGTGAGTAGGAAACCGGTTCCGGCGCGGGCGGATCGAACGAGGGGGGCGCGTAGGCGGGCTCCTCCGCGTCGGAATCCGGCGCCGCGTGCGCGGAGTGGCCACCGCCGTCCCGGATGACCGGCAGGTCGCCGGTCAGTTCGGCGACGGAGATGCCACGGCCACTGCGGCGACGTCTGCCACCGCCGGACGAGCCTCCGCTCTGCTGGCCGTTACGCGCCAGCAGTTCCGCGACCGACAGCTGTTTGGAATCCTCGCTCATGACGACACCGTCCCGATCGAGCCCGGCGAAGGCGCGCCGCCGGGCGCGGGCCGACCGTCACCGGTCGCCGTGCCCGCTGAGTACGTTGCTTCGGGTCCACCATTCATATCGGTATCCAGTTTGCGCAGGATCAGCCCTTCACGCAGCGCCCACGGGCAAATCTCCAAAGTATCGAGCGAAAGTGCCCGCATACTCGCCTCCGCGACCAGTGCGCCGGCCACCAATTGCTGTGACCGATCGGAACTTACGCCTTCCAATTCTGCACGGTCCGCCGCCGTCATCCGCGAGATGAACGCAATCAGTTGGCGCAGACCCGAGCTCGTGAGTGTACGACGCACCCGCGGACCCGCCGCGGAGGGTGCCGCTCCGGTGAGCCGTGCCAGCGACCGGAAGGTCTTCGAGGTGCCAACGGCGAGATCGGGCTTGCCCGGCTCGAGCAGCTTCTTCGCCGGTACCACCAGCTCGGCGTCGAGCCAGTCCCGCAGCACGGCGACCCGGCGCTTGCCCGGCGGGTCCTCGCGCAGCCACTCCCTGGTCAACCGGCCCGCACCCAGCTGCAAGGACAGCGCGACGTCGGGTTCCTCGTCGCCGCCGTTGGTCATCTCGAGCGATCCGCCGCCGATGTCCAGGTTGAGAATGCGCCCGGCGCTCCAGCCGTACCAGCGGCGCACCGCGAGGAAGGTCAGCCGCGCCTCGTCGACGCCGGACAGCACCCGCAGGTCGACTCCGGTCGACTCGCGCACGCGACCGAGTACCTCCTCGGAATTGGCCGCCTCCCGCAGCGCCGAGGTGGCGAACGGCATCAGTTCGACGCATCTGGACGTCTCGGCGATGCTGGCGAATTCGGCCACGGTGTCGATCAGCCGCTGCGCGCCCGCCTCGGTGATTCGACCGGCGACGTCGATGTTCTCCGCGAGCCGCAAGGTGGCTTTCGTCGAGCTCATCGGCAGGGGGTGACCGCCACGATGCGCGTCCACCACGAGCAGGTGAACGGTATTGCTTCCGACATCGAGTACCCCAAGCCGCACATGAACACGGTACTGGGTGGTGTGGCACTTCAGCCCAGGCGACTGAACTGTTAGCGTCCTATTTCGTGACGGTAGGCGCATCACCGAGCAGCCCGACCCGGCCCCGACCAGCGGGGAAGATCGACCCGGCCCCGGAAGCCGATCCGGACTTTCCCCGTGAGTGGATCGAGTTCGTAGATCCGGCAAATGACGAGCATCTGATCGTCGCGGATCTGACTTGGTTGCTGTCGCGGTGGACGTGCGTGTTCGGCACCCCGGCCTGTCAGGGCATCCTGGCCGACCGGCCGGACGACGGCTGCTGCTCGCACGGCGCGTTCCTCTCCGACGAGGACGACCGCAAACGACTGAGCCGCGCTGTGAAGATGCTCACACCCGAGGACTGGCAGCTGCGGGACGAGGCGACCAACGCGCAGGGCAAAGTCACCAAGAGCGGCTACCTGGAACTCGACGAACTGGACGACGAGCCCGCGCTGCGCACGCGCCGGTTCGACGGCGCGTGCATCTTCCTCAACCGTCCCGGCTTCGCGGGAGGCATCGGCTGCGCCCTGCACTCCATGGCGCTGCGGCGCGGCATCGAGCCGCTGGAGGTGAAGCCGGACGTGTGCTGGCAGCTGCCGATCCGCCGCACCCAGGACTGGGTGGACCGGCCCGACGGCGTGCAGATCCTGCGCACCGTGATCACCGAATACGACCGCCGCGGCTGGGGGCCGGGCGGCGCCGATCTGGACTGGTACTGCTCCGGCTCTCCCGACGCCCATGTCGGCAGCAAGCCGGTGTGGCAGTCCTACGCACCGGAGCTGACCGAACTGATCGGCGCGCCCGCCTACGCGGAGCTGGCCAGGCACTGCAAGCGCCGCGAGGGCCTCGGCCTGATCGCCGTCCACCCGGCGACGGTGCACGCCGAGCGGATGCGCGAATCCACGGATCCGTTCGCCTGACCAGTTTGCCGGTCGGGCGCTCGGTCGGCCGCGGTCGGCGGACCGATTCGCCGGGCGGTTCACCCCGTCGCCATGCGAGCTTTACCCGGATCGGGTTTGATGTGCCGTTATGTCCAAGAAAGTTCTCACCGCGGCCACCATCGCCCTGGGCGCCGCCCTCTCGCTGACCGGAGTAGCCCACGCCGAGCCGAACGGCGACCCGCACAAGTTCTTCGACTTCACCACGGAGTTCGTGTCGGCCACCGATCCGGCCGCGGTCAACGCCAAGGCCGCGGGCAAGCTCCTGATCGCGAGCCCGTACGGCACCTCCCACACCATCGCCTGCCGCGGTACCAACACCGTCGATCTCTACGACTGCATGCAGGAAGACGATCTGGGCTGGATCACCCTGCAGAAGACCGAGACCCCCCTCGGCACCACGTGGATCTACGTCCCCTGACACACCGCTGAACGCAACGGCCGAGAGCACCGCAGTGCTCTCGGCCGTTTCGGGTTCTCGCCGCGCGGAGCGCTCACGCCTCCAGTTTGTAGCCCAAGCCGCGCACGGTGACCAGGTGTTCCGGCTTGGCCGGATCCGTCTCGATCTTCGAGCGCAGCCGCTTGACGTGCACGTCGAGGGTCTTGGTGTCGCCGACGTAGTCGGCGCCCCACACGCGGTCGATCAGCTGGCCGCGGGTGAGCACCCGCCCGGAGTTGCGCAGCAGGTATTCGAGCAGGTCGAACTCCTTGAGCGGCAAGGTGACCGGCTTACCGTTCACCATCACGGTGTGCCGGTCGACGTCCATCCGGACCGGACCCGCTTCCAGCACGCCGCTCTCGTTGGAGCCCTCCAGCTCGTCGCCGGCGCCTCGGCGCAGTACGGCGCGGATGCGCGCGATGAGCTCGCGGGCGGAATACGGTTTGGTGACATAGTCGTCGGCGCCCAGCTCCAAGCCGACCACCTTGTCGATCTCGCTGTCGCGCGCGGTGACCATGATCACCGGGACGCCGCTGCGGGTGCGCAACTGCTTGCACACGTCGGTGCCGCTCATGCCGGGCAGCATCAGGTCGAGCAGGACGATGTCCGCACCGGACCGGTCGAACTCGGCGAGCGCGGACGGCCCGTCACCGACGACGGTGACCTCGAAACCCTCCTTGCGCAGCAGGAACGCGAGCGGATCGGCCAGCGACTCCTCATCCTCGACGATCAGAACACTCGTCATCTGCGTGCCTCCACACCATTCGGTCGGCCCGGTCCCGGAGGACGCGGGCTTGTTTCATTCGTGCCAACCACGGCGTCGTCGTGGTCGTCGTCGGCGCCTGCTTCGTGATGGGCGGGTATGCGCAAGGTGAACGTCGATCCGGTGCCCAACTTGCTCCACAGGGTGATTTCCCCGTTGTGGTTGGCGGCCACGTGTTTGACGATAGCCAGGCCTAGACCGGTGCCGCCCGTCTGGCGCGAACGCGCCTTGTCGGACCGGAAGAATCGCTCGAACACCCGCTCCTGGTCCTCTTTGGCGATGCCGATGCCGCGGTCGGTGACCGCCATCGCCACGTGATCGCCGCGCAGTGAGCGGCTCACCGACACGTGGGAACCGGCCGGCGAGTAGGCGATCGCGTTCTCCACCAGGTTGGACAGGGCGGTGACCAGCAGGGTTTCGTCGCCGAGCACCTCGAGCCCGCTCGGGCGGTCGGTGCTGACCGTGATCCCGGCGGCTTCGGCGGCGGTGCGGGAACGGTCGACCGCCTGCATCACCACGGTGTCCACGTCCACCACCTCGAGTTCGGGCAGTTTCTCCGCGCCTTGCAGGCGGGAGAGCGCGATGAGCTCGGTCACCATCTTGCCGAGGCGGCGGGATTCACCGAGCACGCGCTGACCGAAGTGTCGCACGGCGTCGGGGTCTTCGGCGGATTCCAGCAAAGCTTCGGCCAGCAGGCTCATGGCGCCGACCGGGGTCTTGAGTTCATGACTGACGTTGGCCACGAAGTCGCGGCGGGTGGCCTCCATGCGCGCCTGTTCGGAATCGTCGTCGGCGAACAGCACGGTGAAGGTCGTCTCCTCGCGCGACAGTTGCCTGGCGACGCCGCGCACCGCGATGCGGCCGCGGCCGGGGACCGGATTCTTGGCGGTGAGGTCGAACTCCGCGGATTCGCCGGTGGCCAGCACCTTCTCCACCGCGGCCCAGGCCCGCTCGTCGAGCAGGCGATTGCGGACCAGGCCGAGTTCCTCCGCGCGCGGATTGACCAGCACTACGTCGCGGTATTCGTCGACGACCGCGATCCCGCTCTCGGAGGCGAGCACGATCAGGTCGAGAACCTGGGACATGGTGAGACCGGAGTCGGCCTGCCTGCGCGCGGCCTGCCTGGCATTCACATACGGGATCAGTAGCCCGCCGACTGCCAGGCCGACGACAGCCGCCAAGATGGCCAGCAGCACGGCCTGGGGAACACTCACACTTGAATCGTACGGTCGCCGACCGGTCGGCCAACGCGGGGTACACGAAGTTTCGCGCAGGTCATAGGCCCTTCCGGCCCCGTTAGCCGCATGTTTACGCGCTGTTCGACGTCACGTATCCGCCTCGTATTCACCGAGCGGCCGGTTTTCTTCGTCGTCGGCCTCGGCCTGGGCCGCGTTCACCGACGCACCGTGCTTGTCCACCCACTCGCCCAGGGCGTAGATCGGGGTCAACAGGTCCACGCCCGCCTCGGTCAGCTCGTATTCGACCCGCGGCGGGGCCTCGGCGTAGCGGTGCCTGCGCACCAGCGTCATCTGTTCCATCCGGCGCAGCGTCTGCGTCAGCATCTTCTGACTGATGCCGCCGATGGCCGCGCGCAGCTCGCCCGGACGCATCGGCCCCTCGCGCAGCAGGTAGACGAGCACCGGTAGCCAGGAGTTGCCGAAGATGTCCACACCCATCCGGGCCGGGCAGTCGGATTCGAAGTCGCCGTAGGGCGCGTATTCCACCCGCTCGGCGCTGACCGGGTCGATCGGTGCTGCGTTCACGGCTCCAGCTTGCCAGCGCCGTTGCGCACCTCCGGGTGCCTTTCGGATTTCCTAGCGTCGTCGTCGAACACATTTCGAGTCAGGAGTTCGAATGCGAATCGGAATCATCGGCGCGGGCGCGATGGCGCGGGCGCTCGGCGGCGGCTGGAGCGCGGCGGGGCACGAAGTACTCATCGGCGCCCGCACCGCCGCCGCCGCGGCGGAATCGGCGGCCTCGATCGGCGGGCGCGCCGGGAGCATCACCGACGCGGCGACGTTCGGCGACGTCGCGCTGCTCGCGTTACCCGTGCCCGCGCTGTCGGAGGTGCTGCACGCGACCGGAGAGCTGCTGGCCGGACGCACGGTGGTCGACTGCACCAACGCCTTCGCCCCGGATGCGACGGCGCCGGAAGGAGCCACCGCCTTCGTCCTGGCGGAAGACGCTGTCGCGGAACGGGTCGCTGCGCTGGCGCCGGGAGCGCACGTGGTGAAGGCCTTCAACCTGTGCGCCGCCGAGGTGTGGCAGGCGAAGGCGCGCGTCTTCGACGAGCGCCGCCTGGCGGTGCCGCTGTGCGGTGACGACGAGGCCGCGCTGCGGGTGGTCGCGGGGCTGGCGGAAGACCTGGGATCGCGGGCGCTCCCGGCGGGCGGGCTGCACCGGGCCCGGTACCTGGAGGCGATGTCGGTGTTCACCGTCGGTCTCTGGTTCGCCGGGCACGACGCCCGCGCGATGTTCCCGCCCTTGGAGGCCGCGTTCGCCGTCGCAGACTGACCGCACGACGATGAGGCCGGAGCGTGCACCCTCGCCCATACCCCGCGACGTCGATGCGCGGGATGCACGCCCGGACCCGCCCCGGATCTACCAGCCCGGATTGCCGCTGACCGGGATGTTGACGAAGCTCGGACGGCCGGGGTCCAGCTCCAGATGCTGAGGCCGCAAGCCGGTGTCGATCAGCATCGGCAGGATCGGCAAGCCCTTGGGGAAGTTGCCCGCGTAGACGTCGACGCGCAGGCGGTGACCGGGTTGCAGGATCGCCTCGGTGGCGGGCAGCGCGATGTCCAGCGTGGTCACCTCGCCGGGGACCGTGGGCTGCCGCTGCTCCAGCGAGGTGTACGGCCGCGGATCGGTGTAGTCGCCGTTGGCCGACTTGCTGCTGTTCGCCTCATCGATCGCCCGCAGCGAAGCCATGAGCTGACCGGACGACAGCACGCTGGACTGCCCGTCCGGCGCGACATCGTTCACCGTGACCACCCAGTACCCATCGGCGGCATCTTGAACGGTGTTGAGCCGCATCGCGATCCGCCCCGAAATCGTGGTCGGCTCGCCGACCGGGGCGCTGGTGAAGGTCAGCCCGTTGAGTTCCTCGACCCTGGAGTCCTTCGCACAGCCGTCGATGACCGAAAGCACACCGGCACTGCCCTGGGCGGCGTCGTTGGAACACAGGCTGGTCAGGCCGGGCGCCACGGTCAGACGCGCGGGCTCGCCGGTGCCCGTGGCATCGAGCGAACCGTCGTAGCGGCTGTTCGCGGTGCCGCTGGCGGCGGCGGACAGGTACATCCTGCGATGCACCGCCTGCCCCGGATTCGCGGCGGCGGTCGACGCGGCGAACGAGTCGGTGGTGATCCAGCCACCGCCCTGCTGACGCAGGGTGATCGGGCCGTACTGCTCGATGCCGTTGTCGATGTCTTTGAGCCACCGGTCGAACCACGCGCGCTGCAACACATCCAGCCGCGGCGGCAGGCCCGGCTTGCCGTACTCGTTGCCCGAGTTGAGGTGATAGGTGTTGCCCATCAGCAGCTGCTTCTGGCCCGGCGGCAGCGGAATCTCGTTGTAGATCTTGGATTCCGAGTAGGTGAACAGGTCGTGCCAGCCGCCGGTGACGAAGGTCGGCGTCCGGATACCGCTGGGATCACCGAGCCAGTCCTGGCGCGGGCCGGAGCCGTCGGTCAGCAGTTCCTTGGCGCGCGGGTCGAGATCCTCGATGCGCGCGGTGGTGTAGACGTTGAGCAGGACGTCCATGAAGGTCAACGGATCGCGGGCGCGGTCGGCCAGCCACGTGGTGTCCAGTTGCCCGTTGAGCACCGAGGCGAGATCGGGAATCAGCTTGAGCCCGTTGACCGCGGTGAGCCACAGCGGGATGAAGTTGAAGCCGAAGCCGCCGCCGGGTGCGAGCACGTCGTTGACCAGGTCGCTGCCCGGCACGACCGGGAAGATCGCCTGCAAGGCGGGCGGGCGCTTCTGCGCGACCTGCACCTGATTGATCCCGGAATAGGAGATGCCGTTCATGCCGACGCGTCCGTTGGACCACGGCTGCCGGGACGCCCAGTCGATCACCTCGAGCGTGTCCTGTTGTTCGCGTCCGCGCAGCATGTCCCAGACGCCCTGAGAGAAACCGGTGCCGCGCACGTCGACGACCACCTGCGAGTAGCCGCTCTTGATCAGTTGCCGGTCGACGGTGAAGTTGCGCAGTTCGCCCCCGCCGAACGCCTTCGTCAGGTCGGTGACGCCGGACAGCGGCGTGCCGCTCATGTCGATCTGCCGGAAGAATTCGATCAGCGCGTCGGACAGGCCGGGGATCGACTGCGCGTGATCGGCCAGATTCGACACCAGCTTGGTGTACGGCGTGAGATTGACGATCGTCGGCGTAGGGGTGTCGACGGGGCGGCCGGAGGCGTCCGCGGGCCGGTAGACGTTGCCCTTCAGGACCGTTCCGTCACTCATCGTGATGGGGACGTCCCACTGGATGTTGATGTTCGGGTACTGCTGCGGATCATCTTGGGTGGCAGTCCAAGCCGCTCCGGCAGCGCCGCCGTCCGGGCCGGTGGGCGGCGCGACGGCATCGGCGCCGGCGGCGAGCAAGGGGACGAGCATCGTGACGGCAACCGCCGCCACCGTGGCCCGCAGCGCGTTCTTCATCGGACGTGATCCACCTCTCGGCTGGTCGAACGACCAGAGTGTACCTACTTACTTGCCGGTAGAAATAGTGGGTAACTTAAATCGCCGACATAGCGCCGCGGATCGACCGGCATCCCTCCGGCGTGTCGCACGGCAACACCTCATCGAAACGACGACGCGCTGCCACCCGGGCGGGTGACAGCGCGTCGAGAGTGCTCGGTATGCGGGTTACTTGCCGCCCTGACCGGCGACGGCGGCGGCGCCCGCGGCGGCCGCCTCCGGGTCGAGGTACTCGTGCGGGCGCACCGGGCGCAGGTTCTCGTCCAGCTCGTACCGCAGCGGGATGCCGGTGGGGATGTTCAGGCCCGCGATGTCCTCGTCGGAGATCCGGTCGAGGTGCTTGACCAGCGCGCGCAGCGAGTTGCCGTGCGCGGCGACCAGCACGGTCTTGCCGGACAGCAGGTCCTTGGAGATGGTCGACTCCCAGTACGGCACCATCCGGTTGACCACGTCGAGCAGGCATTCGGTCTTCGGGACATCGATGCCCGCGTAGCGCGCGTCGCCCTCTTGGCTGTACTCGTTGGCCGGGTCGATCGGCGGCGGCGGGGTGTCGTAGCTGCGGCGCCACAGCATGAACTGCTCGTCGCCGTACTTCTCCCTGACCTGCGCCTTGTTCTTGCCTTGCAGCTCACCGTAGTGGCGCTCGTTGAGCCGCCAGTCCCGGATCACGGGGATCCAGTGCCGGTCGGCGGCGTCCAGCGCGATGTTCGCGGTGGAGATCGCGCGACGCAGCAGCGAGGTGTAGACGACGTCCGGCAGGATGCCGTGCTCGGCCAGCAGTTCCCCGGCACGCTTGCCCTCGGCGATGCCCTTGTCGGTCAGGTGCACGTCCACCCAGCCGGTGAACAGGTTCAGGGCGTTCCATTCGCTTTCGCCGTGGCGCAGCAGCACGAGGGTGTACGTCATGCGGCCATCCTCCCATGCGCGCTGCGCCGGGTCGCATCGGTTCCCGCCTCCGCCGCCCCGGTCCAGGCGCGAAAGCGCGATGTCAGACCGGTTCGTCGGCGGTGTGCTCCGCGGCGAGCACGCCCGCGCCCGCCAGGGTGGCCCCGTGGGTGATCTCGGAGAGTTCCACGCGCAGTCCGCGCAGGAATTTCAGTCCGGCGTGCGCGTCCACCGCGGCCCGCAACGGATCCCACAGCGGCGCACCGGATTGCGCGAACCCGCCGCCGATCACCACCCGGTCGACGTCGAGCAGGGCGGCGGCCGAGGCGACCGCCGCGCCGAGCGCGGTGCCCGCCCGGTGCAGCGCGGCGACGGCGATCTCGTCGCCCGCGTGCGCGTCCGCGGCCAGCCGCACCCCCGTGGCGCCGGGCCAACCCTGCTCGCGCGCCCAGCGCACCGACGACATGCCACTCGCGACCGCCTCGACGCAGCCGCGGCCGCCGCAGCCGCAGGGCGTGTCCCACCCGGGCACGACGATGTGACCCACGTGCCCGGCGTTGCCGGTGCGCCCGAGCAGCACCTTGCCGCCCGCGACGATCCCGCCGCCGATGCCCGACGACACCGTCATGGCCAGCGCGTCGGGCACCCCGCGCAGCGCGCCGAGGCGATGTTCGGCCAGCGCGAGACAAGCGCCGTCGATGGCGAAACGAATCGTGGCGGCGGGAAAGAGTTCCCGCACGGCGGCGACGATCGGGAATCCCGTCTTCCACTCCGGGATGTTCAACGGACCCGTGACGCCGGTGCGCACATCCACCGGCCCGGCCGCACCGATACCTACGGCGCTGACGCGTTCCGGCCCCGCGACCGTGCGCAGCAGTTCGCGACAGACGTCCCACACACCCGCGTCCGGCACGTCCACCCGGCGCACGTCGCGCACCTCGGCACCGGGGCCGACCACCCCGGCCGCGAACTTCGTCGCGCCGATGTCCAGAGCGAGAATCGCCAATGCCGTCCCTTCTCCGATCCGAGCCACCTGCGATTGTCACCCGGGAACCGGACGGGGCGACGACCGGCTACGGCTTGTCGGCGGAATCGACCAGATGCTCGAAGGCGCGCAGGTTCTGCAGCGACTCGCCGCGCGAGACGCGCCACTTCCATTCCCGCCGAATGGATTCGGCGAAGCCGAGTTCCAGCAGCACGTTGAAGTCGGCGTCGACGGCCTCGAGAATCTGGCCGAACACCCGGTCCAGTTCGTCGGCGGTGACGGCGTGCGCGGACATCCGGCCCACCAGATAGATGTCGCCGACCCGGTCGAGGGTGTACGCGACGGCGTAGAGCCTGCGGTTGCGGCGCAGCAGGAACTTGTACACGCCTTCGAAGTTCTCGTCGGGCTTGCGGCAGACGAACGCTTCGAAGCGGACCCCGTGCTTGCCCACCGTGACCATCACCGTGGTCTTCAGTTTGCGCTCACCGGGCAGGACGACGACGAAGGTCTCCTCCCCCGGCCGGGTGTATTCGATCTCCCTGTCCCGCAGCGTCTCATCGATGAGCCGCGCGGTCGTCTGTACCTCGTTCACCGGCGCACTCCCATCCGGCGCCGCCACAGCGCCCGCGATCTCGCCTGACTGTTCTCGCCGAGCAGGGCGGCCGTCCGCTCCGCGGCGAGACCGGTGTGGTCGTCGGACACCCGGTCGTAGGCATCCTCCCGCACAGCGCTGTGCGCCAGGCCGCGTCCGCCGAAAGCCGCCCGCTCGTCCCGGAAACCGGCCATGGCCGCGGCGTAGCTGGCGAGCAGCCCGTCGGCCGTGTGCGCCCAGGAGAAGTTGGCCGCGTGCGCGACGGCCTGCTCGCCCATCCGGTGCAGCCGGTCCGGGTCGTCCAGCAGGTGGCGCAGCGCGTTCGCCCAGTCCACGGTGCGGTGGCCGGGGACGAGCAGGCCGGACACCTCGTGCCGTACGGCCGTGCCGAGACCGCCCACGTCGGCGGCGAGCACCGGGGTGCCACTGGCCTGCGCCTCGATCGCGACCAGGCCGAAGGACTCGTTGTAGCTCGGCACCGCGACCAGATCGGCGGCGCGGTAGACCAGCACCAGCCGTTGCGGCGGCTGCGGGGGCAGGAAACTGACCCGCTCGGCGATGCCGAGTTCGGCGGCCAGATCGATCAGCGCGTCCGGCCGCTCCAGCCCGCTGCCGGACGGGCCGCCCACGATCAGCACGCGCAGTTTGCGCTCCGGGTCGGCGCGCAAGACCTCGGCCGCGGCGCGCACCAGCACATCGGGCGCCTTCAGCGGCTGGATCCGGCCGACGAACGCGACGATCCGCTCGTCGGCGGCCAGCCCGAGCGCGGCGCGGGCGGCGGCCTTGTCACCGGGGCGATAGCAGGTCAAGTCGGCACCCGGCGGGACGACATCGATGCGCTCGGGGTCGGCGCCATAGAGTTCCACCAGCTGGCGGGCTTCCTCAGCGGTGTTGGCGACCAGGCGGTCGGATTCGGCGATCACCTGCTTCTCGCCGATCTCGCGGGTCGCCGGTTCGGGACAGTCGCCCTCGGCCAGCGCGGCGTTCTTCACCGCCGCCAGGGTGTGCGCGGTGTGCACCAGCGGCACCCGCCACCGGTCCCTGGTCAGCCAGCCGACCTGGCCGGACAACCAGTAGTGCGAGTGCACCAGGTCGTAGTGGCCGGGCAGGTGCCTGGCCTCCTGACGCAGCACCTCCGCGGTGAAGGGGCACAGCTGGGTGGGCAGATCGTGCTTGTCCAGCCCCTCGAACGGGCCTGCCACCACGGTGCGCACCAGCACGCCGGGCGCGGCCTCCTGCACCGGCGGGACGTTCGACGCGGTGGCCCGGGTGAAGATCTCCACCTCGGTGCCGCGCCGGGCCAGCTCGACGGCCGTTTGCAGGACGTAGACGTTCATGCCGCCCGCGTCGCCGGTGCCCGGCTGAGCGAGTGGTGAGGTGTGCACCGATAACACGGCGATACGGTTCGGCCGTAGGTCCAGGCGCTGACTCACACTATCCATAGTGCACGTTGCGTTCCCCGGCCCAGACACGCTATCCGCGGCAAGTGAGAGCTATCACAGAGCAGACATGAATCCGATCACAGACTCTCGATGAACGCGCGCACCTCGGCGACGAACCGGGAACGGTCCTCGATGAACAGGCCGTGCTGGGCGTCCTCCCAGAACGACACACGCGCGTCCGGCACGGCCTCGGCGATGTAGCGGCCGTTGTCGACGGGAACGACCCGGTCGGCGGTCCCGTGCAGGACGAGCACCGGAACGTCCAGTGTGCGCAGGGTCTCGGTGTTGTCGACGGTCCGGTAGAACAGCGCTTTGCGCACCGCGGGCGGGGTGGCGAGACTGGCCCCGAACAAGCGCTGCGCGTCCGGCCCCTTGTCCGCGCCCGGTCCGGTGTTCGCATTGCCGAACACACCGAAGGCGCGCACCGCCCGCCCCGCGCTCTCCTCGAAGACGCCCGGAATCGCCTCCCGCATCATGCTGCCGGTCGCCGCGCCGGGCACACCGGGGCCGATATTCGCCATCGAGCCGGTGTAGACGACGCCCGCCACGGCGCCGGTGCCATAGGCGGTCAAGTAGTCGGTCAGCACGATCCCGCCGTAGGACCAGCCGAGCAGCACCGCCCCGGACGCGATGCCCTCGGCCGCCAGCACCGCCGCGACGTCGGCCGCCCAGTTCTTCGGATCGTCGTAGCCCGCCGCGGGCGCGTCGGAGTAACCGTGGCCACGCAGGTCGACGGCGACCACCCGCATGTGCGCGGCGAGGTCGTCGGCGGCTCCACCCCAGCAGCGCAGATTCGCCGACCAGCCGTGCAGCAGCACCAGCGGCCTGCCGTGCGCCGGGCCGCTCACCCGGTAGACGATGTTGGTTCCGTCCGCGCTCACCACGTCCCGAATAGCCATGCACCGAGGCTAACCGTGCTCGCGGGACCGCCAGGACCCGGCAAACCTCGCGCACCTAGGATCTGTTCGCATGAGCACTCGCACCGCCGTCGTGACCGGAGCCAGCTCGGGGATCGGGGAGGCCACCGCCCGTGAGCTGGCCGAGCAGGGCTATCACGTCTACGTCGGTGCGCGCAGGCTCGATCGCCTTGGCCGCCTCGCCGACGAGATCGGCGGCACCGCACTGGAACTCGACGTCACCTCGGACGAGTCGGTGCGGGCGTTCACCGAAGCGGTCGAGCGCGTCGACGTGCTGGTCAACAACGCGGGCGGCGCGAAGGGCCTGGCTCCGGTGGCCGAGGCCGACCTGGACGACTGGCGCTGGATGTGGGAGACCAACGTGCTCGGCACACTGCGCGTCACCAAGGCGCTGCTGCCGAAGCTGATCGCCTCCGGTGACGGGCTGATCGTCACCGTCACGTCGGTGGCCGCGTTCACCGCCTACGACAACGGCGCCGGGTACACCTCCGCCAAGCACGCGCAAGCCGTGCTGCACCGCACGCTGCGCGGAGAGCTGCTCGGGCAGCCGGTGCGTCTCACCGAGATCGCGCCCGGCGCGGTGGAGACCGAGTTCTCGCTGGTGCGTTTCGGCGGCGACGCCGAACGCGCGGCCAAGGTGTACGAGGGCATCGATCCGCTGGTCGCCCAGGACATCGCGGAGGTCATCGGGTTCGTCGCGTCGCGACCGGCGCACGTCGATCTGGACCAGATCATCATCAAGCCGCGCGACCAGGCCGACGCGGGCCGGTTCGCCCGCCGCACTTCATAGCTGAAGCGCATTACTCGTTCGGCAGCGCCGGCCCGGCCGCGAATCGCTGGGCCTTCGCTGTTCGCCCGTAGCCGTTAACATCCGAGAAGCCGCACGCGTAAGGACATCGGATGGGAGTGATTCGGCTCATGTTCAAGGGCTTCAAAGAGTTCCTGATGCGCGGGAACGTCATCGATCTCGCGGTCGCCGTCGTCATGGGCACCGCGTTCACCTCCGTGGTGACCTCGGTGACGAAAGGTGTCGTCAATCCGCTGCTCGCGGTGTTCGGCAGCACCAACCAGCTGGGCCTCGGCGTGCAGCTGATCCCCTCCAAGCCCGCCACCTTCATCGCCGTCGGCCCGATCATCACGGCCGCCATCGATTTCTTCATGGTCGCCGCGGTGCTGTACTTCGTGCTGATCCTGCCCATGAAGACGATCAAGAATCGCTTCGGCACGCCGAAGGCGGCCGAGCCCACCCAGATCGAACTGCTGACCGAGATTCGCGACCTGCTCGCCGAGCGGCACGAGGCGGTCCGCGCCCAACGCCAGGCCGACCGAGAGGTCGAAGAGGAACACGCCGACGACGCGACCGAAGAACAGAACGTGAAGGTGCGCTAGACCCGGTCAGCGCGCCCCCGCGGGCTGCGGGGGCAGGGGTGTGGCGGAGACCACGGCGGACGGCGCGCCCCGCAACGCCGACATGGTTTTCCAGGTGTCCCAGTCGATGGTCCAGTCGTAGAGGTCGCCGTCGGCGGCCGAGAGCGGGATCGAGGTTCCGGTCACCTCGACCGGATCGCCGTACAGGGACGTGGGGAAATACGCCTGGGCATCACCGGGCGACAGATTGATGCAGCCGTTGGTGACGTTCGCCGACCCTTGCGCCGACAGCGATTCCGGGTTGGCGTGGATGAATTCGCCGTTGTTGGAGATGCGTACCGCCCAGCGTTCGCGAACATTGGTGTAGAACGGCGGGTTCGACATCATGAAGTCTTCGTACTTCTCGGTGACCACGTGGACACCGGAACGAGTCACGTTGCGCGCCTCGTTGCCCTCGCCGTAACTGACGGCGAAATCGAAGACCGTCCGTCCGTCGCGGACCACCTGCATGCGGTGACTCGGGGCGCTCGCCTTGACGATCTGGCTGCGGCCGATGCGGAAATCGGTGGTCAGATCGGAATCGCCGTAGTTGCCGCCACCGAGGTCGAGGCCGTAGAGGCGGGCCGAGACGTGCACGGCGGTCCCCGGTGTCCAGTAGTTCTTCGGACGCCAGTGCAGGCGGGAGCCGCCGTCGTCCGGGAACCAGGCCCACGCGCCCTCGTTGGGCGGGTCGGTGGTGATCGTGAGCGCCTTCTCCACCGCCGCCTTGTTCGTGACGGACGACTTGAACTGCAGGATGATCGGCGCCGCGATGCCGACCTCCTGGTTGTCGCCGATGTTCAGGGTCGCGGGGACGGTGCTCTTGGGCTTCAGGGTGTGGAACGAGCCGTCGATCGGGATCGGCTTGCCGTCGGCGCCGACGGCGGTGCCGGACCAGGCGTAGGTGGCGTCGTAGCCGAGCGGCTCGGTGATGGTGTAAGCGCGCCGGTCCGGCGCGAGTTCGCCGCGGACCTGCTTGCCCGCGACGTTGGTCAGCGCGACCTGATCGATCGTGCCGTCGCTGATCGTCACCGAGACCGGCGTTGTCGGGTTGACGTTCGTGGCGTCGGCGGCGGGGGTCAACGTCGCTTTGGCGATCGGACCGGCAGCGGGACGCGGCTTTCCGGAGCCGCGGTCTATCGTGCAACCGGCCACCAGAGCGACGACCACGAGCAGGAGGGCCGACACCACGGCAACCGATCGGCGGATCATCGTGCGGTGGTTCACTTCGTCGAATCTACGCGCGGCGCGCGCGCCGACCCGTCGACGCAGCGTGTGGTGTCGGCCTCAACGGGTCAGAGGGTGAGACCCACCGTGACCGGTTCGGGTTCCAGCCGGATCCCGAAACGCTCGGCCACCCCGTCGCGGACCGTCCTGGCCAGCGCCACCACATCGGCCGCACTGGCGCCGCCGCGATTGGTCAGCGCCAGTGTGTGTTTCGTCGACAGTCGGGCGGGCGCACCGTCGCCGGGGAAGCCCTTGGCGAAACCGGCCCGCTCGATGAGCCAGCCCGCGGAGAACTTGACTCCGTCCGGCGCCGGATAGGTCGGGACCGCGACGTCGCCCAGATGAGCGGCGATCGCGGCGCGCACCTGGGCCACCCGCTCCGGCGCGACCACCGGATTGGTGAAAAACGAACCCGCGCTCCAGGTGTCGTGGTCGGCCGGATCGAGGACCATGCCCTTGCCCGCACGCAACCGCAGCACCGCTTCCCGCACCTCGGCCGCGGGGCGGGACTCGCCGTCCGCGGCGCCAAGCGCCGAGGCCAGCTCGCCGTAACGCAGTGGCACGCTGGAACCGTCTGCGCGCAGCGCGAAATCGACCGCGAGCACGACGGCGTCGTCACGGTGCTTGAGCACGCTGGTGCGGTAACCGAAACCGAGTTCCGCGGGCTCCACCCACCGGATCTCACCGCTGGCGCGATCCAGCAGGCGTACCCGGCGCAGCAGATTCGCCACCTCCGCGCCGTAGGCGCCGACGTTCTGCACGGGCGTCGCACCCGCCGAACCGGGAATGCCGGACAGACACTCCAATCCTCCGAGACCCGCCTCGACCGTCGCCCGCACCACGGCGTCCCAGTCCGCGCCCGCCTCGGCGACCACGCCGCCGTCGCCGATCTCGACGCCGCCGGTGGCGATCCGCACCACGACGCCGTCGAAGCCGTCGTCGCCGATCAGCAGATTCGAGCCACCCGCGAGCAGCAGCACCGGGACACCCGCCGCGTCCAGCGCACGGACCGTCGCGACCAACGCTTCGGTCGTCGCGCATTCGGCGACCTGGGCGGGTCCACCCACTCGCAGCGTGGTCAGCTCCGCCAACCGCACGTCGGCGCATAGCCGCGCGCCGGTATCGGCGAGGAGGTCCGACGGCACCACTCGTGAAGTTCGCACGATGCTAAACGGTAGCGTGCGCGCCGACAACTACACGCTGGTGTATCAGCCCGCGAGCGGATCGGATAGCACCGCTCGGGCAGCTCGAATGCCGAACAGCAGCGGGTGCGCTGACAGCTACATGCTGGCATTCTCCGCCCGCGAGCAGATCCGACAGCATGACTCGTGTGACTCGAGCGCCACACGGTAGCGTGTGGACCCATGGCTACACCGCTGGCGTACACGGCCCGCTACACCCATCCGACCGCCGCGGTGCGCGCGGCGTTTGCGAACGACCAGTACTGGAAGGATCGCATCGCGGAGGTCGGCGGCCCCAATGCCCGGCTGGAGTCGGTCACCATCAGCGGTGACGAGGTGCGCGTCGAGATGGTGCAGGCCATCCCCGCCGAACAGCTCCCCGCCGCGATCACCGCGGTGCGGCCCGGCGATCTGATCATCCCGCGCGTCGAGCACTGGACCGGGGACCAGGCCACCTTCGAGGCCCGCGTCGAAGGCGCGCCCGCCGAGGTCCGCGGCGCCATCGCGTTGGCCGCCGACGGCTCCGGCGCCGTCACCACGGTCGACGGCACCATCGAGGTGAAGATTCCGCTGTTCGGCAGCAAGATCGAGAAGGCGATCGCCGAGCACCTCACCGAACTGCTGAAGAACGAGGCGGAGTTCACCGGCAAGTGGCTCACGGCGCACTGACCGGTCTCGAGATCACGGTCACTGTTCGACGTCACATCGTGCGGTCCCGGCCTTCGTGTCAGTTCCGCACTCCACCCGCCCATCGAGGTCGGCGCCGCCGGACCCAGTAACGTGTGAGCCCATGGCACGCCGATTGGACTACTCCGCCCGCTATCCGCTGCACACCACAAAAGAGCTGTACGCGGCGCTGTCGAACCGCGATTACTGGGACGCGCGGATGGGCGAGATGCGGAAGTACACCCCCGGCAACGAGGTGGTCCGGCTGGAGGCGGGCGACGACGGGATCACGGTCGAGCTGCACCACGTCCTCCCCCGCGACATGCTGCCGGAAATCGCGCAGACGGTGATGCGCAAGGACATGGTGATCACTCGCAAGGAGTTCTACAGTCCGTACGCTGCGGAGGAGACCACCGGCAAGTACTCGGCGTCCATTCCCGCAGGCCCCGGCAGCCTCGGCGGCACCATCCGCCTGTTCCCCACCGACACCGGCTGCACCATGCGCTTCTCGTCGGAGGCGAAAGTTTTCATCCCCATGGTGGGTCCGCGCCTGGAACAGCTGATGCTGGTGAACCTGGTCGACCTGTTCCGTGGCGAGGCCGAGTTCACGGTTCAGTGGCTGGAAGAACAACACCCCACTCGCTGACCAAACCGGTCGGCAATATCACTCGTGGCACCACCGCCGTCAATCGTCTCCGCCGCAGCGACCGCTGGCTGATCAACGACGAATTCGTCGCCGACCGGTTGCGCGGTGCGCCCGATCCGCTGGTCGTCGATCTCGGGTACGGCGCGAGCCCGTGGACCACGTTCGAGCTGGCCGCTCGGCTGCGCACGATCCGCGCCGACGTGCGCGTGGTCGGATTGGAGATCGACCCGCAGCGCGTGGTGCCCGGCCGCGACGGCGTCACCTTCGCACGGGGCGGATTCGAATTGGCCGGGCTGCGGCCGGTTCTGGTGCGCGCCTTCAACGTCCTGCGGCAGTACCCGGAAGCGGCGGTCGGCGAGGCATGGTCGACGGTGCTGGCCGGGCTGGCGCCGGACGGGGTGCTGGTCGACGGCACCTGCGACGAATTGGGCAGACGCTGCGCATGGATCCTGCTCGACCGGGACGGGCCGCGCTCGCTCACGCTGGCCTGGGATCCTTTCACCGTCGAGCGTCCCTCCGACCTCGCCGAACGCTTGCCGAAGGCGTTGATCCACCGCAACGTTCCCGGTGAACCGATTCACGCGCTGCTGACCGCCGCCGATCGCGCGTGGGCCCACGCCGCGCCGATGGCACCATATGGCCCCCGGGTCCGCTGGCGCGCGGCGGCGCGGGCGCTGCACGCGGAAGGCTTCCCGATCCGCCACTACCGCCGCCGCCTGCGCGACAGCGTGCTCTCGGTGCCGTGGTCGGCGGTCGCGCCGCTCGGTACGAGCTAGCGCGGTTTCGTCACGCTACGGCAAGCGCCTGATATACCCGTCGCGCGGCGCGCGGCGACAAGCGCGCACCCGCGTCGGTGATCTCCTCGCCCGCGCACCGGTGGATCGCGACCGCGTCGGCCACCACCTCGTTCAAGGCGGACTGCCCGATATCGGCCTCGGCCAAGTCGAGCACCGTGCGGACCGGCGTCGTCACCAGGAACGCACCCGCCGATTCCACGTCGGCGCCTGCCAGCGTTCGGCGCACGACCACCAGCCGCGGCGTCACCGGCGGACGTCCCGCACGCGCCGACAGGTGCAGGAACCGCGGGCACAGGCTGCCGAGCCCGTGCAACTCCGCCGCACTCTGATGGGAGACGACCGCGGCGCCGTCGAACCAGGCCGCCCACATCGCGTACTCGTCGAGCGGGCCGTCCGGCCACCCGGCCAACCGGAGCATGCCGACTCCGGCCCTCGTCACCGAACCATCACCAAGGGCTGCTCGCACCCGCGCTCCGCACCCGGTGCGCAGCACCTGGCGAGTCGTGAAGAAACCGGCGTGCCGACCGGCCCAGCGGCGCAGAACACGCCATCCTTGTTCCGCGGATCCGATCGCGCGGCTTGCCTCATCGCCGGCCATGGGCATCAGGCTACGCTCGATTTTTGTGCTTCATGTCACATTCGAACCCCTCACGACCTCCTCAGAGACGGCACAGAAAGGTCGGGAAGAATTTTGGCCATGAGTACGAACGCAACCTCGCCCTCGACGATCAACCGGCGGACCCTGCTGATCGCCCTGACCGTGGTAGCGATTCTGCTCGCCACGGTCTTGGTCGGCGGCGAGGCCTACGCCAGGCACACGGTGTCGAACTGCATCAGCTCGCAGTTCGAGAAGGAGATGGGGTCGAAGATCGACGTGAGCTTCGGGCCCAAGCCGATGCTGCTCACCTGGATCGACGGCAAGGTGCCGACGGTCAAGGTGAACAGTGCCGACACCAAGTTCGGTCCCGCCGTCGGGATGGTGGTGCACGCCGTCTTCCGCGACGTCGACGTCGCCGACCAGAACGGCAGCGAGATCGGCAGTTCCTCGGCCGACGTCACCTGGAGCAACGAGGGGATCAAAGAGACCCTCGGCGGCATGGTCAGCGGGGTGAGTTCCTCGGCCAGTACCGGCATGCTCACCCTGTCGGTGCTCGGCGGCTTCGCCGAACTCCAGTTGAAGCCGCAGATCGTGAACGGCATGGTCAAGGTGGAGACGATGTCGGCGGAGTTGCTCGGCATCGGCCTGCCCTCCGACCTGGTGCAGAGCATCGTCGACCTGTTCACCAAGAGCCTGCAGAGCTACCCGCTCGGCATGGCGGCGACCGACCTGAAGGTCACCGACTCCGGCGTCGACGTCCACCTCTCCGGCGGGCGTACCCAGCTCGAGCAGGCGGGCAACGGCTCCGACACGCGCTGCTGAACGCGCACCGCCGCACGGCCTCCGGGCCTTGCGCTTTGACGGTCAGCTCGGGAAACCATCGAGCACTTCACGCGATTTCGACAGCCCGAGCCGGGTCGCGCCCGCCGCGATCAGCTCCGCGGCCGCCTCGGCGGTCCGGATGCCGCCACTGGCCTTGACGCCGAGCCTGTCGCCGACCGTCTCGGCCATCAACCGCACCGCGTGCGCGCTCGCGCCGCCCGCGGGGTGAAATCCCGTGGAGGTCTTCACGAAATCGGCGCCCGCGCGTTCGGCGACCCGGCACACCTGCACGATCGCTTCGTCCGGCAGCGCGGCGGACTCGATGATCACTTTCAACAGCGCCCGATCCCCGATCGCCTCGCGGACCGTGACGATGTCGGACAGCACCGCCGTGAAATCACCCGCGCGAGCCGCACCGACATCGATGACCATGTCCACCTCGGCGGCGCCCTGATCCACCGCGAGCCGCGCCTCGGCGCCTTTGACCAGCGAATGATGCTTCCCCGAAGGGAATCCGGCGACCGTCGCGACCACCAGTCCGGGCGCGCGCACCGGCAACATGGACGGCGACACACAGATCGCCAGGACGCCAAGCGCCCGTGCGTCTTCGATCAACACGCCGACCTGCGCGGGCGTCGCCTCCGGAGCGAGCAGCGTGTGATCGATCATGGCGGCCACTTCGGCCCTGGTCAGCGACGTGGAACTTGCCATGGGGTGAGAGTCTGGCACACCGGAATCGAATTCCGTTGCGCGCCTGGCGGCAGTTCGCGCACACTCGTAGCTGATGGCGCATCGGACAACGTGACGCCACGGTCGCTGACTAACGTGTGCGGATGGGCCCTACTTCGTTCGGGAGGAGACGACCGTGCTGATCCGTCGCGAACGCGTCGACGACGCCGCTGCCATCGCGGCGGTGCATCGCAGCGCATTCGCACCGCGCTATGCCCCCGCCGCCGCGTCCGGTGGCCGCCCCGGCGCCGACCCGCCCGAGGTCGACCTGGTCGCCCAGCTGCGCAGTGACGAGGGTTGGATCCCGACGCTCTCGCTGGTGGCGATCGAGCACGACAGCGTGGTCGGCCACCTGTGCTTGACCAGAGCCGCCGTCGGCCCGTTCCCCGTGCTGGCGCTCGGCCCGATCGGCGTTCTCGCCGACCATCAGGGCGCCGGAGTCGGCTCCGCCCTCATGCACGCGGCGCTCGGCGCCGCGGACGCCCTCGACGAACCACTGATCGGCCTGCTCGGCAGCCTGGAGTTCTACCCGCGCTTCGGTTTCGTCCCCGCCGCCCGCCTCGGCATCACCCCCGACGACCCGTCGTGGATCAGCCACTTCCAGGTCCGCTCCCTCTCGGCCTACGACTCCCAGATCGCCGGCGAATTCCACTACGCCGAACCGTTTTACAACCTCTGAGCACCACTCGACTCGGACGCATACGGGACAGGCGACCTGCGCCGCAGACGAACGGCCCGGGCGCTAGGCCCACGGGTCGATGACGGGCACCCCGGCAGCTCGGAACGGCGCGGTATCGCGAGTGGCGACGGCCATTCGAGCGGCGCTGGCCGTCGCGGCGATATAGCCGTCGGCAGTCCCGATCGCCGCACCGGTGGCGCGCGCAGCCGCCATGAGTTCGGCGTACACCGCAGAGGTGGTCAGGTCGAAAGCGAGTATTCGCTCGGCGAACAGAGGCAACACGCGTGTTTCGAACCTGTCGCGCAGTGTGTCTCGCCGCCTGCCCGCAGGCATCGCGGCAATTCCGAACCGGAGTTCGGCCACAGTGACAGCTGACAGGTACAAAGTGCGCAGAGGTTGAGCATTGATCCAAGCGACTACACGCGAGTCCGGAGCCTTGCGCAGCGGTTCGGAGATGACGTTGGTGTCGAGAACGATCACTCGAACTCCATGGGAGGGATCGGCCGTCGGTCACGGGCGTTCAGGGCGTCGAACTCGTCATCGGTGAGTTCGATCTCACGACCGATCTCCGCCAACAACGACCCGAGTTCGACCTGTGCCACAGGCGTGACGGCTTCGATGAGGATCGCGCGGACTTCCGCCTCGGTACTGCGTCCATGCTGGGCCGCGCGCACACGCAGTGCCTCGCGTACCTCGTCGGGTAGATCACGAACGGTCAGCCTGGCCATATCCACTCACCCACTCCGAGTCGACGGCAATAGCGTCATTGCCTTCATTGCCGTCAATCATAGACGGCGATCGCACTTGGGGACACCTTGTCGAGCGCTCGGCGAAGGCGCGGCAAATGCCCGGCGGTGCACCTGGGAGGATGAACCCCATGAGTTCCGCTCCACCCGTCTCGGACGAACGCCGCTACGTGCTGACTCTCGGCTGCCCGGATCGGCCGGGCATCATCGCCCGGATCACGTCGTTCATCGCCGAGTTCGGCGGCTCGATCGTGGAGGCGGGGTATCACTCCGACGCGGATACCGGCTGGTTCTTCACGCGTCAGGCGATCAGGGCCGCGACGGTGCCGTTCGGCATCGCGGAGCTGCGTGACCGGTTCGCCGGAGTGGCGGCGGAACTGGGGCCGGAGAGCGAATGGCAACTGCTGGACTCCGGCGCGCGCCGTCGCGCGGTACTGCTGGTCAGCAAGGACGGCCATTGTCTGCACGATTTGCTCGGACGCGCCGCAAGCGGTGAACTGCCCGCCACCATCGAGGCGGTGATCGGCAACCACCCGGATCTGGCGGCGATGACCGAGGCGCACGGGGTGAAGTTCCATCACGTGCCGTTCCCGAAGGACCCGGCCGAGCGCGGTCCCGCGTTCGAAGAGGTCCGCGCCCTGGTGGACGCGCACGATCCGCACGCGGTGGTGCTGGCGCGGTTCATGCAGGTGCTGCCGGCCGAGTTGTGCGAACACTGGGCGGGCAAGGCGATCAACATCCATCACAGCTTCCTGCCCTCGTTCGTCGGCGCTCGCCCGTACCACCAGGCTTTCGCCCGTGGCGTGAAGCTGATCGGAGCAACCTGCCACTACGTGACCCCGGAACTGGACGCGGGCCCGATCATCGAGCAGGACGTCATCCGCATCGACCACGCGGACGAAGTGCGCGACATGGTCCGCCAAGGTCGCGACATCGAGCGGGTGGTTCTGGCGCGCGGGCTGCGCTGGCATCTGGAGGGCCGCGTCCTGGTGCACGGCCGCCGGACGGTCGTCTTCTCCTGACCGGCGCGACCGCCTGGGCGCGTCAGCCCGCGAGGTCGGCGCGGCTGGACTTGCGCGTGGCGGCGAGGACGCGCGCGAGTTCCTCGTTGAACCGCACGTAGGCCTCGGCGTTGCCGAGATGCCCCGTGGGCAGCACCTGATAGCGCGCGAGACTGCCGGTCTGCCGGAGCATTTCGACGATCCGCTCGGAGTGCACCGGCGGCGTCATGTCGTCGAACTGCCCCGAGATCACCGTCGTGGGGACCACCAGATTCCGGGCCGACTCCCCGACATCCATCGTGGCCAGCAGGAATCCGAACTTGGCGCGCACCCGCGCGGGACACGACCGCACGATGGCCATGCTGAAATCCAACAGCTCGCCTTTGGCCGCGGTGCTGAGGATCTGACGCGCGAACAGCCAGCGCACCGGCGCGATGGGCGGGAAGACCATCGGGGCGCCGAGCCCGAGCCTGCCGAACAGGAACGGCAGCGGCACCTTCAACTGCAGCAGCCGCAGCGGACGGTTCAGCAGCGGCACGACCGTCGTCTCCAGGATCAACCGGTCCGCCGCGGTATTGGTCAGCAGCACCGCGAGCGCCTGATGCGCGACCCGCTCGGGATAGCGTCCCGCCCAGGCCTGCAGTGTCATGCCGCCGAGGCTGTGGCCGACGAGCACGGCCCGCTGCCCGGGTGCGAGCGCGGCGTCGAGCACGGCGGCCAAGTCGTCGGCCAGCAGCTCCATGGTCAGCTCGCTCGACCCGTATTCGCTCTCGCCGTGACCGCGCTGGTCGTAAGCGATCACCCGATAGTCACCGGCGAACGCGTTGATCTGCGGATTCCAGTATTCCAGGCAGCAGGTCCACCCGTGGACGAGCACGATGACGGGGGCATCCGACGGGCCGTAGGCGTGTACGCGCAGCCGGACGCCGTCACCGGTCTGGACCGGAATCACCTCGCGAGGCGCGGTCGGCGGGTTGAACGCGGCGGTCTGGTAGGTACGCGACCGCAAGTCGGCGCTGTGCGCGTCGCGCCAGCTCCGGAGCAGGCCCCGGAAGCTCGTCAACGCGGTCGGCAGCATGGCACGCATCGGACACTCCTTTGTGTTACTGCTAGATACAGTAACCCCGATTTGCGCCGCTTGCTAGTGCAAGCACCCTTACCTGTCGGCGAACTCCACCCTCACCAGCGCGGACCCCGCTGCACCTCGTCCACCTTGGGCCGGACGTCGGCCAAGTAGACGCCCGTGGCGATGATCGCCGCGAAGGAGAGCAGGCCCAGACCCGCGGGGGAGAGCAGGAGCACGAGCACAGCCGCCCCGAGAATCGCCAGCCAGATCGGCTTGGTCAGTTTGTCCACCGCGGTGAACGCGTCCGGACGCTGACGCACGGCGTGGATCAGCGCGAAAATCGTCGCACCGAGCGCCGCCAGCCACAGCACCAGCAGGATCATCCCGGTCAATCCGTGCACCATATTCACCTCACCCATCATAGAAGCAACGCCCTCGCACACCAGGGGTGCGCGAGGGCGTCGAATCGCTTCAGCCGCGGGCCGTTCAGGGCTTCTTGGGAGCGGCCTTCTTGGCCGGAGCCTTCTTGGCCGCGGGGGCCTTCTTGGCCGGAGCCTTCTTGGCCTCACCGTTCACGACCGGAGCCGGGGTGGCCTCGGTGGTCACCTCGACGACCTCGGCCTCGACGACCGGCGCCGGGTCGATCTCTTCGTCGGCCGCGAGCTCGGCCTCCTTCGCCGGGCGGCCGATCAGTCCGTTGACGCGCCCGAGCACGTCCTCGGCGCGGCTGACCGCGTCGCCGTACAGCGTCTCGACCTTGCCGATCCGCTCGTCGACGACCTGGTTGGCGCGCAGCCGCTCGATCGTCTCCTCACCGCGGACGGCGAGGTCGGCGTAGATGTCCAGCGCCTGCCGGTAGTACTTCTCGGCCAGCGCCCGCAGCTCCTCGGCGGTGAACCGCTCGCGCAGTTCGGCGAGGTCGTCCGGCAGCTCCGACGGCAGGCCGGACAGCCGCTCACGCAGCGACTCGAACCGGTCCTGGACGTCGGCGGGAACGTTGGCGAAGCGCTCGCGCGCCTCCTCCACCCGGGCCTGCACCTCGGTGGCGGCCGCACGCTCGCGCACCTGCGCGAAAACGTCGTTGACGGCGGCGTAGAGGGCGTCACCCGCGCCGACGGTGGCGAGCAGGGGCTTGGTGACGGTGGCGTTCTTCTCGGTCATGGTGTTTCGTTCTCCTGGCGTGGCGGAGTTTCGGTTGTCGTGCGCGGAACGTCGCTGTCCCATACGTCCCCCCCTACCTCGTTTCCTCCGTTTTCCCGGCGAAACGATTCATAGATGTCCAGCAGCACCTGCTTCTGCCGCTCACTGATGAACGTGTCGGCGAGCAGTGCGTCCCGGACCGGACTGTGCGGCCGCTGCTCGAGATAGCCAGCCCGTACGTACAAGACCTCCGAGGAGACCCGCAGCGCTTTCGCGATCTGCGTGAGCACTTCGGCGGACGGATTTCGCAGTCCGCGCTCGATCTGGCTGAGATACGGATTGCTCACCCCCGCCAGCTGGGCGAGTTGACGCAACGAGACTTGCGCGGCTTCCCGCTGCGCCCTGATGAAGCCTCCGATGTCGTGCGCCGCACTGACGACGCGACCCCCTCGTTCGCCGATGCCGGACGAATGCTCGTCCGATCTCTCGGTGTACTCGGCGGAAACCTCGGGCTGGTCAGCCATCACTCACCTTCTGGCGGTTGTACGAATTCGATTCTAGGTCAGGGTGCTAGCTATTGCAAGCAGTCTGCTAGCAGCGTTTCGGCAAACGTTCCGCACGCCGCGGATCAACCGCCGAACATCAAGTGGGAAATCGTGTAGATCGTCAGTCCGGCAAGCGAACCGACGACGGTTCCGTTGATGCGGATGAATTGCAGATCCCGGCCGACCTGCAATTCGATCTTCTTGCTGGCTTCCTCGGCATCCCACCGGGCAACCGTGTCGGTGACCAGGGTGCTGATCTCACCGGCATAGTTTTCCACCAAGTAGCGCGCGCCGCGATCGATCCAGTTGTCGACCTTGGCCCGCATGTCCGCGTCGTCGCGCAAGCGCTCGCCGAGCTGCTGCACGTTCTCGGCGACCTTGCGCCGCAGCGTGCTGCTCGGATCGTCGGCGGACTCCAGGATCAGCCGCTTCGCCGCGCGCCAGGTGGCCGACGCGAGTCCGGTGATCTCCTCCCGGCCCATGATCTGCGCCTTGATCCGCTCCGCTTTTTTGATCATGGCGTCATCGAATTGCAGGTCCTCGGCGAATTCCTCCAGGAACCGGTTCGCGGCGAGACGGACCTCGTGCTCCGGATTGGAGCGGACTTTCCAGGTGAACTCGACCAGTTCCCGGTAGATCCGTTCGGAAAGCAAGATGTTGACGAATTTCGGCGCCCACTGCGGCGCGTCCCGCAACACGATCCGATCGATCGTCTCCTGGGATCCGAGCGCCCACTGGTGCGCGCGCTCGGCGAGCAGATCCAGCAACGCCAACTGCCGGTTGTCGGCGAGCAGTTCCGCCAGCACCCGTCCGATCGGCGGACCCCACAGCGGCTCGGCGATCCGCTTGACGATGGTGTTGTCGATGACCTGCTCCACGTCCTCGTCGCGCAGTACGCCGACGACGGCGCGCAGGATGGTCGAGCTCTCCTGCGCCACGCGCGCGGCATGACCCGGATCGGCCATCCAGCGCCCGACCCGCCAGGAGATCTGCGCCGAGTTCACCTTGGCCGACACCACCTCGGGCGCCAGGAAGTTCGTGCCCACGAACGTACCGAGACTGGCGCCGAGCTGGTCTTTCTTCCGCCGGATGATCGCCGTGTGCGGGATGGGCAGGCCGAGTGGATGACGGAACAGGGCGGTCACCGCGAACCAGTCCGCCAGCGCGCCGACCATGCCCGCCTCCGAGGCCGCCCGCAGGTAGCCGACCCAGTCGCCGCCCGCCCCGCGCGATTCGGTCCAGCGGCAGAACAGATAGATCGCGGTGGCCAAGGCGAGCAGCCCGGTGGCGAACGCCTTCATCCGCCAGAGGTCACGACGCTTGGCCGCCTCGTCGAGCACGGCGGCGAAGCCGAGGGGCGCGGCGGCGTCTCCGGCGCGGTCGCCCCGGGCGTTCAGCACCGCGGTGTTGCCGGGAGCTTTCTCCATGCCTCCCATTCTGCTGTGCGCGGCGAAGTGAGCGAGCGGGGTGAGTGCCTGCGCACAAACCGGACGGGCCGGGCGCCGGACACGCCCGGACTGTGGTTCCTACCGCATCCGGGCTCAAAAGCGCATATCACGGGTATCGGGGACCTAAGCTGGTAGCTACCGGAGCACTTACGAACGAGGGAGCCCACGCTGTCCACCGAAGACCTTGTCGATGTCGGCGAGCGACCGTCGGCGGTGCGCGGCGGCCGGATGGACGGCCGCAAGCGCCGGTGGCGGCAACACAAGATCGACCGCAGGGAGGAACTCGTCGACGGCACTCTCGCCGCCGTGCGCGCGCGCGGTAGCAACGCGGGCATGGACGAGATCGCCGCGGAGATCGGCGTCTCCAAGACCGTGCTCTACCGCTACTTCTCCGACAAGAACGACCTCGTCCACGCGACCATGCAGCGGTTCATCGAGACCACGCTGATGCCGCGGGTGTACGGCGCGATCAGCCTGGACGCGGACGAGTACCAGCTGGTGCGCTCGGCCCTGGCCGAGTACGTCGGCACGGTCGACGAGGACCCCGAGGTCTACCGCTTCATCATGGGCAACGGCTCGGCCGACCAGTCCTCGCTCGCGGAGTTCGAGAAGCTCTTCGCCGAGGTGGTGTGCGCGGTGATCACCGATCGCGCCAAGGACCGGGGCGTGGCGACCGAGGGCGCCGCGCTGGCGTCGTACGTGCTGGTCGGTGGCATCCAGCTGGCCACGCACTGGTGGACCACCAACAAGTCGCTGTCCCGCGAGGACGTGATCGATTACCTCACCATGCTCGCCTGGAGCGCCATCGAGGGCATGGCCCGCGCGGGCGGTTCGCCCGCCGCGTTCAACGCGCAGCAGCATGTGCTGCCCGCCCCCGAGACGCCGGCGCAAGACTGAATCGAGCCATCGGCCCTGGTGCTAGCTGGAGCGCTTGCAAAAGTTCACCAGCACTCTCGACTTTGCCGAATCCTTGGCTAGTCTGAACCCGAGCGGTGCGCCGAGTGCGTTGCGTCACCGCAGGCGCCGTACTCGACGGCGGTCCGTGCGGGTGTCCCGCACGCTGCCGCCCGCGTCCGTCGCTCCGACCGCGGCACCAACGGAGGTACCTCGATGGCGAAGCAAGTACCGACCTCTCGGCTTGCTCGTGGCACGAAGCTGGGCGCGGTGGCAGCCAGTTCGGTGCTTCGCACCCAGCGCGCGCGGTTGACCATGCGGGGCAGATCCGAGGCCGTCCGGGCGAAGATGGCCGAGGAATCGATGATCCGCACCACCGAGCAGGTGGTCACGGTGCTGGGCACCATGAAGGGCGTCGCCATGAAGCTCGGCCAGATGATGTCGGTGCTCGATCTGGATCTGGTGCCAGAGGACCATCGGGAGCGGTTCCAGAAACGCCTGGCCGTGCTGCGCAACGCGGCCCCGACGGTCTCCTTCGCGGCCATGCGCCAGGTGATCGAGGACGATTTCGGAAAGCCGCTCGACGCGGTCTTCGCCGAGTTCGACGCCGAGCCCGTCGCCGCCGCCTCGATCGGCCAGGTGTACCGGGCGCGACTACACGACGGCCGCCAGGTCGCGGTGAAGGTGCAGTATCCGGGCATCGATGCCGCGGTGCGCGCGGATCTGAAGAATCTCGCGATGTTCCGGCGCGTGCTCCAGTCCGCGATGCCGTGGGTGACGCCCGCGGTGCTGGACGAGCTGCGGCTGAACATGGAGGCCGAGCTGGACTACCGGGCCGAAGCGGCCACCCAGTTGCAGATCGCCGAGTTGTACGCCGGCCATCCGTTCGTCATTGTCCCGCGCTCGCTGCCGGAGTTCTCCACCACGCGGGTGCTGGTCACCGAATACGTGGAGGGCAAGGGCTTCGAAGAGATCCGGCAGCTGCCCCAAGCGGAGCGCAACCGGATCGGCGAGATCATCTACCGGTTCTACGTGGGATCGCTGTTCACCTTCAACGAATTCTGCGGCGACCCGCATCCGGGCAACGTGCTGCTGGCCGACGACGGCCGGGTCGGCTTCCTGGATTTCGGATTGTTCAACCGCATGGACGCCGAGCACGTGCAATTCGAGCTGGTCTGTCTGCGTGCCGCGGCAGAAGATCGCGCGGAAGACCTGCGCGAGTTGATGATCCAACGCGGCGTCATCGATTCGCCGCAGGAGATCGGCGCCGAGGAGTGCCTGGAATACGTACTGGCCGCCTCGGAATGGTGTCTGATCGACGAGGAACTGACCATCACTCCCGAGCTCGCCAGCGGCGCCTTCCTGCTCGCGGTCGATCCGAGGGCCAGCGAGTTCACCGGTATGAAGCAGCAGAATCTGCCGCCGGAGCACCTCTTCTCCCGCCGCGCCGACTTCCTGACCTTCGGCATGCTCGGTCACCTCGGCTGCACCGCGAACTGGCATCGCATCTCCAGGGAATGGCTCTACGACGAACCACCGGTCACCGAGCTCGGCCGGGCCCATCACGCCTGGCTCGCCGACCGCCCGCGCGCCGCGCCGCAACGGCCGCGCAAGAAGACCACCAAGTAGCCGCCGAACGGCGGCACGACCGCAGAACGGAAGACCATGGCAGACACACGGGAATTCGACCTAGTGCTCTTCGGCGCGACGGGTTTCGTCGGCAAGCTGACCGCGGAATATCTCACCGAGGCCGCGCCGGAATCCGCGCGCATCGCGCTGGCGGGACGATCGCTGGACAAGTTGACCGCCGTACGCGACGACCTCGGCTCGACGGCCGCGAACTGGGGTCTGGTGGTGGCCGACTCGACAGACCAGAGCGCGCTCGACGAGCTGGCGGCGCGCACCAAAGTCGTGGTCACCACCGTCGGCCCGTACCTGCGCTACGGGATGCCGCTGGTGGCGGCGTGCGCGAAGGCAGGAACCCATTACGCCGACCTCACCGGCGAGCCGCTGTTCATCCGCGACGCCATCGACAACTATCACGAACAGGCCGTCGCCACGGGCGCGAAGATCGTGAATTCCTGCGGCTACGACTCGATTCCGTCCGATCTGAGCGTGTATCAGCTCTACCGCCGCACGGTCGAGGACAACACCGGTGAGCTCGTCGACGTCACGCTGGTGGCTTCGCTCAAGGGCGGCGTCAGCGGCGGCACCATCGATTCCGGCCGCGCCATGATGGAGGCGATCGCCGCCGACCCGGCCAAGGGCAAGGTGATGTCGCACCCGTACTCGCTGAGCCCGGACAGGTCGATGGATCCCGACGTCGGCCGCCAGTCCGATCAGGCGCTGTCGCGGGCGAGCTCGATCGACCCCAGCCTGGACGGATGGGTCAGCACGTTCGTCATGGCCGCGCACAACACCAAGATCGTGCGCCGCAGCAACGGCCTGCTCGGCTGGGTGTACGGCAAGAACTTCCGCTACCGCGAAGTGATGAGCGCGGGGAAGTCCCGGGTGGCGCCGCTGGTAGCGGCGGGCATGGCGGGCGGCATCGTGGCGGGCATGACCGCGGGGGCGCTGTTGTCGCGGGCATCGGCGGGTCGCAAGCTGCTCGATCGCGTGCTGCCCAAGCCGGGCACCGGACCGAGCGAGCAGGCCCGCAAGAGCGGCTGGTTCAGCATGAAGACGTTCGCGCACACCACCTCGGGCGCGAAGTACGTGGCCACCTTCTCCGGCACCGGCGACCCGGGATACCAGGCCACCGCCGTACTGCTCGGCGAGAGCGGTCTGTGCCTGGCGTTCGACACGGAGAAGCAACCCGAACTCGCGGGCATTCTCACCCCGGCCGCGGCGATGGGCGACGCCCTCACCGAGCGACTGCGCGCGGCGGGCATGACGATCACCGTCGACCGCGCCTGAGGGACGCGCTCCGGTGAATCTCGCACGCAAGACGATGAATGCCCCCGCGCTCGCCGCGGTGTACGAACGCGCATGGCGGCCGGCGCTGTTCTATCTCGCCAGTGGGCGGACGACCGCGTCCGACCGCCGTGACGCGGTCACCGCCCTGCGGCTCGGCGGCGCGCAGAAGGTGCTCGACATCGCCTGCGGACCGGGCAATTTCACCAGATACCTGAGTGAGGCGCTGTCCGGCGAGGGCTATGCGATCGGCGTGGACTACTCGGAGCCGATGCTGGCGCGCGCCGTCGCGGACAACGCCGGACCGCGCGTCGGGTATCTCCGCGGCGACGCGCGCAGGCTGCCGTTCGCGGACGGAACCTTCGACGCGGTCTGCTGTTTCGGCGCGCTCTACCTCATTCCGGACCCACTCGTCGCCGCTCGCGAGATGATTCGCGTTCTCGCTCCCGGTGGCCGGATCGCCATCACCACCAGCCACCGGGCGGCCAACCCCATCGGTGAGATGAGCCGCGTGGTCGGCGGTTTGAGCGGGCTGCGGGTGTTCGGCGCCCGGACCTTTCCCGCCCTGTTCGCCGAGGAGGGTTTGGTGGAGATCGACCAGCGGGTCCATCGCCTGCTCCAGTACGTCAGCGCGACGAAGCCCGCGCACTAGACCTCCGCGGTGACGGCCCGGATCAGGAACTCGAGCTTGTCCACGGTCCGATCGAGCGGAAGGGTGCTGCGCTCCACCCGGCACATCGCCACCGTGCCCTCGACCGCGGCGACGATCAGGGTGGCGGTCCGCTCGGCGTCGGCCTCGCTCGCGCCGTGGTCGCGCAACGACCGCGTCAGCAGACCGGTCCAGTTCTCGAACGCGGCCGCGGCGGCCCGCTGCGGCTCGTCGTCGTCCCCCGGGCCCTCGATCGCGACCGCGAGCACCGGGCAGCCGGCTTGGAAATCATTGTCCGCCAGAATCTTTCGCCACATGTCGACGAACGACCGCAATCCCGCGACCGGCCCGGCGGGCAGCCCTTGCGCGAGTTTGCGGGCGGCCAGCGCATCGGCGAAGCGCACGGCTTCGGCCGCCAGCTGCGCTTTGCCGCCGGGGAAGTAGTGGTAGGTGGATCCCAGCGGAGCCTGGGCGTGCTTGGCCAGTTCCCGCACGCTGGTCGCGTTCAGACCGCGGCGGCGGATCATGTCGGCCGCGCCTGCCACCATTCGATCCCGCGCCTGCGGCGTTTCGGCCACCTTTCTCCTCCCATGTTCATGACGACTGTCATAGCCTATCGCGCGCAGGCGTGCGCGCGGCCGTGCGCGGTGGAGCGTGACCCGCCACGCGCGGTCAGCCGATGTCCTGCAATACCCGGCGCTGCGGGTCACCGGTATCGCAGCCGGTTCCGACGACCAACGCGGTGACGGCGGGCGGGTGCGGGCCGTTGAGCAGGATGAGCACCGCGTCGCCGCCCTGGAACGCGATGTCGGCCGAGCCGAGGACGGTGCGGTCGAGCCCGTTCGCGTGGACACAGCGTTGCAGCGCTTCGGGGTCGGAGAGGGAGCCGCTGACGGCGTGGCGGCCCAGCGCGCCGAGGGCCATGGTGGCGGTGACTTCGTCATTTCCGATGGCGGGTCGCGCGGTGGGGGCTGGGCGGTCACGGCCGTCCATCGTCGAGACGGCCGAGCCGGCTGCGGCAAGGGCGACGATCGCCGCGGCTGCCGCGGCGAACCAGCGCGCCCTGGCGCGGCGATGCTCGTCGACAGCGACCGAGGGAGCCGTGCCGCGTTGGGAATATCCGATATCGAGCCGGGCCTCGCCCGCCCGCCCGCGCGCGATCGCGTGGACCGTGGTGTCCTGGGGTGATCGGAGCGCTTCGATGAATTCGGTCAGCCGGGCGGTGACGTCCTCGGGCATGGAGTGGATGACGCGTTCCTCCCGGCTCAGTGCACCCAATTCCGCGCTGATCTCATCCAGCCCGCGCAGATACCGCACCGCCTGCGGATCACGCGAGACGATCGGCCACAACTGCTCGCGCTGCGCGGCCGTCACATTGCCGGCATGCAGATCGGCCAGCAACCCCGGCGGGAACGGAGGCTGCGGCACCGTCCGGATCGCCATCGCACCTCCGTTGTTCGCGTCCGACATCGCACCGATCCCCTCACCCCCAGGCCCGCCTGTGCATCGTTCAAAAGGTCGTCACTGTTATTGGACGCATCCCGACTGCTCTCGGTTCCCCGGATCGCCGAGAAAATCCAATTGCTTTTTCAACCACTGCCGCGTATGGACGCACCGGCTTCGATCGTCCCATCGGGCACGGCGAGCAACCGCCCGCAAGCCGCTGTAAATAGCTCGGGGACAACGGATCTGTCACGCTCCCGGCGAATGCCAGCTAGCCTCACTCCACAAGATCGCGTATTCCAGCCAGAGGACCCCGCCATGAACAGTCCCCTACCCACGCCCGCGTCCGCCCGAGGAGAGGCCACCGGGGATCTGCTCGCGGGAAGGACCGCCGTTGTCACCGGGGCGAGCCGTGGCATCGGCCTGGCGATCGCGATCAGGTTCGCGTCGGAGGGGGCGAACGTCGCGATGATCGCCCGCACCCAGGAGCCGCACCCCAAGCTGCCCGGCACCATCCACACGGCCGCCGCGGAAGCGGAGGCCGCGGGTGGCGCGGTACTGCCGCTGGTGGCGGATGTCCGCGACGACAAGGCGATGGCGGAGGCGGTCGATCGGATCGCCGAGCGCTTCGGCGGCATCGACATCCTGGTCAACAACGCGGGTTCGGTCGATCTCACCGGCGCCGAGCAGATCGGCATGCAGCGCTACGACCACATGCAAGCCGTCAATCTCCGCGCGCCGTTCCTGCTGTCCAAGCTGGCGCTGCCGCATCTGCGCGCCGCGGCGACGGCCGGGCGGAATCCACATATCCTCGCCCTCTCCCCGCCGCTCAACATGAACCCCGAGCACGTGGGCAACGGCGTGGCCTACACCGTCTCCAAATACGGTGTCAGCATCGCCACCGTCGGTCTGGCACACGAGTTCCGGCCCTACGGCATCGCCGTGAACTCCCTGTGGCCGCGCACGAAGATCGACACCGCCGCGGTCCGCAATCTGCTCGGCGGCGCGGAAGCCGTCGCCGCGTCCCGCAACCCGTTCATCTGCGCGGACGCCGCTTTGCTGATCGTGACCAGCCCCGTCGCGACCTACACCGGCCGGCTCCTCCTCGACGAGGATGTCCTCGCTTCCCATGGCCGCACCGACCTGGACCACTACCGAGTCGTACCGGGCTCCGGCGCGCTCGCCAACGACCTTTTCATCGACGCGTAGAACACAACCGCGGAGATAGCCGAAGCACGCACCGCACTGACTTTTCGGCCTCGAGATCAGCTTGTTCCGCAGGCGTCGGCAGGAACCGCCGCGACCCACGGTGCGCGTAAGGCGATCCGCCGCGGTGGTGGCTCGCCGATGTCACGGCGCGGACGGGGCGGTCCCGAGATCGACCATGCGGTGCAGGATCGCGGGCGCCAAGGCCAATTCGAATTCGGTTCCGCTGCTTTCGAACACGAAGGCCAGGAAGTCGTCGCGCGGTACCGGGGCCAAGCGGACCGAGCACTGCTCCCCCACGACCACCCAGCCGCCGACGGTCAACTGATCGGACATCGCCCCTCCCACCCTTCGATACTTCCGACAAGTGGACTATGCCAGTTGCGGCACAGGGGTGTCAACGGCGGAAATCGGTCGCTGACCTGGCCGGATACTCGTGCTCCATGATCAGGCGGCCGGGCGGGTGGACGCTCTGGCGGTACTCCAGCGCGACGCCTCGGACGTCCAGACCGATGCGGTGCACGACCAGCACCGCCGCCGGATGCGGGAGCGCGAGACGGCGGCGTTCGTCATCCGTGGCCAGCCGGGCGCCGACGCTCTCGCGCACGACTGCGGCGGCGCGGCCGATCACGGCCTCCAGATACCGCACGACTCCGCCCGGCACGGGCACCGTCCCGTGCGCCAGCGTGGCGGCCGCGGCGAATTCACCGGGATACCAGCATGCGACCAGCCGAACCGCCCCGGAGCCGTTCTCGTACAACAGCTTCACACTGATCACCGGACTCGCCGTTGGGAGACCGAGCGATTCGGTGACCTCCTGCGGTCCTTCCACCATTTCAGCTCCCAGCACGGTCACCGAATCGGGCTGGGACGCGGACGATCCGTATCGGGGCGCGCTCTCGCGCATCAGCGCCGAGCGTTCGGCCACGTAGGTGCCCGACCCACGACGTGACGTGACGATTCCCTGCTGCCGCAGCGTGTTCAGCGCCTTGGCGGCGGTGGGCCGGGCGACCTTCCAGCGGACGGCGAGTTCGCGCTCGGACGGCACCTCGGCGCCGGGAGCCAACTCCCCACGCTCGATCAGATCCCGCAGATGCCCCGAGATCTGCAGATACTTCGGGACTACGCCATCGATTCCGGCCACCGGTCGCCTTCCCCACACCGCCCCTCGGACCGCTGGTCAGTGTAACAACGGCGGAGACGGGCGCAGAGGCCTTCACACAAGCCCGTACCGAGGCGGTCCGCCGCGCTGAACCGCCCGGTAAAGTGCGAATCCAGTACAGCGCGGTACGAACAGGACCGAGCGGAAGGGGGCTTCCACGTGGCGGTACCCGATACCGGACAGGGGACGGCGCGCGAGCTGTACGCGGCGGCCATCGGCGCGGGCGGGAGCGAAAGGTTCGAGCTGGACACGGCGGTCGCGGAGAATCTCGCCGCCGCGTGCGACCAACTGGTCGACGATCTGGGCCGCGCGATGGCGGGCGAACACCTCGTCACCGAGGTGACCGGCTTCCCCGATCTGCCGACCGGGCACGGCCTCACCCGCGGGTTCTCCGCCAAGGGAAGGCAATACCTGGACACCCTGGCCGCGTTCCAGGAAACGGCGCTGCTGTTCAAGGCCGCGTATCTCGCCGCGGCCAATCGGCTGGCCGACGCCGAGGCGGCGAATCAGGCCGCACTGCGGCTGGTCGCCGACTATCTGGAGCCCCGTTGAGCGCGCACCCGCGCGCCGGGACCGACTGAGGGGGACGACGGATGGCAGACTCCACGGCACGCGCCGCCGCCGACGGCATCCGGCAGGAACTGGCCGGATTCACCGACGACGCAACCGATCCCGCCTACGCGCCGGATCGGGAACTGTTCGGCGCCTACACCCACCAGCAGATCTGGGAGCTGGTGCACGAAGCGCTCGATCCGGCGGCATTGGGCCGGATCGCCGCGGCATGGCAGGCCAACGCGACCGCGGTGGCCGAAGCGTTCCAAGCCTTCTCCGATGCCACCAACCGGGAATTCGCGCGCTGGTCGGGCCGGGCAGCCGACGCCGCGGTGAGCGCGACCAGGCAGTTCGTCCGCGCGGGCGGGGATACGCACGACGTGTGCCGGGCGGTCGCTCGGCTGATGGAGTTGAATAGCGATGCCGCGCAGACGGTCCGGGGCGCGATCGCGCCGCCGCAGCGGTATCGGCCGCTGGCGGACCCGGCCGCAGAAGCGGTTTACGGTGGAAAACGTAGGATGGAACACGATAGTGCGGCGGCAGACATCGAAGCGGATGTCCGGGACACGATGACTTACGTCTACACCCCGACGATGCCCGCCACCGGCGACCGCGTTCCCCGATTCCCCCGGCCGCAGGAAGGTTCGGCGGCCGACAACGCACCCGGCGATCCGGATTCCGCGCGCGGAGGCGGCGCACGGTGAAATGGGTGCTCACCCCGGACGAGTTCACGCATGTCTGGACGAACGAAACGAGCCTGGACCGTAGGCCCTACCCGGTCAACATAGTCCCTTCGGCCACCGCGCGGACCGAGTCGGAGTACCACGCCCTCCATCTGCCGCAGCGCTTCGCCCGCCAAGCCGATCCTGATCTCGCCGCCGCGCTGGTGCTCTGCGCGCGCAACGACGCGACCACCATCACCGTCTCGGGCGAGCGTTCGGCGCTCTCGCGCAACGGCAGCGGGTCCGAGACCGAACGGATCCTCGCGTTCGCCGCGGTGGTGCACAACCACGCGGGCATCCTGGTCGCCACACCGGACCGGGTGACCGTACAGATGTGCCACGCCCGTGCCGTGGGCGAACGCTTGGTGCAGATCATCGGCTCGGCGCGACCGGGCAAGCTCGCCCCGATGCGGGAGCCGCAGGACGCGGTGCTGAATCCGGATCGCACCGAGCCGTTCGTCACCAACGGTCATCGCGGCGCGGCGAAGTTCCGCCAAACCCTGCGTAAGCCGGTGGACGGGCGTGGCTTCATCACCGTCACGGTGGAGCCGGAGAACCCGATGTCCCCGCCCACCCGCCATCGCACCTGGCTGGACTTCACCGGCGACGGTCGCTACTTGCTCACCACCGCGCACGATCTCATCCTCACCCCGGTGGCGGACGAGGAATTCGCCACCCAGTTACTGCGGCTCGCGCAAGTGTGACGTGGCCGAACCGCCACGCGGTTAGGTTGGAGCCATGCCGAAATTGTGGACGGTGCCGCCCACCGAGGCCATGCGAGCCGATGGCTTGCGCGTAGCCGAGCTGGACACCTCCGGGACGCCGGGGTTCACCGGCGGCAAGAAGGCGGGCGTGCCCTTGCTCGCCGAACGCGCCCAGGTGCTGTCGGATCTGCAGGAGAAGCTGTACGCCAACGGCCGGGCCGGCGGCGACCGGCGCAACGTGCTGCTGATCCTGCAAGGCATGGACACAGCGGGCAAGGGCGGCATCGTCCGGCACGTCATCGGATCGGTCGATCCGCAGGGCGTGGACCACGCCGCGTTCGGGGTGCCGACGCCGGAGGAGAGCCGCCATCACTATCTGTGGCGCATCCGGAAGGCACTGCCGCGCGCGGGTCAGCTCGGTGTGTTCGATCGCTCGCATTACGAGGACGTGCTCGTGGTGCGGGTACACAATCTGGTGCCGCCGACGGTGTGGGAGCCGCGCTACGACGAGATCAACGCGTTCGAGCAGGAATTGGTGGACGAGGGCACCTCGCTGGTGAAGGTGGCCATGTTCGTCTCGCTCGACGAACAGAAGCGGCGTCTGGCCGAGCGGCTGGAACGCACGGACAAATTCTGGAAGTTCAACCCGTCCGACATCGACGAGCGCGCGTTCTGGCCCGCTTACCAGGACGCGTACCAGGCGGTGCTGGACCGCACGTCCACCGAGTACGCGCCCTGGCATGTCGTGCCCGCCGACCGCAAGTGGTTCTCCCGCCTCGCCGTCACCGAGTTGCTGATCGCGGCCCTCGAGCGGCTCGACCTCGACTGGCCCCCGGCGACCTTCGACGTCGAACAGCAGAAGCGGCGGCTGGCGCGGGCATAACGTCAGCGGACCAGCGGCCTGACCTCCTCCGCCACGAAGCGGATGAACGCGGCCGGGTCGGTGTCGTCGGCGGTGGTCTGCAGGACGACCGTGTCGGCGCCCGCCTCGGCCAGCCGCGTGACGGCTCCGGCGACCGCGTGCGCGTCACCGGCGACGCCCGCGCCGGGCGCGTGCTCCGGCGTCCGTTCGGCGGCCAGGCGAGCCTCGGCGTCCGGACCGGTCACCGCGAGTAGATTCGCGATCACCTCGTGCCGGTCGGTGCGGCCCGCGGCGGCGCGACCCGCATCGATCAGCGTGCGGGCGGCGCGTACGCCGTCGGCGTCGGTGACGGAATCGAGCAGGGTGCCGTCGGCGTGCTCGCCGGACAGCCGGATCGACCGTGGGCCGCGCGCGCCCGCGTAGATCTTCGGCGCTCGAGCGGGCGGCCAGTCCAGCGCGACGGCGTCGAGGTGCACGTAGCGCCCCGAGGTGGTGACCCGCTCACCGGCCAGTAGCGCGCGCAGCGCGGACAGGTGCTCGCCGAGCAGGGTCACCGGCGACTCCACGCGTGCGCCGACTTGCCCCATCCAGCTCTGGACGCCGTGCCCGACACCGAGGATCAGCCTGTCGGGGAACAGCCGATGCAGCGTCGCCGCTTCCATGGCGGTGAGCGCGACGTTGCGCAACGGTACGGGCAACAGCCCGATGCCGACGCGCAGCCGTTCGGTCCAGGCCAGCGCGGCTGCGGCGGTGGCGATCCCGCTTTCCAGAAAGCAGTCCTCCCACAGCCACAATTCCTCCAGCCCCGTCGTCTCGGCCACGCGGGTCGCCTCGCGGAGCAGTTCGGGGGGATTTTGCGGGCGGAACACAACACCGAGAACAGTCATCCCACCATTCATACCGCCTGCCCCCGGCCGTATCGGCGCCTTCCGAAGCGCCGCTACGCCCTGTTTTACGGAATCTCTCAGGTAGGCCGACGATGATGGCGGCTGTGGGCCGATCACGCGGGGAGATGGTCGGCGGATCTACGATCGTGGCGGCAGAAACCGTCCGGCGAGCGAAAGGCGTGGTGAGCGCACGGTGAGCAAGAACCAGGGTGGGAAGTCGAACCCGCTGCTGGCGGCGGAACGCGCCGACCGCAACCGCAAGATCTTGATCCAGGTGGGCGTCGCCGCCGTGCTCGTCGCGCTGATCGCGGCGATCGGCATCGGCATCGCGGTGAAGAAGGCGCACAAGGACGATCCCGGCCCCGCTCCGTCCATCGCCGCCACCGGCACCGCGAATGCGGGCCCCGTACCCGCCTCGATCACCGATAACGGCGCCGTCCGCGTCGGCAAGCCGGACGCGAAGGTCACCGTGCGGGTCGTCGCCGACCTCCAGTGCCCCGCGTGCAAGGCCTTCGAGGCGGCCAATGGACAGGTGCTCGAGGAAGCGGTGGCCAACGGCACCGCGGTGGTCGAGTACAACATCATCGCCTTCCTGGACAAGGCGTCCACCACGCGCTACTCCTCGCGCGCGGCCAACGCCGCCTACTGCGTCGCGGAGGCCGACCCGTCGAAGTACCAGGCCTGGCTGAAGACGATGTTCGCCCAGCAGCCCCCGGAGGGCGGCGCGGGCCTGACCGACGATCAGCTGGTCCAGATCGCCAAGAGCGCCGGTTACACCGACGACGCGATCGCCCAGTGCATCACCGACCACAAGTACGACAAGTACGTCCAGGCCCGCACCAAGGAAGTGCTGGACAGCGGTATCCAGTCGACCCCGTCGGTGTTCGTCAACGGCAAGAAGGTCGAGTCCAGCCAGCAGGTCTTCGGCGCAGGCGGTCTCGCACCCGTGATCAGCGCCGCCGCGGGCCAGTGATCACCGCGGGGCCCCGGGCCGCGTGGGTCCTGTTGATCGGTGGGCTGGCCGGCTGGCTGGCCGCCGTGGCGCTGACCGTGGAACGGTTCAAGCTGTTCACCGATCCCGGCTACACGCCGTCGTGCAGCATCAACCCGATCCTGTCCTGCGGGTCGGTGATGGTGACCGATCAGGCCGCGGTTTTCGGGTTCCCGAACCCGCTGATCGGCATCGTCGGGTTCACGGTCGTCGTCACGCTCGGCGTGCTGTCGGTAGCCGGGGTCGGCTTCCCGCGCTGGGTCTGGGGCGGGCTGTGGCTGGGCACCCTGCTCGGGGTCGGCTTCATCTGCTGGCTGATCTTCCAGAGCCTGTACCGGATCAACGCGCTGTGCCCGTACTGCATGGTGGTGTGGGCGATCATCACGCCGCTGCTCGCGGTGTGCACCGATCAGCTGTGGGGGCGCTCGCGCGGTCCGCTGGGGGTGCTCGCCGAGTGGCGCTGGACGATCGTCGCGCTGTTCTACGCGGTCGTGCTGCTGCTGGTGTTCCTGCGCTTCCAGGACTACTGGCTGTCGCTGGTCTGATCCGGATCAGTTCGGCGGCCCCGCGACCAGCGCCACCGGCACCGTGCGCGCGCCGCCCGCGCCGGTGACGCCCAATCGGACGGTCTCGTTGGGCTTGCGCCTGTTCAGCGCGATGCGCAGCGACTGCGCGTTGCTGACGGTGTGGTCGTCGAGCGAGGTGATCACGTCCCCGGCGGCCAGACCGGCGGTATAGGCGGGCATGCCGTAGATCGCCATGTCCACACGCGCTCCGGTACCGGCCGGAAGCGCGTTGGAGACGAGCACGCCGAGCGTGGCCGTTGGGCCGATGTGCACGGTGTCGGTCGGGGTACCGGAGCGAATCTGCTGGACCACTCGCATCGCGGCATCGATCGGCACCGCGTAGCCGTTGGCCGGGTGGTCGGCCGTGCGCGCCCCGTCGCCCGACGCCGCCGCGATGACGCCGACGACGGACGCCTTGTGATCGACCAGGGCTCCGCCGGACTGTCCCGGCGTGACCGCCGCCGCGACCTCGAGCATCCCGTTGAGCGCCTTGCGCGACAGATCGGCGGCGTTGATCGCCACGATCGCGCTGTCCAGGTCGGTGAGCGGGCCGTGCACCGCGGTGGGCGTGCCGCCGGTCCCGCCCGCGTTGCCGATCGCCAAGAGCTCCTCACGCAGCCGCAATCCGGCCGAACTGCCGATGGTCGCGGTCGGCAGCGCGTTGGCCGCGGCCAAGTCCAGCAGGGCGATGTCGGCGTCGGCGTCGTAGCCGAGCACCGCCGCGTCGTAGACCTTGCCGTTGCCCACGTCGGTGACGGTCACGGTGTCCGCGCCCTTGACCACGTGGTGGCTGGTGAGCACCTCGCCGTCGGCGGTGAGGACGATGCCGGAGCCCGCGGCACCTGGCCCGGATCGCTCGGCAGAGGCGTTGATGTTGACCAGCGCCGGGCGCACCACCGCGGTGACGAGTCCCGCGTCGAGCGGCTCGGGCGGGACGAACGCGACCGAGGCCGCCGTCCCGGCGGGGCCGGGCCGGTCGCGGTCCGGGAGATCGCCGCGATACCCGAGGAACGCGGCGACCACGAGCATGAGGGTGACGACCAGCACGAACACCCGGCCACCACCGGGCGCGCGACGCGCCCCGATCCACTGCTGCCGTTTTTCGTCCATGGCTCTCCCGCCTCGGCCGAACCTCCCGAATCCATTGTCGCCGGTGCGCGCCGCCGAAGATCATCGAACCGTGCAGCCCGCCGGAAAAATAGCTCGTGAGCGTGCCTTTTCCGTGTCACAGTTGGCAACCGCACCCATGCGACGGTAGGCATGTCCTCATGAGTACTGCCGCCGCCTATGCCCTGTCCACCGCCGATGGCTCGTTCGAGAAGGTCACGATCCACCGCAGGGACCTGGGTCCACGCGACGTGCTGATCGACATCAAGTTCGCGGGCATCTGCCACTCCGACATCCACACCGCCCGCAACGAGTGGGGCAGAACCCGCTACCCCTGCGTGCCGGGCCACGAGATCGCGGGCGTGGTCGCCGCGGTCGGATCCGCGGTCACCAAGCACCGGGTCGGCGACCGCGTCGGCGTCGGCTGCATGGTCGATTCCTGTGGGGTCTGCGCGCCCTGTCTCGCCGACGAGGAGCAGTACTGCACCGCGGGCGCGACCATGACCTACAACACCCCGGTCGATCCGGCGGTGGAGCCCGGCGGCCACACCCTCGGCGGGTACGCCACGCAGATCGTGGTGACCGAGAACTTCGTGGTCGCCATCCCCGAAGGGATCGGCCTGGACGTCGCGGCGCCACTGCTGTGCGCGGGCGTCACGCTGTACTCGCCGCTGCGGCACTGGGGCGCTGGGCCGGCCAAGAAGGTCGCGATCATCGGCATGGGCGGACTCGGCCACGTCGGGGTCAAACTCGCGGCCGCGATGGGCGCCGAGGTCACGGTGCTGAGCCACTCGCTGAGCAAACAGGACGACGGCAAGCTCTTCGGGGCCACCAACTACTACGCGACCAGCGACAAACAGACCTTCCGCGAGTTGCGCGGCCGGTTCGACCTGATCCTCAACACGGTGTCGGCGAACCTGCCCATGGACGACTATCTGCGCCTGTTGAACCTGGACGGCACCCTGGTGGTCCTCGGCCTGCCCGAGAAGCCCCTGAGCGTCAAGGCGCTCAACCTCGCCGGGTACCGCCGCTCCCTGGCGGGTTCGATGATCGGCGGCATCGCGCAGACCCAGGAGATGCTGAACTTCTGCGCCGAGCACGGCATCGGCGCCGAGATCGAGCTGATCGCCGCCGACGAGATCGACGGCGCCTACGACCGGGTGGTGGCCAGCGACGTGCGCTACCGGTTCGTCATCGACGTCTCCACCATGTGAGCCCGCTCGCTCCACCGGTGCGGCCGCGCGGTGTCGTGCGCGAACCGGTCGTCGCGTGGGTACCTTGGCCTTGTGCCTGCGGAGGACGAAGACGAGACGCCACAACCGGCCATCGCCGCAAGCGGCATGCCGCCGTGGCTGCCGCGCGCGTTCCTGCTCGCCGCGGCGACGGTCACCGGGTTGCTGGCGGCCTTCTGGGTGCTCGAGCGACTGCGGAGTCTGCTGACGATTCTGCTCGTCTCGCTGTTTCTCGCCTTCGCGATCGAACCGGCGGTGAACTGGCTGGCGCGGCGCGGCATGCGGCGTGGTCCGGCGACCGGATTGGTGTTCCTCGTCCTGACCGCACTCGTCGTCGGCTTCTTCTGGACGCTCGGAGCGCTGCTGGTCGAGCAGGTCACCACGTTGGTGCAGCACGCCCCCGAATACGCCGACCGCGGCGTGGACTGGATCAATCACACCTTCCACAAGGACCTGTCCAGTACGGACATCCAGAAGTACGCCACCGACTGGAGCTCGACCCTGGAGGGCTACCTCACCGGATTGGCGGGCAACGTCTGGGGCATCGGCACGGCCGCGATCGGCGCGCTCTTCCAGATCCTCGGCATCCTGCTGTTCACGTACTACTTCGCCGCCGACGGCCCCCGGATCCGCACCGCCGTCTGCTCGCTCCTGCCGCCGCGCCGCCAGCGGCATGTGTTGCGCGCCTGGGACATCGCGGTGGACAAGACCGGCGGCTACATCTACTCGCGCGCACTGCTCGCGCTCGCTTCGACACTCGCGCACTACGTCATGCTGCGGCTGCTGGACGTGCCGTCGGCGTTCGCCCTCGCGCTGTGGGTCGGTGTGGTCTCGCAGTTCATCCCCACGGTCGGCACGTATCTCGCCGGTGCGCTTCCGGTGATCGTCGGTCTGGTGCACGGGCCGAGCACGGCGCTGTGGATCCTCGGCTTCATCGTGCTCTACCAGCAGTTCGAGAACTACGTGCTGCAACCGCGCATCACCGCGACCACCCTGGACATGCACCCCGCCGTGGCCTTCGGCGCGGTGCTGGCGGGCGCGGCGCTGCTCGGCGCCACGGGCGCGTTGCTCGCCATTCCGGTCACCGCGACGGTGCAGGCGTTCTCCGGCGCCTACATCCGCCGCTATGACGTCCCGGCCGACGTAGAGGCCGACATCGATCGCCGGACCGGCTCACCCAAGCGCCGCCGGAAGTTCGCCAGGAAGTTGACCATTCGCCTGGCCGACCGTCACGAGCCGCCCGCGGAGTGAGACCGCGACCGGAGCCGATCGCGGGCGTCGCCGGCCTGTCGAGTTCGTACCCGCCCCATCCCGCTTGCGTCGTGGCATCTGCACTGGCAGGCCATCGGAGGGAACCGGCGACGGCGCGTGGCTAGGCGGCGCGAACGGCGGCCAACGTCCGGGTCAGCGCCTGGCTCACCGCGCCCAGCTGCGACCGGCTGTGCCGTGCGGTGTCGTACTCCACCTGGATGGTCATCCGGTCGCCGACCGTGAACACCGTCAGCTTCGGCGGCATGCCCACCGTCATGGCGAAGACGTCGTTGCGGACGATACGCAGTCCCGGTGGGGTCGAGAACGCGGGCAGGCGACCGATATTGGAGATGGCGAAGGTGTTCGGCGAGGAGAACAGCGCGGCGGTCACCGGGTCGGTGACCCGCTGGGCGGCGAGCATCACCAGCAGTGCTTCTCTGCGCTCGACCGAGGCGCGCATGCCCGACGCCACCGTATGCGCCAGCGCGATCGGATCGGCTTCCGGTTCTACGAGCGCGTAGGTGCCCACTCCCGACACGCAGTTCAGCACGGTGCTCGCGGGCAGCCGCGGCACGAGTTCCGCGCGCACGTCGACCGCGTGACCGCAGATCATCGGCAGCGCTCCCGCCGACGGCTCCAGCTCCGCGCGGAAGGCGGCGAGCGCCGCTCCGGTGACCAAGCTGTTCACCGAGACACCGTGGAGGCGGGCGGCGGCGATCACCGCGGCGGTCTCGCTCTCGTCCAGTTCGATCCGGTCCAGGGTCAACCGGTTCGGCCGGTGCGCGCCGTCGCCGAGCTCGGGCAGGTGCCGTGGCGCGAGATCCGGGCTCATCATGGCCACGCCCGCGCTCATCAGGTCGAGCAGGCCCGCGACCTCCTCGTCGGAGACGATCCGCGCCAGGCCGGTGTCCATTGCCTCGGGCAAGCGTTGATCCGGATTCGCCTGTGGCGCAGGCGCGCCCGTCACCTGCGCGGTGTAGCGCTCCCACAGCTCGGCGAGCAGCGCGAAAGCGGATCTGCCGTCGGCGATTCCGTGGTGGATGACCAGCACGATCCGATCGTGGTCGCCGTCGCGCAGGAGATGCGCGTGGAACAACCCGCCGGTCCAGTCCTGGGGGGTGTTCACCAATTCCAGGTACTCCGGCTCGCCGCCCTCGGTGATCGTCAAGCGCGGCCGATAGGACTCGTCGCGCCGGAAGCATTTCGCGCCTTCGGCGTCGATCACCTGGCTGCGCAGTAGTGGGTGCGCGGCCGCCAGTTCGGCGAGGACGCGGCGCAGCGCGGACACGTCGAGGACGCCTTGCACGGTCGAACCGATGAACAGCGGCATGCCACCCACCGGGATGCTGCCGATTCTGGTGTCGGAGCCGAAGTAGCTGCTTTCGAAGGGGGACAGGGGGCGGTGATCGGTCATCATCTCGTTCCTTCTCGTGCGGACGCACCCCACCATACGTACGTTTCAAACGCTTGTCACATACTTCTGTTTGAAACGTACGTTATAAACGCACGTATGGCCCCTTGCTAAGGTGCTGGAGTGGGAACCCGCGAAGACCTGCTCGCCGCGGCCAAGCAATGCTTGGCCGAGCGCGGCTACGCACGCACGACCGTGCGCGAGATAGTCGCCGCCTCCGGCAGCAACCTGGCCGCGATCAACTATCACTTCGGCACCCGGGACAAGCTGCTCAACCAGGCGATGATCGAATCGAGCGCGGAGGCGGTGCAGCGAATCGCCGAGGCATTGCCGCAGGACGACCTCGTTACGCCCGCGGCGCGCCTGGAAGTCTTCTGGCGCAAGCTCATCGCGTCGTTCACCGAGGACCGGCCGCTCTGGTCGGCGAATATCGAAGGCCTCGCGCAGGCGCTGCACTCCCCCGAGGTACGCGCGGAGCTGGCGACCGCGGAGGAACACGCGCGCCAGCAGCTCTGGCAGTTGTTCGGCCCGAGCCGCGGCGCGGAGGCCGACCGCGCCGTGGGCGCGGTGCTGCACGCGTTGATCGGCGGTCTCATGGCCCAGTGGCTGGTCGATCCCGACCACGCGCCGTCGCCCGACGAGCTGATCGCCGGATTGCGCACGTTGGCCACCGAGATCGGCCCCGACTGAACCGTCTCGCACCGGGCCTATCCCACGCCACGGGTAGCCATGAATCGCGCGCCGATGTAGAACTCTCGGAAAAGGATCCGCACCACTCGGTGCCGAGGCTGGAATGGGAACAATGCTGAAGCGGCCGCCGGACCTGGCCTTCGACCTCGGCAAGATGCACCGCAGGCGCAACGACGTGGCGGCCGCGCGCGAGGCGTTCCAGATCGCGATCGCCTCCGGCCATCCGAACTGGGCGCCGCTGGCCGCCGCGGAGCTGGGCGGACTGCTGAGCGCGGCGGGTGACAAACCGGCCGCGGAAGGCGCCTACCACGTCGCGGTCGATTCCGGCCATGAGGACGCCGGGCCGCGCGCGGCCTACAACCTGGGCCTGCTGCTGGCCGAGCGCGGCGACACGGCGGCAGCCGAGGCGATGTACGAGCGCGCCGCCGAATCCGGCCATCCCGACGCGGCGCCGCGGGCGTGGATCAATCTCGGCTACTCGCGCGCCAAGCGCGGGGACTCGGATTCGGCGCGCACGGCCTACCAGCACGCGATCGACGCGGGCCCCGGCGACATCGCCCGGCTCGCCTTGTCCAACCTGGCCTACCTTCTGCGCTCCGAGGACGATCTGGACGGCGTGAAGGCCGCCTACCGCGCCGTCATCGACGGCTGGCCGGAGGATCAGTCGCTCATCGTCGCGGGCGATCTCGTCCAGCATCTGAGCGAGGCGGGCGATCTGCCGGGGGCCAGGGAGGTGAGCCGGTCCCTGGCCGGTTCGGACGATCCCGCGGTGGCCGCGCGGGCCAGTTTCGATATCGGGGTGTTCAGCGAACAACTCGGCGAGCCGGACGTGGCGCTGGCGGCCTTCCAGCGCGCACTCGATTCGACGGACGCGGAAGCTCGCGTCCGGGCGGCGGCCGCGCTCGCGCCGATCTACCACGAACGCGCGGCGACCGTGCTGCGCGAGACGGACTGGGCCGGGCTGGCGCACGCCCACGGATCCGCGAGCGATGCCCCCGCCATGCTCGCCGACCTGATCAGCGCGGCTGTCGAGGACCAGGCGCGCGGCATCGTCTTCCTGTACTCCGCGGTGCTGCACCAGGGTTCGATCTACTCGGTCACCGCGCCCGCCGCCGAAGTCGTGCTCGGCGCCCTGCTGCACGAGCGCACCGACGTGACCTATGTCCGCGCCTGGCTGCGCGATCCGCAACCGCTGCGCTTGGAGCTGCTCAACTGGTTGCACGAGGTGATCGCCACCGCGGCATGGCAATCCGCCGCCGAGGACGACGCCGAGCTCGCCCCGGCCGACCGTACCGCCGCAGCGGCCTGCTTGGCACTGCTGCCGCGCGTGCGGGCCGCCACTGCTGCCGCGCTGGCGATGGCCGAGGTCGAAGCGGTGGCCAATGCCGCGACCGAGGTGCTCGCGACGCTCAGCGCGCTGCCTGCCGTCAACGAGTGATCGCGCGCAGCACTGCCGTGACCGACTGTTCGGCGAGTTCATCGGTCAGCGGTAAGTGTCCGAACAACGCCCGGTAATAGATCGGCGCGGCGACCGCGTCCAGCACGAAATCCGGATCGATGCCCGGGTCCACTTCGCCGCGCGCGATGGCCGAGCGCAACGCCGTCGCCGTGGTCCGCCGCCGCGGTTCGAAGACCGTGGCCAGGAAGTGGGCGCGCAACCGCTCGTCACCCGCCAGGTCCGCGACCAGCGCGGGCAACACCCGGTGCAGCGACGTATCACGCAGTGCCGCGACCAGATCCCGCATGGCGCGGTTCAGGTCGGCGCGCAGGTCGCCGGTGTCCGGGGTCGGTCGCAAGCCGAGCATTTCGGCGACGACGTCGACCACCAGGTGCCGCTTCGACGGCCATCTGCGGTAGATCGCGGGACGGTGCAGACCCGCACGGGCCGCGACCTGCCCGATGGACAGGTCCGCGTATCCCACCTCGTCGAGCAGTTCCCGCGCGGCGGCGAGCACCGCGGCGTCGATGCGGTCGTCGCGGGTTCGTCCCGCCATCAGAAGACCGGTCGCGGCATCAGCACGACGCGCCAACCGTCCGGATCGGGAAAGGTCAAGCCGCCGTTGGCCGCCCAGAACGGATTCTCGGCGGGCACCGGCTCGACGCCGAACTCACCGAGCCGCTGCGCCACGTCGTACATGTGCGACTCGCTTGTGAAGTAGAGCACCAACAGGTTCTCCCGGCTCGGCGCATCGCCGGGGCTGCCGTCCACATGCGTGGTGAATTCCAGGTGGTATCCGGCCCCGGGCAATCCGAGCATCACGCCGTCGTAGCCCGCGTGGTCGCGGAATCGGTAGAGCTCGCGCAGGCCGAGCCCGTCGACGTAGAACCGCACCACTTCCTCGAGCCGGTCGGTCGGGCGGGCGATCCTGACCTGCGCGACGCGCAGTGACTCCGGCCAGCCGTTGTCGGTGTCCATAGTTCAACGATACAGTACGAACTGTACTGAAATATGTCTCGGAAAACACCGAGGGCCGCCCCCGTTCGATCGAACGAAGACGGCCCTCGGCGCGTTCCGCCTCAGCTCACTCGGCGGACTCCACCCGTCTGCGGATGCGGCGCGCCGCCGCGACCAAGTTGCGCAGCGACGGCTCGAGCTGCCAGTAGTGCCTGGTCTTCAGGCCGCCGTCCGGATTCGCCCACAACCGCTGCGGCGTCACCGCTTCGGCTGCCGCCGTGAGCAATTCGTCCAGCTCGTCGATGTCCGGGATACGCGCGGACCGGCTCTCGTACACGCCGGGGCCGACGCCGTGGCTGAGCCCATGCCCCGAGCCGCAGTCCTCCTTCAACGCACGCAGCACCCATTCGATCGAGCGCGTCGCGACGATGGCGGTGACGTCGGCGTCGAGTTCTTCGATCGCCTCGACCACCTCGGCGCGGCCGGAATACCCGATGTGCGTGTGGATCTGCGTTTCCGCCTGCACCCCCGAGGTGGCCAGACGAAACGCGCCGATCGCCCAGCGCAGGTACTCGGCGCGCCCCTCCGGGCGCAGCGGCAGCATCTCCCGGATCGCGGGCTCGTCGACCTGGATGATCGCGATGCCCGCCTTCTCCAGGTCCACCACTTCGTCGCGGATGGCCAGCGCCACCTGGTCGGCAGTCTCGTGCAGCGGCTGGTCCTGCCGGACGAACGAGCGGGCGATCATGGTGACCGGCCCGGTCACCATGCCCTTGACCGGCCGGTCGGTGAGCGACTGCGCGTAGGTGATCCACTCCACCGACATCGGCGCCGGGCGCGACACGTCGCCGTAGATGATCGGCGGCCGCACACAGCGCGATCCGTACACCTGCACCCAGCCGAAGCGGGTGGTCGCGAAACCGTCGAGCAGCTCGGCGAAATACTGGATCATGTCGTTGCGCTCGTGCTCGCCGTGCACCAGCACGTCCAGGCCGATGTCCTCCTGCAACCGGATCGTCGCCTCGATCTCGGCTTCGATCCGCTTGCGGTACTCCTCGTAGGACAACCTGCCCTCGCCGAGCTCGTAGCGCGCCTGGCGAATCCGGGCGGTCTGCGGAAAGGAGCCGAGCGTGGTCGCAGGCACCGGAGGCAGGTTCAGCTTGCGCTGCTGGGCTTCCCGGCGCACCTCGTAGGGCTCCCGCGAGCGCATGTCCGAGGTGATCGCGTAGACCCGTTGCCGCACCGCGTGCTTCTGCTTGAAGTGCACCTCGGTCGGCCGCTTGCGCCACTTGTCCGACGGGCCTTCGGTGAGCGCCTTGGCGAGCGAGACCACCTCGCCCACCTTCTGTTTCGCGAACGCGAGCCGATCGGCGACATGCCCCTCGATGTCGTATTCGACCAGCAGGTCGTAGGGCACGTGCAGCAGCGTGGTCCCGGTCGAGACGACCAGGTCCGGGCACACCTGCGCCAGTTCGTTCAGGTATTCCAGCGTGACGTAGCGGTCGGCGCGCCACACGTTGCGGCCGCTGATCACGCCCGCGTACAAGCGCTTGCGGCGGATGCCGGGCACCTCGGCCAGATCCTCCGGGCGCATCCGGTGACTGGCGAGGTCGAGGCCGATCGCCTCGATGTTCGTGCTCGCGAGAATGGCCAGCGCCTCACCGAAATCGCCGTACTGTCCGGTGACCAGGATGCGCGGACGCAGCGGGGCCCTGCCCAACCGGTGATAGGCCGATTCGAACGCGGCCAGTTCCGCGGGCGTGCGCTCGCTGGTGAACGCGGGCTCGTCCAGCTGCACACAGGTGGCGCCGCGCTTGGCGAGGATCTCGAACAGTTCCTCGTAGACCGGCAGCAGCTTGTCCAGCAGGCTCAGCGTGTCGAATCCGCCCGACTCGCCGGGGATGTGCCCGGCCTTGGACAGCAGCAGCAGCGACACCGGTCCGAGGACCACCGGCCGCAGTTCGATGTCGACCGCCTTCGCGCGGTCGAATTCGTCGAGCAGCGCCTCGGGGTGCAGCGAGAACTCGGTGTCGGCGTCCATTTCCGGCTGGCGGTAGTGGTAGTTCGTACCCAGGAACCGGACCAGCTCGAGCGGCGGCAGGTCCGGACGGCCGCGCGCCATCAGAAAGTAGAAGTCCAGCGGATGCAGGCCCTCGCGATACGGCTCGAACCGCTTGGGCACCGCACCGAACAACAGCGCGTTGTCGAGCACGTGATCGTAGAACGAGAAGGTATTGCCCGGCACCTGGGTCAGTCCGGTAGCGGCCAGCTCGTTGAACTGGGTCTCCTGGATCTCACGGCCGACCGCGAGCAACTTCTCTCGGTCGAGCGAACCGTGCCAGTAGGCCTCCAGGGCCCGCTTGAGTTCGCGGTGCGGCCCGATCCTGGGATAGCCGAGGATGCTCGACCCGTAGCCGTCGGTCACGTTCACCATGAGCGGGATACCTTCTTTCGATCACCTGCGCGGCCCTTGCCGGGATCGACGGATCGACCCGGCGCTGCGCTCCGGATACCCAGCCGAGCCGTCACCATGGCCCGGCTGTTGTGCAGCTTATGCCGATTGCCGTCAACGGCCCGGCGACACCGATTTCTGGTCGACTCCGCGTCGAGGTTCGCCGGCGCCGTTTCCTACCGGTCGCGGCCCGTCTCACGTCCGAGTGTCCGTTGCGCCTTCGCCACGGGCGCGGGCAACGGACGCTCGGACGCGAGACTTCAGAGATCTAGCGATTGTTGTATTGGTAGAAACCCGCGCCGGTCTTCTTGCCGAGCAGTCCCGCCTCGACCATGCGCATCAGCAGCGGCGGTGCCGAGTACAGCGGCTCCTTGAACTCGCCGTACATCGAGTCGGCGATGGACTTCACGGTGTCCAGGCCGACCAGGTCGGTCAGCGCCAGCGGGCCCATCGGGTGGGCGCAGCCGAGCACCATCGCCTTGTCGACGTCCTCCTTGGTGGCGAAGCCGGACTCGACCATCCGGATCGCCGACAGCAGGTACGGCACCAGCAGCGCGTTGACCACGAAACCGGAGCGGTCGGCCGAGCGCACGACCTGCTTGCCGAGCACGTCGCCCGCGAACGCCTCGGCCCGCGCGGAGACCGACTCACTGGTTTTGAGCGTGGTGACCAGCTCGACCAGCGGCAGCACCGGGACGGGGTTGAAGAAGTGCATGCCGACCACGCGCTCGGGGTTCGCCGTGGCGACCGCGATCTTCATGATCGGGATGGAGGAAGTGTTGGAGGCCAGCACGGCCGAAGGGTCGGTGACGACCTTGTCGAGCTCGGCGAAGATGCTCGTCTTCACCTTCTCGTCCTCGAGCACCGCCTCGACCGCCAGCTGACGGTCGGCGAAGTCGCCGAGGTCGGAGGTGAACCGCAGCCGCCAGGCGGCCTGCTCGCGTTCGCGCTCGGTGATCTTGCCGCTGCTCACGCCGCGATCGAGGGACCGCAGGATGCGCGCGCGGCCCGCCGCGGCCAGTTCCCGGGTCTGCTCGTACACCAGTACGTCGACGTGCGCCCTGGCACACACCTCCGCGATTCCGGCGCCCATCTGGCCGGCGCCGATGACACCGACGCGTTGGATCTTTTCGCTGCTCACGTCCCGCTCCTGCTGGGTTGTCTGGCTCTGGGGTGGCTGGTCTGCGAAGGTGTCGCTCCGGTGTGAGCGCGCCCTTCGATGGTCCAAGGTATAGGGATGCCCTCCCCGCCGGGGCTGTTCAGCGGGGAGGGCAGTACACCCCTACCGGAGTAGAGGATTGTCGGTTTTCACGTCGGGAACCTCACTTCCCTTGGCGAGCACCAGTTGTGTTTTTCGAACGGCTCAGTGGAACTGGCCCTCTTCGGTGGAGCCCTTGAGCGCCGCGGTGGAGGTGTTCGGGTCCACGGTGGTGGCGATGGTGTCGAAGTAACCCGCGCCGACCTCACGCTGGTGCTTGATGGCCGTGAAGCCACGCTCGGCGGCGGCCTTGAACTCGCGCTCCTGCAGGTCGACGAAGGCGGTCATGCCCTCGCGGGCGTAGCCGTAGGCCAGGTCGAACATGCCGTAGTTGAGCGAGTGGAAGCCGGCCAGGGTGATGAACTGGAACTTGAAGCCCATCGCGCCGAGCTCACGCTGGAACTTCGCGATGGTCGCGTCGTCCAGGTGCGCCTTCCAGTTGAAGGACGGCGAGCAGTTGTAGGCCAGCAGCTGGTCCGGGAACTCGCCACGGACGGCCTCGGCGAACTTGCGCGCGACCTCGAGGTCCGGCACGCCGGTCTCCATCCAGATGAGGTCGGCGTAGGGGGCGTAGGCCTTGGCACGCGCGATGCAGGGCTCGATGCCGTTCTTCACACCGAAGAAGCCCTCGGGGGTGCGGGTGCCGTCCAGGAACTCACGGTCGCGCTCGTCCACGTCCGAGGTGATCAGGGTGGCGGCCTCGGCGTCGGTGCGGGCGATGATCACCGACGGCACGTCGGCGACGTCGGCGGCCAGACGCGCGGAGGTCAGGGTGCGGATGTGCTGCTGGGTGGGGATCAGCACCTTGCCGCCCAGGTGGCCGCACTTCTTCTCGGAGGCCAGCTGGTCCTCCCAGTGCACACCGGCGGCGCCGGCGGCGATCATGGCCTTCTGCAGCTCGTAGGCGTTCAGCGCGCCACCGAAGCCGGCCTCGGCGTCGGCGACGATCGGGGCCAGCCAGTTCTGAACCGAGGTGTCGCCCTCGACCTTGGCGATCTCGTCGGCGCGCAGCAGCGCGTTGTTGATGCGGCGGACCACGGACGGAACCGAGTTGGCCGGGTACAGCGACTGGTCGGGGTAGGTGTGGCCGGACAGGTTCGCGTCACCGGCGACCTGCCAACCCGACAGGTAGATGGCCTTCAGGCCGGCGCGGACCTGCTGGACCGCCTGGTTGCCGGTGAGAGCGCCGAGGGAGTTGATGTAGTCCTCGTTGTTGACGAGATCCCACAGGATCTCCGAGCCGCGGCGGGCGAGGGTGGCCTCCTCGACGACCGTGCCCTGGAGCTTCGACACCTGCTCCGCGGTGTAGTTACGGGTGACGCCCTTCCAGCGCGGGTTGGTGTCCCAATCCTTCTGGATTTCCGCGGTGGTCCTCGGGGTGCCGGTGGTCGACATCTGTGACTCCACTTCCTCGTTCGGTGCTGCCGCCCGGTCGAGCTACGAAACAGCTCGTACTGCTGGAGCGGCGATTTGCAGGCTTGCTAGGCCCTTGGGGTGTACTTCCACACGATGGCACATGAAGAAATAGGCGTCTACCTGTTGTTAGTGTGAATCTGAGCTAGGTTTTCCGCCCTCTTTGCTAAGTCTGCAAAATTTGCCCTCGAATTGCAGTAGTGCAATCTACCGGCCGGTAGCTCTGACGTGGGATTTTAGCGTAACGCTCGTACTGTTAGCGATCGGCGAGCGGCCCCCTTATCCCGGCTCCGCCATTCCCAACTGTGAGGACCTTCACAGGACCACTGTGGCCCACGCCACGCGTCGATCACCGGCTCCGATCGCCCGGCTTCCTCGGTTCCGAACCCGGAGCGTGTCTCTCCGCCCGCCATGCGCGCTCCACAGCTGCCCGCCATGCGCGCTTCGGCACCCGACCATGCCCGCTTCGGCACCCCACCATGCGCCCCCAAAAGCCGTCAGTCGGATTCCTCGGACCATCCCCATAGCCGGTGTCGTCGCGCGGAGTCCGGCGTCATCCGCCCGGCCGCGACCAATGCCGCGAAGGCGGCGCGCTTGCGGGGACAGTCGTGTTCACGATGCAACTGCATCGCGCGATGAGCGTCCGCGAGCGTGAATGTTCGCCCCGGCCGGTTACACGTCCACGCCTCGGGCCAGGTCACCGACCGCAACGAACAACGGGCTCGGGTGGCCCCGCGCGCGGGGCCGGGACGGCGTGGCCGGGCGATCGGCCAGACACACGCGATCCCGACCGCGGCGAACGCGCCACCCCCGACCACGGCGAGAACGCTCTGCACTATGTGCCACACGCCCACGGCCGCTCGCCTTCCACGGCGCAGCTGTTGTCTGCGTCCGGTGTAGACAGCGCCGGCCGCGCGAGCCCGTCGAGCACCTGTTGAAAGGTCACCACGTCCGGCGTCCCCTCGAGCGCCGGTCCACGCTCGCTGTGGTCGATGGGGAAGACGATACCGCGACGATGAGCCCGCTCTCGCGGGCTGAACTGCTGCGGCACCATCCGGCCGCTCTGCACCAACGTGCAGTAGGCGACCCACTTCCAGGCGCACTGCTCGATCCGGCAGGCACGATGACGCTGCATCTGCTGGTGCGCCACCTCGAGATCAGCGGATGCGCAGGCGCGCGGCGGAACGACGATCACGTGTCGATTCATCACGCCGCCCCTGCTCCGACCCTCGGCCCAGCCTGCGCCGACCGCGCCCAAGTGCACTGCGGGCAAACAGTTTCCAGATCGAACCCCGCGTCACAGACCAACGCGGGCCGGTTGTCCACATGCTCGAGATCGAAAACAACGATCACCTCGATCTCTAGCCCGCCCGCGATCGCGAGCACGTACCCGATCGGATCATCGACATCGACCGGTGGACGAACCGTATAGACGTATCGGTAGCCGAGCGCGAGAGCATGCCGCCGCACTGCATCGGCATGCCGTAGTGCGTCCGAGCCGGACACGTCGTTGCGAACGAGCCCGATGGCCTTCGGCTTTCCACTTACCTCGTTCCGTGATGAAACGACGCTACGCGCATGTGTCATGGTGCCCCCAGAACCTCGTCGATGTGTTGACTTCGGGGCGTCCGGATGACCAGTAGTTCCAAAATGTTTCGGCATGGTTGCCACCCGAACGCTGTGATTCAGCACACCATCGCCCGATACAATGAATCGAGCCGATCTGGGATTCCCAAGCGAACTCGTCCCAAGTCGCAGGATCGGTCCCAGATCGCAGCTGCGGAGCGTTCCAACTCCGCCTTCCATCAATCCCGAATCCGCAGGGGGTGCAATGAGTTCGACCGGTGAAGACGAGGCCTCAACCCTGCCCAGGCGACAGCTCGGGCGGTTTCTCCGGGAAACGCGCGAGGGACAGGGGCTCACAATCGACCAAGCCGCGCAGCTGGCCGAACTGAGCAAGAGTGGACTGCACCGCATCGAAACGGCACAGGTAGCAAAAGTGAAGATCCGCGAGGTCAAAGCCCTCTGCGAGATCTACGGTGTGGATCCCCCGGCCACTCGCCGCGCGGTGGAACTCGCCGAACAAGCGCAAGTCAAAGGCTGGTACACAGCTTTCGGTGGTCTGTTCACCGACACCTTCAACATGTACGCAGGACTCGAGGCGTCTGCACGTCGACTGGTTATTTACCACGAGCAGATTCCAGGGCTACTGCAAACGGCCTCCTATGCGCGAGCGGTGATCAGCGCGTTCTACGCGGATGACGCACCAGAACATATCGACCGGCGCGTAGAACTTCGGATGAAGAGGCAGGCGATCGTCACTCGCAAGTCCCGCCCGCTCGAGCTGGAGGTTTTGCTGCACGAGTCGGCGCTGCACCGGGTCATCGGTTGTCCGCGAGTCATGGCGGCTCAGCTGCGGCATCTGGCCGAGATGAGCAAGCTGCCGAATGTCACCGTGCGGGTGCACCCATATGCCGCTGGCATGGTGTGGGGCATTCTGCACGGTCAGTTCGTTGTCCTCGACTTCGGCGTCGATCACAAGGGTAGGCCTGCGGAGCCGCCGATCGTCTTCCTTGAAGGCGGCCCGAGTGCGGACGTTTACCTCGAAAAGGCGGATGAAGTGCGGAAGTACTATGAACTCGCTGCGGCCATCCGGACGTCGTCGCTGGATGAAACCAGATCGCGAGACCTGCTGAGGCGGGTAGCAAGGAGCTACGAGGCGTGAAGACCGACCTATCCGGGGCGAAGTGGTTCAAAAGCAGCCACAGTGAGAGCGGGGGCCAATGTGTCGAGGTCGCCTGGCTGGGCAACACCCATGTCGGTGTCCGTGACTCCAAGAACTCCACTGGGCCAGCGTTGATCTTCCCACCCTCCGATTGGGATGCCTTCACGGCAACTATCACCGATGGTGGATTCATTTTCTCTAAGTGAGCACGCTTCCTGCTCGCCGACACGCGGCCCGAACTCTGGCATGCATTCTCAGGTACGGGCCGCTCGGCCCGCCCGACTATTCCGGCTCACGAGTGGCACATGAGCGAGAGCCCCTCTCGCGTTTTGCCGCAGCCTTGTGCCACTCGTGGCGGAAGATGGCCGATCCGAAGGGGGCGTGTTCTCTCGAGGAGTGTTCGGCCCTATGGGCGAATGGCAGGATGGGCATGGTATAGACGAAGCAGTGCGAGGCGCACGGTTGCTGGCCGCTGATATCGAAGAATCCTTGGGGTTATCGGCACAGATCAGCACCGAGTACACCGAGGACTGGCGGAGATTCGGCGAGCAGTCCGATCGCCCGGTGCCGAAAGCTTGGGTGAGCATTGGAGTGCCGGATGCAGGCACCTCCGCGGCGCTCGACCCCACCAAGTCGGGCAGCGGCACGGCAGAGGGCTTCGCGATGGAGTTGGTGCGAATCCTTCAGGACGACATTCAGATTCACATAAGCGAGCCGTGGCCGAAGGACCCCACTGCCAGCGGCCGGGCGCTGGAACCGACCGAGCGCGGTTGGCGAAGCCGAACGGATCCCGGGTATCTCGTGCCGTACGGCAGGCTGGGCCGCTGAGCGGGCATGCGCATGGGCATTGTCCCCGACCTGGGCGCAGGATCAGTCCGTCTGCGGCAATGATGTAGCGAGCCGGACTAGGCTCTATCCCGCCAATAACGTGTGGTTCGACAAGATTTCGCCGACCCGCGCGGCCCATCCGGCCGGATGCGTCAGATTCCCGTTGTGCCCGCCGGGAAATTCCACCACCGGCACGCCGCGCAGTGCCGCCAACTCGTGGGCGGCCTTGTAGTCGAAGACGTGCTGTGGGGTGGTGTGCCCGCAGGCCGGGACGACGCGCACTGGCGAGTGGCGCAAGGCCGCGACGTCGAGGTGGTCGGCGCGGATCGCGGCGAAGTCGTGCCCGAGGAAATATTCGAAATTCGCGGCGCGCTCGGGGCCGAGCGGCGGTGCGGTCACGTCGGGTTCGCGATCCTGGCTCTCCGGATCGATCCCCAGCGTCCGCACCATCGGAGCGAGCGCCGCCTGCCAGCCGAGCTCGGCGAACACCTGCTCGCAGTGTTCGAGTTCGCCCATTTGGGCGGCGCGGTCGGCGGCGGCGAGCAGCCACGGCGTGACGGGCTCGTGCGCGACGAGAGTGTGCAGCCGGTCCGGGTGCTCGACCGCCAGATGCAATCCGATGGCCGCGCCCATGCTGCACCCGAGCATTGCCACGGGCTCGTCGGTCAACGTGGACAGCAGGCGATAGACATCGTCGGCGTGCGTCGCGACCGAGGCGGGAGCGCCCGGATCGCGAAGGACGCTGCGGGACAGTCCGCGCCGGTCGTAAGTGACGACGGTGAAGCGCCGCTCCAGATGACGGACCAGATCTTCGCTGCGCCGCGCGTCCCCCTCGCCGCTCTGCGAGATCACGAGCATCGGGCCGCTGCCGCGAACTTCGTAGTACAGGTCGGCTCCGGGGACTTCGAGAGTGCCGGTGGCAATCGTGTTCATGCGGACCAGGCTAATCCATCAGTTCAGATACATCAACTCTGATGCATCTGAATTGATGTAAAGTTCTCCGTCGTGGACGGAGTCGAACTGTTCCTGCTGGGCCGGACGTTGATGAAGATCGGCGAGGAGGCGCTGCCGACGGCGGGACTCGGCGGCGGACACCGCCCCGTGCTCGTCGTGTCGAGCGACATCCTCGAGCACCCGGACAGCACCGTGGGCGAGATCGCCACCCGCACCGGATTACCGCAAAGCGCGGTATCCACCGCCGTCGCCAGACTCAAGGAGGCCGGTGCGATCACCTCGACGGTCGACCCACGCGACCGCCGGCGCACCCTCGTCCGCGCGGCCGACCATGCCTCACCCCGAGTCGCCGAAATACGAGCAACACCCGTGGACGACGCGGTGGCAGCGGCACTGGCCGACAACGACCCGGCCGCACTACGCGAGGTGCTCGACGCGCTCACGACGCTGACCCGCCACCTCCGACCACGCGAACCCCGCACCGACCTCTGACGCCCGCCACGAGCCGCCCGACGACCGGCACATCAGCGAGAGGTCTTTTCGCGTTTCGCCACAGCCATGTGCCACTCGCGACGCGTCAGGGAAGGTAGACGCAGCCGCCCATGCCGAGGTAGCTACGGATCGAGCAGATCAGATTGTTCACTGTTTTGCCCGAGCCGGAGGATGAACCAGTGCTGAGCGGGTCGGCTATCGCGGCGGGCGCGGTGGCCATGACCGGCAGTGATAGGGCGGCGGTGACCAGCACGGTGGCCGCGATTTTCTTCGTCATGTTTTTTCCTGCCGTCATGAACGCGAGAACTAGTTCCGGCACTCGTCTTCACTGTCGCCACGAAGCATATGAATGACTGAATGCCGGTGATAGCCCCCACTTTTCGCGTCTCACCTCGGCGTGCGCACCTATCGCTTTCCGGCTCTGAAAGCCAACGCTCATATGATGGTTCGGCTACTTCGTTGCTGGGTTGCGGTCCGGGCGAACTCAAAAGGATGCAACCGGTGGGTGCACCGCGCGCCAATGTCGCGCTATGTCGATGCGGCGGGTGATCCAGACCTGGTCGTAGGACTGGATGTGGTCGAGTAGGCGTTCCAAGGCGGCGGTACGGGCGGGGCGGCCGATGAGGCGGCAGTGCAGGCCGATGGACAGCATTTTCGGATTACCTTCCGCCCCTTCGCGGTAGAGGACGTCGAAGGCGTCGCGGACGTGTGCGAAGAATTGTTCGCCGGTGGGGAAACCGGCGGGCGAGGCGAATCGCATGTCGTTGGTGTCCAAGGTGTAGGGCACCACCAAGTGGTCGCGGTCGAGCACCCGCACCCAATAGGGCAGGTCGTCGGCATAGGAGTCGGCGTCGTAGGCGAAACCGCCGTGCTCGACCACCAGCTCTCTGGTGTTCGGCGAATCGCGGCCGGTGTACCAGCCCAGCGGCGGTGAGCCGGTCAGTTCGGTGAGGACGCGCACCGCCTCGGCCATGTGCGCACGCTCGGTGTCGCGGTCGGTGAGCTGGTAGGACTTCCAGCGCAGACCGTGGCAGGCGATCTCATGGCCCAATTCGCCGAAGGCGGCCACCGCCTCCGGGTTGCGTTGCAGAGCTCGGGCGACCGCGAAGATCGTCAGCGGCAACCCGCGCCGTTCGAAGACGCGCAGCACTCGCCACAACCCGGCGCGTGAGCCGTACTCGTAGAGCGACTCCATGCTCATGTGGCGGTTCGGAAAGGCTTCGGCGGGAGTCATTTCCGACAGGAACGTCTCAGAGAACTCGTCACCGTCGAGGACGTTGTTCTCGCCGCCCTCCTCGTAGTTGAGCACGAACTGGACCGCGATCCGCGCCTCTCCCGGCCACTGCGGGTCCGGCGGACGCGGGCCGTAGCCGACGAAGTCCCTCATCAGCGCGCCTCACGAAAACACTGCTCGGTACGCGCTGCCGATGCCCGCGTGTTCATGTGCCGAGCTCGCCCCGCAGGCGCAGCTCCACACCGTGTGGACGCCCACGCGTACATACGCCGAGCAGGCGCGGCCCGACACACTGCCGACATTCGCCCGCTCATGCGCCGAGCTCTCCGTACAGGCGCAGCCGCGCCAGCCCGCCGTCCGGGTAGATGTCCAGCCGCACCTCCTCCACCGACGCCGCCATCGGCGCGATCGGGAACCGGTGCCTGGTGTCGGGTTGGAGCGGGGTGCGCGGCAACAACTCCAGCTCGGTGCCGTCGTTGGTGCGACCGGTCAGCCGGGCGGCGCCCGGACTGTTGCCCAGGAAGTAGGACGTGTCCAGCTCGGCGAGCCGGATCAGTCCCGGCCCGGCCAGGCGGATGCGCACCCAGTCGTTGCCGTCGTCCCTGCGGCGGGCGGTCTCCCAGCCCTCACCCATGGACCGGGCCCAGCCGGGATACAGCAACTGGTTCGGCGAGCTGTAGAAGCGATTGGAGCAGTCCAGCACCAGCGCGCCGTTCTCCAGCGCGGCCAGGTCCAGCGGACCGAGGCCGAGCAGGCGCGGGTCGGGCCGTCCTTCGCCGTGCACCCGCAGCCTGGCCACGCCGCCGTCGGGGTGCATGGTGAGTTTCACATGCGTCCAGCGCTTCTCGTTCTCGACGGCGAAAGGATTGCGGTGGTCGCCCGCAATCGGCGAGCGATCGACCAGCATCACCCAATCGTCGCGTGCGGCGATGGTTTCCGCGGGCGGATAGTCCTCGACCTCCAACGCGGACACCGAGACGGCGGGCGGGTAATTGCCCTTGAACCACGCCGTGTCCACCACGATCCCGCGGATCACGCCGGGCACGCCGAGCCGCACGATCGCGGCGTCGTCGCCGGGTTGCCCGCGGTGTCGGCGGGTCTCCCAGCCGTCGTAGATCTGTCCTTTGTGCCCGAAGTCGGACGGCCGGTACTGGGCGGGCCCCGGGTTGATCAGATTCTCTTTCTCCGCGAAGAATTCGTCGTTCGCCCAGATCACCGAACCGCCCAGCGGCCGGACCGCCAGGTCCGGCAGCAGCGTGAATTCGTCGTCGTCGCCCCGGTCACGCATCGCGTCTCCTGTGTCGTGCGGGATCGTCCCGTTCGGATGGCCGATCACGGCGCCTCCGGTATCGGCGCGCGTGCCGCCAGGGCTCGCAGAACCGTCTCGGTGAGTTCCGGAGTCCCCGCGTCCGGGCGGGCACCGCAATCGATGCCACGGAGCACCGTGGCGGCCAGCGCTTCCGCGGTGGCGGGCTCGTCGACGATGTCGCCGCCGCGTCGAGCGAGGTAGTCCCGCAGGCGCGGCACCGCGACGTCGATCGCCCGGCGGAAGAAGTCGTAGGTGGCCAGCCAGCGGGTGACCAAGTGACCCGGATGCATGTCCCAGCCCTGGTAGTACCCGCGCCGCAACGCCCGGGCAACCAATCGGTGGTGGTTGCGCAGCGCGGCCTCCGGGTCGGCGTCGGGCACGATCTGGGTGGAACCATCGCATACCCACACCCCGGTCTGCGCGGCCGCGACTTGCATGACCGCCTTGGCGTAATCGGCGGCCGGGTGGTCGAGCGCCTGATCCGGTGCGGCGACCCCACAAGCGGCGGTGTAGTCGTACGTACCGAAATGCAACGCGCTGCATCGTCCTTCGGAGAGGGTGAGCATGGCGGCCACCGGCGCGGTGCCATCCGCGGCCAGGATCGCCTGCGGGCTCTCGATCTGTAGTTCGAAGCACAGGCTGCCCTCGGCGATGCCGTACCCGCGTTCCAGCCCTACGCACAGCTGCACCAGGGCGGGAACCTGCTGCGCCGCACGGATCTTCGGCACCGTGAAGACGAACCCCTCGGGCACGCCGCCCGCGCCCTCCAACACGAGGCCGAGCGTGCGCAGCGCGCGGCGACGCTCGCCGCCGCCCAAACCCTTCATCCGGATGCCGCTGCTCGCCGGGCCTCCGGGGCGCCGTGCCCAGGCAGCCAGCACCGCGCCCGCCGCCGTGGCCGCGCGGTCCTCCTCGGCGTCGGCGCGCAGGCCGTAGCCGTCCTCGAAGTCGATGCGCAGATCCTGGACCGGGTCGGCTTCCAGCCGTTTGCGCACGTCGGGAAGCGAATCGGTGCCGTCGAGAGTGGTCAGCAGATCGTGGTGGCGGTCGAGTAGTTCGACCGCGGTCGCGCCCCATTCCCCGGGAGTCTCCTCGGTGACCCGGTCGGCCGGGACGTACACGGTGTGGATCGGTTGCGAGCGACCGTTCGAGCCGGGGTATCGGCGGCGCAGCTCGGTGTCGACCGCGTCGAGCATCGCCTCGATCCGGGCGCGGACGTTCTCCGGCACCTTCGTCATCGTGATCCCTTCTCCCGCAGGGCGGCCCAGACCCGGTCCGCGGTCATCGGCAGCCCGTACAGCCGCACGCCGACCGCGTCGCGGATCGCGTTGGCCAGCGCGGGCGCGACCGGGTTGTACGGCGATTCGCTCATCGACTTGGCCCCCAACGGACCGAGCGAGTCGGACGTCTCGGCGAAGTAGACCTCTGTGCGCGGTACGTCGGCGAATTGCGGTATGTGGTAGTGCCGCAGGGTCTGCGCACCCACCACACCGTGCGCGCTGCGCATGTCCTCGTACAGCGCCGTGCCGATGGCCTGAGCCGCGCCGCCCTCGATCTGCCCGCGGCACTGCACCGGGTTGAGCACCGTCCCCGCGTCGGCGGCCTGGATCGATTGGAGGATGCGCACTGCCCCGGTGTCCGGGTGCACGGCGACGCGGAAAGCGTGCACGTTGAAGCTCACCGACCTGGGACTGCCGTCGTGCTCGGCGCGCGCGGTGAGGTCGCCACCGGTCAGCAGTTCGGCGGCGGTGAGCAGCCGGTCGCCGCAGTGCACGCCGCCGGAGTTCAGCGCGCAGTCCCGCTCGGCGACGCCGGTCAGTTCCGCCGCCCTGGCCAGCAGAAGCCCGCGCAACGCGCACGCCGCCGCGTAGACGGCCTTGCCCGCGACCACGATGCCGGTGGAGCCGAACGCGCCGGTGTCGTGGTCCACCAGGTCGGTGTCGCCGTGCCGGACCACGATGCGGTCCACCTCGGTGTCCAGCGCGGTAGCGGCGAGCTGCGCGTGCACCGTCGTCGTTCCGTTGCCGAATTCCGCCGTGCCGACCCGGATCTCGTAGCGGCCGTCGGGCAGCAGCGCGGCCGTCGCGGTCGACCGGTGACCGCGCGGCGGGACGGTCGCGATCATCGCGGCGGCCATGCCCGTACCCACCCGCCACTCCGGGCCGGGCGCGTGCACGTCGTTGCCGCGCAGCAGCGCTCGTTCGGCGAGGTCGAGGCATTGGTCCAGGCCGTAGCTGCCGAACATGAGGTCGCTCTCGTTCACCGCGGCGCCGACGAACCGGTCGCCCGGCACTACCGCGTTGGTGCGGCGCAGTTCGAACGGGTCCATGCCGAGCGCGTGCGCGAGTTCGTCGAGAGCCGACTCCACCGCGAAGATCACCTGCCCGAGGCCGTATCCGCGGAACGCGCCGGAGGGAACGTTGTTGGTGTACACCGCCTGCGCGTCGACCCGCTTGTTGGCACAGCGGTACAGCTCCACCGACTCACCGACGCCGTGATACATCACCCCGCCGCTGTGATTGCCGTACGCGCCGGTGTCGGCGAGCACGTCGACCGCCAAGGCGGTCAGCACACCGCGCGTGTCGGCCCCCGCCGTCACCGCGACCCGCATGGGATGGCGGCAGGTCGCGGCGGTGAATTCGTCGGAGCGCGTGAACTCGTATTGCACCGGTCTGCCGGTGCGCAGCACGGCCAGCGCGATCAGGTCCTCGGCCAGCATCTCCTGTTTCGCGCCGAACCCGCCGCCGACCCTGGCCGCGAATACCCGCACCTGCGCGGACGACCGGCCGAACAGGCGGCACAATTCGTCGCGGACCAGGAACGGGACCTGGGTGCTGCACCGGATGACCAGGCGTCCGGCGTCGTCCAGCCAGCCGACGCCGCCGTGTGTCTCCAAGTGCACATGCTGACCCCGCGGCGAATCCCAGACGCCGCGTACGACATGCGCCGCGGCAGCCAGACCCGCGGCGACGTCACCCACCTCGCCGTGCAGTTCGGCGACCAGGTTGCGGCCGGGATCGACGATCCGGGCCGAGGGGGGCTTGTCGCCGTGCAGTTTCGGCGCGTCGGGGCGCAGCGCGTCCTGCGGTTCGAACACCGCGGGCAGGACCTCGTAGTCGACCTCCAGCAGACGGCATCCCTCGCGGGCGATCGCGACGCTGTCGGCCACCACCGCGGCCACCCGCTGCCCCACGAAGCGAACCGTGCGGTCGAGCACGTAGGTGTCGTCGGGGTCGTCGGTGCGCAGCTCGTGCCGCGCGGTGGAGAACGGCACGTCCGGCGCGTCGGCATGGGTGAGCACCGCGTGCACGCCGGGTAGTGCCTCGGCGGCGGTGGTGCCGATCGAGCGGATTCGCGCATGCGGGTGCGGGCTTCGCAGCACCGCGATGTGCAGCGGCGCGGACGGTGGCGCGGTGTCGGCGTCGCCCAAGCGCGGCAAGTCGAAGGTGTACGGTTCGCGTCCGGAGACGATGCGCGGCCCGGCCGGGGCGCCCGCTCCCACGATCGGCGCGGCCGGATCCGGTGCCACGGCGGCAGGATCGTCCGGAGTGAGCTGCTCGCCCAGCGCGGCGCGGATGGCGCGGTAACCCGTGCAGCGGCAGAGGTTGCCCTTCATCAGCTCGGCGAGTTCGTCGCCCGACACGCCGGCCTGCTCGTCGGCGGCACACCCGAGCCCCGCGGCCGTGACCACCATGCCCGCGGTGCAGAACCCGCATTGGAACGCGGCGTCGGCGACGAACCGGCGCTGCACCGGGTGCGGATGCTCGGGCGTTCCGAGTCCGGCGGCGGTGGTGACAGCGCGTCCGGCGGCGCGAAAGGCGGGAAAGACGCAGGAGTGCACCGTCATTCCGTCGACCAGCACCGAGCAGGCCCCGCAATCGCCCGTGTCACAGCCCTTCTTCACCGCCAGGTTGCCGCTGTCGCGCAGCGCCGTCCGCAGGCACTGACCCGGCCGCGCCGCGATGTCGACGGTCCTGCCGTCCACTTCGAATCGCATCAGCTTCCCCGCAGTTCCGCGGCGACCTCGTCGGCGAGCACTCCCGAGACATGCCTGCGCCACTCCGGCGACCCGTGCGGATCGTCGAACCACAACGCCGAGTCGATCGTGTGCATGGCATCGCGCATCTCGCCCTCGGAGGGCGGGGCGGCGAAGTCCAGGACGACGGGCCTGATCGTGGCGGCTGTGATCGTGACCGCGCTACGGCCACTGCCTTCCCTCCGCCCCATCACGACGGCGCCGGATCGGCCGAGCGGGGCGAGCGCGATCTTTCGAAAGCTGGTGCGGGCCAACAGACTCGAGCGCGGCAGGCGAATCGAGCGCAGCACGTCGCCGGGCCGCAGCGCCGTACGACCCGGACCGAGGACGAACTCCCGCATCGGAATCTCCCGATCGGCGCCGTCCGCGGCCCACACCAGCGCCGTTCCGTCGAGCGCCACCAGCGCGCCGAGCACCGCACCCGCGGGCAACGCCAGGCAGACGTTGCCCCCGACGGTCGCGGTGCGCCAGATCTTGTGCGAGGCCAGCAGCGCCCGGCAGGACCGGGCGAACAGCGCGGTGCCCGGCCACGGGTCGCGCAACACCCCCGTCCCCAACTCACGGCCCGGCGCGGCTCCGGCGAACTCGGCCAGGGTGCAAGTCGCGGCGATGTCCAGTCCGCCATCCACGATCTCGAACGCGGGCCACCCCAGGCCGGTGATGTCGACCAGGCGCAGCAGCTGATCCTGCGGCTCGGAGAACAGGAAGGTTCCTCCGGCGAGCACCGCGGTGGACGCACCGAGCACGGCCAGGTCTTCGCGCTCGCGAGCGACCACCACCTCGCGAATCGTGTCCAGGTCCACGTCTCACCTCGTTCCTGCCTCTCCGTCACCGTAGAGCCAGTCGGTTGCCGCCGTATTGCGCGCGACGCACGTCAGATTGCGCGGCCGTTACCTCGCCGCGCGACGGGCGCCCGCGCCCGGGAACCGCCCCGGCCGCGCGCTTACGCGGGCGTGCCGTCCGCGACACCACGGCTCGCGCCCGCCTACCGGCCGTCCGAGCCGACACTGCTTCAGTATTGCTCGTCCGGCCTGACCAGGCACGACACCCCGCCCAGATCAGCGTGACGATTCTCCTCGACGAACGGCTGGGCGACGATATCGCCACCGCACCCGGCATTCCCGCCACGCCCAACTACGCGGCTGGGCGAGAGTGCCGCGCGCCGCGGCACCAACTCCCGGCCCGGCCACACCGACAGCACCGCCCGGTTCCCGATGCTGCTCGCGGCACAGTAAGGCAGGTGGGCGAACTCCCCCGGCCCACGTCCCCCGCTTCGACCGGCACAGGCCGTACGGCGACAGCACCCGCTGCCGGTAGGCCGATCCCGCACTCCGGCAGGGCCGCCGAGGGCTGCTGCGCGCGAGTCGCTCACCCCGCCTTCGCGAGCAGCTTCGCCTGCGCCCGCGCCACCTCGGCGGCGACCACGTCGGTGTCGACCGTCCGCACCTCGCCGTCGCGCACCACCTCGCGCCCGTTCACCAGCAGCGCCGCCAGCGGTGGAGGCGAGCCGAGCACCAGTGCGGTCACCGGATCCGCGATCCCGGCGTGCGCGGCGGTGTCCAGCCGCCACAGCGCCAGGTCCGCCAGCTTGCCGACCTCGATCGAACCGATGTCGGCGGCGCGGCCGAGCACCCGCGCGCCGCCCATGGTGGCCAGTTCCAGCGCGGTGCGCACGGTCATCGCGTGCGGGCCGCCCCGATTGCGCGCCCACAGCAAGGCGTGGCGCGGCTCCTCGATCATCGAACCGGCCTCGTTGCTCGCCGCGCCGTCCACGCCGAGCCCCACCGCAACGCCCGCGCGGACCAGGTCGGCCACGCGGGCGATGCCCGCGCCGAGCCGCGCGTTCGACGTGGGGCAATGCGCCACGCCGGTACCGGTCTCCGCGAGGGCGGCGAGCGCGTCGTCGTCCAGGTGGACGGCGTGCGCGTACCAGACGTCCGGACCGAACCAGTCCAGCCGCTGCAGGTACCGCGCGGGCGTACAGCCGAAGGTCGCCAGGCAATAGTCCTGCTCGTCGATGGTCTCGGCGAGGTGGGTGTGCAGCCGGACCCCGAGCTCGCGGGCCAGCGCCGCCGACTCGCGCAGCAGGTCGGGGGTGACCGAGAAGGGCGAACACGGCGCGAGCGCGATCCGCAGCATGGCGTCGGACGACGGGTCGTGCCACCGCGCGACGGCCTCCGCGCTCGCGGCGAGGATGTCGTCCAGGCGTTCCACCAGGTGATCGGGCGGCAGGCCGCCCGCGCTCGCGCCCAGATCCATCGAGCCGCGACAGGGATGGAACCGCAGGCCCACCTGCGCCGCCGCGGCGATCTCGGCGGCGAGCGGGTCACCGCCGTCGCGCGGGAACACGTAGTGGTGATCGGTGGTGGTGGTGCACCCGGTGCGCGCGAGAGTGGCGAGCGCACCGGTGGCGGCCACGCGCACCCCGTCCTCGTCGATGCCCGCCCAGACCGGATAGAGCGTGGTGAGCCATTCGAACAGCGTGTGGTCGGTGGCCAGGCCGCGGGTGATCCATTGGTAGAGGTGCTGGTGGGTGTTCACCAACCCGGGCGTCAGCAGGCAGCCGCGCCCGTCGACGTGCCGCGCGTCCGCGCCGAGGTCCGGCGGATCCCCCGCGCCGACCGCGTCGATCCGGTTGCCCCGCACGACGACGTACCCGCGGGCGTACTCGGTCCCCTGGGCGTCGACGGTCGCGACGGCGCAGTCCGCGATGACGGTCACCTGCTCCACGCGGGACCCGCTTCCGGCGCGTCGGCCCGCGCAACGGTGGCGTGGATCAGCCCGTAGGGGCGGTCGTCGGCGTGGTAGACCTCCCCGTGGTTCTCGATGCCGAAGCGGCCCAAGTCGTAGTCGAAGTGATGCTTGTTCGGCGCCGCGAGCCGGATCTCGGCCAGCACCGGATACGCGGTCAGCGCGGCCTTGCCCATCTCGAACAGCGTCTGCTGCAACGCCTTCGAATGCAGCGTCGCGAAGGTCTCCACCAGCCGCGCCCGCACGCCGGTGTAGACCTCGTCCCAGTCGATGCCCGCGCTGCTCGCGAAACGCCATTCGGCGATCAGTGACGTAGCCAGCATCCGATCACGGGTCGGCGCGAGCACGGTGAACTCGTCGTTCAGGAAGTCGGCGAACTCCGAGCCGGTCGACTTGAGGATGATCAGGTCCTTCACCCCGCCGACGACCCAGGCCCGCCGCTCGGCGCCCTTCCCCGCCACGGTGACCGCCGCGGTGCGCACTTCCGGTCCCTGCCGCACCCAGGTGTGATCATGTTCCACACCGTCGACCGTCACGCGCTGCCAGGCGTATTCGTCGACCTCGATACGCGCGCTGCGCACCGGTTCGATCTCGGCGACGAAATGATCGGCCAGCGCGAGCGCGTAGTCCTCGATGGCCCGCAACCCGGGCCGCTTCGCGAAGGCATAGGCCGTCTGCTTCTGTGAGTCGGTGGGCAGGACCTTCGCCTGGTCGCCCGCGACGTACGCGTCGGCGAAATCGCCGCGCAGCACCGTGGACACGTTCACGTCGCGAATCTCGTGCCGTGCGCTCTGCCGGTGGATCCGGACGACCCGGTTCTCCGCCTTGCCGTATCGGTGGTCGGTCAGCACGATGGGCCCGGTCAGTTCCATGCTCAGCTCCCTCGATAGGTGGAAAAGGCGAAGGGCGACAACAGCAATGGGACGTGATAGCGCCGTTCCTCCGTCACGGCGAACGCGATGCTCACCTCGGGATAGAAGGTCTCCACCCCCTGACCCGCGAAGTAGGCGCCGGTGTCGAACACCAACCGATAGGTTCCGGCTTCGAGCGCTTCGCCCAATGCCCGGATTCGCCCGTCCGCGCCTGTTTCGCCCGAATCGAGCTGCCGCTCCTGCTGGTACAACGTCACCGTGACACCCGCGGCGGGCACGCCGCGCACCGCGTCCAGCACATGGGTGCTCAGCGTGCTCATGACAGCTCCGCCAGCAGCGCCCGCAGCCGGATCCGATTGATCTTGCCCAATTCTGTTCGCACGACCTGCCTTTCGGTCTCGGGATCATTGCGTAACCGGGCAGTGAGCAGCGCGAGCAGCTCCTCACCCGACTTTCCGCTCGCACACACCAGGTAGATGTGCCCGAACCGTTCCTCGTATGCGCGGTTGCCCTCGGCGAGCGCCGCGCGTACCGCGTCGGCCGCACCCGCCACTCCGGCCTGCTCCCGCGCCGAAGCGGCGGAATGCGGTCGTTCGCCGATCCTGGGGTGACCTGCCATGGCCGAGTCGAGCTCGGACTCCGGCAGCCGTGCCAACGCTCCGTCCGCCGCCTCGAGCAGCGCCTCGACACTCCGGTACGGACGGCCCGCGACCAGCGACCGCGCGAACTCCGGCGACGAGCAGCAGCCGAGCGCCGCCCGGTAGGCCGCGTCGGCGGACAGCGCGTCGAACGCCGCGATACCGCGTCGCTGATCCGTCATCGGACCAGCATCGAATACGACCGGACGAGCCGCCACCGGAAGCGGAGGGATCGCCTTCGGCGTGTCGCTCCGGAACCACGCCTGAGCACCGGTTTCCCATCATGCGGCGCAGACCGGCCGGTATTACCTTTGAGGCATGGCCGACCCTGATCGCCCCGCCGTCGCACCCTGCGCGGGCGTCGTGCTCGCCGCGGGCGCCGGAACCCGCTACGGAAAACCCAAAGTGCTCGCCGAGGACGGCGCCTGGCTGCGGTCCACGGTCGCCGCGCTGCGCGGCGGAGGTTGCGACCCGGTCATCGTGGTCCTCGGCGCGACCGGCCCGACGCCGGGGATCGTCGACCTGCCGCCGGGCGTACGGCACGTCTGGGCGGCGGACTGGGCGACCGGACTGAGCGCATCGCTACGGGCGGGCCTGATCGCCGCGGCCGGCACCCCCGCGCGCTACGCCGCGATCATGCCGGTGGACACCCCCGATGTCGGCGCCGACGCGGTCGCCCGGGTGCTCGCCGCCGCGCTCGCGGCACCCAGCGGTCTGGCACGCGCTGTGTTCCACGACACACCTGGACACCCTGTTGTTATAGCCCACAAGCACTGGAATGCGGTTTGTGGGTCGGCGGCAGGAGATTCCGGCGCCCGCACCTATTTGACCGGCAGAAACGATATGGTGTGCGTCACGTGCGACGATTTGGCGACGGGCGTCGATCGTGACTTCCCGGCCACGACCGCACGGTGATCGGAGCTAGCTGATGCGGGACATCGTCGACGACCTGTTGCGGGTGTGGTACTCGGGCCGGACCGGCGGACTCGGCACCATCGTGCGCACCGTGGGCTCCGCGCCCTTACCGGTGGGCTCGGCGATGCTGGTCGACCCGGACGGGGGCGTCTACGGATCGGTCGCCGCGGGCGGGCTGGAGGACATCGCCTACGAGTCCGTGCTCCAGGCCGCGCGGACCGGCCGCCGCGCGATGCACCGTTTCGGCGTGGCCGGCGGCGTGGACGGGGGCGCGCACGGCGAGGGAATGATGGACGTCTTCACCGAACCGTTCTCTCGAAGACACTTCCCGGAGTTCCCGGAGGTCGCCGCCGAGATCGCGGCCCACCGCAGGGTCACCGTCTTCACGGTGGTGTGGAACTCCGATGCCGACCTGATCGGCCAGCACCTGATCACCGACAAGCGGCACGCCACCGAATTGGTCGCGCTACCCGATTCCGATGTCTTCGTCGCCTCGTTCGCTCCGCCGCCGCGCCTGATCATCTTCGGCGCCAATTCCTTCGCCGCCGCACTCACCGTGCAGGCCAGGTTGCTCGGTTACCGAGTGACCATCTGCGACTCTCGCCCCAATTTCGCTACGCCGGAATCGTTTCCCGGCGCCGAGGTGGTGGTCGACTGGCCGCACCGCTACCTCAACATCCTCTCCTCGGCAGGTGAAATCGACAGCAGCACAGCCATAGTCGTGCTGTCGCACGATCCCACATTCGAAATTCCACTACTCACCGTGGCGCTGCGACTACCCGAGGTCGGCTATCTCGGCGCCATGGGGTCACGCCAGGTGCACATCCGGCGCATGGAGGACCTGCGCGCAGGTGGTTTCGGCGAGGAGACGCTGTCGCGGCTGCACTCGCCCGCGGGATTCGACATCGGCGCACGCACCGCGCCCGAGATGGCCGTCGCGATCGCGGCCGAACTGCTGGCCGCCCGCGCCGCGCAGCCGGTGCGAGCGGTCGATCCGTACAGCGGCGAAATCCCGATCACGCCGAAAACCGCTGTGGGTCTCTGATCATTTCAGGCCGGGGTGCTCGGCATACACCTCGCGCAATACGGACAGGTCGAACAGTTGCGCGGCCTTGATGTCTATTTTCGCGGCACGCAGCGCGGCGATGTTCTGTTCGATCAGGGCGTCGGTCATCGAGAGCAGTCCGCCCGTGGCGGTATCCGCCGAAACCACTAGATCGTTCTGCGCGACAGCCTCTTTCGTCTGCTCGGCGAGATCGAGCTTCTGATCCTTGCCGTACACCTCGACCGCGAGCCGGGCCGCTTCGGCCGGATCGGCCACCGCGTCCTTCCAGCCCTTGATCTCGGCGGCCAGAAACGCCTTCAACTTGTCGCGCTCTTTGTCGATGGTGGACTGCGCGACCGTGAGCGTCTCGGCGACCAGCGGCAGATTGAAGTCGGCGAACAAGAAGTGTGTGTTCTGGAAGCCCTTGGCCGCCAGCGTGATCGGTTCGTTCGTCACGTAGCTGACCCATCCGTCGACCTCCCCGTTGGCCAGCGGGGTCGGGTCGAATTGGGCGGGCACGACGGTGACATCGCCCGGCTTCAACCCGTTGGCGGTGAGCAGCGCGTTGAAGATCAACTGGTTGGTGTCCTGCACACCGATCTTGCGGCCCTTCATGTCCTCGGGCGACTTGATCGGTTTCGCCGCGGAGGACACGATCGCGAACGGGTTCTTCTGATACGTGGTGGCGACGATCTTGGCGGGCAGGCCCTCCAGGATCGCGGGTGCGGTGGTCTGCGGCGCGGACAGGCCCAGCCACACCTTCCCGGTATCCAATCCGGCCTCTACCGACGTGCTGGCCGCGCCGCCCGCGATCAAGTCGACCGAGCCGAAACCCGCCTCCTTGAAATAGCCTTTCGAGTCGGCGAAGTATTCGCCCGCGAATTCGATGTTCTTCAGCCAGGAAAGCTGCACCGCGACGCCGCCGTATTTCGATCCGTCCGCGGTGGTGCCGCCCGGCGAATCACCGGAGCTCCCTCCGCAGGCGGCCAGTGCGCCCGCACCGCCGAGCGCGGCGCCGGCGAATGCGGAGTAACGGAGGAAGGAGCGTCGGTTCAGGTGCCCGAACGTGGAGCGGTGCGCGGGTGTCATGGGCCGAATCTAAGCGCAGCGCGTTTCATTTTCTTTACTTTGGCGTTCCGAGCGAGGAATTCGGTTCGGTCAGAGTCGTCCCGCTTCCGGTCCGAACCGGGCCAGCACCAGGTTCTCCACGACACCGACGATCGCGTAGAGCGCCACCGAGACCAGCGTGACGATGACGATCGATGCCCACAACTTGCTGTACTGGAACGTGGGGATCGCCCGGATCAAGCCGGCGCCCAGGCCGGTGCCGCTGCCGAGCCACTCACCGAGCAACGCGCCGATCAGCGCACCCGGCACCGAGATCCGCGCGGCGGCGAACACCGAGGGCAGCGCCGCGGGCACGGCCACCATGCGCAGCCCGGTCCACCGCGATCCGCCGTACGCGGCCACCAGTTCCAGCGCCTGCCGCGGCGCGTTGCGCAATCCCGCCATGATCATGACCAGCGCGGGGAAGAACACCACGATCGCGGCGAGCACCGCGACCCCGGCCTGGCCGCGGCCGAACACCAGCACGATGATCGGCGTGAGCGCCACCAGCGGAACCGAGCGCAGCAGCATCGCCACCGGCAGGAAGGTCTGCTCGATCGCGGCGAACGACACGAACAGCGCGGCGACCACCAACGCGGCGAGCATGCCCGCGCCGAACCCGAGCGCCGCGTCACGCAGCGTGATCTGCAGGTCGTCCAGGATCGCCTGCCGCGCGGTCGCGGCGTTGGGCGCCGTCACCAAATAGGTCCAGATATCGCCGGGCGTCTTGCCCACCCGCGGGCCGACCTGCGGAAACGCTTTCAGGAAGACGTACCAGATCACCAGCATCAGCACCAGCGATGTGCACAGCGGGAAAAGGAAGATCCCGATCCGTCGCAGCAGATTCATCGGACCTCCCCCGTGACCTGGTGCAGCGCAACGCGCGTGGAGATCTTCATCGCGCCTCCCGGACGGTCCAGGGCGCGGCCAGGCGGGCGGCCAGCGCCACCAGCGCGTAGCCGAGTCCGGCCAGCGCGGCGGCCGCCAGCGCCATGCCCCAGGTGCGTGGCACGTTGTAGGAGGTCTGGGCGGCGGTCAGCGCCACCCCGATGCCGCTGTCCACGCCACCGAGGTACTCGCCGATGATCGCGCCGAGCACGGCCGACGGCGCGGCGATCTTCAACGCCGCGAACGTGCTCGGCAGCGCCGAGATCGCCTGCACCCGGTACAACTGCTGCCAGCGTCCGCCGCCGTAGGCGCGCACCAACTCCAGGCTGGTCCGGTCGGCCGAGCGCAACCCGGCGACGGTGCCGACCATAGTGGTGAAGAAGCAGTACATCGCGGCAAGGAAGACCGTCGGGGTGCGTCCGCCGAACACCACAAGGATGATCGGGCCCAGCGCGAGCAGCGGAGTGCAATAGCTCAGGATCGCCAACTGGGTCGCCAGCGACTCGATCGGCGGGACCAGCACGATCAGGACGGCCAGGGCGATGGCCAGGCCGTTGCCCCAGACGAATCCCTGCAGCGCGCCGAGCGCGGTGATCCGGAAATTGGGGCCGTACAGGCCCCATCCGTCGGAGTACATGGTGTGCAGCACCTGCCAGGGACTCGGTATGGTGCCGCCCGCTACCTCGAACGCCGCGAGCGCCCACCACACCGCGACCAGCCCCAGCACGCCGAGCACGCCGCCGAAGCGCTTCACGCCGTATCCCCTGTCCGCCGGACGCACAGCTGCCGCCGCAGCGGCCCAGTGCGCACGCTCGCCCGCTGCCAGCCCGGCTTACGGTGCCGCACACAGCGTTCCGGTTGGTGCTCGTTCATGCGACGCCTCCTTTTCCGGCGGTCCCGAACAGCAGCTCGGACAGATAGTCGTGCAGCTTGTGGAATTCCGGTGTCCGCATCATCTCGGGCAGCCGTGGACGCGGCAGATCGATCTCGACCAGTTCCAGCACCCGCCCCGGCCGCGGGCTCATCACGGCCACCACGTCGGACAGGAACACCGCCTCCGCGATGCCATGGGTCACCATCAACGTCGTCGCGGGCTTCTCGGTCCAGATCCGCAGCAACTCCAGATTGAGCCGCTGCCTGGTCATGTCGTCCAGCGCTCCGAACGGTTCGTCCAGCAGCAGCACGGTGGGCTTCACCACCAGTGCGCGCGCGATCGAGACGCGCTGGCGCATGCCGCCGGACAGCTGCGCGGGCTTGGCCTTCTCGAAGCCGTCCAGCCCGACCAGGCGGATCAGGTCATCGATCTGCCCCGGCTCCGGCGTGATGCCCGCGACCTGGAGCGGCAGCGCGATATTCGACGCCACCGATCGCCACGGCAGCAGCGCCGAATCCTGGAAGGCGATGCCGAACGCGTGCTTGCCGCGCAGTTCGGCGGGCGTCGAGCCGTCGATCAGCGCCTTGCCCGCCGTCGGCGTCTCCAGGCCAGCGAGAATGCGCAGCACCGTCGACTTGCCGCAGCCGGACGGACCGAGCAGCGACAGGAACGCGCCCTGCTCGGTGTGCAGATCGACGCTCGCCAGCGCCTGCACGGTTTTCCGCCCGACCCGGAAGGTCTTGGTCAATCCGCTGAGATGAATTCCGGTCCCCCCGGCGGTATCGCTCTCCGTGCTCATGACGGCCACCATAGGAGCACCCCGTTGCACGGACATTGCGAATGGCGTCGCCAGATTGCGCAATCGTTACGGTCCGCACCGCGCATTTCCGATCGCGGCGATCCGAACGGATGAGATACGCCCCGCCGCGGGTTACACGACAGGTGAACCCGATCCTCACGCTGCTCGACGCCAAGCTGCACATCGCGGGCTCGGAGATCCTCTGGCGCGAGGTGGTCGGCAACGGCTTCGGCTTGGCTTCCGCGATCGGCGGCATGCGGCGGCGGGTCTGGGCCTGGCCCGTCGGCATCGCCGGGAACGCGCTGCTGTTCACCGTATTCGTCGGTGGGGTGTTCCACACTCCGCAGCAGCTGAACATGGCCGGACAGGCCGGACGCCAGCTGATGTTCATCGCGGTCAGCGTGTACGGCTGGTGGAGCTGGTACCGGCACGCGGCACGCGGGACCGCGCTCGAGCACCGCGGCGTCGACCCGCGCTGGGCGAGCACGCGCGAACGCGTCGTCCTGGTGGTGGCGATGCTCGCGGGCACGGCCGTTTTCGCCCAGCTCTTCGAATGGCTCGGTTCCTACGGCCCGTGGGCCGAGGCATGGATCTTCACCGGCTCGGTGCTGGCCACCTACGGCATGGCCAGGGGGCTGGCCGAGTTCTGGTTGATCTGGGTCGCGGTCGACCTGGTCGGCATTCCACTGCTGGTGCGTGCGGGCTACTACCCGTCGGCGACGCTGTATCTGGTCTACGCGGGTTTCGTAGCCTGGGGATTCCTCGTTTGGGCGCGAGCCATGCGCCGACCCACCGGCGCCGATACGCCGCTGAATCGGTTCAGCACCGCCGATCGGTGACCGGCGGACACCCGGTCCATCAATCAGTAATTCGTTCGCTACCAGCCTGATCCGGCCTTCACGCCATTCCCAATACTGGGAATATATGCGGTGCCACATGTTTGCCACACTTGCGAAGAAGCCCAAAACCGCACAGAGCCCGAGTTGCTCGACATCCCGATGACCGCGCCGCACCACCGCTGGTAGGAACGATTTCCGGCATGTGAGCGTCATGATCCGCGGGCCTGAGCACTTCGGCCCGCGGAGGAACAGCCAGCATGACATCGCCATACATCCGCGATATCCGACTGATTGCCAATCATGTACTGGCGGTCCCAGAATGCTTCACACCACACTATGTCTCCTCGGCGTGCGCGATGGAGTTCAGTGCAGTACCCTGCGCGAATCCGCATACAAGCGAATTCGTGGCATACCCGGACGGCGGGCCGTTCTCGTCAATCGTGTTCCGCGGCCCGCGCACGGGGGCAGTCGGTTCACATGCCCTGGTGATCATGCACGTCGCGATGGACGTCCGCATCACCCGCGCGGATATGGCCGGGATCTTCGAACTCCCGATGGAAAACACACGGGTCGACCCGAGGATTCCGCCCGAAGGAGCGGTTTCGTTCACCTCTGAGCATGGGGCGAGAAAGCTGCGCATCAGATTCCATGCCCGCTCGCAACTCCTCAGAGACATATCCGTACACGAGAACCGTGGACGAGCTCGGAGCCTCGGCAGCGGTAGCCCGGAATGAGACGTCTCCGCGAACTGTTCCTGAACCTGACGACCGGCCTACGCCGCGATCTATCGAGATACGCGAATGCCGCATCGCACAATGTCCATAATCTCAGCGGAGAAGTCAACCTGACCGTCGCCAAGACAATTGACGCCGATCTCGCCGGTCGGGATGCCATCCGAAGGGAAACCCGGGAAATCCCGGAATACCAGAAACGCCTACAGCGGCTCGGCTACCCGACGTCCGTAGAGACCGGGCTGGGCGGAGAAGTCGACGAAATCGCCGGGTTGTCCGAGGACCTCATTCGTCAGATCCAGGACGTACAGCAGTTCGGATGGACCATTCGCTACGGAAAGAGAGGGGACGGAACCTATGCCGACTACGACGAGAAGGCTGTTGTTCTCGATCGCAATATGGAAGGCAACGCCAGAGCCTCCGCCGATGCGCTCGCACATGAGATCGACCATGCCCACCCCGGTAATCCGCATAACGACGCCCCCTCGCCGCCGATGGGCCGAACGCGGGAGCAATGGGTGGTCGATCATGTGGACCGGTCGCTGCGGAACGAGGGCCATGCCGTCATGTCACAGCTCGCCATACGCCGCCAGATACTCGAAAATGGCGGGCCGGACATCAATCACAGCGTCTCGGGGAAATACCGCAGGATTTATGAGAGATATCGCGGTGGAGAGTTCTCCCACGACGAGGCGGTACAACGAATAGCTGATCACTATCGCTTCGAGAGAGGAAGCCACAGCAATATGTCGTACGGCCAGAACTTCCGTCAGTGGTACGAAGATTATTGGGACACTTGGATCGCGCAGACGGCGTGAGCGCCTACACCACGTCGACCCGCACGCCCGCCGCCCGGATCGCCTGCACCGCCCCCGGATCCGCGCCGGTATCGGTGACCAGCACCTGCACCTGCTCGATGCCGCAGATGCGGGCCAGTGCGGTGCGCTCGAGCTTGTCCGCGGTGGCCACCACCAGCACCCGGCCGGAACGCCGCACCATCTCGGTGGTCACCCCGGCCTCGTCGATGTGCCTGCACTGGGCGCCGCCCTCGACGGAGATCGCGTTCACGCCGAGCACGAGATCGTCGAGCCGCAGTTCGGCCAGCGCCCGTTCGGCCAGCGGCCCGTGCAGCTCGTAGGACTCGCGCCGGGCCACACCGCCGAGAACGATCGTGCGCACGTGTGGCCGCAGCACCATCTCCCCCGCGATGTTCAGCGCGTTGGTGACCAGAGTGAGCTGTTCGTCACCGGCCGATCCGAGATCCGTGCGCACGGCCAGCGCCCTGGCCACCGCCGTGGTGGTGGTGCCGCCGTTCATCCCGACCACCGCGCACGGATCGACCAGCGACGCGGCGTGTTCGGCGATGCGCTGCTTGGCCTCGCCCGCACTCTGCCGGTAACGCGCGGGCAGATCGTAGGCCACCGAGGTCGCCACCACACCGCCGTGCGTCCTGGTGGCCAGCTGCTGTTCGGCGAGCGCGGTGAAATCGCGACGCACCGTAGCGGCGGACACACCGAGCCGCTCGGCGGCCTCCTCCACCGAAAGCCGCCCGGATTCGGCGAGCAATTCCAGCAACCGGTTCCACCGTTGCGGACGATCCGACGGCCCGGTCATCTCACACCGCCCCGCTCGCGCGGGCAACCTGCTGTTTCGGCGAACACGCGAACAATATGAACACACGCACCCACCGACCGCGGAAATCCGCACGGCCGACACCGGCCCCGCTCAGAACACATCGGCCTCGACGGTGGGCCGGGCCGGAAGCGCCGCGGTAGCGGGAAGACGCCCGTCTTCCGCACCCGGATCGCGCGCCTGGGAAAGACCGGAATTCACGAAGTAGGCGATCTCTTCGCAGATCTCGTCCAGACTCACCGCCGAACCCGGCGACGTACCCTGCACCAATTCCTGGGCGAGTGAGGTGACCGCGCCGATCACGGCCAGCGCGAAGAGATCGAAACGCCGCGGACCGGTCTCGCCACGGCCGACAGCGCGTTCGGCCTCGCTGATCAGCAGCGCCGACAGCAGACCACGCTGCTGCCTGCGCCACTGCTCCACCGCCGTGCTCACGCCGACCACCTCGACATAACAGACCCGCGCGGACCGGGCGTCGGCGCACGTGACGCTCAGATAAGCGCGGAAACTCGCTACCACGCGGGTGGGCAAGGGCTCGTTCTCGGTGGCCGCCAGTGCGGTCAGCGCGCGTTCCAGCGCACGGGAGGTGATGCGATTCGCCAGGGCGATGAGCAGCGCTTCGCGGCTGCCCATGTCCTCGTAGAAGCTGCGCGTGGAGACGTTCGCCACGGCGCAGAGGCGCTCGATCGAGGTGGCCGCGTATCCCTGGGTGCCGAATAGTTCGAGAGCGGCATCGATCAGGCGGGTCTGCCGCTGGGCAACCCGCTGTTCCTTGGACAGCCCGCCGTAGCTGCGACCGTCCTTGGGTCCGTGATCCCGCCGTGTCACCTCTCGATGCTACCGCGCGGCTACCTTCCATCAGCGCGCCGAACGGTGGCGGCGCGGCGATTCCGTCATCCCGGTGCGCCAGTTCTCGCAGGCTATTTCACGCTTCCCGCGGTCAACCCCGCCACCAGACGCTTCTCGATGAGAGCGAACAGCAGCACCACCGGGACGATGCCGACGGTGGAGATCGCGAACACGTATTGCCACGCGGTGTCGTACTGGCCGACGAACTTGGTCAGCGCCACCGACAGCGGTTGGTTCTCCGGCGTGGTGAGCACGACCAGGCTGGCGGCGAATTCGTTCCAGCACGCCACCACGACGAAGATCGTCGCCGTCACGATGCCGGGCCACACCAGCGGCAGGCTCACCCGGACCAGGATCTGCCCGCGCCCGAGCCCGTCGAGCATCGCGGCTTCCTCGATCTCCACCGGGATCGCGGCGAAGAAACTGTGCAGGATCCACACCGCGAACGACAGGTTGAACGCGGCGTTCACCAAGATCATCGCCAGCCAGGTGTCGTTGATGCCGAGCGCGAAGAACTCCCGGATCAACCCGGTGACCAGCACCGTCGGCTGCAACATCTGGGTCACCAGCACCACGCCGAGAAACACCAGGCGCCCCGGAAAACGGTGCCGCGCCGTGTAATACCCGGCCGGAATCGCCACGGCCAGCACCAAAGCGGTGGCGCAGACCGCGATGATGATCGTGCTGGCCAGGTTGAACGGAAGCGGCGTCTCGGGGGTGTCCCACATCGTCGCGTAGTTGTCCGGATGCCAGGACTGCGGCAGATACGTCGGCGGGATGCGCAGGATCTCGGCTCTGCTCTTCAGCGAACCGAGCACCATCACGACGAACGGCAGCAGGAACACCGCGGCGAGCACCACGCCGACGGCGGTGAGCTCCCAGCGGCGTCGTGCGCGGCGCGCGGGCGCCGCCGGGGCGTGCGGCGTCGCCGTGGCCTGCTCGCGTACCTCCACCCGCGTCGTCATCGGTCGATCTCCGCGGTCGGACGGACCAGCTTCACGTAGATCGCGATGACGACGACGATCAGCGCGAAGTTCAGCACGCTCATCGCCGCGGCGGTGTCGACCTGCTGGTTCTGCCGGATCAGCTTGAAGGTCAGCGTCGTCGTGGTGTCCGCCGAGAAGCCTGCGATGCTTCCGGTGATCACTTGCAGGATCGGCAGCGAGTTGAACACGTTGATGATGTTGATGATGGTCGCCACCGCGATCGCCGGACGCAGCTGCGGCAATGTGAGATGGCGGTAGCGCTGCCAGGCGCTCGCGCCGTCGACCCGCCCCGCCTCCTCGATCTCCGCCGGAATGGCTTGCAGTCCGGCCAGAATCGTGTAGGTGGTGAACGGCACCGAGACGAACACCGCGACGCCCATCGCCACGAGGAACGCCTGCGTCGGCTGCTTGGTGAACCCGTATCCGCGGTCGAGCAGGCCGATGTCCACCAGGAACCGATTGGCGATGCCCACGTCCGGATCGAGCATGTAGTAGAAGATCGTGGTCGTCATCACGACCGACGCCGCCCACGGCACCAGGATCGCCATCCGTACCACGGCGCGGCCGGGGAACTCCTTGTTCAGGAATTGGGCCAGCGCCACGGACAACGCCAGCGTGACCAGCACGACGCCGACCACCCAGACCACCGTGTGGACCAGCACCGAGCCGAGTTCCGAGATGTCGAACAGCGCCCGGTAATTGGCCAGTCCGGCGGCGCCGCGGTCCTGGCCGTAGGCGCTGAGGTCCCTGGTGCTGGTCCACAGCATGTAGCAGGCCGGGAAGGCGACAACGGCCGCGATCAGGACCAGTGACGGCCCGATCCACGGCAGTGCCGCCAGTACTCCTCTGCGCCGCACGCTATTTCGTTGCTTCCTGGATCCGTCGCAACACCTGAGCGGGGTCGGCGCCCTGTGCGATGGTGCCCATCTGCTGGCGGATCACCCCTTGCGCCACGGCCCATTTCGGGTTGTTGCTCGGATAGAACCTCGCGACCGGAAGCGTGGCGGCGAACGCCTTCGTCACCGGGTCCTCGGCGAGGGCGGTGGCGGCACTGTGGGTGATCGGGATGAAGCCCTCGTGCTTGACGAAGTCCGCGTATACCGCCGCCGAATAGAAGTAGTCGAGGAACTTCTTGATCGACTCGGCCTTGGCGCCGTCCTTCTTGAACGCCATCAGATGATCGGCCACCCCGAGCGTGACCGGGTTCCCGGTCTTGGTCGGCGAAGGCGCGGTCGCGTACCGCAGACCCGGATTCTTCGCGGTGATCTGACCGATGGTGGGCGGCAGGGCTTCGATCATGCCGATCTTGCCCTGGATGAAGGCGTTGATCACGTCCTTGCGGTCGGTCGCGCCCGGATTCGGCTGCGTCGCACCGGCGTCGATCAGCTCACGCATGGCCCGCACCCCTTCCAGGTTCTCCGGGGTGTCCACGGTGACCCGGTCGCCGTCGGCCCACGAGCCACCCGCGCCGAAGGTCCAGATGGAGGTTTCGCCTTGCGCCTCCTCGCTGCCCAGCGGGAGCCCGTACCCGGAGACGCCGCCGCCCAGCGCCTGAATCTTCTTCGCCGCGTCGGTCAGCTCGGCCCAGTTCTTCGGCGGCCGGACGATGCCCGCTTTCTCGAACAGTTCGGTGTTGTAGAACAGGGTTCGGGTGGAGGCGAACAGCGGCAGCGCGTATTGCGTGCCGTTCAGCGCCGCGTTCTGCGCGAAAGCGGGCTGGATGTCGGCCAGCACCGGCGCGGAGACGATGTCGGTCGCCGGGTAGAGCAGGCCGTCGCCCGCGAAGCTGGCGTAGGCGTCGATGTTGAGGATGTCCGGGGTGGTCGACTGCGACTGGAGCTTGGTGCGCACCACGTCGTTGATCGAGTTCCACGACTCCATCTGCAGATCGACGGTGATGCCCGGGTTCTGCTTCTGGAATTCGGCGATGATGCCGTCCCACAGCGCCTTGGTGCCCGTGGCGCCGTCGCTGTAGGCGGGAGCGAGGAAATTGATCGTGGTAGCCGAGTCCGCACCACTTTTCGAACCGAACCCACAGGACGACAGGGCCAGCGCGACGCCGGTGACCATCGCGACTCCGGCAAGCACGCGGTGGAATGGTCTTTTCACGAGCAGAACCTTTCAGATTTACCCACCCGGCGCCAGCGGAGCCGCCGATGATGGGAGGACACACCGTCGGTGCACCTCAATCTAACCCGAATTGTGATCATATGTGACCGTTTTCGTCTGAAATTTGACATAAACGATCATTCAGAGTGAAGCTGGTTGCGTGCCTACGCCTGCCGACCACACGCCGCAGCCGCATCTGGTCACCGAAGTGGCCACCCAGCCGGACGATTGGACGCACGCCGCCGCCGTCGCGGCGGAACATCGCGCCGTACTGCCGAAACCGGGCGAGCGGGTCGCGGTGATCGGTTGCGGCACGTCGTATTTCATGGCGCGCGCCATCGCGGCACTGCGCGAGGGCGCGGGTCATGGCCTCACCGACGCCTGGCCCGCCAGCGCGGTCCGCGCTCGCGAGTACGACCGCTACCTGGTGATCTGCCGCTCCGGCACCACCACCGAAGTGGTGCGCGCGATGCGGGACATCCCGGCGCACGTCCCTCGGACGGTGATCTGCTCCAGTCCCGGCACGCCCGTCCTCGAACTGGGCGACCCGATCCTCATCGACCAGGTCGACGAGCGGTCGGTGGTGCAGACCCGCTTCGCGACGACCACCCTCGCCATCCTGCGCAACCACCTCGGCGAAGACCTCACCTCGGTGATCGCCCGAGCGCGCGCGGTGCTCACCGAGGATCCCGCCGAGTCGCTGGCCGCGGTCCGCCACGCCGAGCAGATCAGCTTCGTCGGTATGGGATTCGCGGCGGCCATCGCCGAGGAGGCGGCGCTCAAGCTGCGCGAATCCTGTCAGTCCTGGACGGAGGCGTATCCGGCGACGGAGTACCGCCACGGCCCGATCGCCATCTCGGCACCCGGCCGGGCGGTCTGGGCGTTCGGCCCACTCGAGCCGGGCTTCGCCGACGACGTCGCCGCCACCGGCGCCCACCTGGAGCATCGCGACATCGACCCGATGGCGGACCTGGTCCGAGTGCATCGGCTCTGCCTCCTGCGTTCCGCCGACCTGGGATTGGACCCCGACCACCCGCGCGGCCTGAATCGCTCGGTGGTTTTGAAGTCGTGACCGAGGGCCTGCGGTGAGCATTCGCCGTACCGCGCCGGGTGCGGACGGCATCGTCGCGCCCGCAGCCACACCGTCGGCCTCGAGTCGACTCGAACTCGTGACATCACCACAGGCCGCATGCGCACCGTCGCGGGAGCCACCACGAACTACTGTGCCGAGGATGGGAACCGAGCAGCCGCGTGCGCCGTCGGGTGCGTCCGTGTCCGGGTCGCGCGGCGCGGAGACGGACCGCGCCTGCCCCGGCGACCGGACGACCGCGCGGCGAGGTTCGGCCGGGCAGCCCACGGACATACTCGGCGCAGCGGCGCGGGCGCTGCCGGACGACGCGCTCGTGCTCGGCATGGATGTCGGCGGCACCACCATCAAAGGCGAGATCACCGACGCGGGGGGCGCTGCGCTGGCCGTGGGCACCGTGGCTACACCGCATGGTCCGGCCGCGTTCGATGCCATGGGCGAGCTGGGCGATCGGTTACTCGGGGGACTCCCGGAATCCGACCGCCGCCGGGTACGTCGCGCCGCCGTCGTGCTGCCCGGCATCGTCGACACCGCCCGGTCGGTCGCCGTGTTCAGCAGCAACGTCGGCTGGCGGGACGTGCACGTGGGCGACCGCTTCCCCGAGCGCTGGGGTGTACCGACGCTGATCGAACACGATGTCGCCGTGGCCGGTTGGGCGGAATGGCGGTACGGCGCAGGGCAGGGCCACGAGAATGTGTGCGTCGTCATTCTCGGCACCGGTATCTCGGGCACGCTGTCGGTCGGCGGGAGGCTGGTGCGCAGCAGCTACGGCCAGGTCGGCGAGTACGGGCACGTGCCGGTGCGGCGTGCGGGCGGATTGCCCTGCCCCTGCGGCAATACCGGATGCGTCGAGACGGTCGCCTCGGGCGCGGCCATCGCGCGGGCCTACACCCGGCGCACCGGACGCGAGACCGGCGGCGCGGCGGAAGTTTTCGCACTCATGTCCACCGACCCCGACGCCGCCGCCGTCGTGGCGGACGCGGTCGACGCGCTCGCCGACGGTCTGGTCGGCATCGTCCACGCGGCCTGCCCCGAACTCGTCGTCCTCGGCGGCGGGCTCGCCGGAGCGGGCGCGGCGCTCACCGACCCACTGCACCGCGCCCTGTCCGACCGGCTCCGCCTGGTCCCCGCTCCCCGAGTCGTCCTCGGCCGGTTCGGCGCACGCGCGGGCTTGGCAGGCGCCGCCCTCTTCGCCCGCAGCGGAGCGTTGACATGACGTCACCCGCGCGGCCGGCGAACCGAGGACCCCACGTCTCGCCGAGCGTGCCTCTCGACAAGGGCCCCGCGCGGGTCTTCAGGGCCGGATCGTCGTACGAGCGACCGCGCGGCGGCTCGATGGCAGCACAGCCCGACCACATGGTCGGCACCGCGAGTAGCGCCCATGACCCGGGGCCCGATCCCGTCGAGACGGTTGCCGCCGGGCACGGTGACCACCTGCGCGCCTCGAACCCGTGCGGCGCGGTCCCGCGCCCGACGACGTACCGCTTCCGGATCATCCCGGCCGCCCGGCCGTTCGTCGACAGTCGCGCACGGCAAACTTCAGCCAGCACAGTGGACATCCCTATCCAGCAGCCGGTCCGCGCGAGCCGAGGGGCACTCGAATGACAGCACACACACAGCTCATCCGGGGGCGCATCGTCTCGGCGAGCGTCACGGTGGACGACGGCGTAGTGATGGTGTCCGGGGATCGGATCGACGCGGTGCGGTCGTTCGCGCAGTGGCGCGCGACGCATCGCGATTTACCTGAGCCGCCATTTTCGGGAACCGTGCTGCCGGGGCTTGTGGACATTCACAATCACGGCGGGTTCGGGTACCGGTTCGATACCGTGCGCGGTGAGCAGGCCCGCGCGGCGGCGCAATCGCACCATGCGCGCGGCTCGACCACCGTGGTGGCGAGCGTGGTCACCGGCCCCGCCGCGGAAATGGTGGCGCAGACCGCCACCTTGCGCGAACTCGCCGAGGAAGGCGCGCTCGGCGGTATCCACGTCGAGGGGCCCTTCCTGTCCGCGGCGCGCTGCGGGGCGCAGGACCCGCGATATCTGTGCGACCCCGATCTCGGGCTGACCGACCGGCTGCTGGACGCGGGTGGCGCGCACCTGCGCGCGATGACGCTCGCGCCGGAACGTCCCGGCTACGCGGCCGTCGCGCGGCGGCTGACCGACAACGGCGTGGTGGTCGCGCTCGGCCACAGCGACACCGACTACGCGTCGTTCCGGAACGCGCTGGCTCCCAAAGGATCAGGAAGCCTCGTGACGCACTTGGCGAACGGCATGCCACCGCTGCATCACCGGAACCCGGGCCCGGTCGCCGCGGCGCTGGCGGCCGCCGCGGGCGGTGACGTGACGGTGGAGCTGATCGGCGACGGCGTGCACGTGGATCCGGGCTTCGCCGCGCTGGTGTTCGCGACCGCGCCGGGGCGAGTCGCGCTGGTCACCGATGCCATGCAGGCCGCGGGGCTCGGCGACGGCGAGTACCAGCTCGGTCCGCAGCCGGTGACCGTCCGTGCCGGCGTGGCGCGCATCGCCGACGGGTCGATCGCGGGCGGCGTCAGCACCCTGCTGGAATGCGTCGCGCGGGCCGTGCGCGACGCCGGCGTCCCGCTGCGCGCGGCGGTCCTGGCGGCCACCTCGGTTCCGGCCGCCGCGCTCGGGCTCGCCGACGTCGGTGACCTGCGGCCCGGCTATTTCGCCGACATATTGACAGTCCGTGACAATCTCCACTTGCGTGGGGTGCTCAGACGTGGACAGTGGTTGAAGTGATCCTCACCGTGACAATGAATCCCGCGTACGACATGACCTATCGCGTCGAACGCTTCGAACGCGGGCAGGCCCACCGGGTCCGGTCGGTGGAGCAGCGCATCGGCGGCAAGGGCATCAACGTGACCCGGGTGCTGAATCAGCTCGGCAAGTACGCCAGGGCCACCGGGTTCTCCGACCACGCCTTCGCGGCCGCCGCCGAACTGGAGATGCCGGTCGACTTCGTGCACGCGCTGCCCTGGGTGCGCCGCACCGTGGTGATCAGCGAATCCGAGGACGGCACGGCCACCGCGCTCTGGGAGCCGGGTGCGCGAGTCTCCAATCCGCATGCCGCCGAACAGTTGTCGGTCCGGGTGGCGGGACTGCTCCCGGAAATCGCCGGATTGGTCATCTCCGGGTCGCTTCCCGGCGGCATCGAACCCTCCCTGCCCGCCGAGATCGCCCGCACCGCCATCGCGGCCGACGTGCCCACCATCTGCGACGTCGACGGCGAAGCGCTGCGCTTGGCCGCCCAGGTGCCCGGCATCGTGCTCACTCCGGACGAGACCGAATTACAGCGCCTCATCGGCACCCGGCCGACGACCGCCGACGACATCGTCATCGCCGCGAAGCCGCTGATCGACAACGGAGTGCGCGCCCTGATCGCGACCCGCGGTCCCGAGGGGATCGTCGCGGTGACCGCCGACGGCGCGTGGACCGGGGCGCTCGCCGAACCGCTCGCCGGAAACCCCACCGGCGCGGGCGATGCCGCGGTGGCTGCGGTGATCGCCGCCCTTTCCTCCGAATCGCGCCCGGACTGGGCCGCCCTGCTCGCCGACGTGGTCGCGACCTCCGCGGCCGCCGTGGTGGTTCCGGTGGCCGGTGAGATCGATCGCTCCCTGCGCACCCGCCTTACCCCCACCGTTCTGGTTCGGGAACTGGACATCTCCACACCGCAGAAGACTTCTCCATGACGGCCGAGCCGGTTCGCCGCTGCGCGCGAACGTGCGGAACGCTCCCGCGATGCGGGCGAGCCGGGCGATCCCGCGACCCTGGTCGCTTACGCGGCTCGCATGGCGAACCACATGCCGCGTTCACCCGCCGACGACCTCGGCATGCGGCGAGCCGGCCACGGACGCACAAGCCGGTCCCCAACGCATCCGGTCGCGCCTCCGCCGTAAACCCTGTACGCCGCTCGCCCTTGAAAGCACGCAACCATGCCGCTGACCTCGATACCGGATCTGATCGCCACGGCCCGCCCCGGCGGACTCGGCGCCTTCAACGTGATAACCCTCGAGCATGCCGAGGCGATCGCGGCCGCCGCGGAATCGGCGAGAAAGCCGGTGGTGCTGCAACTGTCGGAGAACACCGCGCGCCATCACCGCGGCATCGCCCCGCTGGCACTGGCCTGCCTGCGCATCGCCGCCGACAGTGAGGCCGCGATCGCGGTGCATCTCGACCACGCCACCAGCACCGAATTGATCCATGCCGCCGTCGATCTCGGCATCCGCTCGGTGATGTACGACGGCTCGGCCCTCGACTACGCCGACAACCGCGCCGCCACCGCCGCGATCACCGCTTGGTGCCACGAGCGCGGTGTGCACATCGAAGCCGAGCTCGGTGAGGTGGGCGGCAAGGACGGCGCCCACGCGCCCGGCGCACGCACCGATCCCGACGAGGCGGTCGAATTCGTGACCGCTACCGGCGTCGACGCACTCGCGGTCGCCGTCGGCTCCTCGCACGCCATGCACACCCGCACCGCCGAACTCGACAACGACCTCATCGCCCACTTGGCCGCGAAGGTCCCGGTCCCCCTGGTGCTACACGGCTCATCCGGCGTCCCCGATCACGGCCTGCGCGCCGCCGTCGAACACGGCATGACGAAGATCAACATCGCCACCCGCCTCAACATCCGGATGACCGCCGCCATCCGCGCCCGCCTAGCCGCAGCCCCCGACCTCTCCGACCCACGCGAATACCTCACCCCCGCCCGCACCGCCATCCAGTCCGAAGTCGAACACTTCCTCCACCTCCTCGCCGGTTGACCGCCACGAGTGGCACACCATCGAGGCCTCTTCTCGCGTTTTGCCACAGCCATGTGCCACTCGCGAGATTTGTCGGGGGTGGTGGGGAGGATGGGGGTATGGGGGAGATCGGGGAGGTTTTTCCGGGGAGTTGGGCGGTACGCGCGGGGGTGGTAAGCGCTTGGGAGTTGCGGAATGACTTCGAGCGTGTGTTTCCGGATGTTTATGTCCGGAAGGGGATTCGGCTGGATGCGCGGGGGCGCGCGCAGGCGGTCGCGCATTGGGTCAAGGGCACCGGGATTCTGGTCGGGTTCTCCGCGGCGGCTATGCATGGGACGCAGTGGCTGGACGATAAGCCCGCCGAGATCGCGCTGTCGACTCGTGCCCGGCCGCCACGGCACGTGCTGGTCTATCGGGACGCCATACCGGCGGACGAAGTATGCAGCGTCGGCGGATTCCGGTGCACCACACCGGCGCGGACCGCGTTCGACCTGGCCCGACGCCTCGACTTCGACGAGGCGGTCGAAGTCGTCGACGCCCTATGCAACGCGACCCGGCTGACCACCGCGGACATCGAACGGCTGGCCGAACGGCACCCGCGCGCACGCGGCGCCACGAGCTTGCGCCGAGTTCTGCCCTACATCGACGGCGGCGCCGAGTCCATCCAGGAGACGCGTACGCGCTTGCTGCTGCGGCAAGCAGGACTGCCCGCGCCGGAAACCCAGATCCGTATCCATGGCCCGGACGGAATGACCCTCGCACGCCTCGACATGGGCTGGCGCAAATGGCGAGTCGCCGTCGAATACGACGGAGCCCACCACTGGACCGACCGCGACCAGCGCGCCTGGGACATCGACCGCAACGCCGCCCTGGAATCCCTCGGCTGGACCCTCATCCGAGTAAGCGCCGCCCTCCTGACCCACCGCCCCCGAACCATCACCGCCCGGGCCCTGGACGCCCTCCGCCGGCACGGCGCCGACATCTGACGAGTGGCACACCATCGAGAGGCCTTCTCGCGTTTTGCCGCAGCCATGTACCACTCGTGGACATGAGCGGCCGGCGACGCATGCGAGGGGGCTGCGCCGCCGGCCGGTTCCAGTGGTGGGCAGGGCAGTTGCCCACCGGTGAGGCTGTCGATGGATCGCTTCGCATCGACGGAGACACTCTTCCGGATGGAGCTGTGTTATGGGTGTCGTGAAGCTGAGAGTCTGCTGGGAGACGTGTCAGGTGAGGTCGGCGGTGCGGATCGCGGAGGTGAATCCCGCCCACTGGGTCGGCGTGAACGCCAGCGTGGGCGACGCGTCCGATGGACCCTCGAACTTGCTGTCCCGAACCAGGACCCGACCACCGTCGAAGCACACTTCTACGCAGGTCTGGCTGTCATTGGAATACGAGGATTTGAACCACCCGGTACCGCTCACTCGATCGACTGTAATTCAGCAGCGGTCGCGCGGATGAGCGCCAGGGACTCGTCTCGGGACAGCGCGATTGTTCGCGCCCGCTCGAACACGAAACCCAGGTCGCGCACTTTGGTTTCCTTTCGGCCCTCGTCATCGACGATGATCTGGCCGAATACCGCCGATTCATGCCACGCGAGCGTCGGCAATCGCGGACTGGCGAAGTCGAGGAGATGGTAGGTGGAGCTCGCCGGGACACTGTCTGCGGCAGTGAACGGAATGACCTGTAGTTCGACGCACTCGTCATGCGACTCGAGGACGTCTGCCAGATGGATCAGTTGACGCCGCAGTACGTCCGGTCCCCCGATCTGCTGCCGGAGCGCCGCCTCGCCGACAACCACTCGCAGCGAAACAGGACTCTCCCCCGTCAGCCGTCGCTGCCGATGCAACCTCGCTTCGACACGCTGATCGACTTCGATCGCCCGCACTGTCGCGCCCGACGAAAGCATCAGTGCCCGAATGTATTCCTCGCCTTGTAGCAGGCCCGGCATCATGAGGCTCTCATACGTCCGGATCGATTCGGCGCCCCACTCCATTCCGTAGTAACGGAGGATGTCTTCCCCGAACAGTGCGGAATAGCGGCTCCACCAGCCGCGGCCTCTCGCGGCTTCCCTGAGGGCGAGCAGTTCGCGCTGTTCGTCGGCATCGATCTCGAGGATGCTCAGTAGCCGTTCCAGTTTGTCCTTGGGGAGCAGGTTGCGCTCGTTTTCGATGTGCGACCAGTACGCGGCCGAGACATCGAGCGCTCTGGTGATCGACGCGGCACCGATACCCAGCTCCAGCCGTCGCTGCCGGAGCCGGAGCGCGAGCTCCCAACGCGCAACCGCAGGTGACAGCGCCATGTCAGCACGATACAGCGGACAATGCCGCGCAATCACTTTCGTAAAGTGAGTTGTATAGTTTACGATTCGAGTGTTGCGCATCACAGCGGGGGCTTTCGGCAGAACCCGCTCCGGCGGGGAGGGGGTTCTGATGTCCGTGCACGTCGTCGACCGCATGTGGATCGTGAGCGATCGGACGCCGCATCAGGCGCGGCGGGTCAGTGACGACGCGTGGGTGGTGTCCTATCTGCGTGGCCGGATGGTGAACACCGAGCAGGCAACGGCGGCTATCCAAGCGGCGGAGATGGTTTCGCTGACGGAGGAGTTGGTGCGCCCAGTCGGGCTCACCGCGCTGGAAGCGGTCGGCCTCGTCGTCCTCGAATCGCCGTGGGACACCGCGCCGTTGCGCACTCGGTTCCGATTGCCGCGTCCGGGCGGGCGGCATCGCCGATGATCCTTCAGGTGACGCCCGGCGCGAAAATTCGATCCAGGGGGTTGACGCAGTGGAACCGCTGCCCACCAAAGAGCTCGTCCTGAAGGCTTGCCGCATGGCGCCGCATCGCGCCCACCCAGTCCTGGAGTCGGCTCACCTACTCGCGGGATTACACCAGCGCCGCCTGCGCTGTGCACCGGGCGGGACGAACGAGATCGACCAGCACCGCGCCCGCCTCGTGCTCGTCATCGACCGCTGGGTCGCCACCGAGACGTCACCGCCGCACGGCGGCGCACACATGCACACCGAAACCGTGGGCATGGTGGTCGATCGGCTCGCGCAGTTCTCCGCCAGCGCGTACGACATCCTCTCCGGCGCGCCGGAATGGGCCGTGCACAACGCCTGGGAGCGCCTCGCCGAACTGTCGCTGGGCTATGAAGATCTCGCCTACGAGGTCGCGGCGGGCGTGCGCCGCCTCCCCTATCTCAGCGGCCCGCGCGAACACCCGTGATCAGTCCTCGCCCGGCCACGCATTGGCCTCGACCCGGGCGCGCACCCGCGCCACGTCAGCTTCGGACGGCATGTCGTTGGTGATCTTGGTGATCATCACCTGGATGTCGGTCTGGTCGATGTCCGCGCCGCCGGAGCCGGCCAGCTCGGCGGCGATCCGGGCCACCTCCGCGTCGGACAGGCGGCGGCGCAGCAGGGCGAGCAGCGGGATGTAGTCGGCTTCCGGGACCCCGTCCGGGTATCCCACCCGCAGCCAGCTGATGATCGCGTGCAGGAAGGGAGGCATCGGCGGCGGCTCGGGTCAGTCGGAATCGGCGGGCGGATCGGCCAACGGCCAGCCGCCGGCCGCCAGATGGGACGCGACGCGAGCCACGTCATGCTCGTCCGGCTGCTCCTTGGCGAGCCGCGCGATGGCCTCCTCGATCTCGGTGTGCGTGATCTCGCTGCCCGAGTTCGAAGCGACCAGTTCCTCGGCGATCGCGACCACCTCGTAGTCGGTGAGGTGCCGGTGCAGCACGGCGAACAACGCCACGTAGTCCGACTGCGGCACGCCCTGCGGGTAGCCCGCGCGCAGCCAGCCCACGACTTTGCCGAGCAGTTTCGGCCGAACCGGGGCTGGTTTCACTGGATCGGTCACGCTGGCACTCCTTACGCCTGCCCGAACAGATGGATGCCGAATTTGGCCGCCAGGAACGCCTTCGCCGTGTACAGGATGCCGGTGACGATCGCAACGACGACCAGCACGAAGCACGCAAGCGCGACCGCGAGGGCCGGATAGTTACGCCGCACCGTGCCCGCGTCGGTGGTCGCGGTCATCGACCAGAACCGCACCCCGAGCGCGAAGATCATCGGCAGACCGGCGCCCAGCACCAGCCCGGCCACGATGACTTTCCACAGGGCGTTCAGATTGGTGACGAGAGTGTGCACGCCTGGTCCTCCTACACCTGGGCGGAGCGGTTGGAGTCCGCCGACGTGGTCCGGCCGCCCGCAGGCGGCGCGGTCCGATCGTCCGTGACCGGCGTGACCGCGGACGGATCGGCCCCCTCGCCCGGCCACTCGTTGACGTTGCCGGTGTGCACCGGATCGCGCCGCGACCGCAGGTACATCAGCGTCGACAACCCGACCAGCAGGGCGAAGACCACCAGCACCCCGGCCAGTCCGCCGATGACGTGGGCGATGCCCCAGCAGATCGCCCCGGCGACCGCCGCGAGCGGCAACGTGAGCAGCCATGCGACCACCATGCGCCCCATCACGGCCCAGCGCACCTCGGCGCCCTTGCCCAGGCCGGTGCCGAGGATGGAGCCGGTCGCGGTCTGCGTGGTGGACAGCGGCAACCCGAAGTGGGCCGAGGTCAGGATGATCGCGGCCGAGGCGGATTCCGCCGCGAGCCCCTGCGGCGAGTCGATCTCGACCAAGCCCTTGCCCAGCGTCCGGATGATCCGCCAGCCGCCGAGGTAGGTGCCCGCCGCGATGGCGAGGGCGCACGCGGCCATCACCCACAGCGGCAGGTCGTCGTCCTTGGTGAGCGTCCCGTGCGCCACGAGCGCGAGGAAGATCACGCCCATCGTCTTCTGCGCGTCGTTCGTGCCGTGCGCCAGCGAGACCAGCGAGGCGGAGCCGATCTGGCCCCAGCGGAATCCCTCGGTGACCTTGCCCTCCTCGGCGCCGCGCGTGATCCGGTACACCAGCCACGTGCCGATCGCCGAGATCAGCGCGGCGACGATGGGCGCGAGCACCGCGGGCAGGATGATCTTGGTGACCACGCCGTCCGACCCGGACGCCCAGATCACCCCGCTCCAGCCGAGCGCGGCCAGCGTCGCCCCGATCAGACCGCCGAACAGCGCGTGCGACGAACTCGACGGCAGGCCGAACAGCCAGGTGAGCAGGTTCCACAGGATTCCGCCGACGAGGCCGGCGAACACGATGACGATCAGGTCCTGGCCTCCGACGGCGTCGAGTCGCACGATGCCCTTCGCCACGGTGGCGGCGACGGCCACCGACAGGAACGCGCCGACCAGGTTCAGCGCCGCCGAGAGCGCGACCGCCACCCGCGGCCGGAGCGCGCCGGTGGCGATCGAGGTCGCCATCGCGTTGGCGGTGTCGTGGAAGCCGTTGGTGAAATCGAATGCGAGCGCCGTGACGATGACGATCAGGAGAACCAGTAATTCGACGGTCACGCCTCCAGTGTGCTGCACCCCCGGACGGCACAGTAATGCCGGTTACCGGAACTTCGTCCGGCCTCCGTGCACTAGTCTGATCCGTCCTGGTCAGCCGGTCCGGGTGCAGTGTGGGGCGACGGGCCGACCGGCGAACCGGTCATCGATCCACGAGTTGGCGCCGGGGATGCCGCTGAGTCCGACGAGGAAGTGCTCGCCGAAATGGACCTGGAAATCCACCTGCGTTCCGGCGCCACACCAGTCCGCGTAGAGCTTCTCCGCACCGGCTAGCGGCACCCACGGATCGTGCGTGGCGTGATACAGGAACACCGGCACCGTCGGCGCGCTCGCACCCAGCCGATTGGCGGCCAGGATCTCCCTGACCATCGGCAGGTCGGTGGGCGCGGCGGCATGGGTGAGCGCCTGCACCGGAATGGGCGCCACGGCGCCGCCGAACTCCTCCGCGGTCATGCACAGGTCCTTGCCGACCTGAGCCAGCCGCCAGCCGTCGTCGTTCATCAGGCCGAGCAGCTCGGGGTACTCTCGCGCCAGTCCGAGGGTGGCGGCCAGGAAAACTCCGGACGCGGCGTTGCGTCCGTTCATGGTGGACAGCAGCATGTCGAAGTCGGCGGGGACACCGCCGAACGCCGCACCCACCAGATTCAGCTCGGGCGCGTATCGCGGGGCCAGTTGTGCGGCCCATCCGCTCGCGATGGCGCCGCCGGAGTATCCGGTGACCACGGTCGGCGCTTCCGGTCGCAACCCGAACTCCGGCGTGTTCACCACCGCCCGGATCGAGTCGAGCACCGCGTGCCCGGCCATCAGTCCCGCCGCGTACGCCTGCCGCGGGCCCTGATGGTCGGGCACGAGCACGGCGTAGCCCTTGGACAGCGGAATCTGGGCGGCCCAGAACTCGGCTGTCGGCTCGTTCCTGAGTTTGTAGGACGGTGCGCACCGATGCCCGAGCGAGTCGATCGCGGCATTGAACGACAGCACCGGACGCGGCCCCGGTCCGTTCCACGGGGCCTGCGGCACGAGCAATGTCGCGACCACGGGCACCGGCAGGTCCTTCGAATCGGTGGACCGGATCAACAGTTCGGTCGACCGCAACGGGAACGCGGTCAGGCCCGTTCCGCCCGCACGGGACGCGAGAATCGCTCCCGGAGGCAGGCTCTCGAAGCCCGGCGGCGGCGTGTAGAAGGGATCGTCCAGCGGCGTGGGCAGGATTCCCGGATACTCGCGCGACGGCGTGAGGAACTGCTCGATCGGATTCGCCCGCACGGGCGTACCGACCGCACTCACCGCCAAGGCGCCCAGGAGTGCCGCCAACAGCAGGACATACCGTCCGCACAGCGATTTTCGCATCATCCCACCCGCCCGCCGATTCCTAGTCCGGAAGCACGAACCGGCCGGACCACTGCGTTGTGGGGGCCATCCGGAACCTTGCGCTGCCCATACTTACAGTGGCTCGACGTGCTCGGCACGCCCGACACGCGCCCGGCGCGGGAGCGACCACGCTTCACATCACGGCAGTAGTGCCCGAATGGTATCGATGGTGTCCGCGTCGGCGGGGTCTTTGTCGGGGCGATACCGCACCACACGAGCGAAACGCAGAGCGACACCGCCGGGGTAGCGGGAACTGACCTGCACGCCGTCCAGCGCGATCTCGACGACGAGTTCCGGCCACAGGTACACGGTGTGCTGATCACGCGAGCGCTCGTGGCGGGGGAATTCGTCGGTCTGCCACCGCAACAGCGCGTCGGTGAGTCCTTTGAAGGTCTTGCCCACCATGACCGGCTCGCCGCCCTCCGGGTCGCGCGCGCCGAGATGCAGGTTCGACAGATAGCCCGTGCGGCGGCCGTAGCCCCATTCCGCGCCGAGCACGACCAGGTCGAGGGTGTGCGTCGGCTTGATCTTCTGCCAGGCCCGGCCCCGCCTGCCCGCCGCGTACGGCGCGGTCAACGACTTGACCATGACGCCCTCGTGCCCCGCGGCCAGCGCGGCGTCGAAGTATTCCGCGGCCGCATCGGCATCCGGCCGCAGCAGCGCCGGGATGGTGTGCTCGGCGGCCACCTTCGTCAGCGCGGCGCGCCGCTCGGACAGCGGAGCGTCGAGCAGGTCCTGCCCGTCCAGGTGCAGACAGTCGAAGAAGTACGGATGCAGCAGCAGCTCCCTGGTGGAGCTCACCTCGGCGAACCGGCTCATGGTCTCCTGGAACGGACGCGGCCGTCCGGCGTCGGTGAGCGCCAGCGTCTCCCCGTCCAGCACGACGCTCGTGCAGTCCAGGCCCGCGACCAGCTCGACGAGTTCCGGAACGCCTGCGGTGATCTCGCGCAGCGTCCTGGTGAAGATCCGGACCCGGTCGCCGTCCCGGTGCACCTGAATGCGCGCGCCGTCCAGTTTGTGCTCGACGCTCACCTCGCCACGGAACTCGAGCAGCGCCTCGTCCAGCGTCGCACCGGGCGAGGCGAGCATGGGCTGGATCGGACGACCGACTTCGAGCCGGAACTCCGCGAGCGCCGCGGCCCCGCCGGTGAGCGCCGCGACGGCGGTGACCGGCAGGCGGCCCGACAACATGTACGCCCGGCGCACCGCATCGGGCGGCACGTCCGCGGCGACCGCCACGGCTTCGGCGACCAGGGCGGTGAGCGCCCCTTGGCGCAGTTCCCCGGTGAGCAGGCGTACCAGGAAGCCCTGCTCGTTCGCCGTCGCCGCGGACCACAGCGCCGCGAGCAGCTCCTTGCGCCTGGCCGCGGAACCGGCGCCGGAGACAACGGCCAGCTCGCTGAGCGCCGCGTGCACCGCCGACACGGTGAGCGTGGGCACCGGCGCGGGCGCGTGGTCGAGCGTGGTGAGCGTGCGCCACCCCGTACCGATCCGCCCCTGTGCCAGTTCGCCGGACGCCCAGGCGACCACGGGCACGAGCTCCTCCGGCGCGGCCGCGGTCAGCAGCGCGGCGAGCGTCGCGATCTTCGTCTTGCGCGACCTGGTCGCCCGCACGGTCTCCGAGGCCAGCACGACATCCGAGAACAACACCCTGCCGACGGTAGCCGCCGGGTACGACACCTGTCCGCGAGGAGTGTTAATCGGAAATTGGCACGGATGCGAAAGCACCCATAAGCTGGACGCATGGCCAAGACTTACGTCGGCGCTCGGCTGCGTCAACTGCGGACCGAACGCGGACTGAGCCAGGTCTCGCTGGCCCAGCAGCTGGAGATCTCGGCGAGTTACCTGAACCAGATCGAGCACGACGTGCGCCCGCTCACCGTGCCGGTGCTGCTGAAGATCAGCGACGTGTTCGGCGTCGACACGACCTTCTTCTCCGCTCAGGACGACACCCGGCTCATCGCGGAACTGCAAGAGGTCGTGATGGACGAGGAGCTGGGCATCGAGGCCGACGCCCAGGAGATCGCGGACATCGTCTCGGCGCACCCGAGCATGGCCCGCGCGCTGGTCAACATGCACAACCGCTACCGCAACACTTCCGCCCAGCTGGCCGCCGCCACCGAGGACCGGTTCGCCGACGGCGCGGGCAGCGGCGCGATCAGCAAGCCGCACGAGGAGGTGCGCGACTACTTCTACCAGCGCCAGAACTACATCCACGAGCTGGACACCGCCGCCGAGGATCTCACCGCCCGCATCCGTTTCCACGGCGGCGACGTGAACAGCGAGATCGCCAGGATCCTGCGCGCCCACGACGTACGGATCATCGAGCGCATCGACCTCGGCGAAGGCGTGCTGCACCGCTACGACCCGCAGACCCGCACCCTGGAGATCGCGCCGCACCTGTCCGGCGGGCAGCGAACCTTCAAACTGGCCGCCGAGCTGGCCTACTTCGAGTGCGGCGAGCTGCTGGAGAAGCTGGTCGAGGAAGGCAATTTCGCCTCCGAGGACGCCCGCAAGCTGGCCATGCTGGGGCTGGCCAACTACTTCGCCGCGGCGACGGTGCTGCCGTACACGCATTTCCACGAGGTCGCCGAGGACTTCCGCTACGACATCGAGCGGCTGTCGGCGTTCTTCACGCAGAGCTACGAGACCATCTGCCACCGGCTTTCCACGCTGCAACGGCCGTCGCTGCGCGGCGTGCCGTTCTCGTTCGTGCGGGTGGACCGGGCGGGCAACATGTCCAAGCGCCAGTCCGCCACCGGTTTCCACTTCTCCGCCAGCGGCGGCACGTGCCCGCTGTGGAACGTCTACGAGACCTTCGCCTACCCGGGCAAGATCATGACCCAGATCGCGCAGATGCCCGACGGCCGCAAATACCTCTGGGTGGCGCGCACGGTGGAACGCCGCGCCACCCGCTTCGGCCAGCCGAGCAAAACCTTCGCCATCGGTCTCGGCTGCGAATTGCGGCACGCGGCCCGCGTGATCTACGCCGACGGCATCGATCTCGACGAAGTGCAGCCGACGCCGATCGGTGCGGGCTGCCGAGTCTGCGAACGCGCCAATTGCCCGCAGCGCGCCTTCCCACCCCTGGGCAAAGTGCTCGACATCAGCGAACACCGCAGCTCCGTATCGCCGTACGTGCTGAAGTAGTCCCACCGGTTCCGTAGGTTGTCGCTATGGCCGGTGATTCGCGGTACCCCATGCCCGCGTCGATCGTGCTGATCGCGACGCCGGAAGGTTGGCGGCACAGCGTCCTGGACACGCGGGGCGGGATGCTCTGCGGTCGGCTGGCGCAGATCGCCGCTGACGCCGCGCCGGAGCAGGCGCGCGCCGCGGCGGTCGCGATGCTGCGCGACGTGGCCCGGGAATATCACGACACCGAAATCGAAGTGGTCTGGAATGGTCCGGAGCCCGAAAAAATGCTGACAGCTCAGGTGATTTCGTTGCGGCACCGTCCCTGAACGAACATCCGGCCGGTATCGGAGCACCGATACCGGCCGGACATCCTGTTCGCTCAGGCGGCCGTCGACCTCTGCATGCGGAGACCGATCCCCGTCATACCCAGTGCGGCGACGAGCAACAGGGCCAGCGTCCAGGCGAGGGTCGCGAAGCCGTGGGGCGCCGCGGCGGCAGCGACCAGCGGGCCGATGGTCGCGCCCACGTAGAAGGAGAACATCGCGACGGACATCGCGGCCGCGCGGGATTCACCGCCCAGTTCACCCGCGCTCTGCAGCACGGCCGGCGCGATGATGCCCAGTCCGCCGACCAGAACGGCGAGCAGCACGGCCAGCACGGCCGGGTGAGTTCCCTCGAAGGTCGCGACCACCATCGCCGCGGCGGCGATCAGCACGCCCAGCGCGATCTGACCGTGCTTGGACAGCCGGGCCAGCGGCACCGCGAGCAGGGGAAGCGCCACCATCACCGGCAGCGCGCCCGCACGCAGCGCGAGCAGTTCGCCCGCGCCTCGAACCACTCCGGTCAGTTCGAGGCCGGTGTACACCCCGACCATCACCGCCATGCTCATCGCGCCCGCGATCAGCATCGGCACCAGCGCCCGGATGCGCAGCACCGCCGGAATGGCGGCGTAGCTGTGCCGCAGCGGCTTGTCCCGGCCGGTGGGCGCGTCGGCCAGCAGCGCGGACCGCAACACCAGCGCGAGCACGGCGAAAGCGATCGCGGAGGCGACGAACACGGTGCGCCACGGCAATGCGGCGACCATCCACTGCGACACGATCTGGGCGACCACCGTCGCCGCGAGGAACGACGTGGCCACGGACATGGTGGCCACGGCACGGTGTGCCGGAGCGATGCGGGTCGCCACGTAGGCCATGATCGCGGGCGGGATCGAGCCGACCACCAGCCCCTGCGCCACCCGCAGGCCGACGGCCAGTGGAGCGCTGAACGCCAAACCGGTCAACAGTGTGACCGCTGCGGCCACCAGCATCCCGGTGACGAGCACCCGGCGGTGCCCATAGCGATCCGACAGCGGCCCGAACAGGACGAAGCCGCCGGCGTAGCCGAAGGCGAACGCGCTGATGATCCAGGTCATCACGGCGGGACCGACGCTCCAGTCGGCCCGCATAGCGGTGAAAAGTGGGATCGGAACGTACATCTGGCCGGTCGCCAGCAGTGCGGACAAGACGAAGAAGGGCAGGGTGCGCCCGGTGTGGGCACGCGACGAGACGACTCGGGTGCGCGTCCGGACCGGAGCCACGGACTGAAGAGTGGGCATTGCCATGGGTCGAAGGTAGGCCCTGGCGAGCCGCGTTGTCAACCAAATAGTTGGTTTAATGGAATGGTAAAGTGTCCGTCATGACCGCCACGATGAAACGCAGTGACGCGACCAGGCAGGCCCTGTTGCGCGCCGCCCGCGACGAGTTCGCGCAGCACGGGCTGGCCGGCGCGCGGGTCGACCGGATCGCGGACGCGGCGGGTGTCAACAAGGAACGCATCTACGGACTGTTCGGCAGCAAGGACAAGCTGTTCGACGTCATCCTGATCGACACCCTGCGCGAGTTCATCGACGTGGTGAAGCCGCTGGCCGACACCGAACCCGGCGCGTACGTCGGCAAGCTGTACGACTACCACCGGGACAACCCCCAGCTACTGCGCCTGATGCTCTGGGAGGCACTGCATCGCGGCGCCGACGCGCACGACATCGACGGCTGGCGCGCCGCGCACTACGTGCGCAAATTCGATCGCGCGCAGGAACAGTTCGACGTGGACTCCGCGAACGCGGGCCGCCTGCTGCTGGCCCTGTGCGGCCTGGCCAATTGGTCACTCGCCGTTCCGCAGACCACCAAACTGCTGCTCGGCGAGGCCGCCGCGGAGGATGGGAACGCCACCCGCGCGTTCCTGATGGAGTTCGCCAGGGCGGCGATGCGCCGCGACGCGGCCCCCGGCGAACGGGAAGCACGCCTGCCCGAGGTCGAGCTGGTCAATGACTTGACCGCCGACGACGAGCCGTCCGGAGTCGACCGAGCCGCCCAGCGTCTCCGCGACGCCCAAGCCGCCGCCGACGCCGCCCGCGAAGAACTCGCTACCGCCCTACGCGCCGCCCACGCCGCGGGCGCGAGCGCCAACCACCTCGCCCGTCAGGTCTCCGGCACCCTGTCCCGTCCCGTGGTGCTCAAACTCCTGTCCCAGCCCGAACCCTGAACCCGCCGCGAGCGACATCACCCGCCCGAACAGCGCACTCGATGCCGAGGCCCGAGACTCGACGCGCCCAGCGCACCGCAACTATGTCTTTCGAGCGAAGCGAGACCGAGCATGCGGCTGATCAAAACGCACTTTCTTCGAGGTTCATGATGTCGTTGTCCAGCGTCGCGACGATTCCGCGCACCGCGCTCAGCGTCGGCAGCACGTTCTTGACGAAAAAGCTCGCGACGGCGACTTTTCCGGCGTAGAAAGCGCGGTCCTTCTCCGGTGCGTCGGCGGCCAGCGCGGCGGCCGCGATCTCCGCCTGGACCAGCAGCCGCCAGCCGATGAGCAGATCGCCGACCGCCAGCAGGAAACGCACCGAACCAAGACCCACCTTGTACAACTCGGTGGGCCGCTGCTGGGCGGCCATCAGGAAGCCGGTGAGCGAGGCGGCCATGGCCTGTACGTCCTCGGCGGCCGTGCGCAGTAGTTCGCGTTCGGTGTCGAACCGCCCGGTCTTGGCGTCCAGGAACGCCGCGATCCGCGCGTTGACGTGGCCGAGCGCCACACCTTGGTCGCGAATGACCTTGCGGAAGAAGAAGTCCTGCGCCTGGATGGCGGTGGTGCCCTCGTACAGCGAGTCGATCTTCGCGTCCCGGATGTACTGCTCGATCGGGTAGTCCTGGAGATAACCGGATCCGCCCAAGGTCTGCAACGATTCCGTCAGGTACTGGTAGGCCCGCTCCGAACCGACTCCCTTGACGATCGGCAGCAGCAGATCGCTCACCCGGTGCGCCAGCTCGGGGTCGGCGCCCGAAACGAGCTGCGCCACATCGGCGTTCTGATGGGCGGCGGTGTACAGATACACCGCCCGCAAACCCTCCGCGTACGCCTTTTGCATGGCGAGCGAACGTCGGACGTCCGGGTGCTGGGTGATGGCCACACGCGGCGCGGCCTTGTCGGTCATCTGCGTCAGATCCGCGCCCTGAACGCGCTCCTTGGCGTAGGTCAGCGCGTTGAGGTAACCGGTCGACAGGGTGCCGGAGGATTTGACGCCGACCATCATGCGCGCGTTCTCGATCACCTGGAACATCTGCGCGATGCCGTTGTGCACGTCACCGACCAGCCAGCCCTTGGCGGGCGTGCCGTGGCCGCCGAAGGTCAACTCGCAGGTGGGCGAGGACTTCAGGCCCATCTTGTGCTCGACCCCGGTGACGTACACGCCGTTGCGGTCGCCGAGTGCCAAAGTCTCGGGGTCGAAGAGGAACTTGGGCACGTAGAACAGCGACAGCCCCTTGGTGCCCGGCCCGGCGCCCTCGGGACGGGCCAGCACCAGATGGAAGACGTTCTCGGCGGTGTCACCGACTTCCGCGCCGGAGATGAAGCGCTTGACACCCTCGATGTGCCAGGAGCCGTCCTCTTGCCTGATCGCCTTGGTGCGCCCGGCGCCGACGTCGGAACCGGCGTCGGGCTCGGTCAGCACCATGGTGCCCTGCCAGCCCTTCTCGAATCCGAGCGTGGCCCAGTGCCGCTGCTGCTCGGTGCCGACCTCGAACAGCACGGACGACATGACCGGGCCCATGTTGAAGAACGACGCCGACGGATTGGCGCAGGTGATCATCTCGGCGACCGACCAGACCAGCGTCGCGGGGGCCGGGGTGCCGCCCATGCCCTCCGGCATGCCGAGCCTGCTCCAGTCCGCGTCGCGCACGGCGGCGACGGTCCTACGGAGCGGCTCCGGAACAGAGATCGAGAAAGTGGCGGCGTCGTAGACGACCGGATCGCGGTCGGCCGCCGCGAAGGAGTCCGCTACCGGCCCCTCGGCCAAGCGCTTCACCTCGGACAGGATCTCCCGGACGGTGTCGGAATCGAGGTCGCCGTAGGCCCCGGTATCGAGCAGCTTGTTCAGCTCGAGCACTTCGAACAGGTTGAACTCGATATCCCTCAGGTTCGCCTTGTAGTGGCCCACCTGGTCCTCCTCGACTCGAGTCCGCGGCCCGCCGCCGCGGCATGGGACGGTTCAGACGTCGTACGAATCGAAGCGTGCCGTATCGCGGCGACGCTACGCAACCGTAGCCACATCCGCCCCGGCCAGCGGGTTTGCCGGGATCTCACAACTGTTCACCATCCGTTCACAGGAAAGGTTCACATCGGCGAAACAGACGAAACGGACTTGTCATCGAGAGATATTCCGGCGCAACAACTCCTGTCTACCGTTCCTTCACGAATACAGCCGTTGTATACAGCCCCGTCTACAGCCGTGAGCGGGGCGAAGGCGGCGGTGTTCGACGCGGCGTCCTGCCGACGCCGCCGCGATACCTGATGAGGAAAGGGCTCGCCCCATGCCAAGTTTCCGTGCCACCCATCGCTCCGGGCGTTTGGTGCGAGCGATGGCGGTACCCACCGCGGTCGCGCTCGCCGGCTTGTTGCTGACCGCCTGCGGCGCGAAGGACGACGCCTCGACCACCGGCTCGGGCGCCGCGTCCTGCGTCGACACGTCGAAGGACACGATCAAGGTCGGTTCACTGCACTCCCTGTCCGGCACGATGGCCATCTCCGAGGTCACCGTCGCCAACTCGACCAAGCTCGCGGTCGACCAGATCAACGCCGCGGGCGGCGTGCTCGGCAAGAAGATCGACCTGGTGCTAGAGGACGGCGCCTCGGACCCGAAGACCTTCGCGGAGAAGGCCGAGAAGCTGATCAGCTCCGACTGCGTCGCCGCGGTGTTCGGTGGCTGGACCTCATCGAGCCGCAAGGCGATGAAGCCGAAGTTCGAGAGCCTGAACTCGCTGCTCTACTACCCCGTGCAGTACGAGGGCCTGGAGGACAGCAAGAACATCTTCTACACCGGCGCCACCACCAACCAGCAGATCGTCCCGGCCCTGGACTACTTGAAGCAGAAGGGCATCACCTCCCTCTACCTGGTGGGCAGTGACTACGTCTTCCCGCAGACCGCCAATCGCGAGATCAAGGCGTACGCCGCCGCCAACGGCATCGAGATCAAGGGCGAGGACTACACCCCGCTCGGCTCCACCGATTTCTCCACCATCGTGAACAAGGTTCGCGCCGCGAAGGCGGGCGCGGTGTTCAACACTCTCAACGGTGACTCCAACGTCGCGTTCTTCCGCGAGTACACCAACGCGGGCCTGAAAGCCGCCGAGATGCCGGTGGTCTCGGTCTCGATCGCCGAAGAGGAAGTGGCGGGCATCGGCGCGCAGAACATCGCAGGCCAGCTCACCGCGTGGAACTACTACCAGACCGTCGACAGCCCGGTGAACCGGAAGTTCGTCGCCGACTACAAGGCCGCCTTCGGCGCCGACAAGCCGACCTCGGACCCGATGGAAGCCGCCTACGCGTCGGTCTACCTGTGGAAGAACACCGTCGAGAAGGCGAAATCGTTCAAGGTCGAGGACATCCAGGCCGCCGCCGACGGCGTGACCTTCGACGCGCCCGAGGGCCTGGTCACCATCAACGGCGCCAACCACCACATCACCAAGACCGCCCGTATCGGCGAGATCCGCCCCGACGGCCTGATCTACACCGTGTGGGACTCCGGCAAGGCCGTGACGCCGGACCCCTACCTGAAGTCCTACGACTGGGCCAAGGGCCTGAAGTAGTCCGCGGCTGTCCGCGGCCCAGCTACCGGTGCCCGCCCGGCGACACAGTCGCGACGGCGGTCACGCGGAGCGCGTAATGAGGGGGGCCGCGGACAGCATCGGACCGGCGCAGGCATCGCAGGCCCTGCGGCAACTAGCCGCAGGGCACGGCCACCGATTCCGCGCATGCCGCTTGCGGCCATACCGCTTCCGGCCATACCGCTTCCGGCACAGCTTCGGTCCCTGGTCACAAGCGCTCAACGCGCACCGCGCTAGCCACGGAGGTGAACGAAGAGAGCCACTGGTAGGCGAACACCAGATCCTCCGGCGCACACCGAACGCGCCCAGCGCACCTCAGCTCCAGGTTTCGAGCGAAGCGAGACCGAGCATGCGCCGTTCGCGGCCCGGCTCGCGTTTGCGCGGCCGCCGCGCACGCGACGAAGGAGCAAGCGGCGGTCGC
>NZ_JBSGIB010000016.1:0-96844 GCF_053604885.1 Nocardia sp. NPDC003999
ACCACCCAGGCCGTGCTGGACGTGTTCGAGACGCTGCGCGCGGGCCCGCTGTCCGGCGTGCGGGTCGGCTCCTTCGTCGCGGACGCGGCGGCCGCGCAAACGCGAGCCGGGCCGCGAACGGCGGATGCTCGGTCTCGCTTCGCTCGAAAGACGTGGTTGGGGTGCGCTGGGCGCGTCGGTGTAGGAACTCGCTACCAGGTGCACGCGGTTGTAGTGCTGGCTGCGGGTCCGGCGGTCTGTTTCTCCTTTCGTCGCGGACGCGGCGGCCGCGCAAACGCGAGCCGGGCCGCGAAGGGTGGATACTCGGTCTCGCTTCGCTTCGAAGGCGTGGGTGCGTCGGGGTCGAGGCTTGCTACCGGGTGCGCGCGGTTGGTGGTAGCTCTGGTGTCGGCTCGATCGGTTCGGCGAGTTGTCGGGTACGAGTCGGCTGTGTTGGCCGCCGGCGCGTGTGACTCGGCCGGGACTGCCCGGAGGGGCAGGCGTGTTGGCCGTTAGGGCTGTGGCGGGGCACGTGCGACTCGTGGGTCGAATTCGAGACGTTGTGCATGAGGCCGCAGTAGTTGCCGGTCCGCCGGGGTGTTTTGCCCTGCCTGGGCGGCTGCTCGGTCTCGGTTCGGTCGCAATTGTGCTGGGTCTGATGAGGCGATCCGGTCGTTGTGGCGGCGGGATTGTGAGTGCGGGAGTGTGCTGTTGTGTGGCTCACTGGGCGGTGGGGACGGGTCGCCGCTCGGCTAGGGTTGGGATTGTTACCGACGAGTAGGACGGGGCGACACGGGCCGGGGCGCGGGCGGTCGATTCGCGGCGGTTCGCCTAGCCTGGATCTGAACGCTCGATCGGACACATCCGCTGGAGGAGTCGAGCATGGCGAAGAAACCGGAATCGCAGCTTCTCGGGCCGGAGCAGCGCAGTGCGGCCTGGGAGCGCTTCGGCAAAGATCATTTCGATGTGGTCGTCGTCGGTGGGGGCGTGGTCGGGGCCGGCATCGCGTTGGACGCGGCGACCAGGGGCTTACAGGTCGCTTTGGTCGAAGCCCGCGATTTCGCGTCCGGGACGTCCAGCCGGTCGTCGAAGATGTTCCACGGCGGACTGCGCTACCTCGAGCAGCTGGAGTTCGGATTGGTGCGCGAGGCGCTGCGCGAGCGCGAACTCGCGCTGTCCATGCTGGCGCCGCACCTGGTCAAGCCGCTGCGCTTCCTGTACCCGCTGACCAACCGCGTGTGGGAGCGTCCGTACGTGGCGGCGGGCCTGGTCCTGTACGACACCATGGGCGGGGCGAAATCCGTTCCCGGGCAACGGCATCTCACGCGCGCGGGCGCGTTGCGGCTGGCGCCCGGGTTGCGGCGCGATTCGCTGATCGGCGGTGTCAGCTACTACGACACTGTCGTCGACGACGCACGCCACACCATGATGGTGGCGCGCACGGCCGCGCACTACGGTGCGGTGATCCGCACGTCCACCCAGGTCGTCGGATTCCTGCGGGAAGCCGATCGGGTGGTCGGTGTGAAGGTGCGCGACACCGAGGACGGTCGCGCGGGCGAGGTCCGTGGACATGTGGTGATCAACGCGACCGGCGTGTGGACCGACGAAGTCCAAGCTCTGTCGCATCAGCGCGGCCGGTTCCATGTGCGGGCCTCCAAAGGCGTGCACATCGTGGTCCCACGCGACCGGATCGTGAGCGACACCGCGATCATCCTGCGCACCGCCACATCGGTGCTGTTCGTCATTCCCTGGGGCGCGCATTGGATCATCGGCACGACCGACACCGAGTGGAATCTCGACCTCGCGCATCCGGCCGCGACCAAGGCCGATATCGACTATCTGCTGGAACGGGTGAACCAAGTACTGGTTCAGCCACTCACGCCGGACGACATCGACGGCGTGTACGCGGGCCTTCGCCCGTTGCTGGCCGGGGAGAGCGACGAGACCTCCAAGCTCTCACGTGAACATGCCGTCGCCCGGGTCGCACCCGGTCTGGTCGGCATCGCGGGTGGCAAGTACACCACCTATCGTGTGATGGCTCTCGACGCGGTGGACGAAGCGGCGCAGGACATACCGGCCCGGGTCTCACCGTCGATCACGGCGAAGGTGCCGCTGCTCGGCGCCGACGGCTATTTCGCGCTGGTCAACCAGACGGTGCAGCTGGCCGAGACCTACGGGGTGCATCCGTACCGGATCAAGCACCTGCTGGATCGGTACGGCTCGCTGATCGCCGATGTGATGGCCTTCGCCGAGGACCAACCCGAACTGCTGCAACCGATCACGGACGCGCCGTCCTATCTCCAGGTGGAGGCGGTCTACGCGGCGGCGGCCGAGGGCGCCCTGCATCTCGACGACATCCTGGCCCGGCGGACCCGGATCTCGATCGAGTACCCGCACCGCGGAGCCAATTGCGCGGAGCAGGTGGCCCGGCTGGTCGCGCCCGTCCTGGGCTGGGACGACGAGGAGATCGACCGGGAGGTACGCACTTATCAGGCGCGGGTCGAGGCGGAGATCCAATCGCAGACCCAACCGGACGACGCCTCCGCCGATGCCCTGCGGATCGCCGCGCCCGAGCCGCGCCCGCAGATCCTGGAGCCGGTGCCGTCGGAGGGCTGAGTGTGGTCAGTCGGGCGCTTCCATCGCCATGGCCCAGCCGACCAGCGAGCGCAGGTAGCGCAGCACCAGTTCGTCCGGATACGCGCTCGGGTCGGTGAGGTGCAGCCGGGCCAGTTCCTCCATGGCGGCCAACAGGATTCGCTCTGTCGGACCATTCGGATCCACGGTGACCCCGAGGTATCTGGACAGATGACGCGCGCCGATCGCCCGCGCGTAAGCGCGACCGAGCGCGAGTCGCTCGCGCAGCTCCGGCGGCCCGCCGTCGAACGGGCTGAGCATGATCCGCCAACTGGTCGGCGCGGCGTGCAGGTAGGCGAGGATGCCGCGACCGACCCGGTCCACGTCACCGTGGTCCCAGTCCACGCTGCGCACACCGGCGAAGGCGATGGCCGACTCGCGGTCCAGCAGCGCCGACGTCAGCCCGGACAGGTCGGTGAACTGCTGGTACACCAGCGCACGGGCGACCCGCGCTTCGCGGGCCACCCGGTCGATGCTCACCGCGCCGAAGCCTTCGGTGGCGACGATGTCGCGCGCCACGTTCAGCAGCTGGGTACGGCGGTCGGCGGCGGACATCCGGCGCTTCGGCCGCGCCTCGCTGGTACCGCGCTCGGCCGTGGAGCGGTCGGTGGTCACGCCGTCGAAGGTAGCTCGAGCAGCAGCTCGACCGCCCGCGCCGCGCTCTGCGCCGCGCTTTCCATCGTCGCCGACCAGTCGGTGGCGGTCCAGTCACCCGCGAGGGTCAAAGTGGGCACCGAGGTGCGCTGGCTCGGGCGCAACGCGTGGTTGCCGACGACTTGGGAGAAGGTGGCTTTCGGCATGCGGACGACTTGGGCCTGTACCACGTTCGCCGCTCGCGCCGCCGGATAGTAGCGGCGCAGCAGCGCCATCTGCTCGGCGACGATCTCGTCGCCGGACTTGTGGATCTGTTCGTAGGCGCCACTGGTGGTCAGGCAGTACAGCCAGGCCTTCGCGGTACTGCGCCCGGTCATCCGCTGGCGATCGAAGACCTCGTCGATGACGCCGGTGCCGCCGATCAGCGCCTCGAACTCGGCCGTGGTCCCCAGTGGGCGATCGAGATAGAGGTTGGTGCTGACGATCGGCGTGTAGCCGAGTTTGTCGGCCGCCGCGTAGATCTCGGCGTGCTCGGGTAGATCGTCGAGCAGGCCGCCGATGTTCGAGTTGGGCACGGCGCACACCACCGCGTCGGCCGGGATCGTGCTGCCGTCCGCCAACGCGACGCCGCTGGCCTTCCCGTCCACGATGTGGATCCGGCGCGCCACGGCTCGATAGCGCACCTGCACGCCGTGCTTCTCGAAGACACGCAACGCCCCGGTGACATACAACGTGTCCAGATCGGTGGTCGGATAACCGATGTCGACGGCCTGCCGGTGCCGCAGGCCCAGCCGGATGCCCGTGGCCATCACATCGGCGAACACCTTCGCCGACTCCCGCTGGACCGGCTCCGCCGCGATGCCGAGCGCCAGCCAATCCCACAGTGCTTCCCGGGCTTTGGCGGGCATGCCGACCCGGTCGAACCATTGCTCGGTGGTGAGGCCGGGCAGGTCGGCGGGCTGACGCAGGCACTGCCAGCCGAGCCGGACCGTGGCGATCGTCGCGCGCACGCGCTCCAGCGGGTTCGCATCGGGATGTGCGCCGGACAGCGTGCGCAGCGCGGCGATTCCTTTGGTGCGCATGGTGACGCTGCGGCCGTCGGGCCAGCGCAGTGTGCCGCCATGCGGGAAAGCGACGTACTGCCGTGTGCCGACGCTGGTCAGATAGCGGAACAGGTGGTCGTATCCGCTGGCGATCACGTGCTGGCCGTTGTCCGGTGGATCGTCCACGGCCTCGGCGCGCATGGCGTGGGTGCGTCCGCCGAGCCTGCCTCTGCGTTCGAGCAGGGTGACCTGCTTGCCCGCTTCCGCCAGCCAGACCGCCGAGGCGAGCCCGGCCAGGCCGCCCCCGATCACCACGTATCGCCGTCGGTCGCCCATGCTGCCTCCCGCCATAACTGACAAATTGTAAGTTAGGTGGGCGGGAAGTGCTCGTCAAGAGTTGTCGGCCGATATCGGCTGTAAGACAGCGAATTACCGCGCGGCGTGGCGGATCGCCGTGCCGGAAACCGGGACTCGCGGCATCGGATCAATCGGCCGGGATGGGCTGACATCGAGGGCAGAAGAAGATGCCCCGCTCTCGCTGCACCACGCGGTCGTGATCCGGTGCGGTGTCACCGAGTAGGTCGGCGACGAGTGGGGTGCCGCAGCGCTGGCACGGACGGTGTGTTCGGCCGTAGGCCAGAGCGCGCCGCGGCGGCTTGGCCACCGATTCGGCGAGGATGCGGTGTGCTTCGTTGACCATGGCCAACAGGTCCGGGACGTCGCCGACCCTGGTCGCGGGGTGGACGCGGCGCAGGAAACACACCTCGCTGCGGAAGATGTTCCCGATACCGGCGAGATTGCGCTGATCCAGCAGCGCGACGCCGATGGGTTGATCCGGATACCGCGCCAATCGCCGGACGGCTTCCGCCGCATCCCAATCCGGGCCCAGCAGATCGGGTCCGAGATGGTCGACGATGCGGTGCTCGTCGCCCACCCGCACGACCTCGACGGTGCCCAAGGAGAACCCGACGGCTTCGACGTCCGCGGTGCTCAAGACGACTCGTGCGGCGACGCGCGGTTTCGTCCAGCGCTGTCCGCAGTGGAACACGCGCCAGCTGCCCTCCATCTTCAGGTGGGTGTGAACGCTCACGGTGGGCGTGCGGATGAACAGGTGTTTTCCGTAACTGCCGACGCTTTCGATCACCTGTCCGCGCAGATCCACCGTCGCGTATCGCGGTACGCGGAAGTCGCTGCGCGTCAGTTCTTTGCCCTCCAGCGCGGTGCGAAGCCGTTTCGCGGCGAGAAAGACGGTGTCCCCCTCAGGCATACGGCAGCTCCGCCGAGTCGGCGCGGAATCGCGGGCTCACGGGCGGCTCCGGAGGCGCAGGCCGCGGGGGGTGGCGGAGAAGCCGGCTTCGGTGAGGAACCCGGCGAACGTGTTGCCATGCACGGTGTCTCCGTTGACCCGGTCGATGACCAGCGAGTCCACCCGGCGGCGGTGGACCAGGCCGGCGAGCGCCGCGGCGGCGGCGCGGCGGGCGCCGGGGTCCTCGGTGAAGGTGAGCAGGGTCTTGCCGCCCCGCTCCAGATATAGCACCAGTTCACCGTCGACGAGCACGACGAGCGCTCCGGCTTTGCGTCCGGGGCGATGCCCGCCCTCCACGTCGCTCTTCGGCCAAGCCAGAGCGGCGCCGTATGGGTTCGCCGGATCGGACGCGGCCAGTGCCAGTACCGTGCCGGTCGGCTCCCTGGACTCGGGACGGGCGCGTTCCGGGTCGAAGGAGCGCAGCCGGTCCACCACGTCGGTGGTGGAGAACTGCGCGCCGCCCAGCGAATCGACGAAATAACCGCGGCGGCAGCGTCCTCGGTCCTCGAACTCCGTGAGCACCCGGTACATCAGCGCGAACCCGCCCGGCACGCCCTCGTTCTGCACCGAGCCCCTGGTCAGCACGCCGTACCGCTCCAGGAGCAGGTCCGCGGTCGCGTGGGCGCGCAGCGTGTTGTCCGAGACTCGCTCCGGGAGCAAAGACCATCTCCCGGCGACCGAGGGCGGGCCGGAACGGGTGGGCATGCTCGGCCGGGGCAGGTAGGCCCGTCCTCGCGGGGCGCGGCGGGGCGTGCGGTGGGCCGTCGTGGTCCGGGCCGTGCCGGAAAGCAACGCCCGTACCGGCGCGAACGTGTCACCGGAAACCATTCCGGCCCAAACCAATTCCCACAGTGCTGCGGCCGCAGCGGTGTCGTCGAGCAGGCCGGTGGCGTCCGAGAGTTGCCGGAAGAAGTACGCGCCGCCGCCCTGCGGCACGGGTATCAGTCGTTCCGCGGGAGCGCCGGAGATCGAATGTCCCGCACCGGCCGCGTCTTCCGAGCCGACCGGTGATCGTCGGCCACGTCGGCCGTTGTCCGACTCGTTCGGTGTGGCGCCACCGGCCGTCTCGGCGGATCGCCTGCGCGCGCCGTGACCGTCGGACGCACTGCCGGTCGGCGGATCCGGCTCGTCCAACGGCACGGGCGGTCGATCCGGCACGGTTTCCGCGGGGCCGGGTGGCGTCCATGGCACGAAGGTCGCGCCGAGCGCGGCGAGCAGGCGTAATTGGACATCGGTGAGATCGACCTCGTCCGGCGGCGCGAGGGTGAACGGCGCCTGCTCGGCCGGATGCAGGGCGATCCAGCCGTCCTTGGCGGTGATGGCGCCGTGCCCGGACCAGATCACCTCACCCGTCGCCATGAGCTCGTCGAGCATGGCCGGGGTGTAATCACGCACCCGCGCGGGCAGGACGAGCGATTCCCAGGCGGACGCCGGGATCGGCACGCCCGCGAGCTGTTCCACGACGGCCGCCACGCCGTCGACGCCGCGCAGTTCGCCGCTGCCGACGTGCTGCCAGGACGGGAGAAAGCGCCCGAACGCTGCGGTCGAGACCGGCTCGACCTCGTGCCTGGCGGCGGCGAGCGATCTGCGGCGCAGCCGGCGCAGCACCTGCGCGTCGCACCACTCCGCCCCGGCGGCTCCGGGCGTGAACTCCCCCTCGACCACCCGTTTTTCGATGGCGAGCCGGTGTAGTGCGGTGGCGGCGACCGCGGTGCCGAGCCCGAACCGGGCTGCCACCGCCTCCGTGCCGAACGGGCCGTGTGTGCGGGCGTAGCGGCCGACCAGATCGCCGAGCGGATCGGCCACCGGCTCGATGAACGCCGATGGTGTGCCGATCGGCAGCGGAACCCCGAGCGCGTCGCGCAGCCGGGCCGCGTCCTCCACCGCGACCCACCAGCTGCGCCCCGCGAAGGAGACCTCCAGCGCACGGCGTGCGGACACGAGGCTCTCGAACCAGGCGACGGGATCCTCGTCGGAGCGCTCGGCGGCTTCGGCGGCGGTGAGCGGCCCGAGCAGCCGCAACAGATCCGCCAAGCCCTCGGCGTCGCGCGCGTGCCGCTCCGGAGTGAGCCGCTGCAGTTCTCGCTCGGTTTGCTCGATGACCGCGGCGTCGAGCAGTTCGCGCAGCTCGACCCGGCCGAGCAACTCGGCGAGCAGACCGGAATCGAGCGAGAGCGCGGCGGCGCGCCGCTCGGCCAGCGGGCTGTCGCCGTCGTACATGAACTGCCCGATGTAGTCGAACAGCAGGGCGTTGGCGAACGGTGACGGCGTCGCGGTCTCCACCTCGACCAGCCGTATCCGGCGCCGCCCCACCTGTCCGAGCAGGTCGCGCAGCGACGGCAGGTCGTAGACGTCGCGCAGGCATTCGCGCACCGTCTCCAACAGGATCGGGAATTCGGGGAACTTGCGCGCGACGTCCAGCAACTGGGCCGAGCGCTGCCGCTGCTGCCACAGCGGCGCTCGCTTGCCCGGGTCGCGGCGCGGCAGCAACAATGCGCGGGCGGCGCACTCGCGGAACCTCGAGGCGAACAGCGCCGAGCCGCCCACCTGCTCGGTGACGATGTCATCGATCTCGTCGGACTCGAAGACGAACAGTTCGGCGCCGGGCGGATCGTCGGTGGTATCGGGCAGCCGCACGACGATGCCGTCGTCGGAGGCGTTCGGCGCGGCGTCCACACCGAACCGTTCGCGCAGCCGCGCCCCGATGGCCAGCGCCCAGGGGGCGTGGACCGGAAGACCGTAGGGGGAGTGCAGCACCAGCCGCCAGTCGCCTAGTTCGTCGCGGAACCGCTCCACCACCAGCGTGCGGTCGGTGGGCAGATGTCCGGTCGCGGTGCGCTGTTCGTCCAAGAGTGTGAGCAGGTTGGCGGTCGCGTTGTCGTCGAGACCGGCGGAAAGCATGATATCCGCGACGCGCTCCGGTACCGCGGGCGTGCGACCCGTGCCGTTGGGTATCGAATCCGCCTGCGCGCGAGTCTGTTTCGACGCCTTCGGAGGTGTTCCGGCATCGCGCCGTGCGGTCTTCCCGGTACCCGTGGACGCCTCGGCGGCGAGGTCCTGTGCGACCGTGCGCACGAATTCACCGAGCGCAGCGCCGAGTTCGGCGGGCCGACCGAGCCCGTCGCCGTGCCAGAACGGCAACCGCCCCGGCTGTCCGAACGCGGGCGTCACCAGCACTCGATCGAAGGTGATCTCCTCGATCCGCCAGCTCGTCGCCCCGAGCGCGAACACGTCGCCGACCCGGGACTCGTAGACCATCTCCTCGTCGAGTTCCCCGACCCGGGAGGCTTTCTCGCCCACCATGTACACCGCGAACATGCCGCGATCGGGGATCGCTCCGCCCGAGGTCACGGCCAGCCGTTGCGCGCCGGGCCGCCCGGTGAGCGTGCCCGCGTCGCGATCCCAGACCAGCCGGGGACGCAGTTCGGCGAACTCGTCGGACGGATACCGCCCCGAGAGCAGGTCCAGCACCGATTCGTAGGCCGAGCGCGGCAGCGACGCGTAGCTGCCGGTGCCGCGCACGACGTCGAACCACGCGTCGACGTCGATCGGGTCCAGCGCGCACGCGGCGACGGTCTGCTGCGCGAGGATGTCCAACGGATGCGCCGGGATCTGGATCGCCTCGATCTGTCCGGCCGTCATCCGCCGCGACGCCACCGCGCAATGGATGACGTCGGTGCGGTGTTTGGGGAAGATCACCCCGCGGGAGATCTCGCCGACCTGGTGCCCGGCCCGCCCGATCCGCTGCAATCCGCTGGCCACCGAGGGCGGCGCCTCCACCTGGACCACCAGGTCGACCGCGCCCATGTCGATGCCGAGTTCCAGGCTGCTGGTCGCGACGACGCAGCGCAGCCGCCCGCTCTTGAGATCGTCTTCGATCAGCGCTCGCTGCTCCTTGCTGACCGAACCGTGGTGCGCGCGCGCCAGCAGGGGCCCCGCGCCGTGGATCACCTCGGTGGACGGGCCGAGCTGGGCGGGCGGCTTGTGCTCGGTCTCCACCGGCTCGCCCAGCCGCGCCGCGTAGGCCTCGTTCAGCCGGGCGGTGAGCCGCTCGGCCAGCCTGCGGGAGTTCGCGAACACGATCGAGGACCGGTGCTCCAGCACGAGTTCGACGATCGCCTCGTCCACGTGGGGCCAGATCGATCCAGGCTGGTCGGAGTCGCCGGGCTCGGTCATGTCCGCCACCGGCACGCGCACCGACAGGTCGAACGTCTTGGGCGCGGGCGGCGCGACCAGGGTGATCGGCGCGTTGCCGACCAGGAACCGGCCGACTTCCTCCGGCGGCCGGACGGTCGCCGACAGCCCGATGCGCTGGGCGGGCCGCTCGGTCAGCAGATCCAGCCGGGCCAGCGACAGCGCCAGGTGCGAACCGCGCTTGGAACCGGCGATCGCGTGCACCTCGTCCACGATCACCGTGCGCACGTCCCGCAGCGTCTCGCGGGCCGCCGAGGTGAGCATGAGGAACAGCGACTCCGGCGTGGTGATCAGGATGTCCGGCGGGGTGCGCAGCATGGACCGCCGATCGGACGCGCTGGTGTCGCCGGAACGGACCCCGACGGTGATCTCCGGCGGCTCCAGTCCCAGGCGTTTCGCCGTCTGCGTGACGCCGACCAGCGGCGCTCGCAGATTGCGTTCCACGTCCACCGCCAGCGCCTTCAGCGGGGACACGTACAGCACGGAAGTGCCTGCCCGCTCCGGCCGCCGTTCCCGGCCGGCCAGCTGGTCTATCGCCCACAGGAACGCCGAGAGCGTCTTGCCGGACCCCGTGGGCGCGACGACCAGAGTGTGCTCGCCCGCCGCGATCGCCTTCCACGCGCCCAGCTGAGCGGAGGTCGGCGCGGGGAACGCGCCGTCGAACCACTCCTGGGTCGCGCGGGAGAACGGGGCCATGGATTCAAGTGTGCACCGGCCCACCGACAAGCACGCCCGTACCGTTTCACGAGCGAAGCGGGAGCAATCGAACAACGGCCGTCGACGCCGGGCCGTACGCTTCGACAGGTGCAAAAAGTGCTCAGACTCGACCTGGTCAGCCATGGGATGACCGAGGCGATGCGGAAGGCACGGTTCCCGGTGGACGAATCGCTCACCGAGGCGGGCAGGCGGGCGGTGGCCGGATGCGGGCCGCTCACCGCCGCGCGCGTGCTCACCGGCCCGGAACGCCGGACGGTGGAGACCGCCGCGTTGCTGGGGCTGCTGCCGGATGAGGAGGACAACCGGCTGCGCGACCTGGACGCGGGCGCGTGGCGCGGCGGCGAACTTATGTCGGTGCCCCAGGATGAGCTGTACGCCTGGTTGACCGACCCGGCGTTCCGCGGGCACGGCGGCGAGTCCGTGCTGGACGTGATCGAACGGACCAGGCTCTGGATGGCCGAGGTCGCCGCGCGGTCGGTGTCCACGATCGCGGTCACCCACCCGGCGGTCGTCCGGGCCGCGCTGCTGGTGACGCTGGACGCTCCACCGAAGTCGTTCTGGCGCATCGATATCCCGCCCGGCAGCGTCACCCGCCTGCACTATCGCGGCGAATGGACGCTGCACTTCACGGCCTGAGCCGGGATACCGACCGCTCGAGGGGGTGGCTTTCGGGCCGAGCCGGGCTAGTGTCTGAGACTATGAGTAACAACAAAGGGTCGCAGCGGCGCGGCCTGGCCATCGGATGCGGTGGCACCGTGGGGGCGGCCTGGATCGTCGCCGCCCTCGTCGCCGCCCGGGACGTGCTCGACTGGGATCCGCGCGAGGCGGACGTGCTGCTCGGCACGTCGGCGGGTGCGGAGACGGTGACGATGCTCGGCAGTGGCGTTTCGGTGGACGACCTGGTCGCGTTGCAGCGCGGCACCGCGACCGACCCGATCCTGCGCGAGCACCGCGCCGCCGAGCCAGGCCGGTTTCCGCCGCTGCCGCGCCCGCGGCTCGGCTCGCCCCGACTGCCGCTGCGTCGCCAGGAGCCGGGCCAGGCGCTGTTGGCCGCGGGCAGCGGACTGCTGCCGGTCGGCGGTGGCGACCCGGGCTGGCTGCAACGGCTGGCCGAACGACTGAACCCCGGCCGCGACTGGGTGCCGCATCCGGCGACCCGGCTGGTGGCGATGGACTACGCGACGGGCGAGCGCGTCGCGTTCGGCGCGCCCGGTGCGCCCGCCGCGACCATCGGCGCGGCACTGCGGGCATCGTGGGCTGTGCCCGGCTGGTTCCCTCCGGTCACCATCGGGGGCCGCCGCTTCGTCGACGGCGGCGCGGGCTCCACGGCCTCGGTGGACCTGCTCGTCGCCGAGAACTTGGACGAACTCCTCGTGCTGGCTCCGATGGCCTCCGCGGCCCGGATCCCGGCGACCGGCCCTGGGCACCTGCTGGAACGGCAGCTGCGCAACCGGATGAGCGACAAGCTCCGCACCGAGATCGCACGACTGCGCGCCGCGGGCACGAAGGTGCTGTTCGTTGGCGCGACCGCCGATGACCTCGCGGTGACGGGACCGAACTTCATGGACGGCCGCCGCCGTCTCGCCACCTTCGAACACGGCCTGCGCAGTACCCGTCGCACGCTCGAACAAGGAGCATTCGTATGAGAATCCTCGGATCCGGTTACCCCGCGATCGACCTGCGCGAGGCGACAGTCCTGATCACCGGAGGCGGGCGGGGAATCGGCCGGGCCACCGCGGAATTATTCGCCGCGAAAGGATCCCGGGTCGTAATCGCCGACGTGGACAAACCCGCCGCCGAGGAGACGGCCGCCGCGATCGGGGCGAGCGCGTTCGAACTCGACGTGCGTTCGCGCGGGCAATGGGACGCGGTGACCGCTGCGGTCGGCGGAATCGACGTGCTGGTCAACAACGCCGGTGTCATGCCTGCGGGCGCGTTCCTGGACGAACCGGACGTGGTCGGTCAGGCCACGCTGGATATCAACGTCTGGGGTCTCATCCACGGCATGCGCGCCGTCGCGCCGGGCATGATCGAGCGTGGTCGCGGCCATGTCGTCAACGTCGCCTCGCTGGCGGGCAAGGTCCCGATTCCGGGGCTGGCCGTGTACAACGCGAGCAAGTTCGCCGCGGTCGGTCTCTCGGCGGCGACCCGCCTGGAATTCGCCGGGCATGGCGTCAGTGTCAGCTGCGTCCTGCCGTCGGCCGTGCGAACCCGCCTTTCCTCGGGATTGACACTCGGCCACGGCATGCCGACCGTCGACCTGGAAGACGTCGCCGGCGCGATCGTGCGCACCTGCGTCACCCGCAAAGCCGAGGTGGCCGTGCCGAATTACCTCGGCCCGCTCGACATCGCATTGGCGGCCGCGCCGGAACGCGCGGTGCGCCTGATCCGGGGCCTGTTCGACGGGGATCGCGCGTTGCACCCGGCCGACGAGAAGGTCCGCGCGCAGTACGAGAAAGAGGTGCGTTCCATCAGCTGATGCAACGAAAAGCGGGCCCGGGAGAAGCACTCCCGGGCCCGCTTGTCTTCTGGGTTCAGCAGCTGGTCGGTGCGGGTTCGCCGCGGAACCTGGCCTCGACGTAGTTCCACGCGTCCGCGAATCCGGCGGCGGCCGCGGTCAGGTGCTCGGAGATGTCGACGGTATGGAACGTCAACCGCGCACCCGCCTTGCAGTACCGGTCGGCGACCTCGGCGACCGGGTTGTAGAAGGTGAGGGTGTCGAAGCGGCCCTGCCACATGTAGGTCGGCACAGTCGGAACGCCGTCGAAGTACTTCAGGCTGTTCTCCCGCAGGACGGCGTGCGCCTCCGGGCTGTCCATCAGGCTCTTGGACGCCGCCATCTGCTCCGCGCTGCGGAAGGCGCCGTGGAAGAGCAGGAATCGGCGGCAGGCGTCGTGGGTGAATTCCCGGAACCACAAACCGTTCTCGTTGAGCTGATCGGAGATCGGCAGCCGGTCCGGGTACTCCCGCTCCAGCCCCATGGCGGCGGCGAATGCGAGGCCGAATCCGGGGTGCGGCTCGAAGCCGAGCGCCATCGCCATCTCCTCCAGGTCGGCGGGGATGCCACCGGCCACGGCGGTGGTGAGTTTCAGATCCGGCGCGTAGGTGGGTTGCATGGCGGCGGCCCACGCGGTGGCCATGCCGCCGCCGGAGTAGCCCGCGATGGCGACGGGGGAGTCGGACAGCCCCAGTTCGGCGACCTTGCGGACGGCCTTCACGCTGTCGAGGGTCATCATTCCGGCCAGGCGCGCGGCGCCGTAGGCGGAGGTGGGGCCCAGATAGTCCGGCAGCGAGATCGCCCATCCGCGTCCGATGGGCAACATCGCGCCGACCGCGTCCTGTAGTTCGCCGTTGAACAGCGAGCGCGACGGATTGCACTGGGTGCCGAGGGAATTGATCAGCGCCTGGTAGGAGACCAGCGGCGGATTCTTCACCCCGGCGGGCATCAGGACCGTTGTGATGCCCATGACGGGCTTGCCCTGCGAATTGGTGGAGCGGAACGCGACTTGCCAGCCCTCGGTCCCGACATACATACCGGTGTCGATCCTGCGGCTCCGTACGACGTCGCCCGGGGTGAGCGCCCCCAGGTCGGGCGGCGCGGTGTAGAAGGGATCGGGATCGGGAGTGGGATAGAGGGGTTGCGCAGTAGCGGGCAGGCCGAGCAGGCCGAGCGAGACGATGCTCACCAGCAAGATCGCGATCCTGAACGGAACTCTGGACACGGGTTTCCTTCGAAAGTCAGCCGTCACCGACCCACCGCCCCGCGGGCACGCCGCGACGTCGGTGCTTCGGACGCACCGGCACTACACGAGAACCGCAGCGAACCTTCACTGCGGGGCGGAGCAGAAGGAACCGCCGCCGTGGGCACCCTGAGTCGATCATGGCGGACTGCCGCACCTCCTTCGACTCCGGGACCGCCGGTAGCCGCGAAGGCGGCACCATCCGCTGCGAAGATAGCGCCCGACATTCTCCGGACGCCGCTTCGGAACAGGCGAACCGGACAAGTCACAAAGCCCGCGGCCCGCCATTCGACAAGATCACTAACGGAGGTGGCCTACCCGGTCGCGCGCTGATCCGGCTCATGTGAAGCTGAGCACCGCCCGTCCGCCCAGCGGGCGTTGCAGGTCGACGACGACCACGCCGTACTCGCGCTTCTGCTCCGGGTTCGCGCCCTGACACGGCGGCATGCCGCGATGCAGGCCATGGATCAATCGCACGCTCACCAGGTCGGCCGATTCCTCCACCCGCGCGGTGAATCCTATGCTCGGGCAGCCGACCGGGCCGGGGATGTGGATCCCGAGCTTGTCCGTCCCGTCCTCGACGTCGTACTCCGAGAAGGGTAAGGCGGAACTGGATTCCAGGTCCGCGGCATGCGGGATGACGACCATCGTCCCGCCCGCGTATCGCCGGGGACCCGGATCGGCCCGCATCCCCGCCGCCGCTTCCGCGGTGCGCTCCGGAGTGGCGGGCACGGCCGGGTCCGCCTGCTGCCCGCACGCGGTCAGCGTTCCGAACGTGATGGCGGCGACGATCGCCGTACCCATCATGCGCAGTGCCACCTCTCCACCTTCACACAGGTAGGCGCGGGCGCGGCGGAGGATGCGCGGTGTGGCACCGGTGCGGCTCGCGGAAATGACCGGACGCCTCGACGCGAGAGTGTGCGCGTCGTCACAGCGACCTCGCACAGTGCTTAGCCGGTGCCCATCTATGACACGTCGAATTGAGCAGATTGCTCAACCTAGTATTCAAAGGTTGTGCGTTCAGATCTTCGGATACACGATATCGGCACCAAGTGCTCAACAATGCGAAGCGCCGGATCGGCGCCGAGCGGACGGGTGGATCCGGATGACCGAGCTCGCCGACCGCGATCTGATCGCAGCTCCCTACGACCTCGCCGACCGTTACCGCGTCGGCTCGGGGACCGTTGTCCTCACCGGCGTGCAGGCCATCGCGCGGCAGCTGGTGGAGCAGCATGTGCGTGATCTGCGCGCCGGGCGGCGAGTGGGCACGTTCGTGTCCGGGTACCAGGGCAGTCCGCTCGGCGGCGTCGACAAGATGCTGTCCGGCATGCCGGAGGTGCTCGCCGAGCACGACATCTCGTTCGTCCCTGGATTGAACGAGGAACTGGCCGCGACCTCCGTGTGGGGCAGCCAGGCGGAGCTGCCCGCGGGCGCGGCGACCCACGACGGCGTCGTCGGTGTCTGGTACGGCAAAGGCCCCGGCCTGGACCGCGCGACCGACGCGCTGCGCCACGCCAACATGTACGGCGTGCATCCGCGCGGCGGCGTCCTGCTGCTGGTCGGCGACGATCCGGCGGCCAAGTCCTCCACCGTGCCCGCGGTGAGCGAGCGCTCCTTGGCCGCGATGAACATTCCGGTGCTGTTCCCGCGCAACGCCCGCGAGATCATCACCATGGGCCTGCACGGCGTCGCCCTGTCGCGCGCCTCGGGTTGCCTCGTGGCGCTGAAGATCGTCGCCGACGTCGCCGACGGCGCGTGGACCGTGGACGGTTCGGTTGGTGACATCGACATCGTGGTGCCCGAAATCGACTGGGAAGGTCAGCGGTTCCACTACCGGCAGCGTCCGATGGCCGCGCCCGCCGACAGCTTGCTCGCCGAAGCGGACCTCTACGGTCCCCGCTGGGAGATGGTGCGCGCCTACAGCACGCGCAACGGTCTGGACGTGATCGAGGTGAACCCGGCCCGCGCCACGATCGGCATCGCCGCCACCGGGACCACCTTCGACGCGGTCCGCCAAGCGCTGATCGACCTCGGCGCCGACGACGAAGCGCTGTACAGCGCGGGGATCCGCCTGCTGCGCATCGGAATGCCGTTTCCCCTCGCACCCGACCGGGTCGGCGAGTTCGCCGCCGGGCTCGACCAGCTGATCGTCGTCGAGGACAAGACCGCCTTCATCGAAACCCAGATCCGCGACATCCTGTACGGGGTCGCGGGCGCGCCGGAAATCCTCGGCAAGCGTGACGAGGCGGACCGCCCGCTGTTCGGCGCCGACGGCGAACTGACCTCCGGGCGCGTCGCCGCACCGCTGCGCCGCGTGCTCGACGGGCACCTCGAACTGAAACGTCCGCTGCCGCAGCCGCTGTCGCTGTCGGTGCTGCCCGCCAAGCGCGCGGCCTACTTCTGCAGCGGTTGCCCGCACAATCGTTCCACCGCCGTTCCGGAGGGCTCACTGGCGGGCGGCGGCATCGGCTGCCACACCCTGGTGACCATGTCCGGCCGCGCCGACAGCAAGGTCACCGGGCTGACCCAGATGGGCGGCGAAGGCGCGCAGTGGATCGGTCAAGCGCCGTTCACGGACGTGCCGCACCTGTTCCAGAACATCGGTGACGGAACGTATTTCCACTCCGGCCAGCTCGCCGTGCAGGCGTGCGTCGCCGCTGGCGTGAACATCACCTTCAAGCTGCTGCACAACGATGTGGTCGCGATGACCGGCGCGCAGCACGCCGAGGGCGCGCTCACGGTGCCGATGCTCACCCACAAACTCGCCGTCGAGGGCGTCCGGCGGATCATCGTCTGCGCCGACGAGCCCGAGCGCTACCGCAAGCGCGATCTCGCTCCCGGCGCCCTCCTATGGCACCGCGACCGCCTCGACGAAGCGCAACGCACACTGCGCGAGATCCCCGGCGTCACCGTGCTGATCTACGACCAGCACTGCGCGGCCGACGCGCGGCGGCAGCGCAAGCGGGGCGCCCTGCCGGTGCGCCGCACCCGGGTGGTCGTCAACGAGGCGGTGTGCGAAGGCTGCGGCGACTGCGGGGTGCAGAGCAACTGCCTGTCGGTGCAGCCGGTGGACACCGAGTTCGGGCGAAAGACGCGGATCGACCAGACCTCGTGCAACACCGACTACAGCTGCCTGAAGGGCGACTGCCCCGCGTTCGTCACGGTCGAACTGCCCGACCCGGCCGCGCGGAAGCCGCGCCGAGCCGTTCGCGCGCCGCAGCCGCCGCGGCTGCCGGACCTGATGCACGAACCGCCGACGACCACGCAGAACGTCTTTCTCGCCGGTATCGGCGGCACCGGCATCGTCACCGTGAACCAGGTCCTGGCGACCGCCGCGATGCGCGCCGGGTACGAGGTGGCGAGCCTGGACCAGATCGGCATGAGCCAGAAGGCCGGGCCGGTGGTCTCGCATCTGCGTTTCGCCGTCGGGGCGCTGGAGCCGGCCAACCGGCTGGCCCCGGCCTCGGCCGACTGCATCGTGGCGTTCGACCTGCTGGCCGCCACCGACAACAAGAACCTGGCCTACGGCTGCGCCGAGACGACCGTCTCGGTCGCCTCCACCAGCGAGACCCCGACCGGGGACATGGTCTACGACCGGTCCGTCACCTACCCCGGCGAGGCGACGTTGCTGCGGCGATTGGAACAGGTCTCGCGCTCGGTGCGGTCCTTCGATGCTCTCGCCGCCGCGGAGGCGCTTTTCGGCAACACTGCCGCCGCGAACTTCCTCCTGGTGGGCGCAGCCTACGAACTCGGTGGCCTGCGGCTGCCGGGCACGGCGATCGAGGAGGCCATCGAGATCAACGGCGTGGCCGTGGACGCCAACCTCGCGGCCTTCCGCTGGGGCCGGGTCGCGATAGCTCGGCCGGAGGAGTTCGCCGCCGCCACCACGCGTCGCACGGCCGAACGCACTCCGGTACCGGTGCCAGCGGACCTGTTCGACGAGCTGACCGCGACGGGCGAGACGCGGCGGCTGGTCGAGCTGCGGGCCGTCGAGCTGATCGGCTTCCAGAGCGTTGCGATGGCGCGCGACTACGTGGCCACGATGCAACGAGTCTGGGCTGCCGAGCGCGAGGTGACCGACCGTACCGAGTTCAGCGAGCAGGTCGCGCGCGGGCTGTACAAGTTCACGGCATACAAGGACGAGTACGAGGTGGCGCGACGGCTCACCGATCCGTCGTTCCTGGCCGAGGTCGCCGCGCAGGTACCCGAGGGGGCGAACCTCACCTATCGGCTGCACCCGCCGGTCCTGCGTGCGCTGGGACGGAAGGACAAGATCGGAATGGGGCCGGGCAGCCACTTCGCCCTGCGCTTGCTGGCCAAGGGAAAGCGGCTGCGCGGCACGAGATTCGACCCGTTCGGATACGCGCACGTGCGACGCGTGGAACGTGAGTTGCGCACTCACTACACCGCGATGGTGACAGACCTCGCCGAGGGGCTGGACCGGTCGGGCTACGACCGCGCCGTGCGGGCGGCCGCGCTCGCCGACGTGGTGCGCGGATACGAGGAGATCAAACTCGCCGGCGTGGCGGTCTACATCGAACGTCTGCGGGAGCTCGGCATCGAGCCGCCGCGCTGTTAGTGGGCTCCGACGCCGGTAGCCGGTCGGAGCGCCGCGCGGGCGTTGCCGGGACCAACGCCTCAGCAGGTCTTCGCCGCGAACCGAGTCCGGTGTGCCACCTGTGACCCGGCGAGCTCGTGGAAAGGCCACCCGTCGGCGAACGCCTCAGCCGGTGTAGCCGGTCACCTTGCCGATCCACGCGACGAAATCCGCGGCGTCCTCGTTGCTGCCGTGCCCCGCGTCCCAATACATCGCGGCGTCGACCTGGTCGCCCAGATTCGCCAGGCTCGCGGCGAGATTGCCCACGATGGTCAGCGACGCATCGGTGTCCTTGGTGCCGACGCGAATCCACCAGTGCTTCGCCCGGGCGGGATTGCGTTGGCGGAGAAAGAACATGGGGTTCATCATGCTGATCTTCTCGGGCAGGTCGCTGTCGAGTTGCGCGCCCGGGTCGCCCGTCGCTCGCCGCAGGCTGAACGGGGTGAAGTGCCTGGCCTTGACGGTGCCGGCACCGAACAGGTTGTTCTCCGGAGAGGACAGGTCGAAGGCGTCGAACGCGGGCACGCCCTTCTTCCGCTCGCCCACGTGCGCGAGGAAGTTCGGCCAGGTGAACTCCGCCCGGTCGCCCGACCAGGTGATCCACGTGTTGGCCGCCAGGTAGCTCGAACGCTCGGAGTCCTGCAAAGCGGTCAAATACCTGGTCGCCGCCGGTTCGAGGTAGGTCCGCACGAGGTAGTTGCCGTAGTTGTCGGCCGTGATCGGCCCGAATCCGTCCGCCCCTTGCAGTTCCAACGATGCCTGATAGTCCACGAACGCGGTGCTCAGTTCGCGCGAGGCCGTCGCGTCCAGTTCGCCGGAGCGCAGCGGGTTGGCGCCCCAATTCCACTCGTAGGCCATGTCCGCGTGGTCGAGATCGGTCACGGGACAGTAAGAAGCGGCGGCGAAAACGGCGTCGCTCGCGTCCGCCGCGCCGAGTTCGGCGAGATACCGGTCGTACATCCGGTTGTCGGCGGAGGCAGCCAGCAGCGCGGTCAGCGCGCCGCCCGCGCTGACCCCGGTGGCGACGATCCGGTCGGTGTTTCCCGGAACCCGGCCGGAGTTGTGCCGCAAGTATCGGACCGCGGCCTTGAGATCCACGATGGCGGCGGGCGCCACGCCGTAGTACGTGCCGTCCGGGGCGACCAGGTCGCGCCCGCGCGCACCGGGCTCGACGACGACATAACCCGCCGCGAGGGCGAGCTCGCGGTTCCTGTCCCGATCACCGCCGTCGTCCGGCTTGCCGCCCTCGGCCGCCGACGACAGATAGCCGCCGATGGAGTTGCTCAAGAGAATCGGAGCCTTGCTCGCGTCGACGGTGTTCCCGTCGATCTCGACGGGAACGCTGACGTTCAAGCTCTGATACGTCTTGTTCACCGGTTTCGCCACGTAGACAACGCTGTCGTAGAACCGGTAGGTCACGTTCTTGTCCCGCTCGAAGGTGGCGACGGTCTTCTTCCGCACCGTGAATTCGTCCGGGTCGAAAGCCAACTCGTCCGCCGGTTGCGCGTCGCTTTTCAGCAGGCCGCAGGCGGCGAACATCGGTGCGGCAACCGCCGCCACACACCCCTCGAGCATCGCCCTGCGCCGCACAGCGCTCTCCTTCGCCTTCGTGGCAAGCGTTCGGCGTCGCGGCCGTAGCGGCGTCGGTAGAACTCTTGCCCGGAACGAATCAGCTGGTCATCGGGTCGCTGAGATCGAAGGATAGCGGTAGGAGACGCCGCGCTGGCGTACCTGCGCGGCTGCGCCCGACGCGTCCGCCGAAAGGCGGGCGTCGGGCGCAACCTGCCGGTCGGCGGTCAACGACCGCCTGGTGGCGCGTCGGTCGGGTCATCTACTCCCAGCACTCGCTCGGCCCGTCGCAGGACGAGGCAGCGCGAGGAACAGATGACGTGGATTTCGAGAGCGCGCCGGGCTTGTCCCTCGGTGAGTTCGCCCGGATCGGTGAAGCAGTCGCCGATATTGGAAGTGACCGATCGCATGCGAGATCAGCCGACTTTCACTGGGACGACCGCGACGGCGGCGAATCGAGCACGACCGACGGTAAGGGCGACCAAACCGGCATTGCCCGCCGTGGAAATCATCGGACCGGCGATCGAAACGAATTCGAACCCGCTCACCAGGAGCACGCCGAGCAGGCCGAGGCCGTTCGCGAGTGCGTTCGCCGCGAACGTTTGCCACGTTTCCTCGTGCGGTTTGGACCATACATGCCGGAGCGTTGGAATTGTGGCGATGAGATTGGCGCATATCGCGAACAGCGCGCCGAATGCCTTTTCCTGTACGCCGACCGTCACCAGCACGCATGCGATCGAGGAGACCAGGCAGGCCCAATCGATATTGTCTTCCGGCCGCAGGCCGGACCCGCGGGTGATGCCGACGACGATGACCGCCGCGTTCATCGCCGCCGCGGCGGCGTTGATGGCTGCGGCCAGATAGCCGCCCTCGAGGTACGCCACCGCCGCGAACACCGTGTTCGCGGTGCACCAGGCCGCCCACGACGCGATGCGCGGCCGGGTGTCCCCTTCCAGTATCCCCGCCAGGTACGCGATGACGCCGAACAATGAAATGCCGACGCTGAGACACGCCAAAGACGAGCTCACATTCCAGAAATCACTCACGCGGAACTTTCCTCACAGATTGTTGTCGTTGCACGCAGAGATGGCCGACATTGGCGATCGAATCATTACGAACACGCCGAAGGAGACAAGGCGGGTGCGGTGATGGGAACCGGGGGTTGCCTGCGGGAAAACACTTCGGGATGATTTGTCCAGGTGACTCGAAAGTATCGTGACATGACAACTCGGACGTCACCAATCCAGGACGGTGCCGTAACCATCTTTTAACCGCCGATTCGCAACCGCGATCGACGGCTGGTCATTCTGCCGGAGATTCGGATGTGAGCTACGGAACAGGCAAGCGTCGAACCGTATCGTAGGATTGCGCACGTCGGAGTAAGCGACATCAGCAGTCAAAGAATCTGCACTTCGACTGTCGGGGTTCCCGACGTCAGCGGCAAGGGTCTACGCGATGCGCTCAGCGTCGGATCCTCGCCGACCACCTCGCTGGACCGCCGGCTCTCCGTGCATCGCTGAGACCTCGCCGGATCCGGAAGCCGCGGCGTTTAAGAGGTGTAGTGCTCGGACGACCCGCTGTGCGTGGACCATGGTCGCGACTCGACCCGGCAAAAGAGAAACGGCCCGGAGCGTGTGCTCCGGACCGTTCCGCAGTAGCGGGGACAGGATTTGAACCTGCGACCTCTGGGTTATGAGCCCAGCGAGCTACCGAGCTGCTCCACCCCGCGTCGGCTTTTCCAACAGTACACATGGTGGGCGCGAATAGCCCAATCGTGCTGGTGAGAGGGCATGTTGCGGGTGACTCGGCGAGGCCTGGGCAATCTTTTGCGCACGGGTGGAACCGAATGCGCCGACGCCGCGTCCAACCATGTGACGAGAAGTATCCGACGCAGATTGCGAGACGAGGAGTGGAAGGTGACGTCCAGCGTGCGGTCGGTGGCACGAGCCCGGGTGGCCCGCTGCAAGAGCGTGGTGCGTCAGCGGCGCGGCCGCAGGATCCGGCCGATGGGCCGCGGTGTGGTGGTGGTCCCGGCGACCGGCGTGGCTGCGCCGAAGCACCATCGCGCCTATTGTGACGGTACTCGAGGTACAGGGTCGAAGGCTTGCCGCTCGGTCGGGGGCTCGAGTACTGCCCGTCCTGCGCGTAGCGCCGGCGGATAGGTAAGAGGCGCGCGAAAGCGCGCTGAGCGAAGTGAAGGGGGCTTTCTTGAACGCCGTTCGAACCAGTAGGGATTCCGAACAAGCAACCGGGCGTGTCGCATTCGTCCATCCGGGCTTGCGTGACTATCTGGATCCCGCGGATGGGTCGTGGGGGAGCGTGTTCGGGCCGCATTTCGAGTTGGAGTTCGCCGACTACGACCAACTGGCCATGCGCAGGGACGCCGGCGGCGCCCCGATCGTGCTACCCGTCAACAGTGAAACCCAAGCCGAAAGCCTGCGGTCGGTTCGCGCCCGGCACGCCATGGGGCTCATCGTCGCGGTCACCGATGACGTCGGTGGTTACTCGACCTATGCCGCGATACGCTCCGGCGCCAACTTCGTGATCAACGTCGCGATATCCGTCGAGCGTCAGGCCGACCTCGTTCGCGCGCAACTCCTCGACCGCACGCGCTCGGCACCGGGGAAGCCGCTCCCGGCGGTGCTCGGTGCGGTGACCGGCCGCGAACCGAACGAACCGGCACGGCAACGCCTGCGCGGCCGGTCCGCTACACCGGCCACCGGCGCGGATCAGTCCGGCCGAGATGGTCTGACCGAGTCGGACACCCGGCTGCTGCGCATGCTGCGCACGTCGATGACCGTCGCCGAGATCGCGCGCCTGAACTATCTTTCGGAGCGGTCGATGTATCGACGCATCCGCAGCCTGTACGACACCTTGGGCGTGGGCAGCCGGGCAGAATTGGTCGGTTCGGAACATCGAGCGGACGTGTCCTTTCCGCTCACCGTGCTGCGCGGCTGATCGGTAGCGACGGTGCTGTCGAATTCGCCCGCAAAAGTGAGCCGTCGTATCGCATTGCGCACGTTCGGAGTGGTTGCCGCCGTGGCTGTTCCGTCTGCTTGCCGTCCGGCCGCACCACCCGGCGTGCCCGGCCCGGATGGGCTCGACGAGACTGTCCGTCCGCAGGACGACCTCTACCGGCATGTCAACGGGAGGTGGTTGCGCGACTACCGGCTGCCTCCTGATCAATCGGTGAGCAGCCCGATAACCGAAGTGATGCGGCGCGTCGAACAACAACTCTCGACCGTCATCCAGGAAATCCGCGAACCCGGGCTCGGTACGTCCGAGCAGCAGGTGCGCGACCTGTACGCGGCCTGCCTGAACACCGCGGCTGTCGAACGCCTCGGCACGACGCCGCTCGCCGACCTCTTCGCGGCGATCGACGCGGCCGCGTCCAGATCCGAGTTGGCCGGCGTCATGGGCATGCTGCCGATTCCGGGAGTCATCTCTCTGTATGTCGACATCGATGCCAGGGATGCCCGCCGATATGTCGCCACCCTCGCGCAGTCCGGTCTCGGGATGGACAGCCGGTACTACCGGAACTCCGATCTCGGCGCGCACCGTGACGCGTACCGGGCATTCTTGGCGCGAGTCGCGGCCGTCGCGAATTTCGCGGATCCGGCGGGCATGTCCGACCGAGTGTTCGAACTCGAGCGGCAGCTCGCCGTCGCTCACTGGGACGCGGTGCGAGACCAGGACGCCACGGCTACCTACAACCCGATGCGCTGGTCCGAAGTATGCGGTCTGGCAGATGATTTCGACTTCGACGCGTGGCGCGCCGGACGAACGTCGCGGCCACCGGAACTGTTCGCCCATGTCGTGGTGCGGCAGCCCGACTTCATCACCGCGGTCGGCCGGCTGTGGGCCGATACGGATATCGCGCACTGGCGTGACTACCTACGATTGAGTCTGCTCCAGGAGTTCTCTCGTTTCCTGCCCTCCGGAATCTCCGACGTCAATTTCGAGTTTCGCCGCAAGTTCCTCGGCGGTGCGGGCCGGCCGGCCGAACCCTGGCAACGAGCGGTCGCCACGGTGAACGCCGAGTTAGGCGACCAGCTGGAAAAACTCTATGTGGCGAAGCATTTTTCGGCCGCGGCCGAGGCCGCGCTGCGCGAGCTGGTCGACGATCTGTTCGCGGTCTACCGTGTAGCATTGCTCGACTCGCTATGGATGTCGCAGTCCACGCGTTCGGCCGCCGTCGCCAAACTCGACAAGATCACGATGATGATCGGCTCCCCGCGGCACCGACCGGACTGTGCGGGCGCGTCGGTCGATCCGGACAAGTTGATAGATTCGCTGCGCAGCATCCGCGATCTCGCCAGGCGGCGGGAGTTCGACCGACTTGCCACTGCGGTCGACAAGGGCGACTGGACAACCACCGCGCAAACCGTCAATGCCTTCTACAACCGATCGACGAACCAAGCCGTCTTTCCCGCCGCCTTCCTGCAGGCGCCATACTTCGACAAGGACGCGGATCCGGCGGTCAACTACGGCGCGATCGGTGCGATCATCGGGCACGAGATCGGCCATGCCTTCGATGACCAAGGCGCTCGATACGACGGTGACGGCAGGCTGCGCGAGTGGTGGACTGCCGAGGACCGCGCCGCGTTCGACGCTAGGACCAAGCAATTGGTCGATCAGTACGACAGCCTCGTTCCCGAGGGTTTCGATGCCACACACCGGGTGAACGGGCGGCTGACCGTCAGCGAGAACATGGCGGATCTGCGCGGTCTCCAGGTGGCGGTCGCCGCCTACCGACGGGCCGCGCTCCGCCGGGGCACCGTGCCGGACTTTCGCACACTGTTCTTATCGTGGGCGCGGTGCTGGCGGGTAAAACAGACACAACAGTTCGCCGCCGCGGCGCTGGCCGCGAACAGCCACGCACCGAGTGAGTTCCGAGCCAACCAAGTTGTCCGCAATGTATCGGAGTTCTACTCGGCCTTCGACGTCACACCGCGAGATCGACTGTTCCTTCCACCAGAGCAGCGAGTCGTTCTGTGACGAAGCGCCACCTGAATTTTGCTTTTCCAGAAGTAACGACGACAAGGAATACGATATGCAACTCGACTATCTCGACTACCTGACCTGGGACGAACAGCACAACATCGCCTATCTTGCGCTTCGGCAGAACAACAAGGGGCCGCGCCACGCTGCCCGCACCCTGCGCGTACGCGACGAGGACAGCGGCGAGATCGTCGCCGCCCTCGACTTCGGCGACGACGGCGAACTCATCGGCATCGAGTTGCTGAACGCGGACGTCCAGCTCGGCGCGGCGTTGAAGAGGAGGGCCCGCGCGGGGGAAGGCGAGTGACCCGGTCGCGCCGGACGTGAACCGCATCGCGTTCGACAGCTACAACCTCGATGGAACCGAACGACTCGAGGAGAGATATGGCCGCCACCGTGGCACGCTACGGGCCCGACCTTCGCCCACGGCGAGACCAGCCGAGTTTGTGGGACGTCACCGCGACAGAACTGGCGAGGATGCGTCGCGGCTTCATCGGCTGGTTCGCCATCCTGGTACCTGTCATCATCACCGTTCCGCTGTATCCCATGTCGTTGGCATCGCCAGAAGGCCGGTCGGGCCATACCTGGACGGTGTTTCGCGACGTGGTTCTCGAAGGCTGGGGCGTCCTGATCCCCATGACGGCCGCATTGCTGGCCGCCCTCTCGGTGCGAGCTGATCAGGACGCCTGGCGGTTGCTCTTCTCGTACGCGGTGCCGCGCAACAAGTACCTGCTCGCCAAGTATCTCGGGCTGGCCGCGCTGACCGCGGTGTCCACTACGCTGCTCGCGTTGCTGCTCAGCGTCGGGGCAGCATTGAGCGGCCGGTTCGGGACCAGCGTCGCGACTATCGTCGCCGCGTCCTACCTGCCTTGGCTGGCCGGGCTCGGTACCGCGGCAGTGGCCCTGGTCGTCTCGGTGGTTTGGGGCCTGGGCCCCACCATCACGACCGGTGTCGTCGGCATGATGTCGGGCATGCTCATCGCGGACAAGAGCTGGTGGATGGCGGTGCCGTTCGCCTGGCCCATGCGCGTGATCCTGCCCTTGGCCGGGATCGGCCCCAACGGCGTTCCCCTACCGGCCGACAGTCCGGTCCGGGACCACGGTGTCATACTGCCGGCCATCGCGCTCTCGATCGGACTCGCGGTGCTGGTTCTGGCTCTTGGCTCGCTCCACATGACGCGCAAGGAGATCTGACCGTGTTTGCTTTGGAAGTGGCGCAGCTGCACAAGCACTACGGAAAACACCACGCTCTCGACGGCGTCGATCTGTCGGTCCGCACGGGAGAGGTCTACGGGCTGCTCGGCCCGAACGGCGCGGGCAAGTCCACCTTGATGAAAACCGTTCTGGGGCTTCAGCGGCCGACCAGCGGCGTCATCCAGTTGTTCGGCCGACCCTATGATCGGACGCTGCTGGTCGATGTCGGCGCATTGATCGAGACACCGGGATTGTGGCCGAAACTGGACGCGGTGACGCATCTGCGCATTCACGCCCGACTGCGCGGTGTGCCCGAGGAGTGGATCGAGGAGACCTTGGCCGTCGTGCAGTTGACCGAGGTCCGAACCCGCAAGGTGCAGGCATACTCCCTCGGAATGCGCTGGCGTCTGGGTATCGCGATCGCTTTGCTGGCGCGACCGAAACTCCTACTGCTCGATGAGCCGACCAACGGCCTCGACCCGGTGGGCATCCGAGAGATGCGGGAACTCATTCGTACTCTGGCCGCCAACGGAACAACGGTCTTCATATCGAGCCACCAGTTGTCGGAGATCGCTCAGGTGTGTGACCGGGTCGCCGTTCTGGTCGCCGGAAAGACGCGCTACGAGGGCACCGTTCAGGGGATCGCGGGCGACGGTGATCTCGAGGAGGGGTTCTTCCGCATCCTCGAATCGTGCGGTTCGCAGATCCGCTGAAGCACTTGCACGCAACGCCGGGTGAGGGCGATTCGGATCGCCGTGTCGGCGGGCTCCTCGGTCCCGGGCACGAATCCGAATCCGCCGTCGACCTGTTGCTGCGCTAGCAGGAAGCCCACTGCCCGCGCGGGAATCGGCTGCTGGGTCAGTCCGAACTCGGCGCAGCCCAGCAGCAAGGTGGCAAGCGCGTCGAGGTCGTAGCGGCGGATCGCCAGCACCAGAAGTGAGTCCAGGACGGCGGCCCATTCGGCCGCGGATGCGCCCGAGGCAGCTGCGGCGTCGACCGCGGCCAGCGCACGCCAGCGCGTCGGATCGGAGCACAACATGGTCAGCGGTTCTCGAGGCGGCGAACCGGACCGTTGCGCGTTGCGCTCCGGTGTTCGGGCGGCCGGATGCTCCCTTGACGTCTCGGCCGCCAACCACTTCCGCGCAGCCGCCAAAGACCGGTCGGCGAGCGCCGGACCGGAATCAGTGGATCTCATCGTGCACGATGCCGTTCTCGCTCCGCTGCGGCCATCGCCGCAACCATTGTCGTGTGATGGCATGTTCCGAACGTGTATGCCTCGGCGACCGGGCCGCTCAGTCCCGACAGTCGGATCGGGTCGAACAGGGGACCCGGCACCGCACCGTCGGCCAGCCTGCGGCGAGTCAGCGTTTGCCATCCGTGCGCGGTGATCGCGCTGTCGTCCTGCGTGACCGCCAATAGGCACAGCATCAGCTCGCCCGCCAAATCCATGTCCCCGGCCGCGAGATAAGTCCCCAGCAGGGTCCGCATCGTGGCTACGAGCGCCGGTGCGGTACGCAGCGGCCGCGCTGCGAAATCCGTGGCATAGAAGACAACGTGGGTGAGCGCGTAGACCTCGTCGTCGCGCAGCCAGATCGGGTCGGGCTCCGCGGCGGCAATGGTCGCCCCGACCAACTCGTCCATCGGCGGCAGAGTATGCGGGAACCGGCCGAGCTCGAGCGCATACCGCAGCTCCAGACGGGACAGCGGCGGGTGCCAAGCGCCGTCCCGGCCACCGCATCCCGTTTCGAGTACCGTGCGCACCCGTTGCGCAGCACTTGGTATCGGGAAGCCGAGGTCAGCGAGCAAGGCCACCAAGTAGGCGCGATACGTGAACTTGTCGTCCGCACGCCCCAGTGCGTCGTGGAAGGCGGCCGCTTCCACCAGCGTGCGCGCCAGCCCGGTCGCGCCGTCGACGAGCGGGTGATCGCGCCATCGCCCACGACACAGCACACGGCACAGCACGAGCAGTTCGAGCGCAGCGCCCTCTGGGAACTGCCGGGCCGGCAGAAAACGATCCCACTGTGCTGGATCGAACCAGCGTAGGTTCGCGGCGAGCCAGTCCAGCGCCGCTTCCAGTATCGGAGTACTCGCTTCGTGATCGACCGCGGCCACTGCGGGCCATAGCGGAAAGCCGTGGACCCGGCCGCGCTGGTCCTCGGCGGGGTGCAGGCCGGTCGCCGACATCATCGCCCGATCCTGATGCGGATCGCGGCGGTGAAGAACAGCGCCAGGCACACCAGGACCAGCGCGTCCACGCCCATCGAAGCGAAGCCTGGCCCGCCGACCAATACCTGTCTGCCCATGTCGACCAGATAGGTCAGCGGATTGAGGCGAATCAACACCGAGAGCCAGGACGGCACCCCGGCGGGTTGGAACACCGAGCCCGAGAGAAACAGCATCGGCAGCATCGTGATCTGGACGCCGGCCTGCAACGTCTGGATCTGCCGCAGCGCGGTGGCCAGGAACAATCCGAGCAGGCTGAAGACCGCCGACCCGAACAGGTAGATCGCCGCGGCCGCCGCGATCTGCGCAGCTGTCGGTGACAATCCGAATACCGGCGCGCACAACAGCAACAGCGAACTCTGCGCCCCGACAACCACCCCGGTGCCGGCGACTTTGCCCATCGGCAGACACATCCGGGGCACCGGCGCGACGGTCATCTCGCGCAGCACGCCGAACTCTCGATCCCAGGCGTACGACAATCCGGTGGCGATTCCGATCGTCGCCACTTGGATGGCGATGATGCCGGGCAGGATATAGGCGCTGAAGGAGACCGTGCCCACGTTGCCGACCATGGCGTCGAAACCAACGGCATAGATGACGATGAAGAACAGCAACTGGGCGGCATTGCTGATCAGTAGTCCCGGACGACGAATCTGGCGTTGCAGGTCCCGGTACGCGATCACCGCAACGGCCCTGATGCTGCCGACCATGACGCGTTCCGGCCGATGGTCGGTCGTCGCCTGCGATGCGGTCACGGCATGTCCTTCCCGGTATGTGTAGTCGCGGCGGCGTAGACGTCGTCCATCGACGGGTTGTGCACGGTGACACTCAGAATCGGCAGCTGGAGCACGCGCACGATGTCGGCGACCCGCCGATCCGGCTCGGCGCACCGGATCTCCAGCGTCGTGAGCCCGGTGACCACCTCGAACCCGGCCGCGCGTAATTGCTCACCGGCCGCGGCGTCGTCGTGGGTCCGCAGCCGCACACAGGAGACGTGCAAATCGTCTTTGAGGTCTACCGGCGATCCCGATCGGCCGATCCTTCCACCGGCCATGATCACGATTTCGTCCGCGTACTCGGCTTCGTCGAGGTAATGCGTGGAATAGATCGTGGTGATACCGAGTTCGTCGCGCATGCGAAGCAGATCGCGCCAGAAGACCCGGCGAGAACGCGGATCGAGTCCCGTTGTCGGCTCGTCCAGGATGAGCAGACCGGGACGATGCAAGAGGGCGCGCGCCAGTTCGACCCGCCGAGCGGTTCCGCCGGACAAGCGTTCGACGGTGGCGCGCCGTTGCTCGGTCAGATCCAACAAAGCGAGCAGCCGATCGATCTGTGCCGCGGCGTCGACGCGGCGCATACCGAAGAGCCGGGCGTGAAACCACAGGTTCTGCTCGATGGTGAGTTCTTTGTCCAGCGTTCGTTCCTGGAACACCAGACCCAGCTGCGCGCGGGCACGCATCGGAGCGGTGCGCGCATCGTTGCCGAAGATACGCACGGACCCGGATACGGGCCGGGCCGCGGTGGACAGCACATTGAGCAGGCTGGATTTGCCCGCACCGTTCGGCCCCAGCAGCGCGGTCAGGCGGCCGGGGGCCGAACTCAGCGACACCGAGTCGACGGCCGACGTGGCGCCGTACCGCACGACGATCTCGGTGAGTTCGAAGGCGTTGACCGTCATCGGAAGTGCACCTTTCAGCTCAATGCCAGGACGCGATCCCACGGACGCGCGGGAGCCTCGGCCGCAGTGCCGAGCATCCCGTCCGGAATCACCGACAACAGCGCGCACGCCACCCCCGCGGAGCCCTCGAGGATCCCGGCGACATCCAGCAACTTGAACTCCGTAGGCCCCGGCGCCGACCGCGGATACCGCATCGGATGCCGGAAGCCGAATGGCGCGTCGGCATCCGCCATGGCCAAAATGGTGGAGGCGAGACGGGTTTTCGCGCCGAGCAGCACGTCGTCCCGCTCTGCCGTGCCGATTCGATGGACGATCTGCAGCAAGCCCGCGTAACCGTGGCATACCGTCGGCCCCGCGAGGGTCCAGCGCGATTCGTCCCTGGCGAGGGCATCGTGTAGAGCACGGACAGCGTGCAGGCGCCACTCGGCGATGTCGAGGGTTTCGCCCGCATGGTGTACCGCCGCCGCGACTCCCGGCGCGCCGTAGCACCAGGCGGTCCGCGTGAACAGGCTGCGCGGCGGTGCGGCGGCGACTTCGTCATCGAATCCGACTCGGCAGGGCCAGTACGTGCCCTGGTCGTCGGTGCGTATCCACCGGATCAACCACGTGACCATTCGCACCAGAGCCTCTCGCAGTCCCGGCACCTCGTGGCCACGGCGCAGGGCCAGCGACATGATCATGACCGGCCCTGGAATTCCATGCGCGAGACCTAGATTGAAGTCACCACGCGGGTAGTCGCGGCGGTCCTGCTCGACTGCTTGCCGTGCTGCGGGGACCCACCAACCAGGTACTTCATGGCCATCGACGGTGATCGGCCGGCTGATGGTCACCAGGTAACCGAGCGTCTCCCGCAGGGCGTGCTCGACCTGCGTGTCGTTCTCGACGGGATCCTCGACCGAATCGAGCAGCAGCCGTGCCGTGCCGGACAAGCCGTTGACGATGTCGTAGCACTCCCAGGAGATGCCGGGTCCCGGCGCGGCTCGGCACTGCCGCAGCCGGGTCAGTTGATCAGCGGCGAGCCACGCGGCGAGCCTGCGCCGCAGACCGGGATAGTGGTCGCGGCAGGTCTGGGTGGCCGCCAGCAAGGAAGCCGGTCCCGCGTACAGGCCCCGGCTCGGTTGATCGGGCAGCACGGCCCCCGCCGCTTGCACATGCCGATGAGTGACGCTGAACCAATCGGGAATTCTCGCGGCCAACTCCGCGTAGAACAGCGCCGTACCCGGCAGGCCGTTGGACAAGGTCGTCGGGCCCCACATGCCGGCGCCGTAGATGGGATCGCGGTTGTCCGGACGGCCGGCTATGCCGGCGACGGCGGCGGGGTCGCGGAGACGGGCGGCAACGAGCGACACTATTTCGGCGGCCCGCTCGGCCACCGAGCCGACCTGCCGCTGATCGACGTTGCTCATCGCGCGTAGTTCCTCCTGTTGAAGTTGTCCTGCACCGCTCCGCGGGCGATGGCGACGGCTGCCCGCTCCCGATCGCTGTCCCCACCGAAGAGCCGATTGCAGGTCATGTGCATCAGGCTGCCGATGAGCCGGTGGGGCCGTGTCCTGCTGCCCGCTGACGCGAGGCGCAGTTCGCCGACGGCCGCGTCTCGTGGCCGGAGTGCTTCGAGCGCCGCCGCCCCGTGCGGGTCGGCGCGCAGCGTGCTCCACCCGCCGTAAGGGTCGACGATCCCGCGCCAGCGCTGCGCATCCAGCCGGTATGTGCCGGGCAGGGTCTTGCGTGAGCCCGTCAGCGACAGCCAGGCCATCGCCGCGTCGTCGCTCCGGGCGCCGTGACCTGCCGGGTCCGCCTCTGGCAACCCGAAAGCGTCAGCGATCGCAGCGACGGAAACCGCCGCGAATGCGTCGAGCGAATGGGTGCACGTAGGCTCCTCGACCAGATCCAGGAAGCGGATCGCGGCCTCGCTGTCGGCTTCGAACACCCGCTCGGCTGCGGCCATCGCCGCCGCACCGCCGTATCGTTCGGTTTCGGCGTCGTACTGGTCGAGGCGATGAGCTCGGATCAGACCGCCGCGGTGCAAGTCGTCGAGTCGCCGGCCGAGCGGGCGTACGACGGCGCCCCAGATCTCGTCCGGCACGCCGTGGAAGCGAACCCGTAGATGCGGCCCGTCGGGGTCGGTGTACCGGATGAAGAACCAGCGGTCGCAACCATGCCCGCGTGCCTGCTCGACCAGTTCCGGCAAGTGAACGCGGAGGAAGTCGCTCTGGCGCGACGCCGGCAGGTACAACGCGAGAGACAGCCAGTCGCTTCCGAGTCCGGCCGGTCGGCGGTCCGGTTCCAGGTACCCGCCGTGCGGCGATCGGGCCGGTCGTGCATCGCGGCGCGACAGCGGGACGACCACCTCCATCGCGTGTCCGTGGATTCCGTCGGTGAAGTCGTCGTCGCCGGGCACCTCGTGGGCGACGATGGCCGGGTCCTTGCGCAGCTCGTCCCACAGCAGTTCCAGATGCGCCGGATCGGTCAGGTCGAACAGCAGCCGTTGATCCATCTGTACGGCCAGGATTCGATCCGGCACCCGCCATTCGCGGCGCCACTGATCGACCGCGGCGGCGAATTCCGATTCGGGCACATCGATCAGCGCGTCCATACGCCATACCGCGGGCGCGAGGACGAGGCGGCGGTGCCGGACGCGCGGCACGAACGGCAGCTCCGACAAGCCGGCCCAGGTCCACGGCTCCCACAACCGTTGGCCTTCGAGCCCGATCTCCCAGAGCAGTCGGGAGACGTTGGGCGCTTGCGTCATCGGGCTGATCATGGTGTTGAGCACTGGAACGATCTCGCGGCCGGTAGGCAAATGTATCGCGCATATTCGCTCCGTCGTCGCGCCGATGGCCACGTCGGCGAGCGGGATTTCGTCGATACCGGGAGCATCGGGCAGACCGACGCTGATCCGGACACCGCTGTGCGCCGTGGAATGCGCGAGGTTCGCGGCCTTGCCGGACCGGGGCATGAAGGACAGATCGACCCGGGCCGCATTCGTGACATGGACCGGAATCGCGCCGGACTCCGCCGCGACGTCCGCGCGGAGGTCCGGCGGCAGCAGGTCCGCGAACCGGGCCAGGGTCGCTCCGGCGTGGTGCGAGCCTGGACTCGGGGCTACCACGACACGGAAGTCACCGGCGGACAACGCGTCCAGCGATCGTGCGATGACGTGGAAGGTGATCTCGCACGAGTTCGGTACGTCGGCGGCTGGCTCGTCGCCGGGAATCAGCTCGTCGAGCAGCTCGTCGGACAGCTCGATCTCACGGGCGCCATCACGCAGGGCGGTGCCGATCAGGCGGTGCAACAACCGAATCCGGGACGCGTCACGGTCGATCGCCCGCTCCGCCGCCTCTTCACTGTTCGGCCAGCTGTATCCGGCGGGCGCACCCAGGCCCCGGGCGGGATCGAGGAGTTCACGGATGCCGATGATCCGATCGGTACCGTAGCGCTCCAGGAACTTCTCGTGATAGTCCCGCAGCGCTGCGAGCCCGAGCTTGGGTGCCGACATCCGCCACATCAGCGCCGCCGCCCGCTCGACTTCGGTGCGTACCTCGTCGGGGAGCTGAACCTCGACATCCAAGGCGGTGTCGATGTGCAGTGGCGTCTCGTGGGCGTGGAATTCGCGCGCCAAGTCGGCTGTCTCGATCAGCCGTGCGGTACCGGGACCCAGTGGTAGCCGGTCGCTCGACCGCCGGTGCTCGTCGATGTCGCGCAGTGCGCGCAACGCGTTCGCGATCGGCGCCGCAGGCTGGTCGATCTCGGCGAGAACCTCGATCACATGGCACAGCGGATCGCCGCCGTCCAGCGGCGGCCGCAGATCGGTAAGCAGGAATTCCTGCTCCACCAGCATTCGGATCAATTCGGCGACACGTGTCGGCGGGGCGCCGAACCGCGTCGCGGTCGTCGCGGTGAGCTCACCTACCGCGACGGTGCGCGCGGCCGCGTTGAGCACCACCTCCACCACGGGCGAGTCGCGTATCGAGACGACCGATCGGGTCGCTCCGTCCAGTGGCGCACCCAGCGGGGACGGACAATCGAGCACGACCCGCTCGCCGCGGCGGGTCAGCGCGGGGTGGGCACGAACACTCAAGCGGGGCAACAACTCCGGAAGGTCCTGCAAGTCGTGCACGACACCGAGGAGCCACTGCATGTCGAGGTGCGTCCTGGTGCGGTGGGCGGTGCCGCGATCGAGCTTTGCCGACGAGCCGAAGCGCCCGCCCGCCACACCGGAGAAAACCCCGAACGGAGTCGGTCGCGTGCGTGTTCTGATGTCGTAGCGCAGCACCGCCAGGGCGGCGCGACGCAACTGGCTCGCCTTGATCTCCGCGTGCTCTCCACGGTGGACGCGATCGAGCAGGCGGCCGAGACTCGGCGTCGCCAGCATGATCGCGGCGCGCAGCTCGTGGTCCGCCACCGCGGCTCGCACGATGTCGAGGTGGCTGCCCGTCGTCGGCAAACCGCTGCCCCCGACGCGCAGCGGAGCCCGGAGCAGGAAGACGTCCCATGCGCGGAAGATCGAATCCGACACCAGCCCAATTCCTTCGAAGTGTTCGACGATGTGGGGCGTCCGGGCCGAGCGGCGGTGCTCGACCCGGACCTCCGGATCAACAGCAGTGGCTGCAGCCGCTGCCGCCACCCGAGCTGGTGCAGCCGGGGGTGCAGTACGACCAGCTGGTGACCGCCGCGTTGCCCTGGATGTTGCCGACACCCACACGGATGTCGAGATCGAACAGGTCGACGGTTTCCACTGTCTCCACCGGTTCCACAGACGCCGTACTCACGGTGTTCTCCCTTCTGAGGCGAGTGCCCGGCCGATCGAACGACTCGGCCGAGGGAGGCCCAGCGATCCCACCGGGCCCTGCGGCCGGTGCTGTCCCCCGGGTATCGAGAAAAGCAGCGCCCCTGCGGCGGTACAACGTCGCGATCGGTATCTGGCAGCCGCGCCGTGGGCTGCCAACATGCGCCGGGCACCGCCGCGCGGATGTCGCCCCCGCCGCGGTTGAACCATTCGGAACCCGACCGCTACACAAGTGGGTGTGGACTCGGACGAAGCGCTGCTGGCCGCGGTGGCAAGGGGGGACCAGGCATGTTTGCGCGTGCTCTACGAGCGGCACGCGCCGACGATGCTGCGGTTGGTTCGCAGGATGACGACGCAGAGCGGGGTCGCCGAGGAGATCCTGCAGGAGACTTGGCTCGCCGTCTGGCGCTCGGCGGACAGCTTCCGCGGCGAGTCGTCGGCGCGCGGCTGGCTGTTCGGCGTCGCGAAGCGTCAGGCCCACAACTACTTGCGCAAGTCCGTGCTGGTGACGGTCGACCTGGACGAGACCGCGGAACTGTCCGACCGGACCGGCACCGTCGAAGACATCGTCCTGGCCAATGCCGCCAGGGCCGATCTCGTCGCGGGAATCCGCGAACTGCCCGAGCATCTGCGTGAGGTGTTGCTGCTCGTCCTGGTCGACGACCTGTCCTATCCGGACGTCGCCGCGATCCTCGGTATCCCGGTCGGCACGGTGAAGAGCCGGATGTCCCATGCCCGTAAGCGGTTGGCGCTGGCGTTGGCCGGCACCACCGCCGACCTGTCCACCCGATATGGAGGTGAGAAGTGACTTCCCCGATCTCATGGGGGCCGCATCTTTCGGATGACCAGTTGGTCGGTGGACGCGACGATGCCGCCGCCGCGCACCTGAGCGCCTGTCCTGATTGTCAGGCCCGCGCCGAGGGCTGGCAGAACGTGGCAGTCGCCGCGCGGCAGGTCTCCGCCGCATCGGCCGGTGTGTTCCGCACCCCTTCCTTCGATGCGCTGCTCGGCGATGCCCTCGGCATGCCGTGGTCCACGCCGAGGCGAGCGCGGGCCCTCGGATGGCCCGGGGCGCTGTCGGTGGCCGCGGCGCTGGTGCGCGCACAGCTGCGCCTATTGCCGCGCGCGCTGCTCGTGCTGAGCGTGCTCGGCTTCGTGGGGTGCGTCGTCGGGGCCGTGCTGACGAAGCGAAGCGAGTCCGCGCCGACCGTGTTCGGCCTTGCGGTAACCCTGGTGTTCCAGGCCGGAACCCTGACCGCGTGCCGATCGCGATCGGATCCGCGGCTGGAGTTGTTCAGCACTCTGCCCATCCCGCCCGCCGTGGTGTTCGCGTGCAGGCTGGTGCTGGTTCTGCTCGCCGACACCGCGCTCGCGCTGTTCACCTCCGTGCTGGCGAACCGCCTGGGCGCGGCGTCGGACGTCTCGGCCATGATCGCGGGCTGGCTCGGTCCGGCGATGTTCGCCTCGGCGGTCGGTGTCGTCTGCGCGGTCTGGAGTTCCGCGCAGATCGGGGCCGTGGCCGGGGCAGTCGTATGGCTGCTCGGCGCCGCCGCGTCCTCGGATGCCGGTCCGGCGCGACGAATCGGCGCGCTGATCGAGCCACTGTGGTCCACCTCGACGGCATCGCTCGTGCTCGCGGCGCTGCTGCTGGTTGTCGCCGCGGTCGGGATGAGCAGGCCGCGATACGACGCGGTGGTCGGATGAACCCATTCGCGCCGACCCGCTACCACCACGATGTGAATCCGATCTGGCTGTACGAAGCTCGCCGCTGCGGGGCAGGTGTGCTGGCCCTTCCGCTGCTGGTGGCCGCGTTGATCGCCCTCGCGTCGGCCGTGTTCGGCGCCGACGAAGTGTTGTGGAGCGCCGCGTTCGAAGCCATCCCGCTGGTGGCGGGACTGGCTTGTGCGACAGCCGTAGGGCGAGAGCGGTCGATCGAGGTGCAGCTGAGTGTGCCGACGCCGTACCCGGTGACCGTCGGGCGGCGGGTCGCACTCGTCCTCGGTACGACGGCCTGCGCCGTGGTGCTGAGCGGCCTGTCCGCGATGATCACCGATGGGCCCGCCGTCCTGGCGGGCAATCTGGTCTTCGCGCTCGCGCTGATCAGCATCGCGACTTGGGTCGGCGCCGGTTTCGGTTCCACCAGTGGAGCCTCCGCCGTCGTCACGACGGTGTGGCTGGTCAAACTATTGCTGCTGAGCGAGGTCGCGCGGCACACTCAGGCGGTGCTACTGCTCGCCCTCGCGGCGTCGTGCGTCCGGCCGACCCTCCTGCGCGTCACCGACAGCGAGGCACAGTTGCGCGGAGCACACCGATGAGCGCCTTCCTGGGGCTGGGCGCGACCATCCGCTATGAGGCGACGCTCGCACTCCGGCAGCGGGTGTTGTGGTTGTCGCTGCTCCCGCTCACCGCGTTGATCATGGTACTCGGCGGCTTTCCGCACGGCCGGAACCGAAGCGGGGAGATGGCCGCGATCGGTGACACCGCTCTGCTGATCAATTTCCTCGGTTCCCTCGGCATCGCCATCGCGCTGGCCGACCGCTTGGCCGGGCAGCGCAGACCCGGTCTGCGTGAATTGTTCGGGGCCACCCCAGCAGGCGGTGGGATCAGGTCTCTCGGTGTCCTTCTCGGGCCATGGCTGGTCGCGTCGATTCCCAGCGCGCTCGTCTTGTCGGCCATGGGCGCGTGGCTGACTATCACCACCGGCGAGCCGGAGCTGTCGGTTGCGGCGGCAGTCGGACTGCTGACGATCGTGGCGCCGGGATCGCTGCTGCTCACCGTCCTGGCCAACGTCGCGAGCCTGCTGCTGCCCAGCACCGTCGTCCGCGTGCTGCTCTTACCGTTCTGGTACTGGGCTACGGTGCTGACGCCACTGATCCCTCTCCCGACGGTGGCCAGGACAGTGCTGTCCCCGCTCGGCGACTACCAAGCGGCGCAATGGCTGGACGTCACGCTGGCCCGTCAGGACGGCGGCTGGCTGCATCCGGCGCCCGGTTTCCTCCATGGAGTCGCCGCGCTCGGAATCACCCTCGCGACCACGGCACTCGCCTTTCTCGTCGGCCATCTGCTGCTGGCCGAGAACCGTTGAGCTGGAATGGAGTTCGGATGACCATCACCCTGCGCAACGTCACCAAGGTCTATCGAGGCGGCACGGTCGCCTTGCACGAGATAGACCTGACCGTCCTCGAGGGCATGACCGGACTGCTCGGCACCAACGGAGCAGGCAAGACCACCCTGATCCGGATCCTGACCGGAACCATTCGGCCGACCTCGGGGACGGTATCGGTCTGCGGCCACGACCTGTCCACCACCGCGGGACGCACCGCCGCGAAGCGGCTGCTCGGTTATCTGCCGCAAGAGCTCACGCTCTACGCGGACTTGACCGGACGAGAGTTCCTCGACTACGTCGCTCTGCTCAAAGGCATCGACGACAAACGGAACCGGTGGTCCCAGATCGACAGCTTGCTGGAGCGGGTCGGATTGGATTCGGCCGGTGCGCAACGGATCGGCCGGTATTCCGGTGGCATGAAACGCCGACTCGGTATCGCGCAGACACTGCTCGGGGACCCGAAGCTGATCATCGTGGACGAACCGACGGCCGGACTCGACCCCGAGGAGCGGATTCGCTTTCGCGCTCTGCTCGGCCGGCTCGGCGGCGATCGGATCGTCGTCCTCTCCACCCACATCCTCGACGACGTGGCGCACAGTTGCCCGATGGCGGCCGTGCTGACCGAAGGCCGGATGGCCTATCACGGCACGACGCCCGGATTGGTTGCCCTGGCCGAGGGCCGGACGCATTTGGTGCGCGCCTCCCACGAGCCGCGCGGCGACTTCACCGTGGTGAACGTCACCAGCACCGCCGAGGGACCGGAGTACCGGATCGTCGGACCGACGCCGCCGCCCGGCTCGCGTCCGGTTGCTCCGACCTTGGACGACGGCTATATCGCTCTGCTGCGAACCGCCAGGGCGGGGACGCCGTGATCACGCCGTCGCGCCGCCGGTGAGTGTCCTCAGGTAAGCGTGCTGACGTGGGAACCGGGCACGCAGCACACCACCGATCGCTTGTGCGTGCTGGTCGGTGGCGCACCACAGCGGAAGCAGGATGGCGTATCGGCTGCCCACGGCCGTGCTAGCCAGCTCCTCCAGCAGACAGTGTTTCCCCTGTTGAACGAAGAACTCGCGTAGCTTGTCGTCGACCTCGTCGCGGACTATGCCCTCTGCCGTGCGGTAGCGGCTGGAATCAGCAAGAGCCGCATACCAATCGCGGAGTTCGGTGAGATGAATCGCGCGGGCGGCACTGCGGTGTTCGTCCGTTCCGATGGCCTGCAGAACCGCTTCGGCCTCGGCCTGGCTGTCCACCCACTGCAGTACGACCGCCTGCGGCGGGCGAAGTCCGTTGCGCCTCGTGTGCGGGCCGACCGTGAGGAGCGCGGTGCGCTCGGCGGCGACCGCGAAGTCGAAGCCGTGCCGGGCCGAGCGAAACCACAGATCCCAGTCCTCGTATCCGGCGTGTTCGGTCGTCCAGTAACCGACCTCCGCCAGCAGCTTTCGCACGTGACCGACGCGGGTCGGCTCGAACATGGCATTGGTGGTCTGCAATTCGGGATGCCAGATCAGATCGGTGAAGCCACTGCGATCCAGCTCCGCGTCGGACTCGTCGACCCGTATGCAGCCGGTGGCGGCGAGTGCGGCGCCGCCGTCGAGCAGCCCGAGCAGTGTCGCGAGGTGGGTCGGTGACCACCGATCATCGTGGTCCAGGTACGCGACATACGGCGCCGTCGCTGCCGCGACCCCCGCATTGCGCGGCCCTCCGGGGTGCCCGTAGGGGCCGACGCGCAGCAGTTGTATCCGCGGGTCGCGATAGGCGCGGACGACGTCGTCGGTGTCGTCGGTGGAGCCGTCCGAGACGACGAGCAGCGTCCAGTCGGCGACGGTCTGCGCCAGTACGCTGTCTATCGTTGCCCGGATCGCCGTGGAACGGTTGAACGTCGCGCACACGATATCGATCCGGGACGGCCGGTGAACGGACAACAACTCTCCTGGGTCGGGTGGGGCCTGTTCTCGAGCTTATTCGCCGCGGCTGCCATCGCCGCTCATGAACCGAAAGATGGCAGTGCGCAACGTTATGGATAGAAGAATTCCACTGTGCTCGGAGGAGGGGACGATGATTCGGCGTCTAGTGATCGGTGTGGTTTCCTGCGGTGTATTGGCCGTCGCGGCGTGTGGTGGCGGTTCGGGGGCCAAGGACCCGGATCATCCGAATCCGGTTCCGGTGCCCGAGCCGACATCCAACAGCCAAGCGGTGGCCAGTGAGAACCTCGGCTATCTGTGGCCGTTCACGATCGCGCACGGCACCATCGAATGCCGCGCGGGCGAGGTTGCGGTGTTCGTCGCTCCGGACGGAAAGGCGTACGCGCTCAACGAAAGAGCAGAACAAGCCGGGCTGGCCAGTATCGAACCCCTTCGCGCGAACGGTGCCGGGGGCGACAAGATCAGTCTCGGCGCCCTGCGCAGCCGCGCGCTGGCGCTTTGCAAGTTCGCGGGCTAGGAAGTCGGGTGGCTCAGCGGCTGTTCGGGTTGTACGGGTAATCCTGCACCCAGTGGAACCGGCGGCTCAGCAATGGAAATGTGCCTGTGTCGAGATGCCGAAGCCCGATCTCCACGCGGTGACCCTCGAGCGTGCCGGACAATCGCGCGCTGTCCGCTGTCGGGATTTCGAGCGTCAGCGTCGAGATGACGTTCGGCGAGTCGTACCGGCTCAGATCCAACCGATGGTTGGCCACGTCGACGGTTGCTCGGTAGACGGTGATGGAGTCGTCCATACGCTGCACCTTGAACTCGCCGGGGTATTCGAAGAACACGCGCCGCCAGCGTCGGTCATCGGTGACGAGCGGCGGCACCTCACGGCCGTCCGATACCAGCCGATCCACCTGCCATATTCCGTACATCGGAGGCCTCGGTCGCCCTTCGCCATGTTCGCTCCACGCGGCCATACAGTCCTGCGCAATGGGGATCGCGATCCACAGCCCCAGCAGTATCTGTCCGAGCAATGCCATGCGGTTCAACCGGCGGGTCTCGAACAGTGCAGGCAGGGTCGACAGCCCGACCGGTCGATGGGACAAGAGCACGTTCAGCAGCCTGCCGAGGTCTGGCGCCAGCAGGAAGACACTCATCGACAACAGATGTAACGACATCGACTTGACCGGTACGTCGTAGGTCAGATTCAGCACGAAGACCTGGGTCAAGCCGATGGTGCCGAGTAGCGCGCCGAGGGTCGTCGTACGCGGCAGCACGAGCAGCATGCCGCCGATGGCTTCGAAACTGCCGATCATGATCTCGTAGGCAGGTGCGGCGCCGACCGACGACCAGAGCAACCCCATCGGCGTCAGCTCGCCGAACGGCGTCACCAGCGTGGTCAACGGTGGTGACGGCATCTGCGTCAACAACACTTTCGCTGTGCCGTACAGCATCAGCTGCCCCGCAAGCGTGAACCGCAGAAACAGCCGGAACCAGACGAGCAGCGCCGGGTAGGCAGCTCGGTGGCGATCCAGAACGGACCAGACGAGGGTGGCCACGGCAGCGATGACCAACAGACAGCACAGCAGCACCCAGTCGTAGGTCCGGTCGCTACTCGCGGTCGCTTCGTGCACCAGCGGTTCGTGCACGCCGAAGACATGCGCGGCGGCCCAGTCCACGAGGGGAGCGGGCAGCAGTCCTGCGCTCAGTCCCGCGGACGGTCTGCTCACGAACCCGAGCAAGGGGCTGATCACCTGGGTGCACAAGCAGTAGAGAGCGAAATAGCCGAAACAGAAGCGGAATGCGATGCGCGTCAGTGGGTGCCACGCGCGCACCGCCGGGGCATCGTCTTGTTCCTGACGCGGCTGCGCAGCGATGATCACCGTCATTCGATCTCGATCCTGCGCTCGCCGGTGCCGACGAGCGCGGTCAGCGCCCGCGGGGCGGGCGAGTCAGTCCGGTGCGATGGACGCCGTGCGCCAGTCGTCGAGTTCCGCCAGGAAGTCGATGAGAACGAGCTGATTGCTCGCGGTGAGTGCGGCGCCGTCGAGGACTTTCTGGAAGATGTGGCGGTACAGCTCGACCGTCGCCCGGTCGTAGTCATAGCGGAACGTCGCCCGGTCGTCGATGCCGTTGTCGGCCGCGAACCGGGCCAACCGGGCCACCTGCCCTTCGGTCAGGCCGTCCGGGAAGAGGATCTGCCACCGTTGCGCTGCGGGCTCGGCCATGATGGTGCTCCAATCGTGTCAGTCGAAGTCGAAGAAACTGTCGTCCGCGTCATAGATTTCCTCGCGCGGATACGCCAGGTCTCGCAACCAGTCGTCGAACCGTTGGATGAGCCCGCGGATCGGTGCCAGGTCCTGGTCGGCCGTCGGCTCGTTGTTCACCACCTTGCGCAAGACCTGGCGGCAAGCATCCACTTCGGTGCTGTCGAGGACGCCCGAAAACCAGAACCGCGGGTCTCGCCCCGTCCGGAGGAAAGCCGCCGAGTCCGCGGGGGCCATGCCCTCTGCGACCGCGTAATCCGCGATACGCTCGACGCTCTCCTTCGTGATCCCCGGTTCGAAGCGTATTTGCCACGTTCCGGCGGCGGCCGGAGCAGCCGGGATCCGGTCGTTCGGACGATCCAAGTCAGTCACCAATCCGGTTGAGGTTTTCGTCGTACGTCCCCATCCGGGTGTCCTTCGAGGCGAGCCTTTCCGGGGAACTCGCCATCGGGTGCCGCGAGCGCCACACACATGCGGGCTGTCATCGGCAGTTGCCGGCTCGGAAGACCGCTACATCACCGTGACGATGTAGGCGTCCTCGTTGATCGCCACGGAGACTCCGCCCCAGGTCACCAGCCAGGTGCGGTGCTCGGGCTGCCATTGCCCCTCGTAGTGGCTGTAGATGGCGGACTCGACCTGATCCTCGTTGATCCGGCGCTCGGCCATTCGCTGGCGTGCGTGATCGGTGTATCCCGCGATGTAGTGGGGGCGGCGCCCCGCCACCGCGTCGAAGTCGATCTCGGTCACCGTCGCGGGCCGCTCGCTCAGGACGACGGCGGAACTCGCGCCCGGAACGACGGCGGAAGCCGCCGCCGCGAACGGTATGCCGGACAGCAGAATGGCGAAGCCGGCCAACGGTGCCGCGGCCGCGCGGATGATGGATCGCATAGTTCCCCTCCTGAATGACTTCGGGCGCGCTACCGCCCGGTGGCCGGGTGGCGTCCGAACCGGGCTGCCCACCCATAGCGGATCCCATAGTGCCCCCGCTGGGCTCGGGAAACGTCGGCCCATGCGGTTTATGGCACCCGCATGGCAGCCGAGCCGGTCAGGATGTGGCAGCCGCCGCAGATGTGGCAGCCGGGGAGGGGTGTGGCGTTCAGCCGAACTCGATGCCTTGGGCGAGGGGGAGTTCGGTGGAGTAGTTCACGGTATTGGTGGCTCGGCGCATGTACGACTTCCAGGAGTCCGAGCCGGATTCGCGGCCGCCGCCGGTCTGCTTCTCGCCGCCGAAGGCGCCGCCGATCTCGGCGCCCGAGGTACCGATGTTGACATTGGCGATCCCGCAGTCAGATCCGTCGGCGGCGAGGAAGCGTTCGGCCTCGCGCTGGTCTGTGGTGAAGACGGCGGACGAAAGGCCCTGCGGCACTTCGTTGTGCAGGGCGATCGCGCGATCGAAGTCGTCATAGGTGAGCACGTAGAGGATCGGCGCGAAGGTCTCCTCCCGCACCACCGCGGTCTGGGCGGGCATGCGCACGATGGCGGGCCGCACGTAGTAGGCGTCGTCACCGAACCCATCGACTCGCTCGCCGCCGCAGACCAGTTCGCCACCGTCGGTCACGGCCTTGTCGAGCGCCGCGCGCATTCCGGTGTATGCCTTGCCGTCGATCAGCGGCCCGACCAGCACCCCGTCGTCGAACGGATCGCCGACGGACAGTTGCCGGTACGCCCGTTCGAGACGGTCCAGCAGCGGGCCGGCCACGCTTCGGTGCACGATCAGCCTGCGCAGTGTCGTGCAGCGCTGCCCGGCCGTGCCCGCCGCCGCGAACACGATGGCTCGCGCCGCGAGGTCGAGGTCGGCGGACGCGGTGACGATCGCGCCGTTGTTGCCGCCCAGTTCCAGCAGGCAGCGCCCGAGCCGCTCGGCCACCCGTGGCGCCACCAGCCGACCCATCCGCACCGAGCCGGTCGCGCTCACCAGCGCTACCCGCTCGTCGTCGACCAGGCGGGAGCCGACGGCGCTCGCACCCTGGATCAATTGATGGATCTCGGGGTCCGCGTCCACTTCGCGGGCCGCCCGCCGCAGCAGCGCGTGACAGGCCAGCGCGGTCAGCGGCGTCGTCTCCGACGGCTTCCACACCACGGTGTCGCCGCAGACCAGCGCGATCGCCGTATTCCATGCCCAGACCGCGACCGGGAAGTTGAACGCCGAGATCACCCCGACCACGCCGAGCGGATGCCAGGTTTCCATCAACCGGTGGCCAGGACGCTCCGAGGGCATGGTGTGGCCGTACAGCTGCCGGGACAGACCGACGGCGAATTCGCAGACGTCGATCATCTCCTGTACCTCACCCGCGGCCTCGGCGGGGATCTTGCCCGCCTCGAGCGTGACGAGCTCGGCCAGGTCGCTCTTGTGCGCGGTGAGCAGCCGACCGAGGCTGCGCACGACCCCGGCCCGGACGGGCGCCGGAACCCCGCGCCAGGCGCGGAAGGCGGTAGCGGCCCGGCCGATCGCGGCGTCGACCTCGTCGAGCGAGCTGGATCGCACGGTGGTCAGCTGCCCTCCGGTGATCGGAGTGCGTGCGGGCAGATCGCCGGGTTCCGATGGCGGCGCGCCCAATTGGCGCAGCACCGCTTCCGCGCGGGCGGCGAGTCGCTGGGTGGCCTGGTCGTCGAGTACATCGGTCATCTGTTGTTCCGCCATACCTTTCGGCCGCGTCGCGGCGTGTCTGTCCCACATAGCGGGAGGGTGGAGGTCAGGTTCCGGACACGAGGCGGGCTGCCTGAGTTAGCCTTCGCTGATGGCGGATACACCGGCAAGACCCGTACTCGATGACATCGATCGCCTGCTGATTCGTGAACTGATGGCCGATGGACGGGCCACTCTGTCGAACCTGGCCGAAAAGGCGAGTCTGTCGGTGTCCGCGGTGCAGTCACGGGTCCGCCGATTAGAGGCGCGCGGTGTGATCCGCGGGTACACCGCGCACGTCGATCCGGAAGCCCTCGGCCAGCTGCTGTCTGCATTCGTCGCGATCACTCCTCTCGACCCGTCGCAACCCGATGACGCGCCGGCGGTGTTGCAGCACATCCCCGGCATCGAGGCCTGCCACTCGGTGGCCGGTGAGGAGAGCTACATCCTGCTGGTGCGCGTGGCGTCCCCTCGGCACCTCGAGCAGTTGCTCCAAGAGATCAGAGCCACCGCCAATGTGCGCACCAGGAGCACCATCATCCTGCAGACATTCTACGACAGGTGACGATTCGGTGTAATTAATCCGCCATGTTGTAGAGGTTCCGTAAATTTTTACGTACCCTCAGGGCGTGACCATCGAACTGGAACGCACCCGCCCGGCGGTCACCCCCGCCGCCCGGGTCCACGAGATCTTGTCGGCGAGCATCCTGGCCGACGGCTTCGACTTGGTACTCGACCTCACCCGTTCCCGTGGCTGCCGCCTCGTCGACGAACGCGACGGCAGCCCCTACCTGGATATGTTCGGCTTCTTCGCGTCCAACGCGCTGGGCATGAACCACCCCGCTCTGAGCGAGGACGCCCAGTTCCGGGCCGAGCTGCTCACCGCGGCGGTGAACAAGCCGAGCAACTCCGACATATACACCGTCGAGATGGCCCGCTTCGTCGAGACGTTCGTGCGGGTGCTCGGCGACCCGCGGCTACCGCACCTGTTCTTCATCGATGGCGGCGGACTCGCGGTGGAGAATGCCCTCAAGATCGCGTTCGACTGGAAGAGCAGGCACAACGAAGCACACGGCCGCCCAGCGGAACTCGGCGCCAAAGTGCTGCACCTGACCGGCGCGTTCCACGGCCGCACCGGTTACACCATGTCGCTCACCAATACCGATCCGGTGAAGACCGCGCGTTTCCCGAAATTCGACTGGCCGCGTGTCAAGTCGCCTTATCTCACCGACGCGTTCGACGTCGAGGAGGCGGAGGCCTGCGCGCTGACCCAGGTGCGGCGGGCATTCGAGGAAAGCCCGCACGACATCGCGTGTTTCATCGCCGAGCCGATCCAGGGCGAGGGCGGCGACCGGCATCTGCGTCCACAGTTCCTGCAGGCCGTGCAACGGTTGTGTCACGAGAACGACGCGCTGTTCGTGCTGGACGAGGTGCAGACCGGCGTAGGCATGACCGGAACGGCCTGGGCCTACCAGCAACTCGGCTTGGCGCCGGACGTCGTCGCGTTCGGTAAGCGGACCCAGGTGTGCGGCGTCATGGCGGGCGGGCGGGTGGACGAGGTACCCGACAACGTCTTCGCGGTCAGCTCCCGGCTCAACTCGACCTGGGGCGGCAACCTGGCCGACATGGTGCGCAGCAGGCGCACCCTGGAGGTGTTGGAGCAGGACGCGCTGATCGAACGCTCCCGGCCGTTGGGGGCGCACCTGCTCGAACGGCTCGGCGCGCTCGCCGCCCGGCACGCCGATGTCAGCGAGCCGCGCGGGCGCGGCCTGATGTGCGCGATCACCCTGTCGTCCTCCCGGCTGCGCGACGAGGTACTCACCGCGCTGCGTGAGCGCGAGCACGTGCTGATCCTCGGCACCGGCGAGCGGGGCATCCGGTTCCGTCCTCCGCTGACGGTCACCGGCGCCGAACTGGACGAGGCCGTCGACGCGCTGGATCGGGTGCTGACCAGCCTCGCATAACGCACGGAGGTTCGATCCGGACATTCCGGTGCACTCCGGCGCGGGCGCGCCGGAATTCCGGATTCGGCTCCTAGGCTTCGCACCCATGTCATCTCGTCTTCACCACGCTCCGACAAGGTGCAGCAGGTGAACCGACAGCGGATGTTTCGGCGTTGCGCGCCCCACCTCGTCGTCTCCATGCTGCTGCTGTCGGCGCCGGCCGGCTGCGCGGCCGGTGACGCCGGCACGGTGGGCGACGAGCAGAGCCGGACCGCCCAGATCACCGTCGCGACCCCGGCCGCCGCGGCGGCCCCCACTACAGGCGTGCTCCCACCGCACATGACCGATCCGCTGCCGGGGATGCCGCCGCCGCTCTCAGCCACCGACGTGTACGTGGCCGACCGAGAGCTCAGCCCCACCGTGGCCGACCACCGCCCGCTCGTCTACGTGCCCAACAGCAAGTCGAATACGGTCTCGGTGATCGATCCCGAGACCTTTCGAGTGATCGACACCTATGCGGCGGGCGGCTCGGAACCACAACACGTCGTCCCGTCGTACGACCTGCAGACGCTCTACGTCACCAACGATCTGCCGATCGGCGCGGGCAGCCTGTTGCCGATCGACCCGAGGACGGGCAAGCCGGGCGAACCGTTTCCCGTGCGCGATCCCTACAACATGTACTACACGCCGGACGGCCGGTACGCGCTCGTGGTCGCGGAGGCGGACAAGTCGCTGGATTTCTACGATCCGCGAACCTGGCAGAAGACGCACGCCATGGCGGTGCCCGACTGCGCCGGAGTCGACCACATGGACTTCACGGCCGACGGCCGTTTCGCCCTGGTCTCGTGCGAATTCAACGGCCGCATGCTGGTTTTCGACGTGGCCGAGCGCAAAGTCGTCAAGCTGGTCGATCTGCCCGGCGGTCGCTCGGGCATGCCGCAGGACGTGAAGCTGTCCCCGGACGGCCACACTTTCTTCGTCGCCGACATGACCGCCGACGGCATCTACCTGTTCGACGCGCACACTTTCGAGAACACCGGATTCGTGCCGACCGGCAAGGGTGCCCACGGCCTCTACATCACCCGCGATTCCGCGCAGATGCTCATCACCAACCGGCACGAAGGCAGCGTCTCGGTGTGGGACTTCGCGGCGAACGGGCTCGTGCGCAAGTGGTTCGTGCCCGGCGGCGGCAGTCCCGACATGGGCAACATCTCCGCGGACGGCCGCGTCTTCTGGGCGTCCGGCCGGCACCACGACGAGGTGTACGCCATCGACATCGTCAACTGGAATCTGCTGGCTCGCATCCCGGTAGGGAAAGGGCCACACGGACTCACGATCTGGCCGCAGCCGGGCCGCTACTCCACGGGCCACACCGGCGTCATGCGCTGACCCTCGGCCCGGCCTGCGCAGCGGTCAGGACCTGACCGGACGCAACCCCAGACCGCCTTCGACGAAGCGCTGAACGGACGTCAGCCCGGCGTCCAAAGCGGCCTCGTAGCCGGGGCGCGCCCATCCGCTCACCTTCGCGGTGCCGTCGGCCTCGGGCGTCACCCCGATTTCGGCGACCAGCTCGGCTGTGGTCGGTTCGCAGACCGCCCAGGAGAAGTGCGTCTCCTCCGCCCAGCCCGCACCGCGCCGGGCCACGTAGTCCGGTTCGGTGATGCCGCCCGCGGCCAGGGCGGGGCGGTCGTCGATGCGGTCGTCGGCGCGCAGGGCGCGCAGATACCAGGCGCCCGCGTTGATTTCGATCGGCTCCATCAGCGTTCGGCCGTTCCGCCGCGCGAGTCGTCGGCGGGCACTCCGCCGAATTCCGCGACGCCGAACGGCCTCGCTGCGACATGATCGGATGGCCGCCACGTCGCTTTTGCGCGTTTCGCGGTAACGAACCGGATTTGGGGTAGCTCGATCATGAGGAAGAGGCTAGCGGGAGGTTCTATCGATATGGGCGAGCTATGGTTCGGCCATTACCGCCTCGATCGGTTGCTGGGCAGCGGCGGCATGGGTGAGGTCTGGCTCGCGCACGACACCACGACCGACCGTGCGGTCGCGTTGAAGCTGTTGACCACCGCGTACGCGGCGGACCCGAAATTCCGGCAGCGGTTCACCAGGGAGGCTCGGCTCGCCGCCCAGGTGCGCGGGCCGCACCTGGTGCCGATCCATTCGTTCGGCGAGCTCGACGGCCGCCTGTACATCGATATGGAGTTCATCGAGGGCTCCGACGTGGCCGCGCTGCTGCGGCGTTCGGGGCGGCTGGACCCAGAGCGGGCGATCGAGATCATCGCGCAGACGGCCGCCGCGCTCGACATCGCACACCGTGCGGGCCTGGTGCACCGCGACGTGAAGCCGTCCAACATCATGGTGACGCCCGGCGACACGGTCTATCTGATCGACTTCGGCACCGCGCACCGCAGCGACCAGCCCGCGATCACCGCCACCGGCAACGTGGTGGGCACGCTGGCCTACATGGCGCCGGAGCGGTTCGACCGGGCTACGGGCCCACGTTCGGATCAGTACTCGCTGGCCTGTGTGCTGTTCGAGTGCCTGACCGGGTACCGGCCGTTCGACGACGGCGAGCCGCCACGCCTGTTGCGCGCCCACCTCATGCAAGCACCGCCGTCGGCATCGGCGCTGAATCCGGCTCTCCCGCCCGCACTGGACGCGGTGATCGCGCGCGGCATGGCGAAGGACCCGGACCAGCGCTGGTCCAGTGCGGGGGAACTGGCTTCGGCCGCGCACGTGGCGCTGACCGGCCGGGACGTGAACACGGTCGAACTCGCCTCCGCGGTGCCGACCGTCGTACTGCCGCCGCTCCGTGCGGTGGCCACCTCCGGCGTCTCGCCCCGGACCGGTGTCTCGCCCACGACCGGTGTCTCGCCCACGACCGGTGTCTCGCCCACGACCGGTGTCTCGCCCACGACCGGTGTCTCGTCCGGTACGCGTACGTCCCTCGGACCGCGCCTGGCGCTGGCGTCGTTCGGGGCGCTCGCCGCGGCGGTCGCCGGGGCGTTGTGGCTGGGACGGCCGGACGTGGCCGACGCGGGACCGGCGACAACGCCGCTGCCGTCGTCGAACCAGGACCACGGGACACCGTCGAACCCGCCGTCGCAAGCCCCGGCCGCGCCTGCGCCGATCTCGGCGCCGATCGTGGTCCTGCCCGGCGCGGGCCAGCCGTGCGATCCGGCGGTCGACGTGCACAGCGTCGTTGTGGACGGCCTGGTGCTCACCTGTACTCCGTCGGCGGGCCGCCCCAGCTGGCTTCCCGCGTCGCCCGCGTCCGGCGGTGTCGCCGTGCGGAACGCCGACGACTCGAACGGACCCGGGCAGCAGTATTCCGGCGACAAGCACGACCGGGGCAAGCCGGATCACGCGAACCAGGGACATGGCAGGGACAAGCCCAAACCGGGCAAGTAGGCGGGCCGTTGCCGGACTGTCGTCGAGCCCACAGTGGTGTGTGACGCGGGGCGGGGTTACGCTCCGAAGAAGGCCATTTTTACGGCATTCGCGCGGTGACCTGCTGATTTTCGTTCCGCGCCGCGGGGAGGCCGGATCGGCCAGATGTCAACGCTGACTGGAGGTTCGCGATGGGGGAGGTGCGATTCGGGGGCTACCGGCTGGAGCGACTGCTCGGCAAGGGCGGTATGGGGCAAGTGTGGCTCGCCTACGACACGGTGGCCGCGCGGCGGGTGGCGTTGAAGCTCCTGCCTGCCGAACTCGCCGCCGCCGCGGGATATCGCAAGCGATTCGAGCGTGAAGCCGAAGCGGTGGCGCAACTGCGCGATCCGCACGTACCCCGGATCCACCGGTTCGGCGAGATCGACGGCCGGCTCTACATCGACATGCAGTTCGTCGAGGGCACGGATCTGGCGGGCAAACTGCTGGCCGAGGGAGCGCTGCCACCGGCCGTCGCGGTCGGCGTCATCGGCCACGTCGCCGCGGCGCTCGATGTGGCGCACCGGCGCGGACTGGTGCACCGCGACGTCAAACCGTCGAACATCGTCGTGCACCCCAGCGGCTTCACCTACTTGATCGACTTCGGCATCGCGCACGGGCTCGGCCAGACCGCCGTGACCACCACGGGCATGGCGATCGGCACCCTGGCGTACATGGCTCCGGAGCGGTTCACCGGGAAGGTGGACGGACGCGCCGACGTCTACTCGCTGGCCTGCGTGCTCTACGAGTGCCTGACCGGCTGCCGGCCCTACGGCGACACCGACCCCGCACAGCAGATGCACGCCCATCTGATGGCGACGCCCCCGCGAGCCGGTTCGGTGTGCGCCGCTGTCCCCGCCGCTCTGGATGCCGTCATCGCCCGCGGTCTGGCCAAGGAGCCGGACGAAAGATTCGCGACCGCCGGGGAATTCGCCGCAGCCGCGCGGTCGGCGATCGGCGTTCCCGACTCGCGAGCCGTGCCGCCGCCAGCGCCCCGTGCTGGTGGCGACGGCGGTCTCCCTGGGCAAGAGAGCCTTTCGCCGCGTCCGTCAGCTGGAGCCTCTGCGGCAGAGCGTTTTTCGGAAGCGCCGAGTGCACCGCCACGGCGCACGCCTACCCCGACCAAAGTCATGCCCCAGCCAGGCCCGACGCCGACGCTCGTGGCGACCAGGCTCGACTGGTCCACGGTCACCCCTGGGCCGATTCCCACCCCGGGCAAGGACGTTCCGCAATCGGGTCCGCCGGTGCGGGGATATGCCGGTCGGTCGGCCGTCCCTGGTCACCCCGCTGCGGGGCAGCCATATTCAGCAGGCGGGTATCGAAACGCGCCGTACGCCGCTGGAGGCGGACAGCCAGGTTGGCAGGGCAGACTGCTCGCCCTGCAAGCACGCGTGCTGTCCCCGAAGCCCGGCCCGGTCGCGCCGCCGTACCGGGCGCAGGCGCGCAAGGTCTTCCCGGCGGTCCCGCGTCCGGGTCGGCGGTCGGTTCCCCAGCGGCCGGGCGCCGCGATCCCCCGACGTCGGCGGAGCTTGCTGTCGAAGCTGATCGGCGCGCTGATCGTGGTGTTCCTCACGCCGTTCGCGTTCGCGGCCGGTTGCGTCGCGTTGATCGCGGCGGGAACCAGAGCCGGCGACTCCGGCACGCCCGCACCGACCCTGCCGCCCGCGGCGGTGGCGGTGGAACAACCCGGACCGTCCCGGGACGACCCCGTGACCGATCCGGCTGCCGTGGCGCCGATGGGCACTCCCGTTCGCGACGGCAAATTCGAATTCGTCGTCACGAAGGTCGACGCGGGCGTGTCACGCATCGGATTGCAGACGGCCGCCGGTTCGTTTCTGATCGTCACGCTGGCCGTCCGCAATATCTCCGACGAATCGAAGTGGTTCCTGCCGCTGGGCCAGCGCCTGCTGGACACGCAGAACACGCTGTTCGACCACAACGCCACCGCCACCATGTGGCAGAACACCCAACGGCGCCTCGGCTACTCCTTCGAGCTGCGCCCCGGGCAATCCGCCACGACCCAACTCGTCTTCGACCTCCCGCCGACGGTCACTCCCGACCATTTGGAACTCCACGACTTCGTTCTGTCCAACGGCGTCCGAGTCGCCCTCGGCTGAACGTCTTCGCGCGGCGATGCCGGTGCCGATCCGGAAACGGATGCTCTCCGCCCGAACACCTCGCTACCGGGGTGACTCCGCTGCACGGCGCGGCGAGCGCGGTGTCGAGCTCGGCCACCTGTATGCGGGTCCGCGATGCTTCGGCTTGCCCGCTGTGGATGGGAAGCGGCGAGCCCGCTCAGGCGGCTGGGAGGACGGCGGACAGCGCGGTGAGGACGGCTTGGCGGCCGATTCGCAGGCCCGCGGCCAGCAGCGTGGTGTCGCGGGCGGCGCTGTCGATGTCGGGAGAGCCGAGGGGCGGGTGGATTTGCAGTACCGAGTCGCCGAGTTCGGCGAGCGCGCGATCCTCGATGTCCTGTTGGCGGGGGCGTTCGAGCCACGCCCGGTACGCGCCGGGGGCCACCGCGCGCATATAACCGCCGCCGACGAGCTGGTGCAGGCGCGACGCGGCCGGGCGCCGTTCGTCCACGCGCCGGGTACGCAGGACCAAGGCGAGGGTGGCGCCCGCTCGGACCGCGGTGCGGATCGGCACGGTCTCGGAGAGACCTCCGTCGAAGAAGGCCGAACCGCCCAGGGCGACCGGAGGTCCGGCCAGAATGGGCAGGCCCGCCGACGCGCGCAGCGCGCGCATGAGCGTCCGCTTGTCGGTGATGTGCGGATGCAGGTCGACCGCCTGCCCGGTCCGGATATCGGTGGCGATCGGATGGAACGTCGTGGAGTTGGCGAGGATCGCCTCGAAGTCCATCGGTTCGATGCCGTCGTACACCTGATGCACGAGATACCGCAGATCGAACGCGGGGCGCCCGCGCAGCAGCCGAGCCGGGTCGATGGCACGGCGCATGATGGCAGGATCGGTCCACGAGCGCATGCCGGGGATCGCGCGCCCGCACAACAGCCAGGCGCCGTTGATCGCGCCCGCCGACGTGCCGTATACGGCATCGAATATCCCGGCGAGTCCGAGTTCCTCCAGCGCGGACACCATGCCGCTGGAGTACACGCCCCGGCTGCCGCCTCCCTCCACCACCAGCGCCAGGCGGTGACCGTCGGCACGGCCGCCCGTGGCACGACGCGCGCGGATCACTTCCGCGACAGGAGAGAGACTTGTCGAGCTGGTCACCGGATCACGATACGACACCACGGTATGCGTATCGGTCCAGCGGCGTGACGACGGAGGGACCGCCGCGTGAACAAAGGAGCGGGCGCGAACCTCCAGGTCCGCGCCCGCCCGTTTCCCGGTCTGCGCCGGGTACTACTTGATCTCCGCCAGAACGGTGCCCTGCGTGATCGCCGCGCCCGCCTCGACGGAAAGGCCGGTGACCACACCCGCCTTGTGCGCGTTGACCGGGTTCTCCATCTTCATGGCCTCGAGCACCACGATCAGATCGCCCGCCTCGACCGACTGGCCCTCTTCCACGGCGACCTTGACGACGGTGCCCTGCATCGGAGCGGTGACCGCGTCACCGGAGGCCGCGCCGCCGCCCGCGCCGCCACGCTTGCGCGGCTTGGGCTTCTTGCGGATCACGCCCGCGCCGTTGCCCGCTGCCCCGCCCGCTCCGGCGCCAACGGTGAAGTTACCCGGCAGCGAGACCTCGACCCGGCGTCCGCCGACCTCGACGACGACCTTCTGCCGCGGCGCTTCCTCGTCCTCGTCGGCCGGGGCGCCCGCGCCGGTGAAGGGCTCGATGGTGTTGACCCACTCGGTTTCGATCCACTTGGTGTAGACCTCGAACTTCTCGCCGTCGCCGATGAACGCCGGGTCCTCGACGATGGCCCGGTGGAACGGGATGACCGTGGCCAGTCCATCGACCTCGAACTCGGCCAGCGCGCGCCGCGCCCGCTCCAGGGCCTGCGTACGGTTCTCGCCGGTGACGATCAGCTTGGCCAGCATCGAGTCGAACTGCCCGCCGATCACGCTGCCCTGGACCACGCCGGAGTCGACGCGGACACCGGGGCCGGTGGGCTCCTTGTAGACGGTGACCGGGCCGGGGGCGGGCAGGAAGTTGCGGCCCGCGTCCTCGCCGTTGATGCGGAACTCGAAGGAGTGGCCGCGCGGCGTCGGGTCCTCGGTGATCTCCAGCTTCTCGCCGTTGGCGATGCGGAACTGCTGGCGCACCAGGTCGAGGCCCGCGGTTTCCTCGGTGACCGGGTGCTCGACCTGCAGACGGGTGTTCACCTCGAGGAAGGAGACCGTCTCGCCCTGCACCAGGTACTCGACGGTGCCCGCGCCGTAGTAGCCGGCTTCCTTGCAGATGGCCTTGGCCGAGGCGTGGATCTTCACGCGCACTTCGTCGGACAGGAACGGCGCGGGGGCCTCCTCGACGAGCTTCTGGAAGCGCCGCTGCAGCGAGCAGTCGCGGGTGCCCGCGACGATGACGTTGCCGTGCTTGTCGGCGATGACCTGAGCCTCGACGTGGCGGGCCTTGTCCAGGTACTGCTCGACGAAGCACTCGCCGCGACCGAAGGCGGCGGTCGCCTCACGGACGGCCGAGTCGTACAGCTCCGGGATCTCCTCGATGGTGTGCGCGACCTTCATGCCGCGGCCACCGCCGCCGAACGCCGCCTTGATGGCGACCGGCACGCCGTAGGTCTTCGCGAATTCGACGACCTCGCTCGCGTCTTTGACCGGGTCCTTGGTGCCCGCGGCCATCGGCGCCTTCGCGCGCTCGGCGATGTGCCGCGCGGTGACCTTGTCGCCCAGGTCGCGGATGGACTGGGGGGAGGGGCCGATCCAGATCAGCCCGGCGTCGATGACGGCCTGGGCGAAGTCGGCGTTCTCGGAAAGGAAGCCGTAGCCAGGGTGGATGGCGTCGGCGCCGGACTTGGCGGCGGCGTCGAGGATCTTGTCGAAGACGAGATACGACTCGGCCGAGGTCTGCCCGCCCAGGGCGAACGCCTCGTCGGCGAGCTTGACGAACGGGGCATCGGCATCCGGCTCCGCGTAGACGGCGACGCTGCCGATACCGGCATCCTTGGCCGCCCGGATCACGCGCACGGCGATCTCGCCTCGGTTAGCTACGAGTACCTTTGTGATCCGCGCGCTGGCATGGCTGGGCACTGAGCCTCCTGTGTGCATTCTTCTGGTCGCTTCGCCGGGGGTGGGGTCGCTGTGCGGGCTCCGCTCCCATAATCGACAAACTTACGTCTCGGGCGAGTGTAGGCAGTCTGCCAACAGTCGCCGAACTCGGCTAGGCCTACTGAACAGTAGGTCGCGGATCACAACGTACGCGTCCTGTGTTTGGGACCGCGCCCCGCCTACCTGCTCCGCGTGCGTCGCGACCCGCCGCGCGCGGGCGCCTCGCCGGGTTCTTCCCCCGTGGCGATCGGCATGCGCACCGAGTTGCCCCACTCGGTCCACGACCCGTCGTAGTTGCGTACGCCGTGGCGCCCGAGCAGGTAGGTCAGGACGAACCAGCTGTGAGCGGATCGCGCGCCGACTCGACTGTAGACGATCACCTCGTCCGCGCCTGCCAACGCGCGGTAGACGTCGTCGAGTTCGGTGCGGGAGCGGAAACGCCCGTCGGCGGTGAGCGCCTCGGACCACGGGATGTTCGACGCGCTGGGAATATGGCCGCCGCGCAATGCCGCGTCCTCGGGGTTGGCCGGTTGGAGCACATCCGCGCCGGAGTACTCCTCGGCCGAGCGCACGTCGAGCACCGGTTTGCCGAGGTGGGCGAGCACGTCCTCGCGGAAGGCTCGGAAGGTGCTGTCGTCCCTGCGCACAGCCGGATAGCCGCTGCGCACCGGGTAGTCGGGTTCGAAGGTCGTGTCGCGCCCTTCGGAGATCCACGCCGCGCGGCCGCCGTCGAGCAGGCGCACGTCCTCGTGCCCGAACAGGGTGAACACCCATGCCGCGTGCGCCGCCTGCGCGTTCCCGCGATCCCCGTAGATCACAACCGTGTCGTCACGATCTATACCTTTCGCGCGCATCAGTTCGGTGAATCGCGTTCCGTCGATATAGTCGCGCGTGACCGGATCGTTCAGATCGCTTCGCCAATCCAGTTTGGTGGCGCCCGGAACGTGCCCGATGTCGTAGAGCAGCGTGTCCTCGTTGGCCTCGATGATCTTGAGTCCCCGCGCGCCTATGTTTGCCGACAGCCACTCCGTGGTTACTAGTCGGTGTGGGTGTGCGTAGGAACCGAGCGAGGGATGAGGGTCCGGAGCGACGGGCACGGTGTTTGGGTCCTTCACGCATGGGTGGACGGTGGTGGCAGCGGTTCGAGGCCTCACAGCGATGGTAGGTGTGAGGCGACAGTGGCTCTCGTTTCAGATCACAAATCGGATGAGGGCCGAATAAAGGGCACCTACATCCGATAAAGTCTCCCGGGAGGAGGGGTGAGCTATGTCCGATTCTTGGCCGCGGCGGCGACTGCTCGCGATCCTACGTGGCGCCAGCGAGCCTCTCGACGCCCAGGAACTGGCCAGAATCACCGGACAGCACGTCACCACGGTCCGGTTCCATCTGGACGTGCTCACCAGGGAATCCCTCGTCCGGCAGTTCCAGCAGCCGCCGCGTGGCCGCGGGCGACCGCGCATCGGATACAGCGCGGTGCAGCGATCGGTGGGCTACCAGGATCTCGCCCAGGTGCTCGCCGACCAGCTCGGCCCGGATCCCCGGCGCAGGGCGGAGGCGGCGAATGCGGCGGGCCGCGCCTGGGGCAGCAGACTCGACGTCGGTGACCATCGGGTCGAGTCGCTGGAGGACGCCAAGGATCTCACGATGACGTTGATGTCGGAACTGGGTTTCGCGCCCGAGCGCGACTCTTCCCCGGAGAACGAGGGGAAGGTGCTGATCCGGATGACCGCGTGTCCGCTGCGCGAACTCGCGCGAACGCATTCCGAAGTGGTCTGCGGCGTGCACCTCGGGCTGCTCGAAGACGTCCTCCGCCGGGGCGGCGCGCAGGGGACCATCGACGTGCGGATGCATCCGTTCGTGGAGCCGGAGCTGTGCGTGGCCCGTCTGGAACTCATCGCGGCGCAGCGCGCCGAGGCCCAGGAGACCGCGAAGGTGCCCGGCGGTGACGCCGAGGCGTTCACCACGCCGTCAGGCCGTGTGGCCCCACAGCTGCGTAACGCCGATCCCAACATCGCCAAGCAGTCGGCGCAGCAGTGGTAGCCCGATGCCGATGACGCTGGACGGGTCGCCATCGATGCGGTCGACGAACCAGCCGCCGAGCCCGTCGAGGGTGAACGCGCCCGCCACCTGGAGCGGCTCGCCGGTCGCGATGTAGGCGTCCAGCTCGTCCGGCTCGGGCTTGGCGAAATGCACGGTGGTGCTGCTGCAGTCGACCGCTTCGGCGATGATCCCACCGTCCCGCATCCGCAGCACGCAGTGCCCGGTGACGAGATCGGCGCTGCGTCCGGCCATGTCGCCCCAGCGCGCGCGGGCGACCTCGGGGGTGTGCGGCTTGCCCTGCAACTCGCCGTCCACGAGCAGCATGGAATCACAGGCCACCACAACGCAGTCGGCGGCGAACTCCGGAACCGCGGTGGCGACGGCCGCCGCTTTGGCGCGCGCCAACTCCACCACGACCCCCTGCGGAGGGGTGCCCTCGGGGAGAGCGGCGGCCACCGCGTCCTCGTCCACGGCGGAGACCCGGACGATCGGGTCGATGCCCGCCGAGCGGAGCACCTCCCGGCGGGCCGGGGACGCGGAGGCCAGGATCAGCCGCGTCACCCGCGCAGGTGGGACAGCTGTGGGAAGGAGTACGGGGAGAACGGGGAAGCGCCGCGATGCATCAGCGTCGGGTGGCCCCACAGGTCGGGCGGGCCTGCGGGCCCGCCCGACGCGGCGCTGTTCGCGGCGGCGGACAGGACGCACACCAGTGCGGCGAGTTCCTCGTCGGTCGGCGAGCCCTTCACGACACGGAAGAACGGCTCCGGGGTGGCCTCTGCGGATTGCGCTGTCGCGGTCGAACCGGTGGACGCACCGGCCTCGTCTGCGATCGGGTCGACTGTGAGATCCAGTTCGACGGCGCTCAACACATCTTCTTCTGCCACGGTCGTCACAGTGCCAGGTCCTCTCTTCGCCCTTATCAGCGGAACTGATCAGGCTGTTCCCGTTTTCCGACAAGTTATGGATGAAGCAATCGTCCTCGGACGCACTCTTTGCTTCTCTGCAACAAGCCGGTACACGCCAGCGTAAGTGTTACCGAGGCCGATGCCCCACCCTTTGTGCGCGGCCTATCGAGGGTATCGCTCGATCACAGCGGGATGTTGCCGTGTTTCTTCGGCGGCAGGGTAACCATCTTGCGTTCGAGCAGTCGCAGCGCGGAGACGATCTGGCCGCGGGTGTGCGACGGCGGAATGACCGCGTCCACGTAGCCTCGCTCGGCGGCGACGTACGGGTTCACGAGCGTGTCCTCGTACTCGTTCTGGAGCTCGAGCCGCAGCGCATCGACGTCTCCGCCGTCTTTGGCGGCCTGCTGGAGCTGCTTGCGGTAGACGAAGCCGACGGCGCCCGAAGCGCCCATGACGGCGATCTGGGCGGTCGGCCAGGCGAGGTTCACATCGGCGCCCATGTGCTTGGAACCCATGACGTCGTAGGCGCCGCCGTAGGCCTTGCGTGTGATGATCGTGATTTTGCCCACAGTGGCCTCACCATAGGCGTAGAGCAGCTTCGCGCCGCGCCGGATGATGCCGTTGTACTCCTGCCCGGTGCCGGGCAGGAAGCCGGGCACGTCGACCAGGGTGATGATCGGGATGTTGAACGCGTCGCAGGTGCGCACGAAGCGCGCGGCCTTCTCCGAGGCGTCGATGTCCAGGCAGCCCGCGAACTGGGTGGGCTGGTTGGCCACGATGCCGACGCTGCGGCCGTCGATCCGGCCGAAGCCGACGATGATGTTCATCGCGCGCTCGGCCTGCACCTCGAGGAACTCGTCGTCGTCGAGCAGGCGACGGATCACGTCGTGCATGTCGTAGGGCTGGTTCGGCGAGTCCGGGATGATCGTGTCCAGCTCGAGGTCCTCGTCGGTGAGCGAGTCCTCGATCGCGCCGTCGATCGGGTCGGTGGCCGGGAAGCGCGGCGCCTCGGCCCGGTTGTTGCTCGGCAGGTAGGACAGCAGGTCCTTGACGTAGTCCAGGGCGTCCTGTTCGCCGGAGGCGACGTAGTGCGCCACACCGGACTTGGTCATGTGCGTGTGCGCGCCGCCCAGGTCCTCCATGGTGACGTCCTCGCCGGTGACGGTCTTGATGACGTCCGGGCCGGTGACGAACATCTGGCTGGTGCCGTCGACCATCACGACGAAGTCGGTCAGCGCGGGGGAGTACACGTGGCCACCGGCGGCCGGGCCCATGATCAGCGAGATCTGCGGGATCACGCCGGAGGCCTGGATGTTGCGGTGGAAGATCTCGCCGTAGAGACCGAGCGAGACCACGCCCTCCTGGATGCGCGCGCCAGCGCCCTCGTTGATGCCGATCAGGGGGCGGCCGGTCTTCAGGGCCAGATCCATCACCTTGACGATCTTCTCGCCGTAGACCTCGCCGAGGCTGCCGCCGAACACCGTGACGTCCTGGCTGAAGATGCACACATCGCGGCCGTCGATGGTGCCGTAACCGGTCACCACGCCGTCGCCGAGCGGGCGGTTGTGCTCCAGGCCGAAGTTCACGCTGCGGTGGCGGGCCAGGGCGTCGAGTTCGACGAAGGAGCCTTCGTCCAGCAGGGCGAGGATGCGCTCGCGGGCGGTCATCTTGCCCTTCGCGTGCACCTTGTCGACCGCGGCCTCACCCATCGGGTGCTTCGCCTCTTCCAGCCGATTCCGCAGGTCAGCCAGCTTCCCGGCGGTGGTGTGGATATCGGGGGAACCCGCGGGACCTGATGCGGGCTGCTGCTGGACACTCGTCATGGCATCGGAGTGTAACCAGTACCAGTGCGTCTCTCTAACCCAGACGGGGGCTACCGGCGAGTAGAAAACCGCAGCTAGATCAATTTTCGGACGCAAACTTCCTGGTCGGTAGCGACGTTGGGGAGGCGGAAAATGAGTATCGCCCACCGGTCGGGTCCGGATAGCCTGAGGGCGAAACATTTTCGGCTCAGGGGAGGAGCGCGTCATGTGGGAATGGGGTAGGACTTTCGCCGAATACGCTGCCGCCGCGGCGTGGACACGGACCACGGAGACGGCTCCGAAGTACGGCGAGCCCGAGTGCTGGACCGAGACCGCCGAGGGCGAGCCGGAGAACGACCGCGCGGGCATGGCGGCGCGCGACCCGCTCGTCTCCTGGTACGACCTGGCCGGGTAGCGCCCGCGCGGCGAGTAGCCTGCCGGTGTGCAGAGGCCACCGTTGGATGCAGAGCAGTTGCGGCGCAGTGCCGTCGACTCGCCGGAACTGTCGTTCTTCTCGCGGATCGACGTGGTCGAGTCGACCGGGTCCACGAACGCGGATCTGATCGCGCTGGCGGCCGATCCGGACGCCGACCACGTCGTTCTGCTGGCGGAAACCCAAGTGCAGGGCCGTGGCAGGCACGCGAGGACCTGGGTCAGCCCGCCCCGGGCGCAACTGGCGATGTCGGTGCTGGTGCGTCTGCCCGGGATCGGCCCCGCCTCGCTCGCCTGGCTGGCGCTGCTCACCGGCGTCGCCGTGGTCGACGCGCTGCGGACCACGGCGGGCGTCGCCGCGGAACTCAAGTGGCCCAACGACGTGCTGATCGACGGACGCAAGGTCGCGGGCATCCTGGCCGAGGTCGCGGCGAGCGGGGGCGGCGCGCCCGCCGTCGTGATCGGGCTCGGGCTCAACGTGAGCCTGACCGAAGAGGAACTGCCGGTGCCGCACGCCACGTCGCTGACCATCGCGGGTGCGCGGCAGACCGACCGCACGGTGCTCGTGCGGTCGCTGTTGACCGAGTTCGCCCGTCGCTTCACCGCGTGGCGCGACGCGGATTGGGCGACCGACGAACTGGCCGCCGCCTACCGCGAGCGGTGCGCCACCATCGGCACGGAGGTCCGCGCCGAACTACCCGGCGGCCGACAGCTCACCGGCATCGCCGAGGGCGTCGACGACTACGGCCGCCTGCTCATCGGTGGCGAAGCGGTGTCCGCGGGCGATGTCACGCATCTGCGCGCCCAGTACTGACCGCCTCTCCGGGCGGCCTCAGACGTGCTGGGCGACGTCGCGCGCGGCGTCCCGGGCGAGTGCGCGATCGCGCTGCTCCTCGAACTTGATCACGTCTTTGGCCAGCTGCTCCACGAACGTGCCCAGTTCGTCGCGCGCCTGCTCGCCGCGCGGCCCGAAGTCCGAGCGGTCGAAGACGTTCCACTGTTTGAGCACCGGCTCGATGACCTCTTCCAGGTGCTGGCGCAGGTCGTAGATGCCGTGCTTGGCCATCAGCACGCCGTAGCGGCGGAAGTTGGGCATCCCGGCGCCTGGCATCAGGAAGTTCGTGATGATCCTGGTGATCGCGGGCAGCGCCTGGTCGGGCACCAGGTCCAGCGCCGCGCCGCACAGGGAGCGATAGAAGATCATGTGCAGGTTCTCGTCGGCGGCGATGCGCTGGAGCAGGCGATCGGCGACGGCGTCGTTGCATGCCTTGCCGGTGTTGCGATGCGACACACGGGTGGCCAGTTCCTGGAAGGTGACGTAGGCGACGCTCGCCAGGAACCCGCCCCACCCGTCCGGCGATCGGACCCCGTTGCTCATGTGGATCATCCGGGCCTCCTCCAGGGCGACCGGATCGACGGCGCGGGTGACGACCAGGTAGTCCCGCATGGCGATGCCGTGGCGGTTCTCCTCGGCGGTCCAGCGGTCGACCCAGGTGCCCCACGGTCCGTCCTCGGAGAAGTTCTGCGCGATCTCCCGGTGGTAGGAGGGCAGGTTGTCCTCGGTGAGCAGGTTGGTGATCATCGCGACCCGGGCGACCTCACTGAGGTGCGATTGCTCCGGTTGCCAATCCACGCCGCCAAGGGCGGCGAAGTTGCGGCCCTGGCTCCACGGCACATAATCGTGCGGGTTCCAGTCTTTCGCCATGGACAGGTGCCGATTCAGGTTCTCTTCGGCGACGGGTTCGAGTTCGGCCAGGATCTGCAGCGGGGTCAGGTCTTTGGTCACGCGTTCCTCCACGGTCGGAATCGGCGATGATGGTGAGCCGGGCGTTGCGCGATACAGAGAGCCACTGCGCGGAAATGGTCACACGCAGGGTGCCGATTGTGCAGCATGACGCGCTGCGGTGTCAGCCGTTCGGGCATCTTGACGCGGTACTGTTCCTGACATGGGTTATCCCGAGGATGTGCTGGCGCCCGACGAACGGTTGCTGCTGCATCGCCACCCGCATTGGAAGATGCTCTTCTGGCCGATCGTGACGCTGATCGTCGCCACCGCTCTCGCGGGTTTCACGGGGGGACTCATTTCGCAGAAGGCCACGGGCACCACCGCCTCGGCGCTGCTCATCACGGTGCTCGTGGTGTATGTGGCGATTCTGCTATGGCGTTGCGCCGTACCGGTTATCAGCTGGAAGTCGACGCATTTCATCGTCACCGACCGGCGGGTGCTGGTGCGCCAGGGCGTCATCACCCACAGCGGCATCGACATCCCGATGAGCCGGATCTCCAGCGTGCAGTTCCGGCATGGGCTGTTCGATCGGTTGCTCGGCACCGGGACGTTGATCATCGAGTCGTCCTCCTCGGAGCCGCTGGAATACGACGACATCCCCGCGGTCCAGCAAGTGCATTCGTTGCTGTACCACCAGGTGTTCGAGGTCGAACGCCATCGGGACGGGCGCGACGAGCGCTGGGACGACCGCCGCAGCTACCGGTGAGCCCGTAGCCTGGGCGTATGACCGCTGTACTGCTGGCCGAGGACGACGATGCCATCGCGGCCCCGTTGTCGCGCGCGCTCGGCCGCGAGGGCTACTCGGTGACTGTCGAGAGTTTCGGCCCCGCCGTGCTGCAGCGGGCTCTGGAAGGCGGGCACGACCTGCTCATTCTCGATCTCGGCCTACCCGGCATGGACGGGCTGGAGGTCTGCCGTCAGGTGCGCGCCCGTGGCGCGGATCTGGCCGTGCTGATGCTCACCGCGCGCACCGACGAGGTGGATTTCGTGGTGGGGCTGGACGCGGGCGCCGACGACTACGTCGGCAAGCCGTTCCGGCTCGCCGAGTTGCTCGCCCGGGTGCGAGCGCTGTTGCGGCGCAGCGGAATCGGCGACGACACGGTCGAGGTGGGCGGCATCCGCCTGGAGCCGGCCGCCCGGCGCGTACTGGTCAACGGCGTCGAAATCGGTTTGGCCAACAAGGAATACGAGCTGCTCAAGGTGCTGATCGACCGGGCCGGTCAGGTGGTGGCGCGCGAGACCATCCTGCGCGAGGTGTGGGGCGACGCGGAGTTGCGCGGTTCCAAGACGTTGGACATGCACATGTCCTGGCTGCGCCGCAAGATCGGGGACGAGGGCCCCATGGCCGAGCGGCGCATCGTCACCGTCCGCGGTGTCGGATTCCGGCTGAACACCGACTGACGTGCGCCGCCGGATCTTGCGTTCCATGCTCACCGTGCTGACCCTCACCACGGTGGTGCTCGGCGTGCCGCTGATCTACACGGCGTGGTTGTGGGTGGAGGACATCACGCGCAACGACCTGCAGAACCGGCTGGACCGGATCGCGACGGAGATCATCGCGCAGGAACGCGACGGCACGGTGTCCGGCGAGCTGGACATCCGGTCGGTGGCGCCGTTGGTGCCGGAGAACGGCAGGCTCACCATCGTCTACCCGTCGCAGCGGGACAACGCCGTCCGCCGCGACGTGGGGGTGGCCGACGTGTCCGACCCGCTGGTCGAGTCGCTGTCGATGGGCAAGTCCGCTTCGCTGCGCCTGGAAGTGCCGTCCGCGCCGATGCACGCCATGCAGCGCCAGGCGGTCGCGGTGGTCGCGCTGGCGGTGCTCGCCTCGCTCGGCGCGGCGGTCTCGGTCGCGGTGGTCACCGCCCGGCGGGTGGCCGATCCGCTGCGGGACGTGGCGGCGCGCGCGGCCCGGCTGGCGATGGGGGATTTCCGGCCCGATCCGCGCAGGCACGGCATCGCGGAACTGGATCGCGTATCCGACGTGCTCGACTCGGCGACGGTGGAGATCGCCGGACGACTCCAGCGCGAACACGCCCTGGTGGCGGACGTCTCGCATCAGCTGCGCAGCAGGCTGACCGCCGTGCGGTTGCGCCTGGACGAGTTGTCCGCGCATGCCGACCCGGAGGTGGTGCACGAGGCCGAGGAGGCGATGGCTCAGGTCGACCGGCTCACCGATGCGATCGACGACCTGGTCCGCGCCTCCCGCGACGAGGACGCGGCCGACCGCGATCCGGTGCCCGTGATGGACGAACTGCGCGGTGTCGTCGCCGAATGGAAACACCCGTTCACCGAGGCGGGACGGTCGCTGACGCTCACCGGCGACGAGTCGTTGCGCGCCCCGATCACGGGTTCGCGGTTGCGTGAGGCGGTGACGGTGCTGGTGGACAACGCGCTCATGCACGGCGGCGGGACCTGCACGGTGTCGGTGCGCTCGGTGCGGCCGGGAGCCGATCGCGAGCCGCTGGTGTGTGTCGAGGTGGCCGACGAGGGCCACGGAGTGCGCGACGAGCTGGCGCCGCACATCTTCGACCGCGGTTTCTCCGCGGGCGGCTCCACCGGTGTCGGGCTGGCGCTCGCGCGGGCGCTGGTCGAAGCGGACGGCGGACGGCTGGAATTACAGCGGCGCAGGCCCGCGCTGTTCGCGGTGTTCCTCGGGTCGAAGGCCCGTCCGGCCAACTCGGTGGTGCCCGAGCCGAGGTGACTCAGCCGCGGCCGAGTTCCTCTTCCACGAGGTCGACGAATTCCGCTTCGAGTTCGCTCATTTCGTCGGGGAAGACCCAGCGGCGCATCGACCAGAAACGGAACGCCATCTGCAGCAGATTGCCGATGATGAACGCGCTGATGAAGTCGGCGACGTTCTCGACCGTGAAGCTCACGTTGGGCTGGCGCAGGTCGAAGACGTAGCTGGAAATCCACAGCGGGGTGAAGGCGAGGACGACGCCGACGCCGCTGACGGCGAAGAACAGCAGCGCTTCGTGATGACGTTCCCGCCCGCCGCGATTCTTGAACGACCATTCCCGGTTCAGGATGTAGGACGCGATCACGGCGATGACGCCGGAAATGATCTTGGCCGTGACCGGTTTCTCCGCGAGCACCGTCCACTTGAGTATGTAGAAGATGCCGCTGTCGATCACGAACGTGGTCGCGCCGACGATCGCGAACTTGATCAATTCCCGCTGCCGGTACGCGATATCTTGCAGCGGCTTGGGGAGGACGCTGACCACGTCGTCGACGAATGACACAAGACCGGAGTGTACCGGTAGCTGTCATTTGCGCCGGACATGACAATATTGTCCGACGTGAGCGCACGTTCCTTCGATCCTTCGGCCATGCCCACCGTCACCATGATCGGCGGCGGCCAGTTGGCGCGCATGACCCACCAGGCGGCGATCGCGCTGGGCCAGCGGCTGCGCGTGCTCGCCGAGAACCCCGAGGACCCGGCCGCCCAGGTCAGCCCCGAGGTGGTGCTCGGCAGCCATACCGACCTGACCGCACTGCGCAAAGCGGCGGTCGGCTCGCACGCGCTGACCTTCGACCACGAGCACGTGCCGACCGAGCACCTGGAGGCGCTGGTCGCCGAGGGCGTCAACGTGCAGCCGCCGCCGCGGGCGCTGGTCTACGCGCAGGACAAGTTGGCGATGCGCACCAAGCTGAGCGCGCTGGGGCTGCCCGTGCCCGCGTTCACGCCGGTGACCTCGGTCGAGGACGCGGTGCGCTTCGGCGACGAGCACGGCTGGCGGATCGTGCTGAAAGCGGTACGCGGCGGCTACGACGGGCGCGGCGTCTGGATGCCGGAGTCCGCCGACGCGGCCGCGGCGATCGTCGCCGACCAGCTCGCCGGCGGCGTCCAGCTGCTGGCGGAGGCGAAGATCGACCTGAAACGGGAGCTGTCGGCGATGGTGGCCCGTTCGCCGTTCGGGCAGGCGGCGACCTGGCCGGTGGTGGAGACCGTGCAGCGCAAAGGGCAGTGCGCGGTCGTCATCGCGCCTGCGCCCGAGCTGCCGGAGGACACGGCGGCCGCGGCGGAGACGATGGCGCTGAATCTCGCCAAGGAACTCGGCGTCGTCGGCGTCATGGCGGTGGAGCTGTTCGAGACCACCGACGGCGAGCTGCTGGTGAACGAGCTGGCCATGCGCCCGCACAACTCCGGGCACTGGGGCATGGACGGCGCCCGCACCGGGCAGTTCGAGCAGCATTTGCGCGCCGTGCTCGACTACCCGCTCGGCGACACCGCGCCGCTGGCTCCGGTGACCGTGATGGCGAACATTCTCGGCGCGCCGCAGGCCCCGGCGATGTCGATGGACGAGCGGCTGCACCACCTGTTCGCCAGGATCCCTGAGGCGAAGGTGCACCTGTACGGCAAGGGCGAGCGTCCCGACCGCAAGATCGGGCACGTCAACATCCTCGGCGACGACGTGGCCGAGGTCAGGGAGAAGGCCGAGCGGGCGGCGCACTGGATGTCGCACGCGATCTGGACCGACGGATGGGATCCGCATGAGTGAGGAACTGGCCATCGCCCCCGCGGTCGGCCTGATCATGGGCAGCGACTCGGACTGGCCGACGATGGAGGCCGCCGCGGAGGCGCTGGCCGAATTCGGGATCCGTTTCGAGGTGGGCGTCGTCTCGGCGCACCGCACGCCGCAGCGCATGCTCGACTACGCGCGTTCCGCGGCGGGGCGCGGGTTGAAGGTCATCATCGCCGGCGCGGGCGGCGCTGCCCACCTGCCCGGCATGGTCGCCTCGGCCACTCCGCTGCCGGTGATCGGCGTGCCGGTGCCGCTCAAATACCTCGACGGCATGGACTCGCTGCTGTCCATCGTCCAGATGCCCGCCGGCGTGCCGGTCGCCACCGTCTCCATCGGCGGCGCCCGCAACGCGGGCCTGCTCGCCGCCCGCATCCTCGCCGCCCACGACCCGTCCCTGCGCACCCGCATGGAACAGTTCCAGGCCGGGCTCGAGCAGATGGTGCTGGAAAAGGACGACGCGCTGCGCACCAAACTTCTGGGCTGAGCGACGCACGGTCAGCGGTCGCGCCTGCCTGCACGCAAACTTGCGACCGCTTCCACCAATCCGGCGTTCTCCAAGGCGTCCAGCACGTCTTCAGTGGTCTCCGGTGGGTTGGTGCGTGAATCGGCGATCTGCTGGATGCACGCCCAGACCACACGGTCGTCCAGATCGATCTGGTCGAGCACGAAATCATCGGGACTTTTCGCCTCGATGTGCCAGGGTTCCAGCGCGTCATCCGGAAAGTCCGCCAGGTTGGAAGTCACGATGACTTGTGCCCGAGCAGCGATGGCGGCTGCGAGGACATGCCGATCATCTGGGTCGGGGAGCTTCACCGCGTCGATCAGTGGTTCGTATCCGTAGATGCGGCAATCCGGCACGGCATCGTTTATCAATGCGCGCAGTCGGGTCAGCCGGTCCGTCGGAATGTCCGGCCGTTTCGCGGCTAGGTTGTTCAGCGCCTCGTCCAGGATGCGATCAGTCCACTTCGCCTGCACGGCACCCGATCGCGCAAGGCGGATGAGTAGATCCCGCAGTGTGTTGCCATACAGCACATTGGCGTCGTAGACGACAACGAAAGCCATGGTCAGATGCCGAGATCTCGGCCGAGTTCCGCCAATTCATCCATCGCGGCTCTGCTCTTGGCCTCGGCTCGCCGCTGGTACTGCTTCAAGTCGTCGTATCGGATCCGACGGTGCCGCCCGACCAGGCGAAAGGGAATCTCGCCTGCTTCCAACAGCGTCACGACGTAGGGGCGCGACACGTTCAGCATGTCCGCCGCCTGCTGCGTAGTGAGTTCGGCATGCGAGGGCACGACGGTGACACCACGTCCCTCGGCCGCCTGCGCCAGGATGAATGCCAACATGCTCACGGCCTGGCGGGGCAGTACCAAGGCGTCATCGCCCGGATGCTCAGGGGCCACCTGGATGGTTTGCTCGCCGGGGTGCCGCATCAGATAGTCCTTGATCCGGCGCATGGCCCGAGCTGCGACATCGGCATCGATCGCTCCTGGCTCGGCGCGCATTGCGTCTCGGATGTTCGCCACGCTGATCACCTCCTAATCGCAGTATACGAAATAATCAAAATATTCGAAACGTTCCCCCGGCATCGCAACCGAGTCGCTGGCCGGTGCCGCGGATCCGCGGCCAGCCCCCGCGATGCCGGTGCGCACCCCGCGGCGCTTGAATAGTGATCTACGTCACCTAGTGTCAGGATGTTCGAAGCTGCGGTGTCTTGTTTTCGAGCCTCTCGGAGCGAAGGAGACACCATGAGCAAGAAGATCGACGTGGTCGTGATCGGTGGCGGGTATGCCGGTGTGATGGCGGCGAACCGGCTGACGCAGCGCGATGACGTCGCGGTGACCGTGATCAATCCGCGCTCGGCGTTCGTTCCCCGGCTGCGTCTGCATCAGCTGGTGGGCGGGACGCACGATGCGGTCGTCGACTACACCGAAGTGCTGGCCGAGGGGGTCCGGCTGGTGGTCGACAGCGTGACACGGATCGACGCGGCCGGGCGCAGCGTGACGTTGGCCGAGGGGGGCACGGTCGGCTATGACTACCTGGTCTACGCGGTGGGTAGCGGCAGCGCGGGCTCGCGGGTGCCGGGCGTGGACGAGTTCGCTTATCCGATTGCCACTTTGGAGGCGGCGCAGCGGTTGCGGTCGGTGCTTTACGACACGCCGACGACGGCGGCGGTGACGGTCGTCGGGGGTGGTCCGACGGGCATCGAGACCGCTGCGGAGCTGGCGGAGCAGGGTCGCGCGGTCACGTTGGTGTGCGGCGGCGTGGTCGGCCCGTACCTGCACCCGAGGGCCCGGCGGACTGCCCGCAAGTACCTCGCCAAGTTGGGGATCACCGTGCTCGAAGGCCCTGATGCGGCGGTCACGGCGGTGACGCGGGAGGCCGTGGAACTCGGTGACGGCCGCACATTGGCGAGTCGGGTGACCATCTGGGCCACCGGGTTCGGTGTGCCGGATCTGGCCGTCACCAGCGGACTGAGCACCGACGCTACGGGACGGCTGCGCACCGACGAGACGTTGACCAGCGTCGACGACGAGCGCATCGTCGCGGCCGGGGATTCGGCGGCGCCGTCCGATCTGCCGTTCCGGATGAGCGCCTATGCCGCGGGGTGCCTTGGCGCCCATGCCGCCGACACGGTGCTGAACCGGATCGCGGGTGAGAGGCCTGCGCCGATCGACCTGTCTTTCCCCGCGATGTGCATCAGTTTCGGCCGGGGCGCGGGAATCTTCCAGCTCGGCCACAAGGACGACACCGCGATGCCGCTCTACTTCAGTGGACTCGCGGGCAAGAAGTTGAAGGAGTTCTCCTGCGCCGCCAGTGTCGAGCACCTGGTGAACGAAGCGCGCAAGCCCGGCTCGCATCACTGGCCCAAGGACGGCAAGCACCGGCCCCAGCTGCTGCGGGAGCAGCGCGGCGGCGCGCCGGTCGCCGCCGAACCGGCTGTGTAGCAGCGCCGGTGGTCTCCGGTCGACTACTTCGCCCGCACGGGGTGTGGCAGCGCTGTTCTCGCCGTCGCCGCCGCACCCGCCCGGCCGTCGGCGCATCGCCGGATGCGAGCGCATCGTCCGGTGTGCGCCGGACTGGGCATCGACGATCCAGCGAGTCGGATCGAATGTCTGAGCAACAGAAGAGGACCTCATGGAAGCAGCCAGTGGAGCCGATGAGAAACGGTGGACCGACCAGAAGGCAGAAGGCCGGGACGGCGGCGACCACACCGCCGCGGCGGCGACCGAGACGTTCCTCGCCCACCGCAACCTGCTGTTCACCGTCGCCTACGAAATGCTGGGATCGGTGGCCGACGCCGACGACGTCTTGCAGGAGACCTGGTTGCGCTGGGTCGGCGTCGACGCGGCGCACGTCACCGAGCCGCGCGCCTACCTGGTCCGGATCACCACCCGGCAAGCGCTCAACCGGCTGCGCTCGGTGAAGCGCCGCAGGGAGGCATACGTGGGCTCCTGGCTGCCGGAGCCGCTGCTCACCACACCGGATGTGGCCGCAGACGTCGAGCTCGCCGAAAGCGTGTCGATGGCGCTGATGCTCGTGCTCGAGACATTGACCCCGATCGAACGGGCGGTGTTCGTGCTGCGCGAAGCTTTCGGGTTCGGCTACGACGAGATCGCGGCCGCGGTCGACAAGACGCCCGCCGCCGTCCACCAGATCGCCCACCGCGCCCGTCGCCACGTGGAAGCTCGCCGTCCACGCCGCTCGGTCACGGCGCGCCAGGCCGAGGCGGCTGCCGAGGCGTTCCGGCGCGCGCTCGAGACTCGCGACGTGCAAGGACTGCTCGCCGTGCTCGCCCCCGACGTCGTCGCCATCAGCGACGGCGGAGGTATCAAACAGGCCACGCCACGGCCGGTCTTCGGTGCCGAAAAGGTGGCGCGCTTCATCGTCGGCGGCCTCACCAAGCACGATGTCGCGCTCACCGTCGAATCGACCACGGTCAACGGCAGCCCCGCACTGGCTCTGCGCATGGACGGCGAACTGGACGGCGTCCTCGCGATGCGCGTCGAGGACACCCGTATCACCGGCCTCTACTACGTGCGCAACCCGCAGAAACTGACCCACGTCGATTCGCAGACCCCGCTCACCCTGCGATGAACACCGACCCCACCGTTCGAGGAGTAGACATGACCACGCTGGCACCGCTTGCCGACACTTTCCCGTCGCGATGGCCGACGGTGGCCGGAGCGGTTGCCCTGCTCACGGCGATCGTCAGCGTGCTGCTCGTCGCCTTCGCCTGGCCGTCGGCGCGGTCGTCGGTACACGATGTGCCGATCGCCGTCGCCGGTCCGGCCACCGCGGTCGCTCAGGTCCGCACGGCACTCGAGCAACGGCTGCCGGGCGGCTTCGAGATCACCGAGGTCCCCGACACCGCGGCCGCGGAAACGCTGATTCGCGACCGGCGGGTGTACGGGGCGATCGCCGTCGGCTCCGGTGCTCCCGAGGTCATCGTCGCCTCCGCCGCGAGCACCTCGGTCGCCCAGACCTTGCAGGGCATCGCGAGCGGCCTCGCGCAGGAGGGCAAGCCCGGCACGGCGGCCCGCGACCTCGCCGCCCTGCCCGCCGACGACCCGCGCGGCGCTGGCTTGTCGGCAGGCGCCCTGCCCCTGGTCATGGGCGGTCTGCTGGCCGCGGTCCTGCTGACCCGGCTCGTGCGCGGCACCGCCCGTCGGCTCACCGGAGCGTTCGCCTTCGCGGTCACCGGCGGCCTGGCCGTCGCCGCGATCCTGCAGTTCTGGCTCGGCTCGCTCAGCGGCTCCTACCTCGCCAACTCCGGCGCCGTCGCTTTGTCCATCGCGGCCACCGCTGCGGCCGTCCTCGGGCTGGAGGCGCTGCTCGGATACGCCGGGATCGGAATCGGCGCCGTGCTCATGATGCTCATCGGTAACCCGCTCTCGGGTACCGCGACCGCACCCGAAATGCTGCCCGGCTGGTCCGGCGCGCTCGGCCAGCTGCTGCCACCCGGTGCCGGTGGCCGGTTGCTGCGATCCACTGCCTTCTTCGACGGTCGAGGGGCCACCCACGCCGTTCTCGTCCTGCTGGCCTGGCTCGCGCTCGGCGTCACGCTGTGCCTGGTCAGCGGGCTGCGCGCACGCCGTGCCGCCACCGGCGCGGCGGGACTTCGGGGTACCGCAACACCGGCCGACATGTCGGCGACCCTCGGCAGCTGACCGGACGAAGGGGCATGCTTCCGCACGCTGATCGGGCTGTGCGCGGACGAACAGGGTGTTCGCACCCAGCGCACCCAGCAGGGGCAGCCCGGCGACGCGATCGGCCGGGAATCCAGCACGGCAGCGTTGCGGCAACGCGCGTCGCACGCCCTGGTCACCGCGACGATCGCGGCAACGCCGGTTGGGAGCACGGTCGGTCTCGCCGAGCCGCGGCAACTGCGGTCGAGCCCCGTCGACCTGGTGATACGGCGGCGGACCGCGAAAGCTTCCGGTGTCGGGGACTCGCGCTCTCGGCCGCTGACTACGGTGTGAGGTCGTGACTACAGGGGATATCGCTCGAACGCGGGGAGGCGACGACACCGCGCATTTTCGGCTCACGGTGGTGGATCAGGCGCTGCGGCTGTTCGCCGAGAAGGGGTATGAGGCGACGACCGTCGACGAGATCGCGGAGGCGGCGGGCATCTCCCGGCGCACGTTCTTCCGGCAGTTCCGGTCGAAAGAGGACGTGATCTTCGCCGACCACGAGTCCCAGCTGGCGCAAGCGGAGGAGTTTCTGGCCGCGTCGCGAGAGGATCCGTGGGAGGCGGTGTGCTCGGCGGTGGTGCAGGTGTTCGAGCGGTTCACGCAGTGGCGGGAGATCGCGGCCCGGCGTTACCAGGTGGTCCGGCGGGTGCCCGCGCTGCGGGAGCGCGAGATCGTCACGGTGTTCCGCTATGAACGGTTGTTCACCGACTACCTGCGTGAGCGGCTGCCCGACGTCCCCGATCTGGCCCGGGTGCAGTTCACCGCCGCGGTGACGGCGACGCACAACTACCTGCTGCGCCGCATGGTGCGCGGCGAGTCGGACGCGGGCGCCGCGGACCTGCGGATGGAGCTGGCCGCCATCCCGCGCGGCGCCGGGCGTACCGCGAGCGCGGACGAGCTGGTCGTGGCGGTGTTTCCCCGTGACGTCGCGCCGAAGCAGATCGCGGACCTGCTGGTCCGCAAGCTCGGCAACCTGTGAACCCGGATCGAAGTGCGACCTATCTGACACTGAGTGCCACGTCATCTCCCCACGTAAGCCGCATCAGTATGGGTATACTCGACTCATAGATGGCACTGAGTGCCGAGATGCTGCTTTTGTTCGACGGAAAGCGGCGCCGACCACCGACGATCAGGAGTGAAGGCCCCATGGCGGGAAACCCCGATTTCGACCTGTTCAAGCTCGAGGACTTCCACGACGAACTACGCGAGGCGATCCGCGCCCTCGCGGAGAAGGAGATCGCCCCGCACGCGAAGGACGTCGACGGCAACTCCCGCTTCCCGGAGGAGGCGCTGACCGCGCTCAACGCCTCCGGCTTCAACGCCGTGCACGTGCCAGAGGCCTACGGCGGCCAGGGCGCCGACTCGGTGGCCACCTGCATCGTGATCGAGGAGGTCGCGCGTGTCTGCGGTTCGTCCTCGCTGATCCCCGCCGTCAACAAGCTCGGCACCATGGGCCTGATCCTGAACGGCTCCGAGGAGCTGAAGCAGAAGGTGCTGCCGGACATCGTCAACGGCGAGATGGCCTCCTACGCGCTGTCCGAGCGCGAGGCGGGCTCCGACGCGGCAGGCATGCGCACCCGGGCCAAGCAGGAGGGTGACGACTGGATCATCAACGGCTCCAAGTGCTGGATCACCAACGGCGGCAAGTCCTCCTGGTACACCGTGATGGCGGTCACCGACGCGGACAAGGGCGCCAACGGCATCTCGGCCTTCCTGGTGCACAAGGACGACGAGGGCTTCGTGGTCGGCCCGCTGGAGCACAAGCTCGGCATCAAGGGCTCGCCCACCGCCGAGCTGTACTTCGAGAACTGCCGGGTGCCGGGTGACCGCATCGTCGGCGAGCCGGGCACCGGCTTCAAGACCGCGCTGCAGACCCTCGACCACACTCGCCCCACCATCGGCGCGCAGGCCGTCGGCCTGGCCCAGGGTGCGCTGGACGCGGCCATCGCCTACACCAAGGACCGTAAGCAGTTCGGCAAGTCGATCGCCGACTTCCAGAACACCCAGTTCATGCTCGCCGACATGGCGATGAAGATCGAGGCCGCCCGCCTCATGGTGTACACCTCGGCCGCCCGCGCCGAGCGCGGCGAGAAGAACCTCGGCTTCATCTCCGCCGCCGCCAAGTGCTTCGCCTCCGACGTCGCCATGGAAGTCACCACCAACGCCGTCCAGCTGTTCGGCGGCGCCGGCTACACCACCGACTTCCCGGTGGAGCGGATGATGCGCGACGCCAAGATCACCCAGATCTACGAGGGCACCAACCAGATCCAGCGTCTGGTGATGAGCCGCGCCCTGCTCAAGTGAGGTTGTCGTAGATCGCCGGATGTTCGGGCGCGCCTGAAACCGTCTCTCGAGACGTCGAGGCATAAGCCGCCCGAACATCCTGTCGATCGCACCGCGCGCCCGCTGTCGGCTCGACGGCACCGAATAGGTGCGCAACCTGAAACCCGGATCACCGGGACGTCCTGATGCCTGCGCTTCGCCAGGGCCCAGAGTCGGCCCCATCCCAGGCGCCCCTCTCTCGAAGCGATGCAGCCACGAGTGGTACATGGTTGCGGCAAAACGCGAGTGACCTTCTCGCTGGTGTGCCACTCGTGGACGCACGTCGCGGTTTGCCGGGGCGACGTCGGTAAGGCGCTGTCAGGGCTCCAGGTAGAGGCGTTCGCACGGGAGTCTGGGGTAGTCGTCGGTGGTGTCTGTGGATACTTCCACTGCGTCGTGCCAGTGCCGGGCGCGCCATTCCTGGACGAAAAGGCATGCGGCCGTTATGCAGGCGAAGAAGTCGAGGCGTGCTCCGTGCCAGAACACCGACAGGTGCACATCCGGCTCCGACGGGATCGGGGAGACTGCGCGGTCAGGCATATGCGATCACCCGTCGACCGCGCGCGAGCTTCGCGGCCACGCAATGGCGGATCGCCGCGACGACCACGCAGCCGGAAGGGCGAAATGCCGTGTCCGGGCGTAGTATCCACGCGCGGAACTTGGTCCCTCGGTCGGCAGGGCTCGGCAGCGCGATCATGCCGCCGTAGCGGATGATCGACACGTTCAAGCGGAACATCTCGGCGAACAGCGGCACGTCGTCCGGTAGGTCAGGGCGGATGATGAACGTCCACCGCTTCGAGCGTGGATGCGACAGGATCGGCCCCAGCTCGTGGCCCTGGTCCTGCATCCACACCTTCACGTGATGTCCCAGTACAGCGGGCATGGTTATGCCCCAGACCATTCCGGTGCGGACGATGATCCGCCCGATCTGGGGAGGGTCCACGACCGCGGGGAGGCCGCACACTCGGCGGTAGTAATGGCATCGAGACAGCGGGGTGTCTCCGAACGCTATGGGTTCATCCATCAGAAGACCTCGGGTCACATCGACGGGTAAAAGGTGCGTCCGGTCCGCCATCGCTGTAGGTGGAAGGGGATTGCACTGCGAGCCTTGCAATCCCAGCCGGGCGCATCGTGATCAGACGCCGACCGAGGGACGCGGGCACTCCGAATCGGGTACACCGAAAGAAGTTCTTCGAAAGCCCAGCACGCGCACCGCAAACGGTGTGAGGATGTATGCGAGACGGGTAACCCGATGTGCCCGTGACGGGGTGAGGGGGAGGTCGACTTGTCAGAAAACGGCTCGACGCTGCCGCGTCGTCAGCTCGGGAGGTACCTGACCGAGTGGCGCACGCGTGCAGGCATGACCCAGGCGAAGGCCGCGAACCTGCTGGAGATCGGAGCGAGCAGCCTGCAACGGCTGGAGAAGGGGCAGAACTCGCGGATCAGGTCTCGCGATATCCAAGCAGCTTGCGATCTGTACGGCATTCCGAAGGAACTGGCGGTCGCGCTCGTCGGCCTAGCCAAGCAGGCCAATGTCAAGAGTTGGTGGCATCAGTACGGCGACCTCATTCCCAAGACCTTCGACGTGTATGTCGGACTCGAAGCCGCAGCGGTGAAGTTGGTGTCATACCAACCAGATTTGGTACCGGGTCTGCTCCAAACTGCTGACTACGACCAGGCGCTCATCGGGCTCGCGTGGCCGGAGGAAACGCCGGGGCAGTGGAAGCAACGTGGGCAGATCAAGGCCCAGCGACAGAATATCGTGACCCGTAGGACGCAGCCGGTCACGCTCGATGTGGTAATCGGCGAAGCGTCCCTCTGGCGGGTGGCTGGCAGCCATGCGGTGATGGCGGCTCAAAACCGCTATCTGGCGGACATCTCCACCAAGGACAATGTCACGATTCGCGTGCTGCCTTTTCATGCAGGTTTTCCTGGTGGAGTGTCCATGCCCCCGTTCGTCATCCTCTCCTTCGGAGAAAGTGGTGCCCCTGAGGACAGAATTGAGCCGCCTGTGGTCTATCTCGAAGGCGCAGTAGGCGATATGTATCTCGAGGATGCAGACGACGTTCGGTTCTACACTCAGCGGTACGACCGCATCAGGGAAGCAGCTTTGGACGCCAATTCGAGTAGAAGTCTGTTGCGGCAGGTAGCGAGGGAGCATGAGCAGCGTGGACGTTGACCTATCCGCGGCAGAGTGGTTCAAAAGCAGCCGTAGCCAGGCCGGTAAGGAGTGCGTGGAGGTTGCTTTTCTCGGCGAAGGCTTGGTCGGCGTACGCGACTCGAAGAACCCGACCGGCCCAGCGCTGGTCTTCACGCCCGGCGAGTGGAACACCTTCACCACTGGCATCACCGCCGGAGACTTCAAGCGACCCTGAACCCACCATCAGCCCGCTGGCACACTTTCGCGAGTGGCACATGGCTGTGGCAAAACGCGAGTAGACCTCTCGGTGGTGTGCCACTCGCGGCGCTCGGGTGTGTTTACTTCACCAAGTCGGCGTATTCGCTGTGTTGGGTGATGTACTGCTCTACGTACCAGCAGGTGGGGATGACCGAGAAGCCTGCGGCGCGGGAGTCGGCGAGGGCGTATTCGACGACTTGGGCGGCGACTCCTCGGCCTCGGAATTCGGGGAAGGTCAGGGTGTGGTGGAAGTCGCGGACCTTGGGGTTTTCGCGTTCGGCGTAGTCGGCGTACCCGGCTAGGGTGTCGTCGATGTAGATCTCGAAACGGGTATCGGCGACGTTGTGTTCGAGCCTGGTCGTCATGTCGGGGTAGAACTCCTTGTGCGTGGGGAATGTTCCGTCGCGGTGGTTACAGGATCGTGCCGGGGTTGAGGATGCCGTCGGGGTCGAGGGCGTCCTTGATGCGGCGGGTCAGGGCCATGACGTCGGGGCCGAGTTGGTCGGGCAGCCATGCCTTCTTCAATCGTCCGACGCCGTGTTCACCGGTGATGGTGCCGCCGAGGGCGATGGCGAGGTCCATGATCTCGCCGAAGGCGCGGTTCGCTCGCGCGGTGTGGTCGGCGTCGGTGGGGTCGTGCACGATCAGCGGGTGGGTGTTGCCGTCGCCCGCGTGCGCGATCACCGACACTGTGACCTCATTGCGCTCGGCGATTTCGGCGACGCCGCTCACCAAGTCGCCGAGCCGGGGCAGCGGAACGCCGACGTCCTCGAGCAGCAGCGGCCCGAGCTTCTCCACGGCCGGGATCGCCAGACGTCGGGCGGCCGTGAACGCTTCACCCTCGGCCGGGTCCTCGGTGTGGAAAACCTCTGTCGCTCCTGCTTTCTCGCAGGCCGCCGCCATGATCTCGGCCTCGCGGTGGGCGAATTCGCCGGGGGCGTCGGAGCGCGCGACCAGCAGCGCGGCCGCCTTCCGGTCCAACCCCATCCGCAGCTCGTCCTCCACGGCGTTGATCGACACCGAGTCCATGAACTCGAGCATCGACGGGCGCAGTTCGCCGGTGATGGTCAGGATCGCCTCGGTGGCGGCGGTGAGCGTGGCGAAACTGGCGACGACCGTGCTCTGCGGCGGTTGGGCGGGCAGCAGCCGAAGCGTCAGCTCGGTGATCACGCCCAGCGTGCCCTCGCTGCCGACGAACAGCTTGGTCAGCGACAGCCCGGCCGAGTCCTTCAAACGCGGACCGCCGAGCCGCACGACGGTGCCGTCGGCGAGCACGACCTGCATGCCGAGCACGTAGTCTGTGGTGACGCCGTACTTCACACAGCACAGGCCGCCCGCGTTGGTCGCGGCGTTGCCGCCGATCGAGCAGATCTCGAACGACGACGGGTCCGGCGGATACCACAGCCCGTGCTCCGCGACCGCGCGCTTGACCTCGGCGTTCAGCAGGCCGGGCTGCACCACGGCGGTCCGGGTCACCGGGTCGACGGAGATTTCCCGCATCCGCTCGGTGGTCAGCACGATCGCTCCGTCGACGGCCGTCGCGCCGCCGGACAACCCGGACCCGGCACCGCGAGGAATCACCGGGACGCGATGCGCGCTGGCCCACCGCAGCGTCGCGGCCACGTCGTCGGTGCTGGTGGCGCGCACCACGGCCAGGGCGGTGCCCGCGCCGGGATCGCGCGCCCAGTCCTGGCGGTAGCTCGCCAGCAGGTCGACGTCGGTGAGCACCGCGCCGTCGGGGAGGGCGGCGATCAAGTCATGCAGGTCCACCACCTCACGCTAGCTCCCCGTGCCCGATATTTGCTGATCGGTCGACCGTGCGTGTGTGGCGAACGGACGGCCTGGAATGTGATGTCAGCCGCCACAGTGGTATTACCGCCTACGGGAGACCAGAATGCCGACAGGGGCTTGACTGCTCGGGGCATCGAGTTCTCCTGGCGCCGCCACGTCGTGGCGCCGGCAGTCCATGCGGTTCGCCGCGGAGCACTTGGAGGGATGGAACGGATGCAGGGCGAGCAACCGAGTCGCCGGGAACTGGTCGCCGCGATGTTCTCCAGCGAGTTCGTCGAGGACGGTATAGACCCCGACGTGCTGCGCCGGGTGCACGCGGGCGAGCACGAGGAATGGCTGACCGCGCTGGACCGCTCCGGTGTCTTCGACAAGGAGACCCGCGCCGAGCTGGCCGACCTCTGGCGGCGCGAGCCCCGCGAGTTGCTGGAGGCGCTGCTGGCGGACGCGGACGATGTCGCGCGACGGCGATGCCTGGCGGCATGGGCGAGCCTGGACCACGCCGCGGACGACCCAGGCCAGGCGCAGATCGGCTGAGCCACCCCGCGGTCGCCGCCCGCTCATCTGCCGGACATCTGCCGCTGGCACGCTGGTCGCGTGCACGAGCTGTCCGAGACCGCCGACACCATCGCCGACCGGTTCACCCGCTGGTGCGAGTCGGTCGTGCACCGGATGCCGTTCGGGCTGAACCGTCTCGTCCCGCCGACCTTCCTCGGCTTCGCACTGATCAACAGCGGCACCTTCGCCGCCGACTTGGCGCTGCTCACCGTCCTGCACGGCTGGTTCGAACTGCCGGTGTGGTCGTCGGTGACGGTGGCATACGTGTGCGCGTTCGGGCTCAGCTTCGTGCTCAACCGCACGTTCAACTTCCATTCCCACGCGCCGGTCGGCAGGCAGGCCGCGGTGTACGTCGTGGTGGTGGTGGTCAACTACCTCGCGTTCATCCTGGGCATCGGCAGCGGGCTCACCGCGCTCGGCGTGGAGTACCACGTGTCCCGGTTGCTGGCGGGCGCGTGCGAGGCCGTCTACATGTACAGCGCCATGCGCTGGGTGGTCTTCCGCCGCGCGGTCGAGCCGGAACCGGAGCTGGCTCCCGACGCGATGTGAGGTGTCGGCGGTGGAGATGTGCTGCGGACACCTGTATCGCGCTATGAGGAGGCCGCGACCCGGCTGAGTGGCCGCCGGTCTGGACGACTCGCCCTGAATCGACGGACATCGATCGCCGAGGTCGATCGCCGCTCGGCTGTCGGAAAACGGCTGGGGGTCATCGGCGGCGGGAGATCACGACGCCACCGGACTGATCAGCACTTCGGTGCGCGCCCCGTCGACGACGATCACGTCGTCGTCGGTCAGCGCCCAGTGCGCGACGCCTTCGGCGCGGTAGCGAGCCGCGAGGCGAGTGCAGTCGCCTTCGGGGTCGGTGGCCGAATCGATGTGCGGCACGATCCTGCGGTTCACCAGACCCAGTCCGTCCCACTGCGGTTCGACGCCGCAGGCGGGAGCGACCTCGGCCGGATCGTCCACCGCATCCAGGCCGTGCAGGTCCGGGGTCAGCACGCAGGCCCCGGCGCTGTAACCGGCGTAGACGAGCGCGTCGGCGGCGAGTAGCCGGGGCAGAACGTGATCCGCGCCGCTGCGGGCGAACTGCGCGCGCAACACGAACGTGTTTCCGCCGCGTACCCACACGAGCGGGAACTCCGCCAGCTTCCGTTCCAGCTCGGCTTCCCGGCCGACGTACTCGCGCAGGTCGAGCACCTCGGGCTGGTAGCCGAGTTTGCGCAGCGGCGCCAGGTCGCTGGTCACCGCACCCGCCCACGCCTGCGGCCAGGCGTCGCAGGCATTGGGGATCAGCGCGACCCGGCCGGGCGGCCCCGCGAGCGTGACGAGCCGGTCGTAGTGCGCGCCGAACCGGTAGCTGGACAGGAACAGTCGCACCGGCGGCTCAGATGGTGAAGGCCAGGTGGCGGACGAGGCGCTGCCCGAGTTCGTCGTCGCCCTCGACGGTGATCTCGCTCGAATGCTCCTCGGCGCTGGTCCGACCGCCGCCGAGACGCACGAAAAGCCGAGAGTCCAAGCCGACCTCGACGGTGGCGGGTCCGTCGAACGCGTCCACGTAGTTCGCCCGGCCCGCCACCTGAATACGCAGGGTTCTGGCCAGCGGACCGGTCAGCGCGAAGGCGATCCGCGCGCCCTCCGGCGCTTCGCCCTTCTTCGCCACCACGCGCGGAATGCCGGCCGCGAACTCGTCGAAGGCCAATTCGCCGCGGGGACCGCCTTCCTCGACCCGCACCCCGAGCGCGTCGGCGATGTCGAGTTCGTGCATCCAGCAGTCGAACAACCGCACCCGCATGAACCTTCCGTAGGTCACCTGCCCGATCGGCGTGACCGTCTCCTTCTCCCATTCGGCGTCGCCCATGGCCGCGAGCGCCGCGCGCCTGCGGTCGATGACGTCGCGATAGAACGCGAGCAGGCGGGCCCCGGACAGCGGGCGCAGCCGGTCGACCCAGATCTCGTTGAGCACCGCGGTCTCGTTGCGCACGTAGGGCAGCGTGCGCACGTCGGTCTTGGCCTTGGTCGGGTCGTGCGCGGGCGGCCGGTCACCCAGCAGGAAGGATTCGGTGCCGATGATGTGGGCGACGACGTCGAACACGCTCCAGCCCGGCAGCGACGACGGGGTGCGCCAGCGATCCTCGTCCAGCGGAGCGACCAGCGCGTCGATCGCCTCCCACTGCCGTGACAGCAGGTCGATCAGCGTGGCCCGATCGAACGTCTCGGTCATCCCTCGGTTTCCTTTTCCGGGCTTGTGCCCTCGTTGTCCAATGCCGCGATCCCTTCCCGGATGGCCGCGGCGGTGGATATCGGATCGTGCGGGCGGCGCAGGAGAAAGCCCTTCGCGAATCGCAGCGTGTCGCCGTGTCTGCGCGGGATCACGTGCAGGTGGACGTGCGGAACGGTCTGGAACGCCGCCGTTCCGTCGTTGAGCACCAGATTGGCGCCGTCGGCGGCGAGGCGGCTGCGCCGGATGGCCAGGGCGAGCCGATGACCGGTCCGGAAGATCTGCGCACCGAGCTCGGCGTCGAGGTCCTCCAACTCGGCGGCGTGCCGCTTCGGTATGACCAGCGTGTGCCCGCGGGCGACCGGCCGGACATCGAGAAACGCGCACAGCGTGTCGTCCTCGTACACTTTCGCCGCCGGTGCCTCGCCTGCCACGATGCGGCAGAAGACGCAGTCGTTCACACGCTGGACCATACGGCGTACGAGCCGAGCGGAACACCCCGGATCGCCGATCGGCATGACGCATGTCACTATGCCGCTGTGGGCCGGGCGTCCCACCAGGTGCCCAACCTCGAGGTTGGTAACGAACTTCTCCGTACGGTCTTGCCGTGTTCACCTGCGGAGACCACGATCACACAGCGAAAAGGAAAAACGGTGGACGCCGCTCGGCGGTCGGCGGCTCCCTCGGTGGCGACCGAGGAACTCCGGCGTCCTAGCGCGATCCGTCCGGCGTGTGTGATGGGCATCTCAGCTAGGCTCACGGCGGGCCAGGTACAGTTGCGAAGATTTGGGCGAACTTACTCATCGGTAACATCGTCCGGTCGTCTGCCCGTTGCCTGAAGCTCAGTAAGAGAAGGAAGTCTGACAAGTGGAGACAACGCAGAGCGTAGGCGATCTGTCGCCGCGCGGCGCGCGTGTCGGTGTCGTTCGCGAATCCAACGCGGGCGAGCGACGTGTCGCTTTGGTGCCGAAAATCATTCCGAGCCTGGTGAAACAGGGTGTGGAAGTTGTCGTCGAGCCCGGGGCCGGGAAAGGCGCGCTGATTCCCGACGAAGCCTATGTGGAGGCGGGTGCGTCGATCGGCGATCCGTGGTCGGCGGATGTGGTGGTGAAGGTCGCCCCGCCCAGTGACGCCGAGGTGGGCAAGCTGTCGTCGGGGCAGACGCTGATCGGTTTCCTCGCGCCGCGCAATGCCGAGAATCAGATCGGTGCGCTGAAGTCGGCGGGGGTGCAGGCGTTCGCGGTGGAGGCGATTCCGCGGATCTCGCGTGCGCAGGTGATGGACGCGTTGTCCTCGCAGGCGAATGTGGCGGGTTACAAGGCGGTGTTGCTGGCGGCGTCGGAGTCGACGCGGTTCTTCCCCATGTTGACCACGGCGGCGGGCACGGTGAAGCCGGCGACGGTGCTGGTGCTCGGTGTGGGTGTGGCCGGTCTGCAAGCGCTGGCCACCGCGAAGCGTCTTGGTGGACGGACCACCGGTTACGACGTGCGCCCCGAGGTGGCCGATCAGGTGCGGTCGGTGGGTGCGCAGTGGCTGGATCTGGGCATCGATGCCGCCGGTGAGGGCGGGTACGCCCGTGAGCTCACCGACGAGGAGAAGGCGAAGCAGCAGCAGGCGCTCGAGGACGCGATCAAGGGCTTCGACGTGGTGATCACGACCGCGTTGGTGCCGGGCCGTCCCGCGCCCCGGTTGGTGACCGCGGCCGCGGTGGAGGGTATGAAGCCCGGCAGTGTGATCGTGGACCTGGCGGGAGAGACCGGCGGCAACTGCGAGCTGACCGAGCCGGGTGAGGTCGTGGTGAAGCACGAGGTGACCATCGCCTCGCCGTTGAATCTGCCCGCGACCATGCCCGAGCACGCTTCGGAGTTGTATTCGAAGAACATCGCGGCGTTGCTGGAGTTGATGCTGGTGGACGGCAAGCTCGCGCCCGACTTCAGCGACCAGGTGCTGGCGGATTCCTGCGTCACCCGTGAGCCGGACGCGCCCGAGGCGCCTGCCGAGGCGACGGGGGCAGCGGAGTCCGCCGAGGCAGCGGCTGTGTCGGAGCCGACCGAGGCGAAGGTGGAGAACTGATGTATACCGAACTTCTGGCGAATATCGCGATCCTGGTGTTGTCGGGGTTCGTGGGTTTCGCCGTGATCTCCAAAGTCCCGAACACGTTGCACACGCCGTTGATGTCGGGCACCAACGCTATTCACGGCATCGTGGTGCTCGGTGCGCTGGTCACCTTGGGCAACGTGCAGGATCCCTCGATCCTGACCCAGATCATCCTGTTCGTCGCGGTGGTGTTCGGAACCTTGAACGTCATCGGTGGTTTCGTGGTCACCGACCGCATGCTGGGCATGTTCAAGAGCAAGAAGCCCGCTGCTCAGAAGGCCGGTGAATGATGCATACCTTCGACAACGTGACCTATCTGGTCAACGGTCTCTACATCGTGGCGTTCTCGCTGTTCATCTACGGTCTGATGGGTTTGACCGGCCCGAAGACCGCGGTGCGCGGCAACTTGATCGCCGCGGTGGGCATGGTGATCGCGGTGATCGCGACGTTGATCTCGATCCGCCACACCAGCAACTGGATTCTGATCGTCGCCGGTCTGGTGGTCGGCGTCGTGCTGGGTGTGCCGCCGGCGAAGTACACGAAGATGACCGCGATGCCGCAGCTGGTGGCCGCGTTCAACGGTGTCGGTGGTGGCACGGTCGCGCTCATCGCGTGGTCGGAATTCATCAACTCCCAGGGTTTCTCGCATTTCGACGAGGAGCCGACGGTGCACATCGTGATCGGGTCGCTGTTCGCGGCGATCATCGGTTCGGTGTCGTTCTGGGGTTCGTTGATCGCGTTCGGCAAGTTGCAGGAGATCCTGCCCGGCCGCCCGATCGGGATCGGGAAGTTGCAGCAACCGTTGAACTTGTTGTTGCTGCTGGGTGCGGTGGCCGCGGCGGTGGTGATCGGTGTCGGCGCCACGGGTGAGGGGGTGTCGCAGCTGTGGATGATCGCGGTGCTGGTGCTCGCGGGTGTGCTGGGGTTGATGGTCGTGCTGCCGATCGGTGGCGCGGACATGCCGGTGGTGATCTCGCTGCTGAACGCGTTGACCGGTCTGTCGGCCGCCGCGGCGGGTTTGGCGTTGAACAACACCGCGATGATCGTGGCGGGCATGATCGTCGGCGCGTCGGGCACCATCCTGACCAACCTGATGGCCAAGGCGATGAACCGGTCGATCCCGGCGATCGTCGCGGGCGGCTTCGGTGGCGGCGGGACCGCGCCGGGCGCCGGTGATGGTGAGCAGAAGCAGGCCAAGGCCACCTCCGCCGCGGACGCCGCGATCCAGATGGCGTACGCCAACCAGGTGATCGTGGTCCCCGGCTACGGTATGGCGGTCGCGCAGGCGCAGCACGCGGTCAAGGAGATGGCTTCGCTGCTGGAGGCCAAGGGTGTGGAGGTCAAATACGCCATCCACCCGGTCGCCGGTCGCATGCCCGGCCACATGAACGTGCTGTTGGCCGAGGCGGAAGTGTCCTATGACGCGCTCAAGGAAATGGACGACATCAACGGCGAATTCAATCGCACCGACGTCGCCCTGGTGATCGGCGCCAACGACGTCACCAACCCGGCCGCCCGTGAGGACTCCTCGAGCCCGATCTACGGCATGCCCGTGCTCAACGTCGACCAGGCCAAGTCGGTGATCGTGCTCAAGCGCTCGATGAACTCCGGCTTCGCCGGAATCGACAACCCGCTGTTCTACGCCGACCACACCTCCATGCTGTTCGGCGACGCCAAGAAATCCGTCGGAGCAGTCACCGAGGAACTCAAGGCCTTGTAGGCCAAGCGTTTCCGCGCAGTGCCCCCTCCGCTGTGGTGTGGAGGGGGCACTGTCGTAATTCGATGGACACCGTGCCCCGCCGCCCCGGATCATTCTCGAAGTGTCCGCACGTCATGAGTCTCTTCGGTTGATCGGTCCCGGGGAGCCCTCGGCCGATCCGGCCGAGCGGCTGCCGTGGACCGTCGTAGTCGATTCCACCTACTCCATCCGCGACGCGATCGATGCCCTCGCGCTCGGTCCGTTCCTGCGCGGCGATCATCCATGCGCGCGCACCGCGCAGCTGGAACGGGTGCGACCGGACGCACCGTTGCGTCCCGCCCGCGGCCGCGTGGTGCGCACCGTACGCGACAACGACAGCGGGGCCGCGCTGGTCGTGGGCCCCGGCTGGTCGCTGCGGTCGGTGCGCTGGTCGGGCGGCTCGGCGATGGTCGAGGTCACCGCCGTCACCGACGCGCTCGCGGACGAGTTGCTCGCCGAGGCCATCCGGGACGCGGCGGCGCCGCCGGAGGTGGGCGAGACCGTCGAAATGGGCTTCTGGCACATGCACAACCACGGTCCGCAGCGGCGTGCGCGCTCGATCACGGCGCCCGAGTGGTCGACGATCCGTGGCAACTACGCGGGGCAGGTCGCCACCGCGCTGGACCGCCTGATGACGCTCACCGCCGACGACGTACGCGGCAGACTGGTGCTGCTGCACGGACCGCCCGGCACCGGCAAGACCACCGCGCTGCGCGCACTGGCACGGGCCTGGGGCGGCTGGTGCCAGCTCGACTGCGTGCTCGATCCCGAGGTGATGTTCGGCAAGCCCGGCTATCTGATGGAGGTGGCCGCCGGTGTGGACAACGCCGAGGAGGGCGTGTCCCGCTGGCGGATGCTGGTGCTGGAAGACTGCGACGAGTTGATACGCGGAGAAGCGAAGGAAGCTGCCGGGCAGGGTCTCTCGCGGTTGCTGAACCTCACCGACGGCATGCTCGGCCAGGGCAGGGACGTGCTCGTCGCCATCACCACCAACGAGGATCTGTCCCGCCTGCATCCGGCGGTGACGCGGCCGGGCCGGTGCCTGGCGCGGATCGAGATCGGGCGGCTGTCCTCCGGCGAGGCGGCGGCTTGGCTGGATCGCGAGCGGCCGGGCGCGGCCACCGCGTTTCCGGACGGGGCGAGTTTGGCCGAACTCGTCTCGGCGCGCGACGGCGACGCACGGATCGATGCCGTCGCTGTGGACGCGGTGAATCCAGGGCTGTACCTGTGAGAACTCTAGCGAACCGAAGCCTTTGCGCCGGTTGGCGAGTCGGTGCGGCGAACCGGGCGGTATCCCACACGGCGGTACGCGCACCGATCGGCTAGATTCCATGGGTTCGCCCGTCGCTTCTGTGCGCACGGAATCTAGCGAGACCCGGGGAGGGGATCCATGACCACACCACCGAATCAACAACCGTATCCAGGCCAGCCCGGCTATCCGCAGCAGCCGCCTGCCGGTGCGCCGCAGGGCTTTCCGGGCCAGCCGGGAAATCCCGGTCAGCCGCAGGGTTATCCCCAGCCCGGCTATCCCGGTCAGCCGCAGCCGGGCTACCCGCCGCAGGGTGGTTTCCCGCCGCAGCCGGGTTACCCCGGCGGCGGGTTCCCGCCGCCCGGACCCCCGCCCCGACAGAATCGGGGCGGGAGCGGTATCGGCAAGATCCTCGGCATACTCGGCGTCGTCCTGGTGATCGGGTTGCTGATCGTGGGCGCTCGCACCGTGTTCCGCTCGGACGGCGAGAAGATCGAGATCGGTCAGTGCGCGAAGCTGTCGGGCACCACCGTCAAGGCCGAGTTCGAAACCAAGGAATGCTCCGACGCCGAAGCCAATTACGTGGTGGCGCAACGGCTCGACGGGGCGAACGCGGACTGCGCCACCAAGGATTACGCCAGCTACTACCAGACCGGCGGCGACGAGTACACGCTATGCCTGCGGCTGAACGTCAAGGAGGGCGACTGCATCGACGGCGGTTTCCTCGGCGCCAGCACCAAGGTGGCCTGCGGGTCGACGGCGGACTTCAAGATCGGCCGGATCGTGCGGGGCACCGCGGACAAGTCCGCGTGCGGAGCGAAGGCGACCGAGAACGACACCATCGTCTACCCCAAGCCCGAGCCGATCACCATGTGCCTGGTGCCGCCCAAGTAGCGGTTGGGGCCAGCTTGGAAACGATGACGAGCATCGGCGCGCGTTTGCTGCGGACCAGATGGTTCGTGCGCGCGCCGATCGCCGTGTTCCGGGCTCGGCTCGGCTTCCTGTTCGGCGGAGCCTGGACTTCGTGATCCGGTCAGCGTGGCGTGGCGACGACGCTCGCGTACGCGCAGCACAGCAGTACGGCGAGGATCGGCACGACCATCGCCGTGGTCAGCGACATCACGGCGGTGAGCCAGCCGATGACCGTGGGCCCGGCGAGCAAGCCGAGGTAGCCGACGCTGAACACCCGTGACATGTCGGTCGCGGCCGTGCGGGAACCCAGATTCCCCGCCGCGCTGAAGATCTGCGGGATGCCCCCGGCGAGTCCGAGGCCGGTCAAGGCCCAGCCGAGCAGCGTCAGCGGAATCCACGGCGAGACGACGATCACGGCCAGGCCGATGGCCGCGAGGAGCGAGCCGTAGCGCACCACCGCGACCCCGCCGAAGACGTGGCTGACCCGGTCGGTGGCGAACCGCCCGACCGTCATCGTGGTGGAGAAGGCGCCGAAGGCCAGGGCCGCGGTAGCGGCGTCGGCGTCCAGATGGTCGCGCAGCTGCAGTGCGCTCCAGTCGGCGGCCACGCCTTCGGCCAAGAGCAGGGAAAAGGCGAGCACGGCCAGCGCGAGCACCTTTCGGCCGCGAGCGCGAGTATGGAGGGAGGTCGTGGCGGGAGCGCGCGATGATCGGTCTCGGTCGAGCCGGTCCGGCGACTGTGCGGTGGACGCCGCATCGGACCCTGTCGGCATGACGTCGTGCCCGGACGAATCGCCCTGACGCAGCGACACCGTCGCGTCGTGTTCCAGTGGTGCGGCGCCGAATTCGGTCGCGTGGACGGACGAGGCGACGCCGGGGGACTCCGCCGTTTCCGATGCCGTCTCCCGCAGCAAACGCGGCACCAGCGTCAGGACCAGAGCGACGCAGCCCACCGCGGCGACGACCAGGGTCACCCGCACATCCCAGCCCGCCCGGAGCGCGGCGGCTCCGAGCAGGGACCCGACCAGTCCACCGCCGGAGAACAACGCGTGGAAGGCGGCCATGATCGGACGCCGGTAGGCCCGTTCCACATGCACCGCTTGGGTGTTCATCGACACGTCCAGCGCTCCGTTGCCGAAACCGAAGCAGGCCAGCGCGAGCGCCAAGGTGAACGGCCCGGTGGCGAAGCCGGGGCCCACCACCGCGACCGACCCGAAGCACGCCGCGGCGCCGACCAATGTCCTGCTGCCGAACCGATCGGCGAGCGGACCCGCCAGTCGCATCCCGACGATGCCCGCGCCCGACATCAGCAGGATGAACATGCCAAGCGTCGATTTGGCGACCCCAGTGCGGTCGGTGACGACCGGAATGTGCACCACCCACATGGCGAGCAGGAAGCCGTTCAACGCGAAAACCGTGAATACCGCGGCACGCGCCACACGGAACTGACGATCGACCGTCGGGCTCAACACCATTTCGACGGTACCGAGAAAATCCCCACCCCGACCGGACTCGCTCGCGGAACCGGCCCAGGGCGCCGTTGACCTGGTCGTGCGGCCGTGCGGGACGCTCGACACTGCGCGTCACGTCCGCGAGCGAGTCCTTTTCACCATGTGAAACGCGTCACGATGCCGGGACATTCCGGATTCCGCTGACAGCCGTCGCCATGACGTAGTCGGCGAAATCCTTCGGGCTCCGGCCGAGCGCGCGCCGCACTACCTCGGCGGGCTCGGCGTTGCGACCGTCGAGCACCGGTGCCGAACAGGCACGCCATGGCGGCGGGTAGCCCGGAATATCCGGCGCAGTCGAGACGGAACCTGGCGCACCGGCCTGTGACCATGCGTGATCGTCTACTGTGGACGGGTGGATGCGCTCGCCAGTCTGCTCGAAGGCCCTCGCGCTCGCGGCGCGTTCCTGATGTGTTCGCTGCTGGATCCGCCGTGGTCGCTGCGTATCCAGGACGAGGCTCCGCTCACCGTGCTGTCGATGATTCGCGGCGGCGCGTGGATCGTCACCGACGAGGGCGCACCGCGGCAGCTCGGCGCGGGGGACGTCGCGATCTTCCGTGGGCCCGCGCCGTACACGGTGGCCGACGACCCGGCGACCGAACCGCAGATCATCATCCATCCCGGTCAGGTGACGAAGACGCCACAGGGTGAAGTCCTCTGCGAGACACTGAGCCTCGGCGTCCGGCAGTGGGGAACCGACCCGGACGGGGCGAACTTGATGGTCACCGGAACCTACGAGTCCGCGGGCGCGGCCAGCCGTCGCCTGCTGCGCGCGCTCCCGCCGGTGCTGGTGTTGCGGCGCGGCGAGTTCGACAGTCGGGTGCTCGACCTACTGGTCGACGAGGTGATCAAGGACGAGCCCGCGCAGAGCGCGGTGCTGGACCGCCTGCTGGATCTGGTGCTGATCGCCGCGTTGCGCGCCTGGTTCTCCCGCGCCGACGCGCCCGGCTGGTACCACGCCTACGGTGACCCGCTGGTCGGCAAGGCTCTGCGCCTGTTGCAGCACAATCCGGCGCACGGGTGGACGGTCGCGGGCCTGGCCGAGGCGGTGGGGATGTCGCGGGCGGCGCTGGCGCGCCGGTTCACCGATCTGGTGGGTGAGCCGCCGATGGCGTTCCTCACCGAATGGCGGCTGGCGCTGGCCGCGGACCTGTTGCAGGAATCCGATGCCACCATCGAGGCCATCGCCCGTCAGGTCGGATACGGCAGCGCCTTCGCGCTGAGCACCGCGTTCAAACGGCACTTCGGGATCTCCCCGCGCGACCACCGGTTGGGCGTGACCGCCACTGAGCTATCGTCGGCCGGGTGACGCAGCAGTATCCGGTGCTCTGGCCGGTGCCGACCCGGTGGGCCGACAACGACCACTACGGGCACGTGAACAACGTGACCTACTACTCGTACTTCGACACCGCGGTCAACGCATGGTTGATGCACGCCACCGGAACCGACATCCGTGACCTGCCCGCGCTCGGCGTGGTCGCGCAGACCTCCTGCCAGTACCTCGGCTCGATCAGCTTCCCGGATCAGTTGCGGGTCGGCCTGCGCGTCTCCCGGCTCGGCCGCTCCAGCATCACCTACGACCTGGCCATCTTCCGCGAGGCCGACGGCGCGCTGGAACTGGCCGCCACCGGTGTCTTCGTGCACGTCTACGTGGACGCCGAGACCCGCAAGCCGGTCGAGATCCCGGAGGTCATCCGCACCGCCGCGGCGGAGCTCGTCACGGACTGACCGGCGGGCGCGTCACACGCGGCTGAGCAAGGTGAGCGGGTCCTCCAGGAATCCCGCGACAGTGGCCAGGAAGCGGGCGGCGAGTTCGCCGTCGACCATGCGATGGTCGAAGCTGACGCCCAGGGTGGTCACCCACCGGATCGCGATCTCGTCGCGCACCACCCACGGCCGCTTGCGAATCGAGCCGAGACACAGGATGGCGGCCTCGCCCGGATTGACCAGCGGGACTCCGGCGTCCACGCCGAAGACGCCGACGTTGGTGATGGTGAACGTGCCGCCGCGCAGCTCGGCGGGCGTCGCGCTGCCCGCGCGCGCGGTGTCGGCCAGCCAGCCGATCTCGCGGGTCAGGTCGCGCAGGCTCAGGGTCTGCGCCTCTTTGATGTTCGGTACCAGCAGCCCGCGCTCGGTGGCCACCGCGATACCCAGGTTGACGTAGTGCTTGGTGACGATTTCCTGAGCGGCTTCGTCCCAGCAGGCGTTCATGCCGGGGAAGTCGGCGAGCGCGGCGAGCGCCGCCTCGGCGACGAGCGGCAGCGGCGTCAAGGCCAGGCCCGCGAAGGATTTCGTACTGCGTAGATGATCGAGTAGTTCCATCGAGGCGGTGCAGTCCGCGGTGACGAACGTGCTGGCCTGCGGGATGGTGCGCGCGCTGGTCAGCATCGCCGCCGCGGTGCGTTTGCGGATGCCGCTGACCGGGGTGCGCTCCTCGCGGGCGGACGGGCGCGCTCCGGCGTCCGCGACGGCGGGCGCGGTGGCCGGACGCGGCTGCGAGACTGGCACCGCGCCGCGCACGTCCTCGACGGTGACCGCGCCGCCTGGGCCGGAACCCGCGATGAACCACAGGTCCAGGCCGAGTTCGCGAGCCAGTTTCCGCGCGGCGGGTGTCGCCGCCGCCCGCGGCGCGCCGAGCACGGTGCCCGGTGGCTGTTCGTGAACCTCCTCCACCAGGCTTCCCGTGCCGTCGTACCGTGCGACGGCGGGTGCCTCTGCCTGGCTGTCCGCGTGGTCGGTCCGTGAGACGGCGGGTGCCTCTGCCTGGCTGTCCGCGTGGTCGGTCCGCGAAACGCCCTGCGCCTCTGCCTGGCTGTCGGCGTCGTCGGACCGCGAAACGCCGGGCTGTGCGGGAGGACGCCGCCGAGACGTCGCCTCCGCCTCAGGGCCGTAGCCGACCAGGACCGACGTGCGCCCCGTGTCGCTCGGCGTCTCTTCCGCTCCGGCCGCCTGTATCCGAATGAGCGGCGACCCGACCGCGACGGTGTCACCCGGCCGCGCCAGCAATTCGACCACGCGGCCCGCGAACGGCGACGGTAACGAGACGACCGCCTTGGCCGTCTCCACGTCGGCGATGGCCTGGTTCAGCTCGACCGTGTCGCCCTCGGCCACCGCCCACGACACCAGTTCGGCGTCGGTCAGCCCTTCGCCGAGGTCCGGCAGCCGGAATTCCAGCACGGACGCCGGAAGATCATGGCCGACCGAGTTTTCCACGCGGCACCTCTCACTACGGCGAGCCCGCCTCACGCGGCGAGGGAACGGTCGACCGCGTCGAGAATGCGGTCGGGGTCGGGCAGATGGTGCTTTTCGAGCTTAGCCGGGGGGTAGGGGATGTCGAATCCGCCGACGCGCAACACGGGCGCTTCCAGGTGATAGAAGCAGCGCTCGGTGACGCGGGCGGCGATCTCCGCGCCGAGCCCGGCGAATACCGGCGCCTCGTGCGTGACGATCAGCCGCCCGGTCTTCGCGACCGACTCCTCGACGGTGTCGAAGTCGATCGGCGAGAGGCTGCGCAGGTCGATCACCTCGAGTGCGTGTCCCTCCCGCGCGGCGATCTTCGCGGCCGTCAGCGCGGTCGCCACGGTCCCGCCGTAGGCGACGACGGTCGCGTCCGCGCCTGTCGTGCACACACGCGCGCGATCCAGCGGCAGGCCGCCGTCGCGGTCGAGCGCGGCGAAATCGACGTCGGCCTTGTCCCAGTACCTGCGTTTGGGTTCGAAGAAGATCACCGGATCGTTCAGCGCGATCGCCGCGCGAATCATCGAGTACGCGTCGGCCGGGTTGCTCGGTGTCACGACGCGCAGCCCGGCGGTGTGCGCGAAATACGCCTCGGGTGATTCGGAGTGGTGCTCGACCGAACCGATGCCGCCGCCGAACGGGATGCGAATGGTCAACGGCGCGTTGACCTTTCCCTGGGTGCGGTAGTTGATCTTGGCCACGTGCGAGACGATCTGGTCGAACGCGGGATAGACGAATCCGTCGAACTGGATCTCGCACACCGGCCGGTAGCCGCGCAGCGCCATGCCGAAAGCCGTTCCGATGATGCCGGATTCGGCCAGCGGCGTATCGATGACGCGATTGTCGCCGAAGTCCTTCTGCAACGTGTCGGTCACCCGGAACACTCCGCCGAGGCGCCCGATGTCCTCCCCCATCAGCAAGACCTTCGGATCGTCCTCCAGCGCGCGGCGCAGGCCGGTGTTGAGCGCGGCGGCGAAGGTGGTGATCATCGCGGGACTCCTTCTCCTCGTGCGGAGGGCCCGCCGGGATCGCCCGCCAGGTACTCCGCGTACGCCCTCCGCTGTTCGGTGATCAGCGGATGCGGGGTGGTGTAGACGTGCTCGAACAGTTCGCTCGGCGCGGGATCGGGCATGTCGATGGTCGCGCGGCGCACCACTGCCGCCATCTCGTCCGACCGCTGGGCAACCCGCGTGCCGAACGCGTCGTCCCAGTGGCCCTCGCGCTCGAGCAACCTGCGGATACGGTCGATCGGATCGCGCCGCGCCCATTGCTCGGTCTCAGCGGCCGAACGGTAGCGGGTGGGATCGTCCGCCGTGGTGTGCGGACCCATCCGGTAGGTGAGCGCCTCGATGAACGACGGGCCGCCGCCGGTGCGCGCCCTGGCGATCGCCTGCCTGGTCACGGCGAGGACGGCGAGCACGTCGTTGCCGTCGACCTGCCTGCCCGGCATGCCGTAGCCGTACGCGCGGCGGGCGATCGGCGTCGCGCTCTGCACCCGCACCGGTGCGCTGATCGCCCACTGGTTGTTCTGGCAGAAGAACACCACGGGCGCGCTCCAGGTCGCGGCGAACCCGAGCGCTTCGGCCAGATCGCCCTGGCTGCTGGCGCCGTCGCCGAAGTAGGCGATGGTGGCTGTCTCCGCGCCGTCCATGTGCGCCGCGAACGCGTAGCCGGTGGCGTGCAGCCCTTGGGAGCCGACGACGATGTTGGGGTTGGTCATGTTCACCGCGTGCGGATCCCAGCAATGATGGGCGGCGCCGCGCCACAGCCGGGTGAGATCGGTGGGCGGCACGCCACGGCAGTAGGCGACCGCCGTTTCGCGGTAGCTGCAGAACACGTAGTCGTCGGGATGCAGCGCGTGCGCGGAGCCGACCTGGGCGGCCTCCTGCCCGAGCATGGGCGCCCACAGGCCGAGCTGACCTTGCCGTTGCAGCGCGGTGGCCTCGATGTCGATCCGACGGGCCACCACCATGTCCTCGTACAGCGCCCGCAGGTCGTCCGGCCCGATGTCGGCGACCAGCGCGGCGTGCTCGCGATCGAGGACGCGACGGCCGTCCGGCTGTACCAGTTGCACCGGATACTCGGATTTGCCCGGCATGAGTGATCGCCTCCTCGCCAGGTGTTCGACAGGTCGGATTGTGTCCTATCTCACAGCATCCACCCGAATGCGAACTGCGCAAGTGGTCGGCCGTCGGATGGGCAGAATGCTCAATTGCGACCCGCACGGTGGTGTCATACTGCGTGGTATGACCAGAGAAACCGCCGGCGTGAGCCTGGACGCCACCGACGCCAGGCTGTTATTGGAACTGGTCGCCAATCCCCGGGCGACAGGTGTCGAGCTGGCTACTCGGCTCGGCCTGTCCCGCAACACCGTGCAGGCTCGATTGTCCCGCTGGGAGGCCGGTGGCGTGCTGGGCAGCTTCGAGCGGCGCGTCGAGCCGCGCGCGCTCGGCTATCCGCTCGCGGCGTTCGTCGCGGTCGTCGTGGACCAGCACCGGCTGGATTCGGTGGTGGACGAACTGGCCGAGGTGCCCGAGGTGACCGAGGTGTGCGGCATGACCGGACTCACCGATCTCACCGTGCGGGTGGTCGCGCAGGACGCCGACGACCTGTATCGCATCGCCGGGCAGATCCTCAAGATCCCCGGCGTCGAGCGGACGAACATGGCGCTGGTGATGCGCGAGCTGGTCGGTCCGCGTACCGCCCCATTGCTCGACCGCTTGGCGAAATCGGGCTGAATATCCTTGACCTCGAGTGCGATCGAGGTTTCAGGATGGCGGCATGACGCATGACGGAATGACCGTGATCGATACCATCCGGCTGCCGCTCGACGGGGCGAACGAGTACATCGCGCAGTGGCGCGAGCGCGCCGGTAAGGTCAGCCGGGCACCGGGCTTCCGTTCCGCCCGTATGCACCGCGCGACCTCCGCCGACGCGCCGCTGCCGTTGGTCATGGTTGCGGAGTGGGACAGCGTCGCCGCCAGGGACGCGGCGCTGCGCGACTCCGCGTTCCGCGCGTCGGCCCGAGCCGCCGGTGCCAAGGCCGAGGTCGTCGGCAGCGAGTACCGGGTCGCCGCCGAATATCGCTCCGCTGTGCACTCGGACGGACCCGGCATCACCTTCGTCAACGTCTTCGAACTGCCCGCCGAACACTTCGAGGAATTCCTGGCCCACTGGCGAACCAGGGCCGAGCTGATGAGCGCGGCCCCCGGCTTCCGCGACAATCGCCTGCACCGTGCGCTCGACCCCGCCGCGCGGTACACGGCGGTGAACGTGGCGCACTGGGACAGCGCCGCCGCGTGGCGCAGCGCGACGGAGAATCCGGCGTTTCAGCGGCGGCTCGCCGCCGCGCCCGGGTTCGCCACCGCACACCCGCAGCTCTACGAGGTGGTCGCGGGCTTCCCGGCGGAAGACCGGTGATGTCCCGTTAGGGTGCGGGGATGGAGATTTCGGGCAAAGTTGCCATTGTCACGGGGGCGGGCGCGGGGATCGGGGCGGCATTGGCCGCCCGGCTCGTCGCCGCCGGTGCGCGCGTGGTGCTCGCCGACCTCGACGGTGCGAGCGCGGCGCGGGTCGCGGAGTCTTTCGGGGCGGACGCCGTCGCCGTCGGCGGGGACGTGGCCGACGAGGCGGTGATCCGCGCGTTGATCGAGCGCGCCGAGGCGCAGTTCGGGCCGGTCGACCTGTACTTCGCGAACGCGGGCATCGGCGGCGGCGCGGGTCTGGACAGCACCGACGAGCAATGGGCGGCGGCGCTCGAGGTCAACGTGATGGCCCACGTCCGCGCCGCGCGGCTGCTCGTCCCCGGGTGGCTGTCCCGTGGTGGTGGTTATTTCGTCGGCACGGCGTCGGCGGCAGGGCTGCTCACCCAGCTCGGCTCGGCCCCCTACGCGGTGTCCAAGCACGCGGCCGTCGGTTTCGCGGAATGGCTGTCGGTCACCTACGGCGACCGCGGAGTGCGGGTGAGCTGCGTGTGCCCGATGGGTGTGGATACGCGGCTGCTGCGCGGCGGCCTCGTTCCGCCGGAGCACGCCGCCGAGGCGGAACTCGCGGTGAAGGCCGTCACCAGCGCGGGCGAGGTGCTGTCCCCGGAGGCGGTCGCCGAGATCGTGCTCGCCGGGGTGACCGACGAGCACTTCCTGATCCTGCCCCACCCCGAGGTACTGAAGATGTACCGCCACAAGGGCTCCGACTACGACCGCTGGATCGACGGCATGCGGCGCTTCCAGGCCGCGCTCCAGGCCTGAGCAGCTGCCTCGCCTTCGCTCGGCCCGGTGCGGGCTGTGGACGGACTGCGTCCGGCTGCGCCTTTTGTGCAGCTGCCTCGCCTTCGCTCGGCCCGGTGCGGGCTGTGGACGGACTGCGTCCGGCTGCGCCTTTTGTGCAGCTGCCTCGCCTTCGCTCGGCCCGG
>NZ_JBSGIB010000016.1:96940-157090 GCF_053604885.1 Nocardia sp. NPDC003999
ACGGCGACTAACGCAGCACTTTGCGCACCACGAGCCCGGCGAGTAAAGCCCAGAAGGCGGCGCCGATCCCCGCGAAGCCGACACCGGAGGCGGCGATCAGGAACGTCACCACGGCGGCTTCGCGGTGTTCGGAGCGCAGCGCCGCGCCGAGGGCCGCGCCCAGGGTCGCCAGCAGGGCCAGGCCGGCCACTGTTTCCAGGGTTCCGGCCGGGGCGGTCGCGATCAGCGTGACCACGGCGGCCGAGCCCAGCGCGAGCAGCAGGTACATCGCGCCCGCGGTGAATGCCGCGATCCAGCGCCGCTTCGGGTCCGGATGCGCCGCGGGGGCCGCCGCGAGCGCGGCGCTGATGGCGGCGAGATTGATCGTGTGCCCGCCCGCGGGCGCTCCGACGACGGTGCCGAGACCGGTGACCGTCATCGCCGCGCGCCATGGAACCCGGTAGTCGAACGAGGCCAGCACCGCGGTGCCAGGGATGTTCTGCGAGGCCATGGTGACGATGTAGAGCGGGATCGCGACGCCGATCAGCGCCTGCCAGCTCCAGTGCGGCAGCGTCAGTTCCAGTCGCGGAGCCATCGCGCCGACGTCGAGATGACGGTGCTGCACGACGATGCTCACGCCGGCGGCTACCGCCGCGGTGACAAAGGCCGCGATCACCGCCCAACGCTGGGCATATCGTTGCAGCACGAGCCAGACCAGGATCACCGGCGCCACCACCGCCGGACTCGTCTGCACCGCCCGCACCGGCGCCAGGCACAGCGGCAGCAGAACTCCGGCCAGCATGGCCTGCGCTATCTCCACCGGGATCGCCGCGACCAGGGTGCCCAGCCGCTGCCAGAGTCCGGTGACGACGATCAGCACCCCCGTCACCACGAACGCTCCGATCGCGGCGGGCCAGCCTCCCGCCACCGCGCCCGTCCCGGCCAGCAGCGCCGCGCCCGGTGTGGACCAGGCCAGCGTGATCGGCATGCGGTAGCGGTAGCTCAGCGCCATCATGCCGATCGCCTGGGTGACGCACAGCGCCAGCAGACCCGACGCGGCCTGCGCGGAGCTCGCCCCGACCGCGGTCGATCCGCTCAGCACCACGGCGAACGAGCTGGTGAATCCGACCAGGGCCGTCACCACGCCCGCGCCGAGTGGCGGCGCCAGCCCCGCTCGCGCCCGTTCGGGTTCCCGCGTCGCGGTGGTCTCGGTGGTGGATACGTTCGACACCGGTCGGATATTGCCGCTGGTCACGGACGCGTGTCGCCTGCCAGTGCCCCGAAACTGGACTGACTCGAGCCGGTGTGCGGCACGGGGCGGGAGTGTTCGGCGACATCGGCACATTCGGGTGCGTAGGGTGGGGAGTCGGTGCGCGAGGACGCGATTCGGGACGAGGAGCTGAGTTGAGCGCGGTACTGATCTCACCGGAGGAGCTTCGGGAAGCGTTGCCGGACAAGCGGCTTCGCCTGCTGGATGTGCGATGGGCGCTGGGCGATCCGGACGGGCCGCAGCACTATCTCGCCGGCCACGTTCCCGGCGCGGTGTTCGTCGACCTGGAAACCGAGCTGGCCGCGCCGCCGTCACCCGCGCGCGGCAGGCATCCGCTGCCGGAGCCCGCGCAACTGGAGAAGTGCGCGCGCAGCTGGGGCCTGTGCGAGGGCGACCCCGTGGTGGTCTACGACGCCACCGGCGGCATGGCCGCCGCGCGCGCCTGGTGGCTGCTGCGCTGGGCGGGTGTCGCGGACGTGCGCATCCTCGACGGCGGGCTGCCCGCCTGGATCGACGCGGGCGGGTCCGTCGCGACCGGCGCGGAACCCGACCCCGAGCCGGGCGATGTCGAAGTGCGTCCCGGTCACCTGCCCGTGATCGACGCCGACGCGGCGGCCCGCTGGAAGGGCGTGCTGCTGGACGCCAGGGCGAGCGAGCGCTTCCGCGGCGACGTGGAGCCGATCGATCCCCGCGCCGGGCACATCCCCGGCGCGCTGAGCGCTCCGACCGCCGACAATCTCGACGCGGACGGGCGCTTCCGCGCCGTCGCGGAGTTGCGCGACCGCTTCGCCGATTTCGGATCCGGGCCGGTGGCCGTGTACTGCGGTTCCGGTGTGACAGCGGCGCACCAGGTCGCCGCGCTCGCCATCGCGGGCGTCGAGGCGGCCTTGTATCCCGGGTCGTGGTCGCAGTGGTCGAACGATCCGAAGCGGCCGGTCGCGACCGGTAGCTGACGCCTTACAGCCAGGCCCGGGCCAGGAGATCGTCGTCGACGACCTCGCTCGCCCGGGGCGGGAACCGGGTGGCCGCGATCGACTCGATATGCGATCCGTCGTGCCCGATCACCCACGAGCCGCCGCGCTCCTCGCATTCGGCGATCTTCGCGAAGGTGGTGAGCAGGAACGTGATCGCCTCGCGCGGGTCGGTGGTGCGGGCCAGCCGCTGGGATTCACCTGGGCGCGACAGGTCAAGCCACACCCCGCACTGCCCGTCGAGCCGCATGCCGACGATCTTGTCGGCATGCACGAAGGTGAATTTGCGCCGTTCCCACGTGGTCGTCGGTGTGAAGCTCTGCTCGAGAACCTGGAGCAGAATCGTCATGCTGCTTCCTCCGCTTCCTTGACACCAAGCTGCGGTTGTTCTGCGATGACCTGCGGATATTCCAGTATGTGCCGGTTGGGCGCAGAAATCCACAACGGTCCGGGCACGGTGTGCGCGGCCGTGTCGTACCCGCCTGCTTGGATGGGGTGATGCTGCACGGACTGTGGTCGCCGGGTGCCGGGTTGCTGCTCTGGCACGACTCGCCGGTCGCCGCGACGTCCGCCGAGCTTCCGGATCCGCTGGGCAGCGTGCTGCGCGCGTCGAAGTTCCGGCACCGGGCCGAGGTCCTGGTCGTCGAGCACGGGATCGCCGGGACCGAGCAGGTCCGCGCGCACGCGCTGGCCCCGGTCGCGGCGGCGGAGGCCCTCCGGCAGCGGTTGCCCGCCGACCTGGTGGCGGGGGATCTGCGGTATCTGGCGCATGTCGCGGGCGGCATCGAACGCTGGGTGCGCGCCGGGCGTGTCGTGCCGGACCTGCGCAGGGAGGACGGCCAGTGGTGGGTGCGCTGGCGGCTGGTCGGCGGGGAGCGGCAGCGGGCTTGGCTGGCCGAGCTGGCGGTCGCCATGCCGGAGGCGCTGCGGGTGGCCGAGCGTCCGGCAGCGCTGCTCGAGGACCTGGTCACCGAACTCACCGACCCGATCGCGCGGTCACTGGCCGAGCTGCCGGACTCGCCGCATCCCCTGGTGGCCGCCCTGGTCGGCCACATTCCGCTGGACAACGGCAGCTATCAGGTCGCCGAGGTGCTCGAGGGCTGGCGGGCCAGCCTGACCGGTGACGAGCCGGAACTGGTGCTGCGTCTGCTGGAACCGGATGGCGAACTCGGTCTCGCCGACGAGTCGGTGGCGTTGTGGCGGCTGGAGGTGTGCCTGCGGCTCACCGGTGAGGCGCCCAGAACCGTTCCGCTGCACGAGGACCCGAATCTGGTCCGGATCGCGGTGGACAAGCTCGGCGCGGCCAAGCGGGCATATCCGAGGCTGCGTGACCTGCCGAGCGATCCGCGCAGCATGGATCTGCTGTTGCCCACCGAAGTGGTGCTCGACCTGGTCGCGCACGGCGTGCACGCCCTGCATGCGGTGGGGGTCCAACTGCTGCTCCCGCGCGCCTGGAGTGTCGCCGAGCCGAGCATGCGGTTGCGGGTGGAGAGCGCGGTGCCCGCCGCGGAGAGCACGGTCGGTCTGCCCGGCCTGGTGTCCTACCGCTGGGAACTCGCGCTCGGCGGCATGGTGCTGACCACGGCTGAGATGGAACGCCTGGTGCGCGCCAAATCCGATCTCGTCGAGTTGCGCGGTCAATGGGTGCAGGCCGATCACAAGGCGCTGGTCGCCGCGGCCAAGTACGTCGCCGCGCACGCCGACGACTCGCCGATCACCTTCGCGGACATGCTCGGCGAGATCGCGGTCTCCCGGGTGCCCCAGGTGCCGATCACCGAGGTCACCGCCTCGGGATGGGCGGGGGACCTGCTCGACCGCGCTCGGCAGCCGGAAGCGGTCGCCGCGCCCGTCGGGTTGAAGGCCGAGCTGCGCCCCTACCAGGAACGCGGCCTGGCCTGGCTGGCGACCATGAGCCGGATGAGTTGCGGGGCGATCCTGGCCGACGACATGGGACTCGGCAAGACCGTCCAGGTGCTCGCCCTGCTGGTGCACGAGCGCGAGAACGCGACGTCCGAGCCGGCGCCGCCGGGCCCGACCTTGCTGGTGTGCCCGATGTCGGTGGTCGGCAACTGGCAGCGCGAGGCGGAGCGGTTCGCACCCGACCTGCGGGTGTGGGTGCATCACGGCGCGGGCCGGCGGGTGGGCGCCGAACTCGACGAGACGGTCGCCGCCGCGGATCTGGTGATCACCACCTACGCTCTGCTGGCGCGCGACGCCGGGGAACTCGGCAGACAGCACTGGGACCGCGTCGTACTGGACGAAGCGCAGCACATCAAGAACGCGGGGACGCGGCAGGCGCGGGCGGCGCGGTCGCTGCGCGCGCGACATCGATTGGCGCTCACCGGCACGCCGGTGGAGAACCGGTTGGAAGAGCTGCGTTCCATCATGGATTTCGCGGTGCCGAAAGTGCTCGGCAGTCCGCAGTCCTTCCGCGCCCGCTTCGCGGTGCCCATCGAACGCGAGCGCGACCAGAACGCGATCAGTCGCCTGCGCTGGCTGACCCAGCCGTTCGTGCTGCGCCGGGTGAAGACCGACCCCACGGTGATCAGCGACCTGCCCGAGAAGCTGGAGATGACCGTGCGGGCCAACCTCACCGTCGAGCAGGCCTCGCTGTACCAGGCGGTCGTGGACGACATGCTGGCCAAGATCAAGGACGCGAAGGGCATGGCGCGCAAAGGCGCCGTGCTCGGTGCGCTCACCCGGCTCAAGCAGGTGTGCAACCATCCCGCGCATTTCCTGGACGACGGGTCGAGTGTGCTGCACCGAGGGGCACATCGCTCCGGCAAGCTCGCCCTCGTCGAGGACGTGGTGGACGCGGTGCTGGCCGACGGTGAGAAGGCGCTGCTGTTCACCCAATTCCGGGAATTCGGCGAGCTGGTCGCGCCCTATCTGGCCGAGCGGTTCGGCGCGGCGATCCCGTTCCTGCACGGCGGCGTGCCGAAGAAGAAGCGCGACGCGATGGTCACCGGCTTCCAGGCGCCGGACGGACCGCCGCTGATGTTGTTGTCGCTCAAGGCGGGTGGTACCGGGCTCAATCTCACCGCTGCCAATCACGTGGTCCACCTGGATCGCTGGTGGAATCCCGCGGTGGAGAACCAGGCCACCGACCGCGCCTTCCGGATCGGCCAGCAGCGCAACGTGCAGGTGCGCAAGCTGGTGTGCGTGGACACGATCGAGGAGCGGATCGACGAGATGATCAACGGCAAGCGGCAGCTCGCCGATCTGGCCGTCGGCGCGGGGGAGAACTGGATCACCGAACTGAGCACCGACGAATTGCGCGACTTGTTCGCCCTGGGTGCGGCGGCGGTGGGCGAATGAGTCCGTTCATCGACTACTCCGAGTACGGGAAGAAGCTGCCGGTGCGCGGCGGAGTGGAAGCCCGCAGCAGACGAGGCGGTTTCGGGCGCACCTGGTGGGGCAGGGCGCTGGTGGAATCGGTCGAGCGAATGGCGGAGCCGGGGCGGCTGGCACGCGGTCGCAACTACGCCCGATCCGGCCAGGTGGTGAACTACCGGATCGAGCCGGGCGCGGTGACGGCGGAAGTGCAAGGCAGCCAACCGCGTCCGTTCACGGCGGTGTTCACCGTGCGCCCGGTGCGCGAGGACGAACTCGAATTGCTCATCGAAACCATTCGCTCGGCGCCGGGCATGCTCGCCGAGATCGCCTCGGGGGCGTTGCCCACCGGGCTGGGGCCGCTGCTGCTGCCGAGCACCGCGGCGGACCTGGATTTCACCTGCAGCTGCCCGGACCCGGGCTGGCCGTGCAAGCACGTGGCGGCGGTCTGCTACCTGCTGGCCGAGCGGCTCGACGAACACCCGCGCGAGATCCTGACCCTGCGCGGACTCGACCTGGACACGCTGATCGGGGGCATCGAGCGCGAGCCGAGACCCACCGTTTCCGACGATCCGTACGGTGAGCGCGTTTCGCTGCCGGACTTGCCCGCGGTCGAATTCCGGGCGGCGCCGGAGGATTTGGATCCGCTGCTGCTCCGTAAGGCGCTGCGGATGACTTCGGCGGACGAGACGGTCGCCGCGACCGGTCTGCGCGATCTCACCGCGCTCTATCGGCGGTTCGACCGCTGACGTTGGTTGGCACCCAGCATCGGGGCTGTCGGTTACCGCCGGTCTGTCGGGGCGGGATCGATACCGGCGGAGCGAAGGGACCGGAGACTTCCCGACGCCGGGTGCCGTTATTCAGTGTCGCGCCGCTCAACCCCGCGCGGAACTGCCCCAGCCACGCCCGGATGCTGCCCTTGCACCGCACTTGCCGCATCTCTCCCGGCGTGGCCCGATCGTCGCGGCTGGTCTCGCTTCGTCCAGAAAAGGCCGCCCACCTGCGTGAATCTTCTGTTATAGGCTGACAGCGTGGCAGGAAAGAGCCCAGCGGCCGGGTCGCCCCGCGACGACCTCGGTACTCCGGTGGATCTCCGCACACCCCCGCGCCGGGTGGTGTCGCTCGTTCCGTCGCTGACCGAGGCGGTGGCGCGCACTTGTCCGGAAGTCCTCGTCGCCGCCACGCAATGGTGCACGCACCCAGCCGATCTCGCGGTCGAGCGCGTCCGGGGGACCAAGAACCCGGATGTCCGCCGGATCGTCGAACTCGCCCCCGACCTGGTGCTGTGCAACAAGGAGGAGAACCGCCGCCTCGACGTAGAACGCCTGCGCGCGGCGGGAATTCCGGTGTGGGTTACCGAGATAGAGACCGTCGACGAGGCCATGGCCTCCCTGACCCGGCTCTGCGTGGAGGCGCTCGGCGTCGACTCGCCCGCCTGGCTCACCGAGGCCCGATCCGTTTGGGCCGCACCACCGCCCGAGCCGGCGCGCGCCGCCGTCATCCCGGTCTGGCGCGACCCGTGGATGGTGGTCGGACGGAACACCTTCACCGGCGACATCGCTCGCCGTTTGGGCCTGCGGCTGGTGCATGCCGATCGCCCCGACCGCTATCCGCGCGTCACGCAGGCCGAATTGATCGAAGGCGTCGACCTCGCGGTGCTTCCCGACGAACCCTATGTCTTCACTGAAACCGATGGGCCAGAAGCGTTTCCGGACATCCCGGTCGCGCTGGTGGAAGGTCGCGCCCTCACCTGGTATGGGCCCTCATTGGCTACTGCCCGCGATACCCTCACCGCGCAACTGGCTCGGGCGGCTCAACCCAATTCGTAGTCGAACCAGATGTGGTGCGTGCCGTCGGCGTCCACGTGCAGTCCGCCCGTGCCCGTGATGCCCGCGAGTTCACCGGCGCCGCTGGCGGGCGCGATCACGCAGAACTCGTTCGCGCGGTCGGCGCGGCGGGCACCGACAACCGGCTCAGTCGGCGATCCGGTACACCCGCTGCGCGGTGGTCCGGAAGACCTGCTCGAGTTCGGTTGGACCGCCGCCGTGGCCGGTGACGGCGGTCGCGATCGCCTCGATGCTGTTCGCGATGCTGGTGACCGGCTTGTCCACCGGGAAGTTCGACCCCCAGATGAGACGGTCCGCGCCGAAGACGTCCACGGCGTGTTCGACCAGCGGACCGATCCGGTCGAGCAGCTGCGGCACCGGCGTCGGCGTGCCGCGCGGCGGGATCGGATGGCCGAGGATCGGCATCATCAGCCCGCTCACCTTCGCGACCACGTTCGGGCGCGCGGCCAGTGCGGCGAGATCGTCGCGCCACCGCACCAGCAACTGCCTGCGCAGCCCGGGATTGGCGCCGGTGTGCTTGCCCACCGCCCCGAAGATCCCCGCGGGCGTGCCGAGGTGGTTCAGCACGATCGGCACTTCGGGATAGCGTTCGGTCAGCGCGGTGACGTCGGGAATGGCATGCGAGTACACCCAGGCTTCGAACGACAGGCCGCGCTCGGCCAGCCGCGCGAAGCCGTCCAGGAATTCCTTGGTCGCGAGCTTGCCGGGCGCGTCGGTGAACGACCGCACACCGGGATCGGGATGGTGGGCGACCATGGTGCGGATACCGCGCAGTAGCGGCGAGGCGGCCGCGTGCGCGTCGAGGAGCTCCCCGAACCGGGGGTCGGCCGGATCGCCGCCCGCGAGGATCGCGCCGAGCCGTGGCGCCGCTTCCAGCGGCAGCCCGGCCACCCAGGCGGTCTCCCCGGCCTTCCCGAGCGGTCCCGGTTGCGACCATTCGACTTCGATGTGCGCGACCACCTCCACCGGCGCGTTCCCGGCGTCGGCGCGGTAGTCGAACGGAAGGTAGGGCCGCAGGTAGGCGACGGGGTCGCCGACGAATTCCCGGTCCCGGCGCGGCGCGAGACGCTTCGCGGCGTCCACCGGGACCGGCAACAGCCGGAACAGCTTCGCCAGGGCGCTGAAATCCCGGGGTGTGCCGAACGGATCCCACTGGTGGATGTGTGCGTCGATGATCCGGATTCCCGAGAGGTCCATGTCTGCCGTCCCCAACCGCGCCGAAGGTTTGCTCGGCGATTGTCACATGCCCGGCGCGCGGTGAGTTCGGAATCCGCGCCCGCCGAGTCGGCACGGCGGGTTCCGCCGGATCCGCGGGCGAACCCGGTCCGCGAGCGCGAACCGGGCCACCCGGGCATACGGCTGCTCGAAACCCGAGCGCGCGACCGGCTCAACACGGCGCGCAAAAGACTCACACGTTGCGGCGGTACTGACCTCCGACGGTGAAGAACGTTTCGGTGATCTGCTGCAACGTGCACACGCGGGCGGCGTCCATCAGCACCTCGAAAATGTTGTCGTCGGTGCGGGCGACCGCTTCGAGCCGGGCGAGCGCGGCATGGGCGGCGTCCCGGTTGCGCTGCTGGAACTCACGCACCCGGCGTAGCTGCGACTGCTTCTCCGCTTCGGTGCCGCGCGCCAGTTCCAGCTCCCGGTGCGGCTCCTCGTGGGAGTTGCGGAAGGTGTTCACCCCGATGATGGGCAGCGACCCGTCGTGCTTGCGCTGTTCGTAGCGCATCGACTCGTCCTGGATCTTGCCGCGCTGATAACCGGTTTCCATCGCGCCGAGCACGCCGCCGCGTTCGCTGATCCGCTCGAACTCGGTGAGCACCGCCTCCTCGACCAGATCGGTGAGCTCATCGATGAGGAAGCTGCCCTGTAGCGGGTTCTCGTTCATCGCGACGCCCCACTCCCGGTTGATGATCAGCTGGATGGCCAGCGCGCGCCGCACCGATTCCTCGGTCGGGGTGGTGACCGCCTCGTCGTAGGCGTTGGTGTGCAGGCTGTTGCAGTTGTCGTAAATCGCGATGAGCGCCTGCAACGTGGTGCGGATGTCGTTGAAGTTCATCTCCTGCGCGTGCAGCGACCGGCCGGAGGTCTGGATGTGGTACTTCAGCTTCTGCGACCGCTCGTTGGCGCCGTAACGGTCCCGCATGGCCACGGCCCAGATGCGGCGGGCCACCCGGCCGATCACCGAATACTCCGGATCCATCCCGTTGGAGAAGAAGAAGGACAGGTTCGGCGCGAAGTCATCGATATGCATGCCGCGCGCGAGATACGCCTCCACATAGGTGAATCCGTTCGCCAGGGTGAAGGCCAGCTGGCTGATCGGGTTCGCGCCCGCCTCGGCGATGTGGTAGCCGGAGATCGACACCGAGTAGAAATTGCGTACGCCGTTGCGCACGAACCATTCCTGGATGTCGGCCATCATGCGCAGGCTGAATTCGGTGGAGAAGATGCAGGTGTTCTGGCCTTGGTCCTCCTTGAGGATGTCGGCCTGCACTGTGCCGCGCACCGTGGCCAGCGTGCGGGCTCGCAGGTCGGCCGCTTCGGCGTCGGTCGGCGGCCGTCCCTGCTCCGCGGTGAAGCGTTCCAGCGCCTGATCGATCGCGGTGTTGAGGAAGTAGGCCAGGATGGTCGGCGCCGGACCGTTGATCGTCATCGAGACCGAGGTGGTCGGCGCGGTCAGGTCGAAACCGTCGTAGAGCACTTCCATGTCGTCGAGCGAGGCGATCGACACGCCGGAGGTGCCGACCTTGCCGTAGATATCGGGCCGCTCGGCGGGATCGTGCCCGTAGAGCGTGACCGAATCGAACGCCGTGGACAGCCTTTTCGCGTCGGAGTGCTCGCTGAGCACCTTGAACCGGCGGTTGGTGCGGAACGGATCGCCCTCACCCGCGAACATCCGGGCCGGGTCCTCGTTGTCGCGTTTGAACGGGAACACTCCGGCGGTGAAGGGGAAGCGCCCCGGCAGATGCTCGGCGCGCAGGAAACGCAGCAGCTCACCGTGATCGGTGAAGCGGGGCAGGGCGACGCGCGGAATCGAGTTGCCCGACAGGGTCTCCCGGCGCAGCGGAGTGTGTATCTCCCGGTCCCGCACCCGGACCACCTGTTCTTCCCCGCGGTAGGACTCGGCGAGGGCGGGCCACTCGGCCAGCAGTGCGGCGTTCGCGGGGGTGAGGTCGGCGCGGGCGCGTTCGGTCAGTTCGGCCACGGCGGTGTCGTCCGGCAGTTCGAGCGCCACCTGCTCGAGTCGTTGCAGCCGTTGCGCGGCGACGACCTGCGCGGCGGTCTCGGCGTGGTAGTCGCGCACGGTCTCGGCGATCTCGGCCAGGTAGCGCACCCGTGCGGGCGGGATGAGCTGGGCGAACCTGGTGGACGCGCGGGTGTCCACCCGGGGCAGCGCGCCGGGCTCCAGCCGCAGGCCGTGGTTCGCGAGCAGGCCGGTCAGGTGCTGGTATAGCGCTGTCACCCCGTCGTCGTTGAACGTCGCCGCGCTGGTGCCGAAGACCGGCATGTCCTGCGGCGCGGCGTGGAACTCCTCGCGGTTGCGGATCAGCTGCCTGGCCACGTCCCGCAGCGCGTCCGCGGCGCCGCGGCGCTCGAACTTGTTGATCGCCACTACGTCCGCGTAGTCCAGCATGTCGATCTTCTCCAGCTGGGAGGCGGCGCCGAACTCGGGCGTCATCACGTACATCGACACGTCGACGTGGTCGATCACCGCGGCGTCGCCCTGGCCGATGCCGGGCGTTTCGAGGATGACCAGGTCGTATCCCGCTGCCTTGCAGGCGGCCACGATGAGATCGATGTTGTCGGGCAGTTCGTGTCCGCCGCGGGTGGCCAGCGACCGGAAGAAGACGTGTTCGCCGTCGAGGGCGTTCATGCGGATGCGGTCGCCGAGCAGCGCGCCGCCCCCGCGCCGCCGGGTCGGGTCGACCGCGAGGATCGCGACCCGCACCTTGTCCTGCTGGTCCGAGCGCAGCCTGCGCACCAATTCGTCGGTGAGCGAGGACTTTCCGGAGCCGCCCGTCCCGGTGATGCCGAGCACCGGCACGGTTCGCGCCGCCGCGGTCTCGGCCAGTTTCCGCCGGTCGGCCTCCGGCAGCGCGTCCGCTTGCAGACAGGTGATGACGCGCGCGAGTGAGGCGCGCTCGCCCGCGAGCACCGCGTCGAGCACCGGCGGCTCGGCCGCGAGGTCGACGTCGCAGGCGCGGATGAGCTGATTGATCATGCCGGGCAGGCCGAGTCGCTGTCCGTCCTCGGGGGAGAAGATGGTCACGCCGGACGCGGCCAGTCGGGCGATCTCCTCCGCCACGATCACGCCACCGCCACCGCCGAAGATCCGCACGTGCTCGGCTCCGGCTTTCCGCAGGGCGTCCGCGAGATATTCGAAGTACTCGACGTGGCCGCCCTGATAGGAGCTGACCGCGACGCCTTGGGCGTCTTCGGTGAGCACGGCGTCGACCACCTCGCTGACCGAGCGGTTGTGACCGAGATGGATCACCTCCGCCCCTTGGCTCTGCAGGATGCGGCGCATGATGTTGATCGCCGCGTCGTGCCCGTCGAACAGGGCCGCCGAGGTGACGAAGCGAACGGGATGGGTGGGCGTGTAGAGCGCGCTGCTGTCGGCCACTGGGATTCCTCCGGGGATTCCATTGTCGCCCGATACTAGGACGTCAAACTAATTCTACGGTGACTGCGATCACACCGCCAGCCGATGGCGGCGGGTCGTGCGCGCTCGGTTTCATCGAACGACGGGCCCTGCGCCGACCGGTTCGCGCGGCAGATCGTGTTGTCATGGCGGCGGACTCGGACATACTGGGCGCATGGTGAGCGACGGCAAAGCGGAAGCCGCGATCGGACGGCTGGTCGCCGACGGCGTGCTGACTCGCGACCAGGCCGACGCGGTGCTCGCGGCGCTGGCCGTCGAGCGGGCCGCGGCGACCGCGCGCGGGAAGGTGCTCGCCGAGATCGCCGCGTACGTCGGCGCCGGTCTGGTGTTCGGCGGGATCGCCCTGGTGGCGGCCTCGTCCTGGGACGCGCTCGACCGGCCGGTCCGGGTCGGCGTGCTCGCTGTCGTGGCGGCCGGCCTGCTGCTCGGCGGAGTAGTGCTCGCAGGGGCGCCGTCCGGCCGCAGGAGCGCGCTGAGCGCCCGCGACAGGTTGGCGGCCGCGCTGTTCGCGCTGGGCTCGGTCGCGCTGGCCGGATCCGTCGGCACCGCGCTCGACGCAGCCGATGCCGCTTGGGTTTTCGCGTGCGCGGCGGGGGCGGGGATCGCGGTACTCGGTTATCTCGCGCTGCCCTCCGTTCTCGGCATGCTCGTCTGCGCCTGCTTCGTGCCCGCGGCCGTCGCGGGGATGTTGACCGAAGTGTTCGGTCTCGACGACACGTGGGCCTGCGTGGCGGTGTTGCTGCTCGGTGCGGGGTGGTTCGCGCTGACCAGGATCGGCGCCCTGGTCGATATCCGGGTCGGATACCTGATCGCGATCGTCACCTCCGTCGCGGCCGCGCAGAGCCTCGATATCGACGGTCGGACTTGGGCCTACGGGATCACCGCGGTGATTGCGGTGGTCTGCTTCGCGTTGTACGCGACCCAGCGCTCGGCCGTGCTCGTCATCGGGGGTGGTGTGGCCATCGCGGTGGCGGCGGGGGAGGCGGTCTCGGAATGGACCGGTGACTCGCTCGGCGCCGCGGCGGTGGTCGTGGCGATCGGCGCGATCACGCTCGCGGTGGGCGCGTTCCGGTTGGCGCGGCCACGGCGGGAAAAGGAAGCCGACCCGGCCGTTCCGGTATCGCAGGCGTAGGCCATCCGCGCGGTGGGGAAGAAGCCGAAAGGCTGCGCCTCCCGCACCGGTCGTCCGTCGACACGTGGGATGAATCACATCACGCCCGACGCTCTGCCAATACTTGGACGTCCAACTATAGGATGACCGCATACCGCTCCGCGGTGTCCCGATCGCTACGAGAACAGGACTGGCATGGTTCGCGAACTCACCCATTTCATCGGCGGACAGCATGTGCCGGGCACGTCCGGCAACTTCGGCGACGTCTTCGATCCCAATTGCGGCCGGGTGCAGGCGCGGGTGCCGCTGGCGAGCAAGTCCGAGGTCGAGGCGGCCATCGCGAACGCTGAGGCGGCGCAGCCGCAATGGGCCGCGTTCAACCCGCAGAAGCGGGCGCGTGTGCTGATGAAGTTCCTGACCCTGGTGCAAGACGAGATGGACTCGCTGGCCGCCCTGCTGTCGTCCGAGCACGGCAAGACCATCGCCGACGCGAAGGGCGACATCCAGCGCGGCCTGGAGGTCATCGAGTTCGCCACCGGCATCCCGCACCTGCTCAAAGGCGAATACACCGAGGGCGCGGGCACCGGCATCGACGTCTACTCGATGCGTCAGCCGCTCGGCGTCGTCGCGGGCATCACCCCGTTCAATTTCCCGGCCATGATCCCGCTGTGGAAGGCCGGTCCCGCGCTGGCCACCGGCAACGCGTTCGTGCTCAAGCCCTCCGAGCGGGACCCCTCGGTGCCGCTGCGGCTGGCGGAGCTGTTCCTCGAGGCCGGTCTGCCCGCCGGCGTGTTCAACGTGGTCAACGGCGACAAGGAAGCCGTCGACACGCTGCTGCACGATCCGCGCATCAAGGCCGTCGGCTTTGTCGGCTCCACCCCCATCGCGCAGTACATCTACGAGACCGCCACCGCGAACGGCAAGCGCGCCCAGTGCTTCGGCGGCGCGAAGAACCACGCGATCGTCATGCCGGACGCCGACCTCGACGACGTGGCCGATCAGCTGATCGGCGCGGGCTACGGGTCCGCGGGCGAGCGCTGCATGGCCATCTCGGTGGCCGTCCCGGTCGGCGAGGAGACCGCCGATCGCCTGGTGGCCAAGCTGGCCGAGCGGGTGCACAAGCTCAACGTCGGCCGCTCCGACGATCCCGGCGCCGACTACGGCCCGCTGGTCGGTCAGGACGGCGTGAACCGGGTGAACAACTACGTCCAGATCGGCATCGATGAGGGTGCCGAACTGGTGGTGGACGGCCGCGGCCTGGTCGTGGAGGGCGCCGAGAACGGCTACTTCGTCGGTGCGACGCTGTTCGACAAGGTGACCCCGGAGATGCGGATCTACCGCGAGGAAATCTTCGGCCCGGTGCTCAGCGTGGTCCGCGCCAAGGACTACGAGGAGGGGCTGCGGCTGGCCAACGAGCACGAGTACGGCAACGGCGTCGCGATCTTCACCCGGGACGGCGACACCGCGCGCGACTTCGCCGCGCGCGTGCAGGTCGGCATGGTCGGCATCAACGTGCCGATCCCGGTGCCGATCGCGTACTACACCTTCGGCGGCTGGAAGCGTTCCGGCTTCGGCGACCTGAACCAGCACGGTCCGGATTCGATCCGCTTCTACACCAAGACCAAGACGGTGACGCAGCGCTGGCCCGCGGGCCTGAAGGAGAGCAACGCGTTCGTCATCCCGACGATGGACTGACGCGGATGTTCGCACTCGACGACGACGAGAAGGCGATCCGCGACACCGCGCGCGGCTTCGCCGACGAATTCCTCGCCCCGAACGCGCTGGAATGGGACGAGCAGAAGCATTTTCCGGTGGACGTGCTGCGCAAGGCGGGGCCGCTGGGCCTCGGCGGTATCTACGTGCGCGAGGACGTGGGCGGTTCGGGCCTGCGCAGGCTCGACGCCGTGCGCATCTTCGAGCAGCTGGCCACCGGCTGCCCGGCCATCGCCGCCTACATCTCCATCCACAACATGGCGACGTGGATGATCGACCGTTACGGCGACGACGAACAGCGCCACCGCTGGCTGCCCCGGCTGACCGCGATGGAACTGCTGGCCAGCTACGCGCTCACCGAGCCGGGCGTCGGCTCCGACGCGGCGGCGTTGAGCACCAAGGCCGTGCGCGACGGTGACGACTACGTCTTCAACGGCGCCAAGCAGTTCATCTCCGGCGCGGGCGCTACGGACGTCTACGTCGTCATGGCGCGGACCAGTGACGCGGGAGCGCGCGGGATATCGGCGTTCATCGTGCCCGCCGACACTCCCGGCATCTCCGTCGGAGCCAATGAGAAGAAGATGGGCTGGAACGCGCAGCCGACCCGTCAGGTGATCTTCTCCGATGCCAGGGTCCCCGCGGCCAACCGCCTCGGCGCGGAGGGCGACGGCTTCCGCATCGCGATGAACGGGCTCAACGGCGGCAGGCTCAACATCGCCGCGTGCTCGGTCGGCGGTGCGCAGGCGGCGCTGGACAAGACGGTGCCGTATCTCGCCGAGCGGCACGCGTTCGGCAAGCCGCTGCTGCGGAATCCGGCGCTGCAATTCGAACTCGCCGATATGCGCATCGAATTGGAGGCCGCCCGCACGCTGCTGTGGCGGGCCGCCGCGGCGCTGGACGCCGACGCGCCGGACAAGGTGGAGCTGTGCGCCATGGCGAAGCGCTTCGCCACCGACGCGGGCTTCGAGGTGGCCAACAAGGCCCTGCAACTGCACGGCGGCTACGGCTACCTGACCGAATACGGCGTGGAGAAGATCGTCCGGGATCTGCGGGTGCACCAGATCCTCGAGGGCACCAACGAAATCATGCGGCTGGTCGTCGCCCGCTCATTGGTAGGAGCGGCATGAGAGGTCAGGCCCGGAGGCGGCAGCGCAGCGTGACCACCCAGGGTCCCGATCATGTCGGAAAGGACAGAGTATGAGCGAGCCAGAAGTTCTGCTCGAACAGCGTGACGGGCTCGGCCTGATCACGCTGAACCGGCCGAAGGCCATCAACGCGCTGAACCACTCGATGGCTCTCGCCATCACCGACGCGTTGCGCGAGTGGGCCGAGGACGACGCGGTGCGCACCGTCGTGGTCACCGGCGCGGGGGAGCGCGGCCTGTGCGCGGGCGGCGACATCGTCGCCATCCACGCCGACGCGAAAAGCGGTGCGAATACGGCGGATTCGGCCACCGGACGGTTCTGGCGCGACGAGTACGTCCTCAACGCCCTGATCGGTCGCTACCCGAAGCCGTACGTGGTGATCATGGACGGCATCGTGATGGGCGGCGGTGTCGGGCTCTCGGGCCACGGCAGCCACCGCGTCGTGACCGAGCGCTCCAAGATCGGCATGCCCGAGGTGGGCATCGGGTTCGTCCCGGACGTCGGCGGCACCTACCTGCTCGCGCGGACGCCGGGCGAGATCGGCACGCACGTCGCGCTGACCACCGCCCGCATGAGCGCGGGCGATGCCATCGCCGCGGGCTTCGCGGACTACTTCGTCGCTTCCGAGCATCTGCCCGCCCTGCTGGAGACGTTGCGCACGGAGAGCGCCGACATCGCGATCGCCAAATTCGCCACGGACGCACCGGAATCCGCGCTGGCCGCCGAGCAGGACTGGATCGACGTCTGCTACGGAGCCGATTCCGTGGAGGAGATCGTCGCGCGGCTGCAAGCGCACGACGCGCCGGGCGCGCGGGCGGCGGCCACCGAGATTCTGGCGAAATCCCCGGTGGCGCTGAAGGTGACGCTGCGCTCGCTGCGGGCGGCGCGCACCGCGCCGAGTCTCGAGGCGGTGCTGAACGAGGAGTACCGGGTGTCCATCGCGTCGCTGTCGTCGCACGATCTGGTCGAGGGCATTCGTGCCCAGGTGATCGACAAGGATCGTGATCCGCGATGGTCGCCCGCGACCCTCGATGCGGTCACGGACGCGCAGGTGGACGCGTACTTCGCCGAGTTGGGCGATCGAGAGCTGGGTCTGCGGACCCCGGAGGTGGCGTGATGAGCAAGCGAATCGGTTTCCTCGGCCTCGGCCACATGGGCGCGCCGATGGCGGCCAACCTGGTGCGGGCGGGCTACGAGGTGCTCGCCTTCGACCCGGTGCCCGCGGCGCGGGAGCAGGCCGGGCGCGACGGCGCGATCGTGGTGGATGCGGCCACCGAGGCCGCCGCGGCCGAGACCGTGATCACCATGCTGCCCAACGGCAAACTCGTCCTCGACGTGTACGCCGAGCTGCTCCCGGTCGCCGCGCCGGGCACGCTGTTCATCGACTGCTCCACCATCGACGTGGCCGATGCCAAGGTCGCGGCCGAACGCGCCACCGCAGCGGGGCACCGCGCGCTGGACGCACCGGTCTCCGGTGGTGTCGGCGGCGCGGCGGCGGGCACGCTGACCTTCATGGTCGGCGGCGCCGCCGCGGACTTCGCCGACGCGCTGCCGGTGCTCGAGGTGATGGGCGGCAAGGTCGTGCACTGCGGCGGCTCCGGCGTGGGCCAGGCGGCGAAGATCTGCAACAACATGCTGCTCGGCGTGTCCATGATCGCGCTGTCGGAGTCGCTGGTGCTGGGCGAGAAGCTGGGCCTGAGCCATCAGTCCTTCTTCGATGTGGTCTCCACGGCTTCCGGCCAGAGCTGGGCGCTGACCAGCTACTGCCCGGTCCCCGGCCCGGTGCCGACCAGTCCGGCCAACAACGACTACCAGCCCGGCTTCGCGACGGCGCTGATGTCGAAGGACTTGGGCCTGGCCGCGAACGCGTTGCGCGACAACAACGTCGACGGGCAGCTCGGACTGCTCGCCGCCACGATCTACGACCGTTTCAACCAGACGGATGCCGGACGGGACTTCTCGGCTATCGTCACCGATATCCGTGACCGTTCCGACCAAGAGGGTGCCGAGTGAGCTTCGAGACGATTCTGCTGGAACGCAAGGGCCGGGTCGGCTGGATCACGCTGAACCGGCCGAAGGCGCTGAACGCGCTGAACGCGCAGGTCCTCGACGACGTCATCGCCGCGCTCGACGAGCTCGAGCACGACGACGAGATCGGGGCCATCGTGATCACCGGCTCGGAGCGCGCCTTCGCGGCGGGCGCCGACATCAAGGAGATGCAGCCCAAGTCGTACATGGACATGTTCCTGAACGACTACTTCGCCCGCTGGGACCGGCTGGCGCAGTTCCGCAAGCCCACCATCGCGGCGGTGGCGGGCTACGCGCTGGGCGGCGGTTGTGAGCTGGCCATGATCTGCGACATCCTGCTCGCGGCCGACACCGCCAAGTTCGGGCAGCCGGAGATCAAGCTGGGCGTCATCCCCGGCATCGGCGGCTCACAGCGCCTGACCCGCGCGATCGGCAAGGCCAAGGCCATGGATCTGGTGCTCACCGGCCGCAACATGGACGCGGAGGAGGCCGAGCGGGCGGGATTGGTCTCGCGTATCGTGCCCGCCGCGGAACTGCTCGACACCGCCCTCGAGGTCGCCGAGACCATCGCGGGGATGTCGCTGCCGGTCACCATGATCGCCAAGGAAGCGGTGAACCGCTCCTTCGAGACCACGCTCGCCGAGGGGCTGCGCTTCGAACGGCGAGTCTTCCACTCGCTGTTCGCGATCGAGGATCAGAAGGAAGGCATGAGCGCCTTCGTCGAGAAGCGTCCGGCGAAGTTCACCAACCGCTGACACCGGTTTCCGCCCGGCCGTATCGCTCGGCCGGGCGGGTTATCCGGTGGGGGGCGCGACGATCTTCGCGGGCACCTTGTTCCCTTCCGGCGGGGGCGCGTCCTCGTTCGTGGCGAGCAGTCCGGCGATGGTGGCGCCCAGCGCGATGGTGACCGCCGCCGCCGCGATGAGTTTGCGCCGGTCGACGGTGGCCGGGACCAGGGTGGCTCCGGCGCGTAGCCGCGCCATCCGGACGTCGCCGCCTCGTCGTTCCGCGGCGAGCAGCACGGCGCCGCGCGCGGAGACGAAGTCGGGTTCGGGGTCGTAGACGATCGGCAGGTCGATGTGTTCGGCCAGCTCGGCGCGAATGCTGGGACTGCGGGTGCAGCCGCCGAGCAGCACCATGGCCTCCGGTCGCACGCCGGTCTCGTCGATGATCTGCCGCACGAACGACACCGAGTGATGAATGCCCGCCGCGCACAGTTCGGCCAGGTCGCTGCGGGTGAGAACGGCCCGGTCGCCGGTGCCGTCGTCGATCGCGGTGACCACCCTCGCCTCGCTCAGTTCTTCGCGATGACGCCGGATGGTCGGCGTGTCGGTGAGCACGCCGTCGCGGGCCAGGCGCCAGCGCAACAGCGCGTCGTAGCCGTCGCCGCCGAGGACCGTGCTGCGTTTGCTGGACAGAATCGTGTCGGTGCGGCAATCGGCGTGGGTGATGGTCAGTCCCGAGCTGCCCAGGTCGTAGAGGATCACCGTGCCGCTGTCCGGCAGTTGCCCGGTGAAGCGCAGGTAGCGCAGCTGGGCGAGCGGTTCGTCGACGATGGTCACGTCACGGCCGCCGACGCCTGCGCGGATGGCGTCGGCGTGCAGCGGACAGCGGCACGTCACCGCCGTGCCCGAGATCAGCTCGTCGCGCCGGTCGGCGGCGCCGTTCATCCGGCGGATCGCCTCGAGGACCGATTCCTCGACGCCGCCGCCCGCCCGCCGCGGCACTTCGCAGCTATCGATCGGGGGTAGGTGTGGCTGATCGGAGTGTGTCAGCATCGCGTGAGCGCCGCCAGCGCCCGCCGATACACCCAAGACCAGCACCATGATCTCCATGGTGGACCTTTTCCGTTCCGCTGCCAAGACGGCGTGCCCGGTAATTCGCCGGTTGAATGCCGGAATGTCATCCCTCGGTCGGTCGGCAGCGGTATGCGACCGACCGGTACGTCGAATTAGTCTGTGGCCGTGGCCGACCAGCGCGCCGTTCCCTCCGCGGTCTCGAAGTCGCCCGCGGCATGTCGGAATTCGGCGAGCAGTTGCAGGAGAGTGTGCAGTCGTTCCGGAGGGAGGCCGGGGAGCGCGAAGACTTTCGCGTTGAGTTCCTCGGTCGCCTTCGCCACCAATTCGCGTCCGGCATCGGTGATTTCGATCAAAGTAGCGCGCCGGTCGCTGGGATGCGGTACCCGCTCGACGAGCTTCGCCGCCTCCAGCCGGTCGACGGTGTTGGTGACGCTGGTGGGGTGCACCTGCAAGCGGGCGCTGGCCTTCGCCATCGGCAGCGCGCCGGTTTTGCTGAAACTGAGCAGCCGGAGCAACTCATAGCGAGAGAAGGTCAATCCCGTGGGTTTCAGCGCCTCGTCCACCCGTGCCATCACGATTTGCTGAGCCCGAACCAGCGACGTCACCGCGGCCATGCCGTCGGCGACATCCCCCCAGCCGTGGCCGACCCACTGGCGGTGGGCTTCCTCGATCGGATCGTTCGGAAGCGGGCGTGGCCGAGACATGTTCCGATCATTCCATGCCACCACAGGAGGGCGGGGGCATCCGGCCAGGCTTCGGATCACCGTGAGCGCAATGGTGGGCCGGGCCGTCGCCCACGGGCACTATCTAGGGCGAGGCGGGCGTGGCTGAGTGGTTTAGGCAACGGTCTGCAAAGCCGTTTACGCGGGTTCAATTCCCGCCGCTCGCTCCAAACGTCCTCGGTGCTCGGTCACGCCACTGCCGAGCACCGAGGCGCATCAGGAAGCCGCGTGGTCGTGACGCGAGCCTGTTTCAGGCGGCTTGGTTCGGCTCCGAATACGCCACCGCCGATCCGATCACTTCTAGGCGAACCCGCTGCCCGGTGACGGGGGCCGCGACGCTGGCCCGGCGTACGAGAATGGGAGTGCCGGAACCGTCCAGTTCGATCGTCAGGATGACGTCGGCGCCGCGGAAGTCGACGGCGCGCACTCGGCCTGCCTCCGCCTCGTTCTCCGAAGCGACATGGGCGACAAGCTGTTCCGGTCGCAGCATGATCGTCGACGGCCCGCACGCGGCATCGCGCTGCACCGGGATCCGGCCCAGCGCGCACTTGGCCACGTCGGCCTCGACCACCGCGTCCAACAGCACGCAATCGCCGAGGAACCGCGCGGTGAACAGATCCTTCGGCGTCGCGTAGACCTCCTCCGGCGTTCCGACCTGAGTGAAGCGGCCTTCCCGCATCACCGCCACCTGCTCGGCGAAACTGAGGGCCTCCTCCTGATCGTGCGTCACCAGAATGCTGGTCATGCCCGCCTCGCGCAGCGTGTCGGCCACCGCCTGCCTGGTCGTCGCGCGCAGGCCCGCGTCCAGCGCGCTGAACGGCTCGTCCAACAGCATCACCGACGGCTTGCGCGCCAGCGCGCGGGCCAGGGCTACGCGCTGCTGCTGACCGCCCGAGAGCTGATGCGGTCGCCGGTCGGCATAGGACGCGTCCAGCGACACCATCTCCAGCAGTTCGTGCACCCGCCCGCGGCTGTTGCGGCGCATGCCCGGCAGCCCGTAGGCGATGTTCTGGCCGACGGTCAGATGCGGGAACAGCGCACCGTCCTGGGCGACGTAACCGATGTTGCGGCGCTGTGGCGGCACCGTTACCCGTTCACCGACAACGGTTTCCGTTCCGATCGACACCGAACCCGCATCCGGCGACTCGAATCCGGCGATCACGCGCAGCAGGGTGGTCTTGCCGCACCCGGACGACCCGACCACCGCGGTCGCGGTGTGATCCGGCACGTCGAGCGTGATCCCGCCGAGCACCCGGGTGTGGCCGAAGGTCTTCGAGACATCGGCGACGACAACGCGACTCATATCCCGGCCGCCTTCCGCGAGTTGGTGAACAGCAGGTACGTCACCGGCACCGCGGCGACGATCATGATCAGGGCGTACGGCGCGGCGCCCGCGTAGTCCAATTCGCCCGACAGGCCCCAGAACCGCATCGCCAGCGTGCGGGTTCCGTTGGGCGCCAGCAGCAGCGTCGCGGTCAGCTCGGTCGCCACGGCGACGAACACCAGTGCGGCGGCGGCAGCCGCGGCCGGCGCCGCGAGACGCAGCGTGACCAGGAAGAACGTCGCGGGCGCCGATTTGCCCAGCGACCGGGACGCCTCCTCCAGGCCGACCGGCACCTGAGCGAGCCCGGCCCGCACGCTGACCAGGGCGCGGGGCAGGAACAGCAGGAGATAGGCGGCGATCACCATGCCCGCCGTCTGGTAGAGCGCGGGCGCCCACCGGATGGTCACGGTCACCATGGCCAGCGCGATCACGATGCCCGGCAGCGAACTGGTGATGTAGTTGGCGCCCTCGACCAGTCGCGCGAACGCGGAGGTGGAACGCACCGCGATCCACGCGACCGGGAACGCGCACAGGGTGGTGAGCAGTGCGGCGACCGACGCGAGTCCGATCGTCTGCCCGAGCGCGTTGCCGATATCGGTGAGATCCCACACCGCCGCGCCGCCGATGCGCAACCAGCGCCCGATGGTCCACAGCGGCACGCCCAGCGCGCCCGCCGTCACCGCGACGAGCGCGGCCAGCACCGGCAACGTGCCGACGCCCAACCGGGTTCTGGTCGCGGCGCGCGGCGCCCCGCTGCCGATCCGCGCGTAGCGCGCCCGCCCGCGCAGCCCCGCTTCGGCCCCGAGCAGCGCCAGGCAGCACAGCACCAGCACACCGGCGAGCATGCTGCCTGCCGGACCGGCGAAGCTGGACTGGTACTGCTCGAAGATGGCCGTGGTGAACGTGTCGAACCGGACCATCACGAAGGCGCCGTACTCGGCGAGCAGATGCAGTCCGATGAGCAGCCCGCCACCGAGGATCGCCAAGCGCAGCTGCGGCAGCACGATCCGCGCGAACACCGCGACCGGGCCCGAGCCCAGCGCCCGCGCCGACTCCTCCACCGCGGGATCCAGGCGGCGCAGTGTGGCCGCCGCGGGCAGATAGACCAGCGGGAAGTAGGACATCGTGGAGATCACCACGCCCGCCCACAGGCCGTGCATGGTCGGAAAGACGCTCACCCAGGCATAGCTGTTGACGAACGCCGGAACCGCGAGCGGCGCGGCGAAAACCGGCCCCCACCAGGATTTCCCCGGCACGTCGGTGCGTTCGACCACCCAGGCCAGCCCGATACCGAGCGCCACGCAGATGGGCACGGTGCACACCACCAGCGCGGCCGTGTTCTCCAGCAGCTCACCGACTCTGGGCCGGAACACCAGCTCCTTCGCCTGCTCGAGGCCGGTGGAGAAGACCGTCGAAACGATGTATCCGAGCGGCACGAACGTCGCCGCCACCAGCAGCAGCGCGACGCTCGTGACCAGCGGCCCCGGCCTGCCGATCCGGGGCGCGGCGACAACGGTCCGGACTGCCACGGCTACAGCAGACCCGCTTCGGTCATCAGCTGCGTGACCTTCTTCGAGTCCAGCTTGGACGGATCGACCGCGGGGGCCTGCAGATCGGCCAGCGGCGGCAGCGCCGGGTTCGCGGCCACTCCGGCGGCGACCGGGTACTCCAGCGACGTGCCGTCGCGCAGCACCTCTTGTCCGGTCTTGCCGACGATGAACGCCAGGAACTTCTGCGCCGCCTCCTGCTTCTTGCTCGCCTTCAGCACGCCGCCGCCGGAAACGCTGACGAAGGCTCCCGGGTCCTGGTTCTTGAAGTAGTGCAGGGCGGTGTCGGCGCTGCTCTCCTTCGTGTTCGCCTGGTCGCGGTACCAGTAGTAGTGGTAGATGACGCCGCCGTCCGGGCTGCCGGAATTGACCGCCTTCATGGTGGCGACATTGTTCGGGAACGGTGTCGCGTTCTCCTTCATGCCCTTCAACCAGGCGCGGGTGACGTCCTCACCCTTCAGCGCGAGCAGGGCCGCCACGATGGCCTGGAAGTCGGCGCCGGAGACGCCCGCGCCCCAGCGGCCCTTCCACTGCGGTTGCGCCAGATCCAACAGCGAGGCGGGCAGCTGACCGGGCTGGACCTTGTTCTTGTTGTAGACGAACACCGTCGACCGCGCGGCGACGCCGGTCCACTTGCCGGTGGACGGGCGGAACTGCGCGGGCACCTGCTCCAGGGTCTTGGCGTCCACGTCGGCGAACAGGCCCGCGTTCTCCACCAGCGCCATGGCGGGGGAGTTCTCGGTGAGGAAGACGTCGGCGGGCGAGGCAGCGCCCTCGGCGACCAGCTGGTTGCCCAGCGCCGTGTCGCCGCCCTGGCGCAATGTCACCTTGATGCCGGTTTCCTTGGTGAACTCGTCGGCCCACTCTCTGGTGAGCGATTCGTGCTGCGCGTTGTAGACGGTGATCTCGTTCGCGTTGTCGGAGGAGTTCGAGCAAGCCGTGCCGCCGATGGCCGTCATGGTGAGGACCAATCCAGCGGCAATCGTCTTCCATCTGACCGGCTTCATCCTCGTCCTTCCGACCGCGTTACCCGTGCATATGTTGAGCCTTACCTAAGGAAGATACCGCGTCCGACATGCGGGAACCCTGGCAGATCTGGGGATTTCTCGCTGACGCTACGTCAGCCCCGAAAAGTCGCGCAGTGCAATGTGATTGCGGTCCGCGCAGGTGCCGAGCGTGTAGTCCGGCTGTAGTCCGAAGTACTCGCCGCGGGTGAGCGCGCTCCAGCGCCGGGCGTCCTCGGTGCGGGTCTTGTAGAAATTGACCATGTACCCGCCCTCGTAGAGGCGCAGCAGGCTGTAGCCGCCCGGGTACTCCTTGACCGCGGCGACCTCCAGGAACTCCACCGCGCACGGCGCGTCCGGCCTGGTGCGGCGATTGCGATGGGTGTGGCCGCTGTGTTGCAGGAAGACGCCGGGGCTGCGGGTGTAGAGCGCCTGCAACTCGGCGCTGTCGCGTCCGTCGAGCACGAAGCCGGGCCCGGCGAGGTTGGTCAGTCCGGACTCCGTCGTGACCGGGTGATGGCCGAATACCAGCGTCGGCCGGTCCGGATCGGCGCGCAGGCGTTCGGCGAGGTGATCGAACTGCGGACGCTCGATGGAGCCGCCCGCGCCGTCGAGTCGGCTGGTGTCCAATCCCAGCACCCGCAGACCGCCGACCTCGTGTTCGACCATTTCCTGTCGTGCGGAGAAGACATCGGCCCAGCAGTCGCGGTGGTCGGCGGGCGCGGGGGCGCAACCGGCGTATTCGCCGCCGACGTGCGGCCGGTCGTGGTTGCCGCGCACGGCCAGGTAGTCGTGGCCGAGCGTGCCCCAGGCATCGAGGCGGGTCCGGATCGTGCGGGTGTCCTGCTCGGAGGCTTCGGCGGTCAGGTCGCCCGCGAGCAGCAGGAGTTCGGCTGCGCGGTCGGGACGGCGCAAGTCGTCCAGCATCGCGGTCAGCATCACTTCGGGGTAGGGCGCGAGGCCGGGGCCCTGCCGGAAGCCCGGTGGCAGGTCGCCCGCGATCAGCCCGCTGACTTGCTCGCCGTAGTGCACGTCGTTGGACAGTGCCAGCGTGCGCAACCTGCGGCCGGGCGGCGGGACCAGGGTGGTGAACTCGCCGCGCGCTTCCGGGGCGGCCGGGTCGGCGGTGGTGAGCGAAAGCGCCGGTGTGGCGCGCAGGCCCGCGGACCAGGCTTCGAAGCGGTAGGCGCGGCCCGGCTCGAGTCCCGCTATCTCGGCGTAGTGGAAAGGGGTCGGGTGGTCGTCGGCGAAGACCTGGGCCGGGGCGCGCGGCGAGTCGGCGGGACCGATCCGCACCTGGCTGTCGGTGTCGACGGGCAGCAGCCGGCCGCCCGGGTCGGGCGCGAGCGTGGTCCAGGTGAGGATCACCGATGTGTCGGTGATCGTCACCACTTCCAAATCCGTCGCGATGGTCGTATTCGGTTGAGCGCGAACCGATTTCGGTCGACCGGCAAGAGGGAGCAGAGCGGCGAGGCCGAGCGCGCCGAGGACGGTCCTGCGGCTGGGGCCGCAGCAACTCACGCGTGGGTGCATGCGATCAGCGCGTGCCCTCCGGGGAGCAGACCTTCCACTTGCCGTCCTCTTTCTTCAGATGCTCGGTCGTGCTGGTTTCGGTATCGGGCTGCTCGCCCGGCACCGCGACGGTGAGTTTGCCGGTGACCTTCGCGGTCGCGGTGTCCCCGGTGACGACGATGTCATCGATCCTATCGATGGTGACCGAAACCGAGGTGCTGTCGAATTCCTTCTTCTCGCTCTCGGTCATCGCCTCGAACGCGGCGCGTTCGCGGGCGCACGCCTGTTCGGCCGCCGCGCGGAAGCCGCGCCTGTCGAGAGTCTCGTAGAAGTCGCGGATCGCGAGCTCGATCTTCTTCTCGTCCGAGGCGAGCGGACCTTTGCCCTGCGTGGTCAAGAAGATCCCGGCGATCAGCGCGCCGGCGATCACCAGCACGACTATCACCACCAAGCCGGCGATCAGGCCGGTGTGGCTCTTTCTGGGCTGTGGTGGGTATCCGCCGGGCGCGTAGCCGGGTGGCGGATAACCGGGCCCGGGCGGTGGATAACCCGGTCCGGGTGGTGGGAACGGTTGTCCGGGACCGGGTGGTGGAAAGGGTTGTCCCGGACCGGGTGGTGGGAAGGGGCGCCCGGGTTCGGGCGGTGAAGGGGGTTGCCCCGGACCCGGCGGTGAAGGGGGTTGCCCCGGACCCGGCGGTGAAGGCGGTTGCCCCGAACCGGGTGGCGGGGAGGGTTGCACCGGCTCCGGCGACGGAAGGGGTTGCTCAGGTTCGGGCGGCGGGGAGCCGGGGGGCGGCTGTTGCGGCTGCGGCGGTCGGTCATCCGGCGGTTGCCCGCCCGGTGGATTAGCCATGTCGTCCTCCGGTCTGCCCCCGGTGCCTGCATCGCTACGGCAAGGGCGTGCCCGGGTGACCGGAAACCAAACCAGACCGGATCGTTCGGTCAGGTGTGGAGCGGCCAGGCGGCGCTCGGCTCACGATCCGGTCCGGCGCTGGTGTCGTCTGCGCGCTGTGTGGGTGTCGGCGGGAGGGTGGTCGGCTTCTGGTGTGGTCCGGTGCTGGTGTTGTGTTCGGGTGTGTGGGTGTCGGCGGGAAGGTGATCGGCTCTTGATGCGATCCGGTGCAGGCGTCGCGTCCGGGCTGTCGGCGCGGGTGTCGGCGGAACAGCAATCGGCCCGTGATCCGGGTTCTTGCGCGAGGTCGGCACTCGCGGCGTCAGGCGTCCAATGCGGCGTGCCAGCGTGCGGTGTCGGTGTACTGGTGCAGGCGCGTGATGCGCCCGTCGTCGTCGACCTGCCACAGGTGCACGAACTCCGCTTCGTACTCGCGGCCGGTGGCGCGCGCCGCGCCGCGATAATGCCCGGTCACCACGATGGTGCCGTCGGTTGTCTCTTGCCATGTCTCGTCGTACGGCGCGGTGTCGAAATCTCGCGCGACCGGTCCCCAGATACCCGTCATCGCCGCGATCGGCCCGTGGAAGGCGCCGCCCGCGCCGCACGGCATGCCCGGTGCGGTTCGCGCTTCGAACTCCGGATGCAGCAGCGCCAGGATCGCCGGTCCGTCACCGGTCTGCGTCGCGGCGTAGAAACCGTTGACCACCTCGAACTTCGCGGTCATGTCGCCCTCCTTCTAATATGATCGTTCTAGAATGAACATACTAGAAGCCGAGCGCTGATGGCACTGTGGCCGTCGCCATGCCGCCCGATTCGGGCCGGGGTTGCCTGGTGCTTGCCGCATATGTCCGGCTAACATTCGAACATGGGTTCGATAAGCGATGAAACGCCGCGAACCGAAGGAACGGAACCCGAGCTGGTCTACCCGAACCGGACCGGCCACTACTACCGGACGCTGACCTACCCGCCGCGCCCGGTCTGGGTGCGGCTGGACGCGATCCTGGTCCGCGATCCAGGGACGCCGCGCCATGTGAACGGCGCCGGGGTCATCATGCGCGGCGAGCGACCCGGAACCCTGACGCACTGGTTGCCCACCGTCGACGGCGATTGGATGGGCCGGGTGAACTACAGCATCCAGTTCGCCGACGGACGTCCGGATCTGCAGGTGCGCGACCAGTTGGTTCCCGCCTATGCGCTGCGTCCGCGGGATACCGGACAATCCGGACCGGAATCGGCTCGATCGTCACGCGGGAATGTCGCGCGACCCGAGCCGGGCTCATTGCCGTGAATTTGCCTGCCCTGCCCATATCTGCGTGATCGCCGCCAACCAGGTTTGCTGTCCAGCGCGCCGCGGCCCGAATGGGTTGTCCCGTCGATTGCCGGCCCGGTTGTCGCCGTAAGGGGCCGGTGATACGTTGCCCGGCATGGGATTTCAGTTGCCGCATCCCGAGGTGCTGTGGGCGCGCGTGACCGTCTTGGACGTGATCACCTGCGCAACGCACACCGATCGGGCCGCGAGCGGACAGGAGATCGGGCAGACGGCCAGAGTGGAAGGCGGCCGGCTGATCAACGACGACGGTGAGGGCAATTGGTTCTCGCTGGTCAGATATGCCGGTGACCGCGCGCTGCTATTCGGGAGGGATGAGGACAACGAGGTCGCCGGAACCTCCTACGATCCGCTGGCCGCGGCGCCCGCCTGGGTGCGGTCCGTGGAACCGACCACGAAGCTGCCCGGCGGCGTCCAGGGCCCGGTCAGCTTCGTGCGCTGGTGGGAGTTCGGCCGCTGGCAGCACACGCCGACCGACCTGGACGACGGCCTCGAACTCGGCCTCAGCGCCGCCTCCGACCGGGAGGACTTCACCGGCAGCGTCATGAGCGCCGCCATTCACGCGAAGTGGGTGGAGATGGATTACGAGGCGGGCAAACTCACCGCCCTCACCGTCGACCCCACCGCCCTGCACGCCCTCTGCGACGCCGCCGAGAACGGGGCCGTCACCAAGGCGCACTTCTACTTCCTGCAGCCCGGCTTCACGGCCCCCGCCTTCACATACCTCACCAACGCGGGCGTCCTCACATCCACCGACAAACCCACCGAACCCCTGCCGTAAACGTCGCGCCGCACACGGCACCCAACCGTCCGAGAAGGGCTCCCGACTACGGGGGCCTTTTCTTATATGACGGCGGCATTGGCGGCACGCGTCCACGTGTCATGCCACGACTGTCGGTGGGCTGCGTTGCAGGCGGTAGGCACCCAGCTGGTCGCGCAGCGCGAACGCGAGCGGATGTCATTCTGTTCGGCCGAGTGCCGGAACGTCGCGGCCGAGTCGGCCGCGGACAACGGCCTGCTGGTCGGGCGTTCACCTCGCGTGTATGTCGATAACCGGTTTCCGCGACGGTTCGAGGGTGGCCAGCAACGTCCGCATGACGTCGTCGCCGACCGCGACACACCCTGCTGTCGGCCTGCCGACATCGACGTGGACGAAGAACGCGGAGCCCCGCCCCGGCACGACCGGAAAGCGGTTGTAGTCGATGACCAGCGCATAGTCGTACTGCGGTTCGGTTCGCCCGAGATTCTCGCTGAGGGCGGTGTCGAACGGGCATTCACCCTCGGCGCACCGATACTTCTGGTTGTACAGCGGGCTTTCGGTGTCGGACACCCACCACCAGGTATTGGACGGATCGACCGAAAGGTAGGGAAGTTTCGCGCCCACGGCAGGCACCCGGCCGAATCCTTCGGTCAACGGAAAGGTGCCCTCCGGCGTATATGCCGCCCCTTCTCTGGCCTCCCGCGAAATCCCCTCCGCACCAACCCAAGCGGGCACAGCAAGCGTCCGCTCCCACCGGCGGAACCGCCCCCGCTGCCACAGCTCCAACGTCCCCCGGTCGGCCCCCGCCGCCGCACTCACCCAGACGACTTGACTCCCCGGAACCGCATCCACATCGAAGGGCGGCCGCTCTCTACCAGCCACAGCCCACAACACACCCCCCAGCACCACGGCAACGGCCACGAGCCCGCCCACCACAACCCGGCCTCGCCGCCCCCCACTCCCATCCAATCCCATTCACCCTCCTATGTAGACGAGCCACGAGTGGCACACGGCTGCGGCAAATGTCGAGTAGACCTCTCGATGGTGTGCCACTCGTCATCATCATCTCGGGGTTATGGCCTGCCAGTACTGAGTTCTCACCGTGTCCCAGAGGTCGAAGAGTTTCGGGAACCACTCGCGTACCTGGGCCAGGTCGGGGCGGTCCTCTCCTTCACCGAAGTAGATCATGCCGGGTTCGCCGTTGGGGATGTCGATTATCGAGCCGTCCATTCTCATCCGGTAGGCCGGGGCCCCAGTGGCATGGTCGATGAGCGACTCGATCGCGATCCGCGACCCGCGCACGATCCGCCAGAGGACGGTGTGGTCACCAAATGTCGTGCTGTGCAATGGTCATCCCCCCGCGCGAGGAGTCGCCGGTATCGCTCGCGAGCACCCGGCGACCGCTGACAGTGATCTGGTATCCACTGCGGCCGACCATTCCGGTGTGAACGACCAGGCCGGCCGCCTCTAGGCGTAGTAGTGCGCGGCGAGTTCGCCTTCCGGACGGATTCGCCGTTCTCACCAGCGAGTCCACGGACAGGATTCCGCCCGGCGCGAGCGCCGCCAGCACGGCGGACTGAGTCTTGCTGAGTCGGGGGTGCGATGCCATGGGGCAGAGGATGTGCGAGAAGCCGATATCCAAGCCCGGCAACGAAATCCGGTCGGCAAACTCGCGCAAACGAGCCTCGGGTGACACCGGGGCTCGTAATCATTGCAGCGGCTAGCATTCGAAGTGCCTGCAATCCCGGTGCTGGAAAGACGGGCGATCGGGTGTCGACCACTGGGAGTTCTCGGCATCCGCGCCCGTACCAGCGTCCTGTCGATTCGAATCAGGTGTGTCCCGCGCCCCATTCAGTGGGCGGCGAAGAACTGCCAGATGATCTCCGAAGCATCGAATTGGCGGCTCACCGCGCCGACCAACGCCTTGGGGAGATACTGCTCGCCGCCCGGCCAGGTGTGGCCACCGTTGGTGACCGTGTAGAGGACGACGCCGACATCGTCCGGGCACAGCGCCGTCTCGATCTTTACTGAGGTCCCGTCGTCGCCGCGTGCGGGCAACTCACTGGCGTTCGGCGGTGGACAGCCGTTCTTCCCGCGCCACAGCTGTTGCGTGGCCGCCACCGACAAGACCGGGCCGGTGCCCGTGCGGCCGTTATTGCCCGACGTCACCCGCACGACACCGCCTTCGTACGGGACGATCGGATCGGCGGTGCCATGGATCTCCAGCACCGGAAGTGGATGCGCGAGTGCGCAGTTCGTCTCGTCCGCGGCGGGAAGCGGACCAGCCACCGGCGCGATCGCGGCCAGCTTGGCGCTCAGGTGACACCCCAGATGCTGGGTGAACATGCCCCCGTTGGACATCCCGGTGGCATACACCCGAGCCGGATCGACCTCGTCGGCGGCGACCAGGTGGTCGATCAGCGCCGAGACGAACCCGACATCATCGACATCCGCTGCGCCCGCGCGTGTGTCGGCACCCCGGCCGTCGTTCCATGACCTGCCGATCCCCTCGGGGTAGACCGCGATGAATCCATTGGCGTCGGCCAGCCGATCGAAACCGCTCTTGTTCGCCATGTACCCGGCGCTACCGCCACCACCGTGGAAGACCAGAACCGCCGCGAGCCTGCCTTGCGGTGAACCCGCCGGACGGTGGATGAGGTAGTGGCGTTGCGCGCCCGCGTAGTCCAGGACACGGTGCGGATCATCGGGTCCACTGGCACGCGAATGCGCGCAGGCGGCGGTCAGGACCAGGGCCGCGCCGACGACGATGGCGGCCAACGATCTCAGCACGGCTCGATGGTAGGAGCCCCGGCATCGCGAGGCCACCCACTGATGCGGCCGCTGTCCGCACAATGTCGCTGCGTGGTCGATCGCACCGAGTCGCGGGACGGCGAACGCCCTATCGGTGATCCAAAAGTTACGGTCGCCAACTGCACAGGGTCTCGTACCTTACGAGCATGAAGTCGATGAACTACACCGAGGCGCGAGCGAACCCCGCCTCGGTTCTCGACAGCGCCACCGAGGATCTGGAAGAAGTGGTGATCACCCGTGCCGGGCGCGAACCGGCCGTGGTGGTCGCCCTGAGCGAATACCGAGCGCTGAAGGAGACCGCGTACCTTCTCGGCAACCCCTTCAACGCGCGACACCTCGAGCGTTCTATCGCGGAACATCGCGGCGCAGTGTCACACCTCGGGTCCTCGCCCACGAGGCCTAGGCCGCCGATGAGAAAGGCCCCTTGACCAGCTGGTCAAGGGGCCTTTGCTCGGTGCCCTCGGCAGGATTCGAACCTGCGGCCTTCTGCTCCGGAGGCAGACGCTCTATCCCCTGAGCTACGAGGGCGGGATAGGACTCGGTCGGGGCCGGGATGGCGGTCCGATCGGGCTGGGTCAGCCTATCGTATCGGCGGCCGTCCGCCAAAAAGGGCGGACGGCGGCGCGGTTTCGGGTCAGGGGAGGGGGGCGGCGCCGCGGGCGGTGAGCATGGTGGTCATCAGGTCGGATTCGCCGCGTTGGGTGGTGGCCATGGTTTCGGCGAGGGTGCGCACCGCCGTGGTGTCGGCGTGCTGGGCGGCGTAGTCGATCATCGACAACCCGCCCTGGTGATGGCGCAGCATGAGCTGCAGGAACATCGTGTCCAGCTTGGGGCTGGTGGCCTGGCGGAGCGCGGCGAGTTCGGCGGGGGTGGCCATGCCGGGCATGGTGGACACCGGCCCGGAGTGGTGTGGCATGTCGGCACCGGAATGATCGTGGCCGCCCATCGGCTCGGTCATCCAGCCCATGAACCCGTCGACGCCCTGCGCGGGCTCGCCCCACAGCTGCAACCAGCCCTGCATGCGTCCGATCTGGCTCTGCTGGGTGGTGAGGATGTCGTAGGCCAGGCGGCGTACCTCGGTGTCGGTGGAGCGAACCAGCAGCACGCCCGCCATTTCGACGGCTTGGGCGTGGTGCGCCGACATGTCCTGACTGAAACCGACATCCACCGGGCCCGGGTCCGGCTCCGTGGAACCGTTCAGCGGAATCCGGGCCAGCACGCCGATCGCGAAGCCGATCAGGATCGCGCCGATGATGCCGAGGATCAGCAGCGCGGTGCGCTGGCGGCGGAACTGTCCGCCGACGCCGGATGCTTCGCGGTCATCGGATCCGTCAGATGCTTCGCGTTCGGATGTGGTAGCTCGGCGATCGCCCGATCCGGCAGGTGCTTCGGGCGAGGAGGACTGGGCGGATGCTTCGCTGTCGGATTCGACGTGTGCTCTTCGATCGCCCGATCTCGAGGATCCGACACTCTCGGGCCTGCTGGCTTCCTCGATACCGGACCCTGCGGCTGTTGCCCGATCGCCGGAGCCGGCGGCTTGGAGATCGCCGGACTCGGTGACTCCGGTGCCGGCGGCCGTCGTCGGTTCGCTGGACCCGGTGGCGCTGCGATCGGCGGATTCGGGAGTGCCGGACCCTGCGGACGCGGCGCGATCCCCGGACCCAGCGGTTTTGCGATTGCCGGATCCGCGCGCCTTGCGACCGTCGGGTCCGATGGCGTCGTGAGTGCCGGACGCGGTGACTTCAGGAGCGCCGGAACCGGCGGATGCTTCGCGCCCCCCGGACTCGACGCCTCCGTGGTCGCCGGCCACTACTGCCCCGCGCCAGGAGCGGGCTGCGCGGGCGCGGGCTGCGCGGGCACCGGAGCGCCGGGCACACCGGGAAGTCCGGGAAGACCCGGCACGCCGGGCACGCCGGGCAGACCACCGGGCATGCCGCCGAGTTCGGTCTGGTCCTGCTGCAAGCCCTTGCCGTCCATCGGCACCGCGTCGGGTCCGGGCGGCGTGGGATCGAACGGCGGCGGGTTGTCGGTGTCGAAGACGATCGTCGAGCAGTCCGCGCCGACCTCGGGATAGGTGTAGTTGTTCAGCCGCAGAGCTGTGATGAACTGGCCGACGCGCTTGTCGTCGGGGCTGTCCAGCTTCAACTGGTGCCCCCAGGACTGCAAGGAGACGGCGGAGTCGAGGCCGGGGTAGGGCGACATCAACGTGTACGGCTTGCCCTCGACCTTCGCCTTCAGCGTCGCGATGCCGTCGGCGTTCACCTTGTCCGGGTTGTAGGTGATCCACACCGCGCCGTGCTCGAGCGAGTGCACCGCGTTCTCCACCCGGATCGGCTTGTTGTAAACCACGCCGGTGCAGGTCGCCCACGACTGGTCGTGCGGGCCGCCGAACGGCGGAGCCTGGTCGTAGGCCACGCGCTGGCTGGAGTTGATGTGCAGCCCGGCGGGGTATTCCTTCTTCACCACGCCCGCGATCCCGTCGGACGGGTCCTTCTTCTGCGCGCTCGGCGTGTACTTCTCCAGGTCGGCCTTCTCCCGGTACTTGGGGACCAGGCTGTAAGCCAGCGCGCCGATCAATGCGATGATTACTACGGCCGCGCCGATGGCCAACCAGGGAACCTGGCGATTCTTCTTCGGAAGCTGTCCTTGCCCGCCCCGCTTGCGGGGAGCCGACAACTTCGCCGCGGCCTTGGCGGCCTTGGCCGATTTGGCGCTGGGACTGCTAGGCATCGCTCAGTGTGCTCTTTCGACGTGGATGGATCCGCTGGCTGCGCAGTGCCCACCCGAGGTGCACACCCGCCAAGACCATAGGATAGAGACTCGTGACTCCAGCTGACCTTGCAGATCTCCTTCGCTCTACCGCGGCGAAGGTGCTTGTCGAACGTGGACTGGACCCCGCGGTCCTGCCCGACGAGGTCACCGTGGAGCGTCCCCGCAACCCCGAACACGGCGACTATGCCACGAATGTCGCGATGCAGGTGGCCAAGCGCGCCGGAACCAAGCCGCGTGATCTGGCCACCTGGCTGGCCGACGCGCTGGCCGCCGCCGACGGCGTCGCCGCCGCCGAGGTCGCCGGGCCCGGCTTCCTGAACATCCGTCTCGCGGCCTCCGCGCAGGGCGCGATCATCGAGCGGGTGCTCGCCGCGGGCGCAGCGTACGGCACCGCCGAGACCCTGAAGGGCACCCGGATCAACCTCGAGTTCGTCTCGGCCAACCCGACCGGTCCCGTGCATCTGGGCGGCACCCGGTGGGCCTCGGTCGGCGACGCGCTGGGCCGCATCCTGGCCGCGCAGGGCGCGGACGTGGTGCGCGAGTACTACTTCAACGACCACGGCGCGCAGATCGATCGGTTCGCCGCCTCCCTGGCGGCGGCCGCCACCGGCGCGCCGACCCCGGAGAACGGGTACGCGGGCGCCTACATCGGCGAGATCGCCGACAAGATCGTGGCCGCCAACCCGGACGTGCTGAGCAAGCCGGAGGCCGAGCGCCTCGAGCTGTTCCGTGCCGAGGGCGTCGAGCTGATGTTCGCGCACATCAGGGAGTCGTTGCACGAATTCGGCACCGATTTCGACGTCTACTTCAACGAGAGCTCGCTGTTCGCCTCCGGCGCGGTCGAGCAGGCCGTGGAGCGGCTGAAGAACTCCGGCGACCTGTACGAGAAGGACGGCGCCTGGTGGATCGCCAGCTCGGAATACGGTGACGACCAGGACCGGGTGGTCATCAAGAGCGACGGCAAGGCCGCCTACATCGCGGGCGACATCGCCTACTTCCAGGACAAGCGGGCCCGTGGCTTCGACCTGTGCATCTACATGCTCGGCGCCGACCACCACGGTTACATCGGCAGGCTGAAGGCCGCCGCGGCCGCGTTCGGCGACGACCCGGCCACGGTCGAGGTGCTGATCGGGCAGATGGTGAACCTGCTGCGTGACGGCGTCGCGGTGAAGATGAGCAAGCGCGCTGGGACCGTGGTCACCCTCGACGACCTGGTCGAGGCGATCGGCGTGGACGCGGCGCGGTACTCGCTGGTGCGTTCGTCGGTGAACTCGAGCATCGACATCGATCTGAACCTGTGGGCCAGCCAGAGCAACGAGAACCCGGTCTACTACGTGCAGTACGCGCACGCGCGGACCGCGTCCATCGCGCGCAACGCCGCCGAGTTCGATTACGACTCCGTCGCCGCCGACCTCGCGCTGCTGTCGGCCGACGAGGAAGGCGAGCTGATCCGCACCCTCGGCGAATACCCGCGCGTGGTGAGCGGTGCGGCGAGCTTGCGCGAACCGCATCGGGTAGCCCGCTACCTGGAGGAACTGGCCGGCGCGTACCACCGTTTCCAGACCAACAAGAACCTGCGCGTCCTGCCGCTCGGCGACGACCCCGTCTCGCCGACGAACGCGGCCAGGCTCGCTCTGGTCAACGCCACGCGCCAGGTCTTGGCCAACGGCTTGGGCCTGCTCGGCGTCAGCGCGCCGGAGCGCATGTGACCGTCCGGTCGACCAGAGCGAGGAAGGAAGCGAAGTTGAGCGAGCGCAGCGAGGTGGAATTATGAGCGCGCATCCCGCCGGTCCCCGGCATGCCGAGATTCCGCATGCGCCGAATCTGCCTGAGCGCCCGAGCGATCCGCGGCAGATGATCGACCTGCCCGCGAACGTCTGGCCGCGCAACGCGACCCGCGACGACGCGGGCGTGGTCCACCTGGCGGGCGTGCCGGTGTACGAGCTGGCCGAGCGGTTCGGCACCCCGCTGTTCGTGGTGGACGAGGACGACTTCCGTTCCCGCTGCCGCGACATGGTCCGCGCGTTCGGGGCGAACGCGCGAGTCCACTACGCGTCGAAGGCGTTCCTGTGCGGCGAGGTCGCCCGCTGGATCCGGGACGAGGGCCTCTCGCTGGACGTCTGCTCCGGCGGCGAACTCGCCGTCGCGTTGCACGCGGGCTTCCCCGCGGAGCGAATCGCCCTGCACGGCAACAACAAATCCGTCGCCGAGCTGGAAGCCGCGGTGTCCGCGGGGGTCGGCCACGTCGTGGTGGACTCGCTCATCGAGATCGAGCGCCTGGAGGCCGTCGCGAGCCGCGCGGGCGTGGTGCAGGACGTGCTGGTCCGGGTCACCGTCGGGGTGGAAGCCCACACCCACGAATACATTTCGACCGCGCACGAGGACCAGAAGTTCGGCTTCTCGATCGCGGGCGGCGACGCGATGGAGGCGCTCGCGCGCGTCTTCGATGCCGACAACCTGCGCCTGGTCGGCCTGCACAGCCACATCGGTTCGCAGATTTTCGAGATCGACGGCTTCGAGATCGCCGCGCGGCGCATGCTCGGCCTGCTCCGCGAGGCCATCGACAAATTCGGCATCGAGCGCACCGCGCAGATCGCGACGCTGGATCTCGGTGGCGGACTTGGCATTTCGTATCTTCCGTCGGACGACCCGCCGCCGCTGGACCGGTTCGCGGCGAGCCTGCGCGAACTGGTCGCAGCCGAAGCCGAACGCGCGGGTCTGCCCACGCCGACGATCGCTGTCGAGCCCGGCCGCGCCATCGCTGGGCCCGGCACGGTGACGCTCTACGAGGTCGGCACCATCAAGGACGTCTCGCTGGACGGCGGTCTGCGCCGCCGGTACGTGAGTGTCGACGGCGGCATGAGTGACAACATCCGGCCCGCGCTGTACCAGGCCGACTACGACTGCCGTCTGGTCTCGCGGTCGTCGCAGGCCGGGCCGGTGGTCGCGCGCGTTGTCGGAAAGCATTGCGAGAGCGGCGATATCGTCATCCGGGACACCTGGATGCCCGCCGACGTCGGCCCCGGCGACCTGATCGCCGTCGCCGCCACCGGCGCGTACTGCTACTCGATGTCCAGCCGGTACAACCAGTTGACCCGTCCCGCGGTCGTCGCGGTGCGGGACGGACAGCCGCGCCTGATACTGCGCCGGGAGACGGTGGCGGACCTGCTCAGCTTGGAGGTGGAAGCGTGACGGCCAACGCGAAGAACGGCGTGTGGGGGACCGATCGCCCGATCGGGGTCGCGGTCCTCGGCATGGGCAATGTGGGCACCGAGGTCGTGCGCATCCTGCGCGAGCACACCGAGGACCTGCGTTCCCGCGTCGGCGCGCCGGTGGTGCTCCGCGGGGTGGCCGTGCGCAGCCTCGACACCGACCGCGGCATCCCCGCGGACCTGCTCACCACCGACGCGGACGCGCTGGTCGCCCGCGACGACGTCGACCTGGTGGTGGAGGTGATCGGCGGCATCGATCCGCCGCGCCGGTTGATCCTGGCCGCGCTGAATGCGGGCAAATCCGTGGTGACCGCGAACAAGGCGCTGCTGGCCGACTACACCGGCGAGCTCGCCGCCGCGGCCGAAGCCAGTCGCGCCGATCTGTACTTCGAGGCCGCCGTCGCGGGCGCCATCCCCGTGGTGCGCCCGCTGATCCAGTCGCTGGCGGGCGACCGGGTGAACCGGGTCGTCGGCATCGTCAACGGCACCACCAACTTCATCCTCTCCGCGATGGACGAGACCGGCGCCGACTACTCGCAGACGTTGGCCGAGGCCACCCGGCTGGGCTACGCCGAAGCCGACCCGACCGCCGACGTGGAGGGCTACGACGCCGCGGCCAAGGCCGCGATCCTCGCCTCGCTGGCGTTCCACACCCGGGTCACCGCCGCCGATGTCTACCGCGAGGGCATCTCGCGGATCACCGCCGAGGATCTGGAAACCGCCTCCGCGCTCGACTGCACGGTCAAACTGCTGGCCATCTGCGAGCGGGTGGACGCGGGTCCCGGCGAGCCCGGACCGGAGGACGGCGGCAAAGAGCGCGTCTCGGTGCGCGTCTACCCGGCGCTCATCCCACGCAAGCACCCGCTGGCCGCGGTGACCGGTGCGTTCAACGCGGTGGTCGTCGAGGCGGAGAACGCCGGGCGGCTGATGTTCTACGGGCAGGGCGCGGGCGGCGCTCCGACCGCGTCGGCCGTACTCGGCGATCTGGTGATGGCGGCACGGAACAAGTTCTATGGGGGTCGCGCTCCCGGCGAATCGGTTTATGCTGAGCTACCGATCGCGCCGATCGGCGATACGCCCACCCGCTATCACGTGAACCTGCAAGTCGAGGACCGTCCTGGAGTCCTGGCCGCGGTGGCGGGCGAATTCGCCAAACACGGGGTGAGCATTTCGACCGTCCGTCAAGAAGGGCACGGCTCGGGTGCGCGCCTGGTCGTGGTGACCCACCACGCCGTGGAGTCGGCGCTCGCGGACACCGTGGCCGCACTGGCGGGAATGGCATCCGTCACATCCGTGACCAGCGTTCTGAGATTGGAAGGCACCGAAGAATGACCACAGCGTCGCGCAACGACTCCATGAGGGGCGGCGGCCGGGAGACGGGCGGGCACACGACCGGCGTCGCGCCACAGGCAGGGGTGCACTCCCGCTGGCCGGGCCTGATCGCGGCCTACCGCGACCGGCTCGCCGGCGCGGCCGACTGGGAGCCGGTCACGCTGTACGAGGGCGGAACGCCGCTGGTGCCCGCGCCGCACCTGTCCGAGATCACCGGTTGCGAGGTCTACCTGAAGGTCGAGGGCCTGAACCCGACCGGCTCGTTCAAAGACCGCGGCATGACGATGGCGATGACCGACGCCAAGTACCGCGGCCAGAAGGCGGTGCTGTGCGCGTCCACCGGCAACACTTCGGCATCCGCCGCGGCGTACGCCACCCGCGCGGGCATGAGCTGCGCCGTGCTGATTCCGCAGGGCAAGATCGCGATGGGCAAGCTGGCCCAGGCCGTGATGCTCGGCGCGAAGATCATCCAGGTGCAGGGCAACTTCGACGACTGCCTCGAACTCGCCCGCAAGGTCACCGCTGACTTCCCCAGCATCGGACTGGTGAACTCGGTGAACCCGGCCCGCATCGAGGGCCAGAAGACAGCGTCCTTCGAGATCTGCGACGTGCTCGGCAAGGCCCCCGACGTGCACGCCCTTCCCGTCGGCAACGCGGGCAACATCACCGCCTACTGGCGTGGCTACCGGGAGTACTACGCCGACGGCGTCACCGGCGGCTTGCCGCGCATGCTCGGCGTGCAGGCGGCGGGCGCGGCCCCGCTGGTCAACGGCGCCCCGGTGAAGGATCCCGAGACCATCGCCACCGCGATCCGGATCGGCGCGCCCGCCTCCTGGAACGGCGCGGTCGAGGCCAAGGAGCAGTCCGGCGGCGCTTTCCGCGCCGCCACCGACGAGGAGATCCTCGACGCGTACCGCCTGGTCGCGGCGACCGAGGGCGTGTTCGTCGAGCCCGCGTCGGCGGCCAGCGTGGCCGGTGTGCTCGCCGCACGCAAGGAGGGCTGGCTGGATGCCGGGCTCACCGTGGTGTGCACCGTGACCGGCAACGGTCTCAAGGACCCCGACACCGCGCTGTCGGGCATGCCCAAGGTGCAGCCGATCTCGGTCGATCCGGTTGCGGTGGCCGCCGAATTAGAGCTGGCCTGAGTTGAATTCGCGCGACAGCCAGGTCATGAGCGCGACGCTGCCCGCCGGTCTGACCGTGACCGCCCGGGTGCCCGCGTCCACCGCGAACCTCGGTCCCGGGTTCGACTCGCTCGGTATGGCATTGGGGATCTACGACGAAATCCAGGTGCGCACTACCGATTCCGGGCTCACCATCCGGGTCGAGGGTGAGGGCGCCGACGATGTGCCTTGGGGCCCTTCGCATCTCGTGGTCCGCGCGATCGAGCGCGGCCTGGAGTCGGCCGGGGTGTGGGCCGACGGCCTCGATGTGGTGTGCCGCAACGTGATTCCGCATTCGCGCGGCCTCGGGTCCTCGGCCTCGGCGGTGGTCGGCGGACTTGCCGCCGGGTGCGCCCTCGCCGCGAAGCTGGACTCGGCGCCGGCCACGCCTGCCGACCGATTGGTGCAGCTGGCAGCGGAATTCGAGGGGCATCCGGACAACGCGGCGGCCAGCGTGCTCGGCGGGATCGTGGTCTCGTGGACCGAGAGCGATCGCCCCGCCGACGAGGCCCCGGGCACGGAATACCACGGTCGCGTCTACCGCGCGGTGCGGCTGGAGGCGCATTCGGCACTGCGCCCGGTCGTGCTGATCCCGGAGGAGCGCTCGTCCACCGCGCACACCCGCGGCCTGCTGCCCGACGTCGTGCCGCACGGCGACGCGGCGTTCAACGTCAGCCGCGCCGCGCTGGCCGTGGTGGCGCTCACCCAGCGTCCCGACCTGCTGCTGCCCGCCACCGCGGACCGCCTGCACCAGGCCCAGCGTGCGCCCGCGCTACCGCTGACCACCGCCTGGATCACGCGCCTGCGCACGGCGGGCATCGCGGCCACCGTCTCCGGGGCGGGACCGACCATCCTGGCCCTGGGGACCAGCGAATTTCCCGCGGAACTCCGCGAACTGGCGGCAGCCGACGGCCTGCGCGTAGTGGAGCCGGGAATCGCCGAAGGCGTCCTGATCGACTGACGGCGAGTCTGTCTTGCCGAGATTCGCAATGGACAGCTATTCTGGGCAGGTCCGTACATCGTGCGCATCAGACGCCGGTGCTTCATCAGGGCAATCGCTCCAGCAGGCTCCAGGCTCGAGCCTCCAGGCCATGGGGGTGCTGCGTAGCTGCGCAACTGGAATGATCTCTCCCCACCTTTCACCAATGGTGGAGAAGCCGCCGGTCCGGCGGGGCAGGTGATACGGCACACAGCGCCCGGACGGACGCATCCCAGTCCGGCAGAATGCCCGGGCTGCGGGACGAACCCTCGAAACAGCACACGGCGATCGAGGGAAGGAAAGGATTTCCGTGACAGATACGGACCTGCTCGCGACACCCGGCGTGGAATCGAACCCGACGGGCGAGCGCGATAGTGAATCCGGACAGATTTCGAAGATGAGCGAACACACCGACGTCGCACGATCGGGGCTGACTGGAATGTTGTTGCCGCAGTTGCGTGCGCTCGCGGGGGAGCTCGGTATCCGAGGCACCTCCGGGATGCGCAAGGGCGATCTGATCGCCGCCATCAAGGAAAATCAGGCCGCGGGCAAGGCGGCGAAGGCGGAGAAGCCCGCCAAGAGCGAGGCCAAGTCCGCGGCAACCGCGAAGGCCGACGCCCCCGCGAAGGCCGGCGCCCCCGCGAAGACCGCCGCTCCCGCTGAGCAGGCGCCGGCCAAGGCCGAGCAGGCGACCCTCGACGTGACGCCCGCGGCTTCGGCCGCGCCCAGCGAGGCTCCCGCCCCGGCGAAGACGGCCCCCGCCGATTCCGCGCCCGCCGTCGAGGCGGCGTCGTCCACGGCGACCGAGACCACCGAGGAGTCCGGCCGAGACAGCGAGTCCGGCCGAGACAGCGGCCAGCGTGGCCGCGGTCGGCAGCGGCGCGGCCGTGACCAGGCGCGATCCGCGACCGATACCGCGCAGGCCGAGACGCGTACCGAGGAACCGAAGCAGGACGCCGAGCAAGGTGGCGAGCGCCGCCGCGACCGCGGCCAGAGCGACCGTGGCCAGGGTGAGCGTGGCCAGGGTGAGCGTGGCCAGGGTGAGCGGCAGAGCGACCGCGGCCAGGGCGAGCGGCAGAGCGACCGCGGCCAGGGCGAGCGTGGCCAGCAGAGCCAGAACGGCAGCGCGGGTGGCCGCGGCGGCGACGACGAAGAGGGCGGTCGCGGACGGCGCGGACGCCGCTTCCGGGAGCGTCGTCGTGGGCGTGACCGCGACGGCGGCGGCGGTGGCGGCGAGACCCGCGAGCTCGAGATCCGCGAGGACGACGTCCTCCAGCCGGTCGCGGGCATCCTCGATGTGCTGGACAACTACGCCTTCGTCCGCACCTCGGGTTACCTGGCCGGGCCGAACGACGTCTACGTGTCGATGAACCTGGTCCGCAAGAACGGCCTGCGCCGCGGTGACGCGATCACCGGCGCGGTGCGCGCCCCCCGCGACGGCGAACAGTCCAACCAGCGCCAGAAGTTCGATCCGCTGGTGCGGCTGGACACGGTCAACGGCGGCGACGTCGAGGCGGCCAAGCGCCGTCCCGAATTCGGCAAGCTCACCCCGCTGTACCCGAACCAGCGCCTGCGGCTGGAGACCCAGCAGAACAAGCTGACCACCCGGGTGATCGACCTGATCATGCCGATCGGCAAGGGCCAGCGCGCCCTGATCGTGTCGCCGCCGAAGGCCGGTAAGACCACGATCCTGCAGGACATCGCGAACGCGATCGCGACCAACAACCCCGAGTGCTACCTGATGGTGGTGCTGGTCGACGAGCGTCCGGAAGAGGTCACCGACATGCAGCGCTCGGTGAAGGGCGAGGTCATCGCCTCGACCTTCGACCGTCCGCCGTCGGATCACACCTCGGTCGCCGAACTCGCCATCGAGCGCGCCAAGCGCCTGGTGGAGATGGGCAAGGACGTCGTCGTGCTGCTCGACTCGATCACCCGGCTCGGGCGCGCGTACAACAACTCCTCGCCCGCCTCGGGCCGAATCCTCTCCGGTGGTGTGGATTCCACCGCGCTGTACCCGCCCAAGCGGTTCCTCGGCGCGGCCCGCAACATCGAGAACGGCGGCTCGCTGACGATCATCGCCACCGCCATGGTGGAGACCGGTTCGACCGGTGACACGGTGATCTTCGAGGAGTTCAAGGGCACCGGTAACGCCGAGCTCAAGCTGGACCGCAAGATCGCGGAGCGGCGGGTGTTCCCGGCGGTGGACGTCAACCCGTCCGGTACCCGCAAGGACGAGCTACTGCTCAGCCCCGACGAGGCGGGGGTACTGCACAAGCTGCGCCGCGTACTGTCCGGCCTGGACTCGCACCAGGCGATCGATCTGCTGATCGACCGTCTGAAGAAGTCCAAGAACAACCTCGAGTTCTTGATGCAGGTGAGCAAGACCGCGCCGGGCGCGCTCGACGAGTGAGTAGCGGCGCCAGGTCGGCGCCGTGACAACGGCCGAAAGGGTCCCGCTGATGCGGGACCCTTTCGGCGTCCGGGGAGCGAAGAATACGAGGCCGACCGTGGCCGCGCCGCCGATGAGGAGAGCGATGATCAGCGCGCAGGGCCCGACGTCGGGATCGGGGGCGGCGGATTCCGAGGTGTGGACGTACACGGCGTTCTTCGGCGCGGGATAGTTCGGGTTCGCGGGGAGCGCGGATACACCGACGGCCACCGAGAGAAACAGCAGAACGAAAATCGCGGCCGCGATCCGGACGTTCACGGGGTCTCCTTCCTGTCTCGGCACGCCGATGTGCACCAGGTCTGCCACTCTATGAACGAATTCGTTCACATTCGTGAGTAGCGGACTACCCGACTTCAGGGTCCAGGAGGTGGCGCGGATTCGCGTGCCCGGACTTCCGGGGGCGCGAACGATGGGGGAAGTACCTGGGGTGGGAACAAACCACTCGCCAGGGGCGTTTTGGGAGCGTAACGGCAGTTCTGGCATACTGAACGGTCGTTGCGTCTGCTCAGGTGAGCAGAGCTCCCGCCTAGTCGGTTCCGGTTCACGCTTCGCGTTCGCGCGGGCGACCCGGCGACCACAATCGAGAGGACATCCATGAAGGCAGGAATTCACCCGACGTATGTCGACACCACGGTCGTCTGTGGTTGCGGCAACACCTTCCAGACTCGCAGCACCAAGGAGTCGGGACACATCACCGTCGAGGTCTGCTCGCAGTGCCACCCGTTCTACACCGGCAAGCAGAAGATCCTCGACACCGGTGGCCGCGTGGCCCGCTTCGAGGCTCGTTACGGCAAGCGTGCCGGCAAGAAGGCCGACGCCAAGTAGCTTCCTCGCCGACGCCCGGTCCTGCCCCGCAGGCCGGGCGTCGGTGTTTTTGTATGGACAGCTACCAGGAGAAGGAAGCACTGTGACGCAACCGTCCGCCATCGACGACATTCTGGCCGAGTACGCCGGCTTGGAGACGCAGCTGTCCGATCCGTCGCTGCACAACGATGCGGGCGCCGCGCGCCGGGTCGGCAAGCGATTCGCCGAGCTGGCCCCGGTCATGGCCACCTATCGCAAACTCGAGACGGCCCGCGGCGACTTGTCCGCCGCGCGGGAACTCGCCGCCGACGACGCCGCGTTCGCCGCGGAGGTCCCGGATCTGGAACAACAGGTCGAGGAACTGGAACAGGCCCTCGCCGACCTGCTGGCCCCGCGCGACCCGCACGACGGCGACGACGTCGTGCTCGAGGTCAAGTCCGGCGAAGGCGGCGAGGAGTCCGCGTTGTTCGCCGCCGACCTGGCCCGCATGTACGTGCGGTATGCCGAGCGCCACGGCTGGAAGGTCGAGATCCTCGACGCCGCCCTGTCCGACCTGGGCGGATACAAAGAGGCGACGCTGTCGATCAAGAGCCGCGACGCGGCGCGCGACGGTGTCTGGTCGCGATTCAAGTTCGAGGGCGGTGTGCACCGGGTGCAGCGCGTCCCGGTGACCGAATCGCAGGGCCGCATCCACACCTCGGCGGCGGGCGTGCTGATCTACCCGGAACCCGACGAGATCGAAGAAGTGCAGATCGACGAGTCCGATCTCCGCATCGACGTGTACCGCTCCTCCGGCAAGGGGGGTCAGGGCGTTAACACCACCGACTCCGCGGTGCGCATCACCCACCTGCCTTCCGGCATCGTGGTCACCTGCCAGAACGAGCGTTCCCAGCTGCAGAACAAGGCGCGCGCCATGCAGGTCCTCGCGGCCCGTTTGCAGGCACTGGCGGAAGAACAGGCCGATCAGGAGGCCGCGGCGGGCCGCGCCAGCCAGATCCGCACGGTGGACCGCTCCGAGCGCATCCGCACCTACAACTTCCCGGAGAACCGGATCACCGACCATCGGATCGGCTTCAAGGCGCATAACCTCGACGCCGTGCTGGACGGGGAACTCGACGCGCTGCTCGACGCTCTGGGGAAGGCGGATCGCGAAGCACGTATGGCCGCGGAATGATCGTCCTTCGGGCAGAGTCGGTGTCATGTCCACGAGCCGAGTAGCGCTGCGCCCCGTCATCAACGACGCCATCGAGACGTTACGGATCGCCGGGGTGCACAGCCCGCGGGCCGACGCCGAACATCTCGCCGCGCACGTCCTCGGCGTGGAGCGGACAAGGCTGGTGCTGACGCCGCTCGTCCCGCCCGGCAAGTTGGACGAGTACCGCGAGTTGGTCGCCCGCCGGGCACTGCGAATCCCGTTGCAGCACTTGACTGGAACGGCCGTGATGGGTGCGCTCGATCTCGCGGTGGGCCCCGGCGTCTTCGTGCCGCGCCCGGAGACCGAGTTGCTGTACGCCTGGGCGCTGGCGCAGTTGGAGGCGCTGCCGCACGATCACACGCCGATCGTCGTCGACCTGTGCACCGGATCGGGCGCGCTCGCACTGGCCCTCGCGCACGCGCGCCCCGACGCCGAAGTGCACGCCGTGGAACTCGATCCCGCCGCGCAGGTCTGGGCCCGGCGCAACGCCGACGACCGGATCGCCGCGGGCGATACCCCGATCACCCTCTACGCCGACGACGCCACCGATCCCGGCCTGCTCACCGACCTGAACGGCCGGGTGGACATCGTCGTGTCCAACCCGCCCTACATCCCCGAGGGCGCAGGTCTCGACCCCGAAGTGGCCGAGCACGATCCGTCCGTCGCCTTGTTCGGCGGCCCGGACGGATTGTCGGTAATACGCGGCATGATCCCGAACATCGCCCGGCTACTGCGCCCAGGCGGCGCCACCGCCATCGAGCACGACGACACCAACGGCTCCGGCGTAGCCGCCCTCCTCACCGCCACCGGCGCCTTCACCGACGTCGTCGAACACCCCGACTTGGCAGGCAAACCCCGCTTCGTCGCCGCCACCCACACGTGAGGGAGTCTTCCGCGCGGTTCCTCGCGTGGGGCACCGAATTCGTGTGGTCTTGCCCGGCTCCTGTGATGCCGACCACGTCCATTCCTCTGATGACAGCGTCGTCTGACGACGTGCCGCCGGATGAAGCAACGACGATGCCCTGCGCGATCCGAGACGTTTCCGGCCGCACTGGCGTGCGCGGGACGATTCGCGATCGTTCGCTATGCCGGGAACTGGGCTCAACGGATCGGCGCGGCCTCCGCACGGCACTGTGCGCTGCCGAACGGAGGGATTTGCACTCGGCGACTATGGCGTGCGCGGCACTGTAGAGCTGGCCAACTGCAAGGCCCGCACTCGAGACGATCGCGAGCGCGCCGCGTATTGCACCGAGCCGCAAAGTCGCCTCGAGGATGCTCCCGGTGCGCGGCGACAGCCGCCGCATCCCACGTGACGACTGATTTCGTAAGCACATGGGTAACTCGCCGGGCACGCCCAGAACTCGCTCGGCACCCGACGCAAGACCTGAACGCAACTCTCGTTTCACCCCACTAGTACGGCCTGAATACGCGGAGAGGCGGGGGAGCATGCCAGGATGGTTGCCGTGAGTACCGTCTACGACTGCGCGGATCCCGACTCGCGCGCCGCGGGACTGTCCGCAGCCACCAGCGCCCTGAAATCCGGACGTCTGGTCGTGCTGCCCACCGACACCCTGTACGGGCTGGGCGCCGACGCGTTCGATTCGACCGCGGTGAGCTCGTTGCTCGCGGCCAAGCGCCGCGGCAGGGACATGCCGGTGCCGGTGCTCGTCGGGTCCTGGCACACCATCGACGGCCTGGTGTTCTCGGTGCGCCCGCAGGCGCGCGAGCTGATCCGGGCGTTCTGGCCCGGCGGCCTGAGTCTGGTTGTGCAGCAAGCGCCTTCGCTCGCGTGGGATCTCGGCGACACCCGCGGGACGGTGATGTTGCGGATGCCGCTGCACCCGGTCGCGCTCGAACTGTTGCGCGAGGTCGGCCCGCTGGCGGTGTCCAGCGCCAACGTGTCCGGGCAGCCGCCGGCGAAGACCGCCGCCGAGGCACGCGATCAACTCGGCGATCTGGTCGGCGTCTATCTGGACGGCGGCCCGGCCGAACACGCGGTCGCCTCCACCATCGTCGACCTGACCGCTGATCAGCCGCGCATCCTGCGCGTGGGCGCGGTGCCCGTCGCCGACATCGCCGAGGTGCTCGGCATGTCGCCGGAAGCGCTCAGCGGCGCCGCGCAGCTCGGATGATGGGTTCGAGCGCCGTCGTCCCGCTCCGGGAGCTGCTCGTCGTGCTGCTCATCTCCGCGGTGGTGACGTTCCTGGCCACCGGTGGGGTGCGGGTGCTGGCGATCGGCTTCGGCGCGGTGGCCGTGCCGCGTGACCGGGACGTGCACGTCAAGCCGATTCCGCGGATGGGCGGCGTCGGCATGTACATCGGTGTGGTCGCCGCGGTGCTGTTCGCCCACCAGCTGCCCGCGCTGCGCAGCGGCTTCGACTACAAACCCAACATCCCGATCGCCGTGCTGGTGGCTGCCACGATCATCGTGCTGGTCGGCATCGTCGACGACCGCTGGGGACTCGACGCGCTGACGAAGTTCGCGGGCCAGGTGACGGCGGCGGGCGTGATGGCCGTCATGGGATTGGGCTGGTATGTGATCTACAACCCGTTCAGCAACACCACGGTGGTGCTGGACGGATTGCAGGGCGGGCTCGTTACGGTCGCGGTCACCGTCACCCTGGTCAACGCCATGAACTTCGTCGACGGCTTGGACGGCCTCGCGGCGGGCTTGGGGCTGATCGCCGCGCTGGCGGTTTTCGCGTTCTGCCTCGGTCTGATGAACGAGCAGGGCGGCTCGGTCGACACGTACCCGCCCGCGTTGCTGGCCGCCGCGCTCGCGGGTGGCTGCCTCGGATTCCTGCCGCACAATTTCCAGCCCGCGCGCATATTCATGGGCGACTCCGGTTCGATGTTGATCGGGTTGATGCTGGCCGCGGTCTCGACCGGCGCCTCGGGGCGAATCCCCCTGCAGGGATACGGTCCGCGCGACATCGTCGGTCTGCTTTCTCCGCTGTTGCTGGTCGGCGCGGTGATGTTCATTCCGGTGCTGGACCTGTTGCTCGCCATTGTGCGACGGGTTCGCGCGGGCGTCAGTTTCTCGACGCCGGACAAAATGCACTTGCATCATCGCTTGCTGCAGATCGGCCATTCCCATCGCCGCGTGGTGTTGTTGATCTATTTGTGGGTCGGTGTGCTCGCGTTCGGCGCGGTCGGCACCTCGCTGATGGATCGCAGGCTGGTCGTGTTGCTGATGGCGGGCGGGCTGGTTTTCGCTTTGGTGATCACCGCTATTCCGGGGCTGCGGCGTGGGGACCCGGCGGGCGACGGATCGGCGTCCGGGTAAAGTCGGCGACTGTGAGCTTCACACCCGAACCCGTCCCCGGCCCCGACGCGCCGCTGCGGTCCGCGCTGCGCTACGGACTGATCGGCTTGGGCGTGCTGGTGGTCCTGTCGGTCGCGCTGGGCGCGGCCGTCTCGGGTGTCGCCGGCGTGTGGGGCGCGGTGCTCGGCGCCGCGATCGGCGGCGGCTTCATCCTCACCACCGCGGCCGTGGTGCTGTTCGGCGCGAAACTGCCGCCGAGCACCGCGGGGCTGGTCATGCTGGTCAGCTGGGTGGGGAAGGTCCTGGTGGCGCTGATCGTCGTCGGGATCCTGCACCGATTCGACTTCTACGACCGGGTCGTGTTGTTCCTCACCGTGGTCGGCGCCCTGGTGATCGTGCTCGGTGCGGAGACGTACGGCGTTGTCCGGCAGAAGGTTCCGTACGTGACGACGACCGACTCGGAACCCACGTCCGATACCCGCCAGTAACGAAAAACCCCCCACCCCCTACACGCTGTCGTAGATGACTTGGTAAAGTGTTGGTAAGCAAGCGACCAAGTCGGGGATCAGTGAGGGGTCACCGCCGAGATCCCCTGCATGGGCCGCTATGCTTACTGCCGTGCCGGGCTCCGAGGGGTGTTCCGGTTCTGCATGTCGACGAATGTCGCCGACACACGTACAGACGCCTGGTGGATTTCGAACCACCGCACAGCTGCTGACGAACTTCGAGCCGACCTGAGTCGACCCAAATTGATCGTCAATGTCCGATCGAACCGCGGGAATGACCGTACCCGCGGCCCGAACACGGGAGAGAACGCTGAGCGTCACCACTCTGGCGGCCGAGTTCCACGCGCCGTCGCTTACCGACTTCTTCCCTCCAGCTGTGCTGTTCGAGGGAACGCCGTTCGAACTCGATCGATTGATGCTGATCCGCATTCTGATGACGGCTGTTCTCTCGGTCGTGATGGTGCTGGCATTCCGCTCGCCCCGGATCGTTCCGCGCGGCCTGCAGAATGTCGCCGAAATCGGCCTGGTCTTCGTCAAAGAGCAGATCTGCGACGAGGTCCTCGGCAAGGAAACGGGACGGAAGTTCTTCCCGCTGATCGCGACGATCTTCTTCACGGTCCTCTTTCTGAACTTCTCGGGTGTCGTTCCGGGGTTGAACATCTCGTCGAACGCCCGAATCGGCATGCCGCTGGTGCTGGCCGTCATCGCGTACCTGGCGTTCAACTACGTCGGTATCAGGAAGTACGGCTTCTTCAACTACATGCGCAGCAGCATCGTCGTTCCGAACGTTCCCCCCGCGCTGCATGTGCTGCTGATTCCGATCGAGTTCGTCTCGACCTTCATCCTGCGTCCGTTCACGCTGACCGTCCGACTCATGGCGAACATGCTGGCCGGCCACATCATGCTGGTGCTGTTCTTCAGCGCGACCTGGTTCTTCCTGTTCGACGCCACCTCGTGGATGAAGGTGTTCTCGCCGTTCTCGCTGGTCGCGGGACTCGGATTCACGCTCTTCGAGCTGTTGGTCATCTTCCTGCAGGCCTACGTGTTTGCGCTGCTGACCGCCGTATACATCGGACTCGCACAGCACGCGGCCGATCACTGACCTGACCGACACAACTACCGGAAACCTGCTACACCACGCCGACCGGCGGGTGAGCAACAGAAAGGGAATGGAAGACTCATGAGCCTCGCTTACCTGGCCCAGGAAGCCGCCACGAACGAGAGCACCTTCAAGGGCCTGGGCGCCGTCGGCTACGGTCTCGCCGCGATCGGCCCCGGCATCGGCGTCGGCATCGTTGTCGGCAAGGCCATCGAGGGCATCGCGCGTCAGCCTGAGCTGCAGGGCACCATCCGCACCAACATGTTCCTCGGTATCGCGTTCACCGAGGCCCTCGCCCTTATCGGTCTCGTCGCCGGCTTCATTTTCTGATTCCGATGTACGAGTCAGTTTTGCTCGCGGCGGCGGAGGGAGAGGATGTGAATCCTCTCATCCCCGAAACGTACGACATCGTCTGGTCGATCGTCTGCGTCGTCATCATCGCGGCCCTGTTCTACAAGTACGTGGTCCCGCGCCTGATGAAGACGCTCGACGAGCGCTCGGACAAGATCGAAGGCGGCATCGCTCGCGCGGAAGCCGCGCAGGAAGAAGCTCAGCTCACCCTGCAGCAGTACCAGCAGCAGCTGGCCGAGGCCCGGCTCGAGGCCGCGCGCATCCGGGAGGACGCGCGCACCCAGGGCCAGGAGATCCTCGCGCAGATGCGCTCGGAGGCCCAGGCCGAAGCCGATCGCATCATCGCGGCGGGCCACACCCAGCTGGAAGCACAGCGCCAGCAGATCCTGACGGAGCTGCGCCACGAGGTCGGCCGCACGGCCGTCGACCTGGCCGAGAAGATCATCGGGCAGTCGGTTTCGGACGAGGCCAAGCAGGCCGCCTCGATCGACCGGTTCCTCGACGAGCTCGACCAGACCGACGCAGGCATCGGGGTCGGAAGGTAACGACGCGAAAGTGAGAAGCATGTACGCAGCGAGCCGCGAGGCCAGTGCCCGGTCTCGGGAGGCGCTTCGGGCCGCTCTGACCGGAAGCGACAGTGCTGCGGCCACGACGGGCTCGGAACTGTTCGCCGTTGTCGCCGTGCTGGACGACCAGCGTTCGCTGCGTGTGGCGCTCGCGGACGTGTCGGTGCCGGGTTCCGTGCGCGCGGAACTGTGCGAGCGGGTCTTCGGCGGCAAGGTCAGCGCTGCCACGCTGGCAGTGCTGACCACCGCGGTGGCCCAGGACTGGTCGCGCACCTCCGACCTGGTGGACACATTGGTGCTGCTCGGCCAGGAGGCGTTGCTGGAGTCGGCGGCCCAGCGTGGCCGGCTCGAAGCGGTGGAGGACGAGCTGTTCCGGCTCGGCCGGATCATCAGCGACAACCCCGAGTTGGAGCAGGCACTGTCGGATCGGTCGCAGCAGGCCTCGGCCAAGAGCGAGCTGGTCAACCGGCTGCTCGCCGGTAAGACGGAGCCCATCACCCTGACCCTGGCGGAGCAGGTGGTGACCAGGCAGCGGTCGGGCATCAGCGCCGCCTTCGACGAGCTGGCCGACCTCGCGGCGGCGCGTCGCGATCAGATCGTCGCGCACGTGCGCGCCGCGATCGGGCTCAGCGAGCAGCAGCGCGACCGGCTGGCCGCGTCGCTGCGGCGCATCTACGGCAAGGCGACCACGGTGCACATCCAGGTCGACCCGAGTCTGCTGAGCGGAGTCGTGGTGCGCGTCGGTGACGACGTGATCGACGGCAGCGCACTCGGCCGACTGGAGAAGCTGCGCCGGGCCCTGACCTAGCGCGCTTCCACCACCCCCGACATTCCAGACCCAGACAGCGAGAGCAGGAAGAACATGGCGGAGCTGACGATCTCCTCCGACGAGATCCGTAGCGCGATCGAGAGCTACACCAAGAGCTACACCCCCGAGACCTCCATCGAAGAAGTCGGTGTGGTCACCGACACCAGTGACGGCATCGCGCACGTCAGCGGCCTGCCTTCGGCAATGGCCAACGAGCTGCTCGAGTTCCCGGGCGGCGTGCTCGGCGTCGCGCTGAACCTCGAGGACCGTGAGATCGGTGCGGTCATCCTCGGCGAGTACGCCGAGATCGAGGAGGGCCAGGAGGTCCGCAGGACCGGTGACGTGCTCTCGGTTCCGGTCGGCGACAAGTTCCTCGGCCGCGTGGTGAACCCGCTGGGCCAGCCGATCGACGGCCTCGGCGAGATCGAGTCCGAGGAACAGCGCGTGCTCGAGCTGCAGGCCGCCACCGTGCTGGAGCGCCAGCCGGTCGAGGAGCCGCTGGCCACCGGCATCACCGCGATCGACGCGCTGACCGCCATCGGCCGTGGCCAGCGTCAGCTGATCATCGGCGACCGCAAGACCGGCAAGACCGCGGTCTGCATCGACGCGATCCTGAACCAGAAGGCCAACTGGGAGACCGGCGATCCGACCAAGCAGGTGCGCTGCATCTACGTAGCCATCGGCCAGAAGGGCTCCACCATCGCGGGCGTCAAGGCCGCGCTGGAGCAGCACGGCGCGCTGGAGTACACCACCATCGTCGCCGCCCCGGCCTCCGACTCCGCCGGCTTCAAGTGGCTGGCCCCCTACACCGGTTCGGCCATCGGCCAGCACTGGATGTACCAGGGCAAGCACGTGCTCATCGTGTTCGACGACCTGACCAAGCAGGCCGAGGCGTACCGCGCCATCTCGCTGCTGCTGCGTCGCCCGCCGGGCCGCGAGGCCTACCCGGGTGACGTCTTCTACCTGCACTCCCGGCTGCTGGAGCGTTGTGCGAAGCTGTCCGACGAGCTGGGCGCGGGCTCGATGACCGGTCTGCCGATCATCGAGACCAAGGCCAACGACATCTCGGCGTTCATCCCGACCAACGTCATCTCCATCACCGACGGTCAGGTCTTCCTCGAGTCCGACCTGTTCAACAAGGGTGTCCGCCCGGCGATCAACGTCGGTACCTCGGTCTCCCGTGTCGGTGGCGCCGCCCAGACGAAGGGCATGAAGAAGGTGGCCGGTTCGCTGCGCCTCGAGCTGGCGCAGTACCGCGAGCTGGAGGCGTTCTCCGCCTTCGCCTCCGACCTGGACGCGGCCTCGCTGGCTCAGCTCGAGCGCGGCGCCCGCTGGGTCGAGCTGCTCAAGCAGGACCAGTACTCGCCGGTGCCGGTCGAGGATCAGATCATCTCGATCTACCTGGTCGACCGTGGCCACTTCGACTCGATCCCGGTCGCGGACATCCGCCGCTTCAACGCCGAACTGCTCGAGGAGCTGCACCGCAGCGCCGCCGACGTGTTCAAGGCGATCGAGGGCGGCAAGGTGCTCGCCGGCGAGACGGCCGAGCAGGTCGAGGCGGCGACCAAGAAGTTCTTGGGAACCTTCCTCACCTCCGACGGCACCCCCGTGGTCAACGAGGCCGAAGCCGGCCAGCTCGACCACGAAGAGGTCGAGTCGCTGTCGGTGACCCGCAAGCACGTCGAGAAGTAACGCGGGTCGGCAAATGCGCTATTCGATCCGCGGCATGCGCGACGGGCACGAGGGTGGCAGCGGCCACCTCGTGCCCGGCGGATGCCGCCCATCCCACGCAGCGAATGAAGGGAGTGTGAACCGCTGATGGCAAGCTTGCGTGAATTGCGCTCCCGCATTCGTGGTGTGAATTCGATCAAGAAGATCACCAAGGCCCAAGAGCTGATCGCGACCTCGCGCATCTCCAAGGCCCAGGCCAGGGTCGCGGCCGCGAAGCCGTACGCGGAGGAGATCACCAAGGTCCTCAGCGAGCTGGCGAGCGCGTCGAAGAACCTTTCGCATCCGCTGCTGACCGAGCGCGCCAACCCGCGCCGGGCGGCCGTGCTGGTGATCACCAGTGACAGCGGCATGTGCGGTGGCTACAACTCGAACGTGCTCAAGCGCGCGGAAGAGCTGATGACCACCTTGCGTGACGAAGGCAAAGAGCCGGTGCTCTACGTCATGGGCAACAAGGGCCTGACGTACTACGCCTTCCGCAATCGCTCGTACGTGTCGGCGTGGACCGGGTTCTCGCAGCAGCCGAAGTACTCCGATGCTTCGTCCGCGTGCCACCACCTGGTCGACGCCTTCATGGCAGGCTCCGACGGGGCGGTGCCCGCTCCGAACGGGACGGGTGACATCGCCGGTGTCGACGAGCTGCACGTCGTGTACACCCGCTTCGTCTCGATGCTGACGCAGACCCCTGAGGTGCGCCGGTTGGCGCCGATCCAGGTGAGCTACGTCGACGAGAACTTCGACCTGGGTGAGGACATCGTGTCGGATTCACCGACCGCGGACGTCCACGCGCAGTACGAATTCGAGCCCGACGCCGATGTGCTGCTGGCGGCGCTGCTGCCCAAGTACGTCAACACGCGCATCTACGCGTCGTTGCTCGAGGCAGCGGCATCCGAGTCAGCGGCTCGGCGCACCGCAATGAAGGCCGCCACCGACAACGCCAACGAACTCGCGAGCGTGCTCCAGCGCGAGGCGAACTCGGTGCGCCAAGCCCAGATCACGCAGGAAATCAGCGAAATCGTCGGCGGCGTGAACGCGCTGGCGTCGAGCTCGGACCGCGACTGAGCGCCACCAGCGGCCTGAGCGACGGGCACGTAGAAGGCCCCTCGAAGGCCGCACATCGACACGGAGAGAACCAACACCAATGACCGCAGCTGTCACTCAAGACAACACGAGCCGGACCGGCGGCGCCGCAGGCCGCGTCGTCCGGGTCATCGGCCCCGTCGTGGACGTCGAGTTCCCGCGCGGAGCCATTCCCGAGCTGTTCAACGCTCTGCACGCCGAGATCACCCTGACCTCGGTGGCCAAGACCCTGACCCTCGAGGTCGCCCAGCACCTCGGCGACAACATCGTGCGCACCATCTCGATGCAGCCGACCGACGGCCTGGTCCGCGGTGCCACCGTCACCGACACCGGCAAGCCGATCTCGGTGCCGGTCGGTGACGTGGTCAAGGGCCACGTCTTCAACGCCCTCGGCGACTGCCTGGACACCCCCGGCCTCGGCCGCGAGGGCGAGCAGTGGGGCATCCACCGCAAGCCGCCGTCGTTCGACCAGCTCGAGGGCAAGACCGAGATCCTGGAGACGGGCATCAAGGTCATCGACCTGCTCACCCCGTACGTGAAGGGCGGCAAGATCGGTCTGTTCGGTGGCGCCGGTGTCGGCAAGACCGTTCTGATCCAGGAGATGATCACCCGTATCGCGCGGGAATTCTCCGGCACCTCCGTGTTCGCCGGCGTCGGCGAGCGCACCCGTGAGGGCACCGACCTGCGCCTGGAGATGGAGGAGATGGGCGTCCTCCAGGACACCGCCCTCGTCTTCGGACAGATGGACGAGCCGCCGGGCACCCGTATGCGCGTCGCGCTCTCGGCCCTGACCATGGCCGAGTACTTCCGCGACGTGCAGCACCAGGACGTGCTGCTGTTCATCGACAACATCTTCCGGTTCACCCAGGCCGGTTCCGAGGTGTCGACCCTGCTCGGCCGCATGCCCTCCGCCGTCGGTTACCAGCCCACGCTGGCCGACGAGATGGGTGAGCTGCAGGAGCGCATCACCTCGACCCGTGGTCGGTCGATCACCTCGCTGCAGGCCATCTACGTGCCCGCCGACGACTACACCGACCCGGCTCCGGCGACCACCTTCGCCCACCTCGACGCGACGACCGAGCTCTCCCGCCCGATCTCGCAGAAGGGCATCTACCCGGCCGTCGACCCGCTGACCTCGACCTCCCGCATCCTGGAGGCCTCGATCGTCGGCGACCGGCACTTCCGGGTGGCCAACGAGGTGAAGCGGATCCTGCAGAAGTACAAGGAACTGCAGGACATCATCGCCATCCTCGGTATGGACGAGCTGTCCGAAGAGGACAAGGTGCTCGTCGGCCGCGCCCGTCGTCTGGAGAAGTTCCTCGGCCAGAACTTCATCGTGGCCGAGAAGTTCACCGGTCAGGTGGGTTCGGTCGTGCCGCTCGAGCAGACCATCGACGACTTCGACCGCGTCTGCAAGGGTGAGTTCGACAACTACCCGGAGCAGGCCTTCAACAGCTGCGGTGGTCTCGACGATGTCGAGGCGGCCGCGAAGAAGATCCTCGGAAAGTAGTCACCGATGGCGGAAATGTCAGTCGATCTCGTCGCGGTCGAACGACTGCTCTGGTCCGGCCAGGCGACGTTCGTCAGCGCGCAGACCACCGAGGGCCAGATCGGCATCATGGCCGGGCACGAGCCGTTGCTCGGCCAGCTGGTCGAGGGCGGCACCGTGGCGATCGTGGACACCGATGGTCAGCGGGTCGTCGCCGCGGTGCACGGCGGCTTCTTCTCGGTGACCGCGAACTCGGTTCGGGTGCTCGCCGAGTCGGCGGAATTCGCCGACGAGGTGGACGTCGAGGAGGCCCGCCGGGTGCTGGCCGACTCCGACGCCAGCGAGGAGCAGCAGCGAGCCGCTCAGGCTCGGGTGCGCGCGGTCGAGCAGAACGCGAACGCCTAGCAACAACCTGTCATCGAGAACGATCGCTGTCGGCGGTGAAGCTTCCTTCACCGCCGACAGCGCCTTTCAGGCGAGTCGGACACGGCCGGGGCATTTGTAAACTCGGGGCCGTGATTGAATGACCGCACGCGGTGTCAGCATCGGGCTCGGGGGCGAAAGCCCGCGAAACCACGAGAAGCTGGTACACCGCCAATCGAATGCCGTGGACGACACGGCGGCGGAGCGAAGGGACGTACGGCATTGCAAACCGGGATGGTTCTGCTGATCATTCTGGTGCTAACGCTCGTGTTCCTCGCCTTGGCCTCGACTTACCGCCTGATCATGTTGCGGCGCGGCGGAACTGCCGCGATCCTGCGCGTACTGCCCGCCCGCGGCGGTCAGGGGTGGCGGCACGGCCTGATCCGCTATGACGAGGATCGTCTCGTCTTCTTCAAACTCACCAGCCTGAAACTCGGCCCGGATTCCACCATCCGGCGTCAGGGCATCGAGATCGGCGATCGCCGCGGCCCCCGTGGCGACGAGTACGACATCATGACCGACGACATCGCAGTGATCGCGGTGTCCGACCGCGCGGGCGACTTCGAGTTGGCCCTGGATCGCGACTCTTTGACCGCCTTCCTCTCCTGGGTGGAGTCCCGCCCCTCCGATCGCACCCGGCGGATGCCGGGGCTGTAGTTCCCGGTCCGACGGCTATCGGCGGCCCGAGCAGGCCGCGCCCGTTAGGGTTGTGCTGTGAGCGTGCATTTGACCCGGATCTACACGCGGACCGGCGATGACGGGACCACGGGATTGAGCGACTTCTCCCGGGTCGCGAAGACCGACCCACGCCTGGTCGCCTACGCCGACTGCGATGAGACGAACGCCGCCATCGGCGTCGCGATCGCCCTCGGCGGCCCGGACGAAACGATGCTCGCGGTGCTGCGACAGATACAGAACGATCTGTTCGACGCCGGGGCCGACCTCTCCACACCGGTGGTCGCGGAGCCGAAGTACCCGCCGCTGCGGGTCACCCAGCCCTACATCGATCGGCTCGAAGCGTGGTGCGACGAGTTCAACGCCGGACTGCCTGCGCTCGATTCGTTCATCCTGCCCGGCGGTACCGCGCTGGCGGCCCTGCTGCACACCGCGCGTACGGTCGCCCGCCGTGCGGAGCGCTCGGCCTGGGCGGCGATCGAGTGCCATCCGGAGGACACCAACGCGCTGCCGGCCAAGTACCTCAATCGCCTCTCGGATCTGCTGTTCATCCTGAGCCGGGTCGCCAATCCCGGCGGCGATATCCTGTGGAAGCCCGGCGGGAAACGGCCGGGCGTCTGATCGCGTAGCACCCGAGGCGAGTACCCGAGCGATCACTGGGTATTGCCGGCAAGGTGACGAGACCACCTCGTCGATCGCAGTACGCCCATCCCGCGGCACTCGCTCCAACGGCGAAAACGTCCGGAGGCGAGGGGAGTCGTGGAGAGGCGGCACCGGAGTGCGCCGCCCCAACTATCCTTGCACCAACAGTGCGCCGAATACGCGGAGAGGCGGCATGGAACGGTTTTTGGTTACCGGCGGAAATCGACTCGTCGGTGAGGTCACGGTGGGGGGCGCCAAGAACAGCGTCCTCAAACTGATGGCCGCTGCGCTGCTGGCCGAGGGCACCACCACGATCACGAACTGCCCGGACATCCTCGACGTGCCGCTGATGGGTGATGTCCTACGCGGTCTCGGCTGCGACGTGACCATCGACGGCGGAGTGGTCGCCATCACCACGCCCGCCGAACCGAAGTATCACGCGGACTTCCCCGCGGTGACCCAGTTCCGCGCGTCGGTGTGCGTGCTCGGTCCGCTGATGGCGCGGTGCAAGCGCGCCGTCGTGGCGCTGCCCGGCGGTGACGCCATCGGCTCCCGCCCGCTGGACATGCACCAGGCCGGTCTGCGCCTACTCGGCGCGACCAGCGAGATCGAGCACGGTTGTGTGGTCGCCAAGGCCGACGAATTGCAGGGTGCGCGCATCCGCCTGGATTTCCCCTCGGTCGGCGCGACCGAGAACATCCTCATGGCGGCGGTGCTCGCCGAGGGCGAGACGGTGATCGACAACGCCGCGCGCGAGCCCGACATCGTCGACCTGTGCAACATGCTCGTCCGGATGGGCGCGCGGATCAGCGGCGCGGGCACGTCGGTGCTCACCATCCAGGGGGTCGAACGGCTCGAGCCCACCACGCACCGCGTCATCGGGGACCGCATCGTCGCCGCGACTTGGGGCATCGCCGCGTCGATGACGCTGGGCGACATCCGCGTCACCGGTGTGAATCCCAAGCACCTGTCGCTGGTGCTGGACAAGCTGCGGTCCGCGGGTGCGCGCATTTCGTTCGAGCAGGACGGCTTCCGGGTGGTCCAGGCGGAGCGTCCGCGCGCCGTGAATTTCTCGACCCTGCCGTTCCCCGGTTTCCCGACCGACTTGCAGCCGATGGCCATCGGGCTCGCGTCGATCGCGGACGGGACCTCGATGATCACCGAGAACATCTTCGAGGCGCGCTTCCGGTTCGTGGAGGAGATGATCCGGCTCGGCGCCGACGCGCGCACCGATGGGCACCACGCGGTGGTCCGTGGGATTCCGCGGTTGTCGAGCGCTCCGGTGTGGTCGTCGGATATTCGAGCCGGCGCGGGTCTGGTGCTCGCGGGCTTGGTCGCCGACGGGACCACCGAAGTGCACGACGTCTTCCACATTGATCGCGGATATCCGAATTTCGTCGAGCAGCTGCAGGCCCTCGGTGGCGATGTAAGGCGCGTCGGCGTCGCGGATTGAGTGCCGCGGCGTTCGGGTCGGTGGCGAGTTACCGAAAGCGTTCCGGAAAATGCGTGCTGACCAGGCGATTTGACATGGTGCACGCAGACACGTAACTTATTCCAAGTCAGAGCGACACGGACACCGACCCGGAGCCGAGAAGCTGAGCGGAAACGCTGAGCGGGAGGCCAGGGAAACGAGGTAGGACGAGGAGCGCCTGACGGTCACACTAGCTCGAACGAGACCTCAGTTTGCAACTGGGTTCACGGCTGAGCTAAGCTGGAAAAGTTGCTTCACCGATCAATCGGCTCAAACCGGGCGATGGTGTGTGCGTGTGTTCTTTGAGAACTCAATAGTGTGTCGATGAATGTCAGTGCCAAATATTTTTTGGTTCCGGCCTTTTCACCCCCCGTGTGGAG
>NZ_JBSGIB010000017.1:0-156092 GCF_053604885.1 Nocardia sp. NPDC003999
GTGATGAGTTCGGTGTCGAGGGTGTAGGTGGTGGTGGCGCCGTGGTGGGAGGCCACTGCGGGGCGGGGGCGATCCACCGGCAACGACAACTCCTCCGGAAGGTCCGCGAGCGCGTCGCGCCAGAACGCGAGGTCGTCGCGGCGGCTTCGGATCCGGGCCGCTTCGCGCGCGCTGCCGGGGTGGATCCGCGCGAGGTCGGTGGCCGGCGTGGCGGCGGCGAACTCGTCGAGGAACTCCACGAACTTGCTGTGGTGGGCGGACAGTTCGGGGCCGGTGTAGCGGTCGGGATTGGCCAGGAAGTGCAGGATCGTCCGCGGCGGTTCTCCGGTCTGATACAGGTTGACCAGGAGATCCTCGACCGGCCCGGAGCTGAGGATGTGGAAGTCCCCGGTCAACTCGCCGAAGCGGATCTTCTGGGGGAAGAACATGACGTTCACCATCGGGCCCGCGAACCGCCGCTGCCCGCGCGATCCGGTGGCGGCGCGAATATCGGCGAGGCCGCACCGCTGGTGGCGCAACGCTCCGACCAAGTCGGATTGGACCCGCCGTACCAGCGTCGCGACCGTGTCTTCCGCGCCGAGTGCGAGCGGAAGCGGCGCGAGGTTGACGAACACCCCGCCGGACCGGCGCAGGACGGCCGTGGTTCGGCCGGAGACGGGAACATCGACGAGGACCTCGTCCCGGCCGGTCATCCGGGCGAGATAGCAACCGAACGCGGCGATCACCACCGCGGCCGGGCTCGCGTCGAGCGCTTTCGCGGCGTCCGCGATCCGCACCACCAGCGCCGTCGGCAGTTCGGCCATCGCGACCACGCTGTCCGCACGCGGCGGCGCGTAGCGGGTCGCCAGACTGGATTCGTCATCGGCGACATCGGCGAGCTTGTCCACCCAATATGCCTGGTCGTCTGTGAACCGCTTCGACTCCCGATACGTGCGGTCGGCCTCGTACAGTGTGCGAAGGTCCGCCGCCCGGTTCGGTTCCGGCGGCCGTTCCTCCACGGCGGCCGTGTACAACTCCGCGAGCCGGTTCAACATCGTCATCGCGGCGTAGCCGTCCACCGCGACGTGGTGAGCTCTGTTGTACAACAGGTAATGCCGATCGCCGACCTGCAGAAGCGCCCCCGCCCACAACCGGTCCCGAGCCATATCCAGCGGTGCGGTGTATTCGTCGTGCATCCACTTCAACGCCGCCGCCATGGGATCCGGTTCGGCACGCGTATCGATTACCGGCCCCGTCGAAGCCAGTGACGGGTCGAACAGTTGATGCGGGGTGCCGTCCACCTCGACCAGCCGAAAATACCCTGACTGGAACTCGTGACCCGCGCGAATTATCAGCGAACGCAGAAGCTCACGATCGAGCTCGCCGTGGAACTCGACGTATTGGGCCTCGCATATCGGGACGTCCGGACTCAAGCGTTGCGCCAGCCACAGCCCCCGCTGTCCGGCTGACAGCGGTACAGGCTCTGGTGGCGACACGTCCGGTGCGGTGTTCGATCCAAGGTCGGAGTCGAACTGCGGTCGCTGAACGGTCATCACCTTGCCTCCAGACCCGACCGGAAATCAGTTTAAGCCGACCGGTTCGTTCGCGTACACCTAAACCACGATGCAGAGCGGCAAATAGTTGCCGACTTTACGAAATTGATAAGGGCCGGTGCGCGGAACTGCCGCAGCAGAGGCTTATGTGACGCGGCAGCGACCGAACTGCACTGCGGCCTGATTCGTCCGATGGCGCCGTTGTAGTATCAATTACGGTGCCGCATGCGAACCGTGTCCTGGAGAGTGGCGGGCGCTCGGTCCCTTATTGCTGATTTGTCCTTGTTCTCGGCACCGATGAATTTCCCGCATTTCGCGTCCGGCTGCGCGGCGGCCGTGGTGGACGTGACCCCGGTTCCGGTGGAATCGGCCCCGATCGAGCGATGCTCAGTCGGCAGCCGCGATGGGTTCGGCGATGTCTACCGAAGCGGGACTGTCGTCTTCCATCGCGCGTCGACGACCAGACCGGCCAGTCCGACCGCGAGGCAGGCGCCGGACAGCGCGAGCATCGCCGGATGGGTGGTCCCGGTGAGCGCGTCGCCGAGGATGACGGTGCCGATCGTGCCGGGCAGTACACCCAGCACCGTGGCGAACAGATACGGCCAGAACCGGATCGAGGACAAGCCACAGCAGTAGTTGATCACCGAGAACGGTACGGCCGCGATGAGCCGCAGCGAGCCGACCGCCAGCCAGCCGCGGCGGGCGAGACGTTCATCGATGGCGCGCACCGCGGGATGGGTGAGCCGGGCGGCGACCTGATTGCGATCGAGCGCGCGGATGAGCACGATGGCCAGGGCCGCGCTGACGGTCGTCGCGCTCACCGCGAGCGTGATGCCCAGCAGCGGGCCGAACAGCAGTCCGGCGCTGACGGTGAATACGGTGCGCGGGATCGGCGCCACCGTCACCAGAGCGTGGACCAGGAAGAACAGCAGCGGGAAGACCGGGCCGACGGAAGTCGCCCAGTCCTGCACCTGGCGGGGCGACGGCAGCGGGACCAGCAGCGCCGCGCCGAACAGCGCGACCGCGCCGACGATCAGCGCGACGATACGCGGGTCACGGATCAGCCTCGTCACGGGCGACAGGTTACCGGTTGGTAGTGGCGGGCAGGGTCAACCGGCTGGGAATCCGCCCGCTAGCATCAGTGGAAGCGGGACGAATGCCCGTTAACCGAAGTAGTCGCTGAGCTGGGCGAATGTGAGGGTATCGGGCGCGCACTGGCGGTGCGCCCGTGGTGAGGAAGAGGAACAGCAAGCTATGCCGATTGCTTCAGATCCCGGGGCCGACCCGGTGCCCGAATACGGCGCATGGCGCAAGGGTGTTGCCGGGGTGCTGGCGAAGGCTCGCCGCGTCGATGTCAGCGAACTTCCCGAGGAGCCCGAGCGACTGCTCGACGAGACCACCTATGACGGGCTGACGGTCGCCCCGCTCTACACCCGGCGCGATGAGCTGCCGGAGCAGCCCCTGCCCGGAACGTTCCCCTTCGTTCGCGGCCGGGACGCCACTCGCGACGTGCACCGGGGTTGGTTCGTCAGCGCCCGGTTCGCCCAGCGCGACGCCGCGGTGGCGAACCGCGAGATCCTGGCCGCGCTGGAGAACGGGATCAGCGCGATCTGGCTCGGTGCGGGCGAGCGCGGCGTACCGGTGGCGGATCTGCCGACCGCCCTGACCGGCCTGCTCTTCGAACTCGCCCCGCTCACGCTGGACGCGGGCGGCGACGTCGCCGACGCGGCGGCGCAGGTGTTCACGGCGCTCGACGGCTACACCGCGCCGGCGCGCGATGGCATCCGGGTCTCGCTCGGCGCCGCGCCTCTGACCAGCCGCTTCGCCGGACCGGCCGACACCGGTCTCGCCGAGGCCGTCGCACTGGCCGGACAGGCGGCGCGACGACCGGAAACGGTGCGTGCGATCACCGTGGACGGCACCGTCTTCCACGACGCGGGCGCCTCCGACGCCCAGGAACTGGGCGCGGCGGTCGCCGCGGGCCTGGCCTACCTGCGGTCGCTGACGGAGAGCCTGGACATCGCCGACGCGCTGGGACAGCTGGAGTTCCGGTTCGCCGCCACCGACGATCAGTTCGCCACCATCGCGAAGTTCCGTGCCGCCAGGCGGCTGTGGGCGCGGGTCGCGCAGGTCTGCGGAGCACCGGATTTCGGCGGCGCGCCCCAGCACGCGGTCACCTCGGCCGCCATGATGAGTCAGCGCGACCCTTGGGTGAACATGCTGCGCACCACGCTCGCCGCGTTCGGCGCGGGCATCGGCGGCGCCGACACCGTGACCGTGCTGCCGTTCGACTCCGCCCTGCCGCCCGGCGAACTCGGCGTCTCGCAGGCGTTCGCCGATCGGATGGCCCGCAACACTCAGCTGCTGCTGCTCGAGGAATCGCACCTCGGCCACGTGCAGGATCCGGGTGCGGGCTCCTGGTACATCGAGGACCTCACCGCCGCGCTGGCGGCGAAGGCATGGGAGTTCCTCCAGGAGATCGAGGCGGCCGGAGGCTACCTCGCCGCGCTGGAGTCCGGGCTGCTCGCCGAGCGGGTCGCGGCTACCAAGGCCGCTCGCGACGAGGATGTCGCGCACCGCAAGACCGCCGTCACCGGCGTGAACGAATTCCCGAACCTCGCCGAGCAGCCGCTGTCCGAGGCGGCGCGGCAGACCGGCCGGGTCGCCCGCTACGGCGCCGCGTTCGAGCAGCTGCGCAACCGCTCCGACGCCTACCTCGCGGAGCACGGCGCGCGGCCGAAAGCGCTGCTGGTGCCGCTCGGCTCGGTGGCCGAGCACAACGTGCGGGTCACCTTCATCGCGAATCTGCTGGCTTCGGGCGGCATCGAGTCGATCAATCCGGGTCCGCTCGCGGTGGACGGAATCGCCGCGGCGGCCGCCGAAGCGGGGGCGCCGATCGCGGTGCTGTGTGGCTCGGATGCGCGCTACGGATCGGAAGCGGGTGAAGCGGTGCGGCAACTGCGCGCCGCGGGCGTGCCCACCGTGCTGCTGGCGGGTGCGGCGAAGGCCGTCGCCGACCTGGACGACGCGCAACGCCCGGACGGATTCCTCGCCGCGCGCATCGACGCCGTCGCCGCGCTGTCCGGCCTGCTGGAGAAGGTGGGAGCCTGATGACCACTCGTGAGATCAAGCACGTGATCGGTAGTTTCGCCGACGTGCCGCTGGCCGAGCGCGCGCCGGAGCCCGCCGCGGTCGACGCGGCGCAGGTGACGGAGTACGTGCGCGCGGCCGCGGCGGCCAACCAGTACGCCCCCGAACAGCTGGTGTGGTCGACCCCGGAAGGCATCGACGTGCCGCCGGTGTTCACCAAGGCCGACCGGGACGCGATCGCGGCCGCAGGATATCCGCTCGACAGCGTGCCCGGTGTCGCGCCGTTCGTGCGCGGTCCGTACCCCACGATGTACGTCAACCAGCCGTGGACCATCCGCCAGTACGCGGGTTTCTCCACCGCAGCGGACTCGAATGCCTTCTACCGGCGCAACCTGCAGGCGGGCCAGAAGGGTCTGTCGGTCGCGTTCGACCTGGCGACCCACCGCGGCTACGACTCCGATCATCCGCGGGTGCAAGGTGACGTCGGCATGGCGGGCGTCGCCATCGACTCGATCCTGGACATGCGCCAGCTGTTCGACCACATCCCGCTGGACCAGGTCAGCGTCTCGATGACGATGAACGGCGCGGTGCTGCCGATCCTGGCGCTGTACGTCGTGGCCGCCGAGGAACAGGGCGTCGCGCCGGAACAGCTGGCCGGAACCATTCAGAACGACATTCTGAAAGAGTTCATGGTCCGCAACACCTACATCTACCCGCCGAAGCCATCGATGCGGATCATCTCCGACATCTTCGCCTACACCAGCGCGAAGATGCCGAAGTTCAACTCGATCTCCATCTCCGGCTACCACATCCAGGAAGCGGGCGCGACCGCCGACCTGGAACTGGCCTACACCCTCGCCGACGGCGTCGAGTACATCCGGGCGGGCATCGACGCGGGCATGGAGGTCGACAAGTTCGCGCCGCGGCTGTCGTTCTTCTGGGCCATCGGCATGAACTTCTTCATGGAGGTCGCCAAGCTGCGCGCCGGGCGCCTGCTGTGGAGTGAGCTGGTCGCGAAGTTCAACCCGAAGAGCGCGAAATCGCTGTCGCTGCGCACCCATTCGCAGACCTCCGGCTGGTCGCTCACCGCGCAGGACGCCTACAACAACGTCGCGCGCACCTGCATCGAGGCGATGGCAGCCACCCAGGGCCACACCCAGTCGCTGCACACCAACGCGCTCGACGAGGCGCTGGCGCTGCCCACGGACTTCTCCGCCCGCATCGCCCGTAACACCCAGCTGCTGATCCAGCAGGAGTCCAACACCACCCGCCCGATCGACCCGTGGGGCGGCTCGTATTACGTCGAGTGGCTCACCCACCAGCTGGCCGACCGCGCCCGCGCGCATATCGCGGAGGTCGAGGCGCACGGCGGCATGGCGCAGGCGATCGGCGAGGGCATCCCGAAACTGCGCATCGAAGAAGCCGCCGCGCGCACCCAGGCGCGGATCGACACCGGCCAGCAGCCGGTGATCGGCGTCAACAAGTATCAGGTCGAAGAGGACCAGCAGGTCGAGGTCCTCAAGGTCGAGAACTCGCGGGTGCGCGCCGAGCAGATCGAGAAGCTGCGACGCCTGCGCGCCGAGCGCGACCCCGACGCGGTACGGCGGGCGCTGGCCGAATTGACCCGCGCCGCGGCCTCTTCCGAGGGCGGCATGGCGAACAACCTGCTCGCGCTGGCCATCGACGCCGCACGGGCCAAGGCCACCGTCGGCGAGATCTCCGATGCGCTGGAGCAGGTATACGGCCGCCACCAGGCGGAGATCCGTACCCTCTCCGGTGTGTACCGCGACGAGGCAGGGAAGGTCACCAACATCACCAAGGCGAGCGAGCTGGTCGAGGAATTCGCCGAGGCCGAGGGCCGCAGGCCGCGCATCCTCGTCGCGAAGATGGGGCAGGACGGCCACGACCGGGGACAGAAGGTGATCGCCACGGCCTTCGCCGACCTCGGCTTCGACGTCGACGTGGGCCCGCTGTTCCAGACCCCGGAAGAGGTGGCGCAGCAGGCGGCCGACAACGATGTGCACGTCGTCGGTGTGTCGTCGCTGGCGGCGGGCCACCTCACGCTGGTGCCCGCCCTGCGGCAGGCACTGGCCGATGTCGGACGCCCCGACATCATGGTCATCGTCGGCGGCGTCATCCCGCCCGGTGACTTCGAGGAGCTCTACCAGGCGGGCGCGGCGGCGATCTTCCCGCCCGGCACGGTGATCGCGGACGCGGCGATCGACTTGCTGAAGAAGCTCGGCGCCGAACTCGGTCACGAACTCGGCAGCGGCGCCGCGGATTCCGCCGCGACGGAATGAGCGAAGCGGGTTCCCCGGCGCGCGACACCCCGAAGGTGACCGCGCGCCGGGCGATCGACGTCGACGCCCTCGCCGCGGCGGTCCGCGCCGACGAGCGTGCCGCTCTGGCGCGGGCGATCACGCTGGTGGAATCCACCAGGGCCGATCACCGTGCGCTGGCGCAGCAGTTGCTGCTGAAAGTGACGCCGGAGGCGGGCGCGGGGGGCGCGCCGTCCAACCGCGTCGGCATCACCGGCGTTCCCGGCGTCGGCAAGTCGACCTTCATCGACGCGCTCGGCATGTATCTGATCGAGCGGGGGCACCGGGTCGCGGTGCTGGCGGTCGACCCGTCCTCGACCAGGACGGGCGGTTCCATCCTCGGCGACAAGACCAGGATGGCGCGGCTGTCGGTGCAGCGCGAGGCCTACATCCGGCCCTCGCCCACGGCGGGCACGCTCGGCGGCGTCGCCAAGGCGACACGCGAGACCATCGTGCTGCTCGAGGCGGCGGGATACGACGTGATCCTGGTGGAGACCGTCGGGGTGGGCCAGTCGGAGGTCACCGTCGCGAACATGGTCGACGTGTTCTGCTTCCTCACCCTGGCCAGGACCGGCGACCAGCTGCAAGGGATCAAGAAGGGTGTGCTCGAACTCGCCGACCTGGTCGCGGTGAACAAAGCCGACGGCAAACACGAGGTCGAGGCCAGAGCCGCCGCCCGGGAACTCGCGGGCGCGCTGCGGCTGATCCACCCGCACGACGCGCTGTGGCGGCCGCCGGTGCTGACCATGAGCGGTTTGGAAGGCATCGGCCTGGACCGGTTCTGGGACACGGTGCTCGAACATCGTCGTGTGCTCACCGACGCCGGGGAGTTCGCCGAGAAGCGCCGTCGCCAGCAAGTGGACTGGACCTGGACCATGGTGCACGACCAGCTGCTGCGCAGGCTCTCGGACAACCCGGACGTGAAAGCCATTCGGGCGCAAGTGGAGAAGCAGGTCCGCGACGGCACCCTCACCGCCGCGCTCGCCGCCGAGGAACTGCTGAACGCCTTCGACGGCCGCTGAGCCGCCGGGATCCGATCCAACGCCTACCGCGCGGTCAGCTGGATCCGCGCCACCAAGGCACGGTGGTCCGCGCCGGGGAGTCCCACGGTCTCGACCGCGACCGCGCTACCGCCGGCGACGAGGATGTGGTCGATACCGACCAGGGGCGGCCACCGCTTGTCGGTCGGATAGGTGACCAGATGTCCGGCGCCCGCCTGCTCGGCGGCGTCGGCGAAGCGGCCGGACAGCATCGCGCGGAACTGCCGGTGGTCGTAGGTCGCGTTGAAATCACCGCCGGTGAGCACCGGTCGATCCGCGGGTGATCGGTCGAGAATCACCCGCAGCCGGGACAATTCGTCGGCCCAGACCCGCGTGCCGTACACCGGCGGTACCGGATGGAAGGCGTACACCGCGACCGGGCCGACGCCTGGAACGTCGGCGGTCGCCGACAGCTGGTTCAGTACGAAGCCGTCGTACTCGACGGTTTCGGTCAGCGAGTAGCTGCTCCATATTCCCGTCCCGGTCGCTGTCCTTCCCGGTGAGACGAACCGGTACGGCAAGACCTGGTCCAGTCCCGCGCGGCCGAGTTCCTCGACTGCCGTCGGCGTGAGTTCGTTCACGGTGAGGACGGCGACGTTCCTCGCGCGTACCTCGTCGACCAGCGCCCGGGGATCGGCTCCGTCGAAAAGGAGATTGGCTTGCATCACCGTCAGGGTGTGCCCGTCCGCGTCGCCGGAACGGCCGACGTACAGCGGCGCTTGCGTCCACGCCGCGATGGCGACGACGACGATCGCGACCGCCGCACCGCTCCACTGCCGCATGGCGACGAACGCCACCGCCCCCAGCACGGCAGAACCCATCAGATACGGCGCACCCGAAGCCGCCAAGACCAGCATCCGCGACTGCGACCCACTGAAGTGCAGTGCGAGCCCCACGCACCCGGCCAGTGCGGCAAGCCAGGCCAGTAGCTGGACGACGACCACGATCGACTTCGAGATCACGTCCGATATTCGAACACACCGGCGACGCCGGGCATTCGACGGCAGCCGCCGCCGACCGCTGCTGCCGAGGCAGAGCGTGTTCTTCGGCCGTTCCAGACGCCGTAGGTGACGACCGCTGCGGGCAGGTGCGGTCGGGCTGGTGCCCGCACGGCCCAGCGGCTCACGGTCATGGCGACCCGAGCCGGTCGACACCGGTCATTCGAGGCCGAACAGCGCCGCCGCGTTGCGATAGCAGACCTGGCGTAACCAGTCGTCACCGAGATCCAGCCGTTCGAGCGCCTCGATCGAATGACCGTAGGAATGTGGGATGTTCGGGAAGTCGCTGCCGAACAGGATGCGGTCGGCGACGGCGCGCAGCCTACCGTGTTCGTGCACCGGAAACGGGGCGTCGGCCTCGGAGAAATCGGTCCACACCATGGTGGTGTCCAGCCGCACGTCCGCGTAGGCCTCGGCCAGGTCCAGGAATTCGGAGTACTCCGGCGTGCCCATGTGCGCGACGATCAGCCGCAGGCGCGGAAAGCGCCGCAGCACACCGGCGATCGGGTCCGGCCCGGTGTGCGTTCCGGGCGCGGGGCCGGAACCGCAATGGATGACGATCGGAACGCGCGCGTCCTCCAGCAGGCCCCACACCGGGTCCAGCAGCGGGTCGCCCGGGTGGTAGCCGCCGACTTGGACGTGCGCTTTGAAGACGCGGGCGCCACGTTCGACGGCCTCCCACACATAGCTCGCGGCCGGTGGTTCAGGAAAGAAGGTGGCGGTGTGCAGGCAATCGGGCGTGCGTGCCGCGAAGTCTGCGGTCCATTCGTTCAGCCACGCGGCCATGTCCGGCTTGTGGGGGTAGACGAGAGCGGTGAACGCGCGAACGCCGAAGTCGCGCAGCGTCTTCAAACGGACCTGCTCGTCGGCGCGGTAGGTGATCGGCCAGGCGCGGCCGGTCAACGGACCGGCCGAGTCGAAGTAGGCCCACACCTTCCGCAGCACCTGGTCGGGCATGAAATGCGTATGGACGTCGATGATTCCGGGCAGCCCGAGCCGGGTGCGGAAGGCGGCCAGGTAGGTCGTGTCGTCGGCGTCGGTCACCGGACCTCCTGTGTGGCGGGCGGATGCACCGTGCGCGCGAGGTCGCCGACCCGGGCGATCAGTCGCTCGAAGAACAGCTCCTGGTCGGTGCCGATCACGATGTCGGCGTTGGGTTCCCGGCCCCACATGCTCGTCCAGTCGGCGACCGTGGTCGCGCGGGTGATGGTTCCGGCCAGTTCCACGTCCACCGTCGCCGGGCGGGTACGGGCCAGCGCCGGGTCCAGCGCCACCGCGGCCGCGAACGGGTCGTGCATGTGGGCCAAGTAGCCCAGGTCGTAGCCGTGGTGGAAATCGAAGTAGAACCGCACCGCGTCGGTGACGTACCGGACGATCGGATTACTCGCCGCCGAGCGTGCCTCGGGCGGATCGGCGGGCGAGACGATTTCCACCGGATAACTCTTCGCGCGCTCGGCGAGGCGGGCCAGGTGCTCGGGCCGCATCTCGATGGTCTCGGTGATGTCGAGTGCGCACACGATCGGCCTGCGCTGCGCGGGGGCCGCGGCGAACGCGTCGAAGACCTCCTTGGCGGCCTCCGGATCGACGTGCACGTTCCACTCGTTGGTCGGCGTCGTGTTGCCCGGATGGTTGAACGCGCCGCCCATGATCACCAGGCGGTGCAGCAACAGCGGCAGCTCCGGTTCGATCCGCAAGGCGAGTGCGATATTGGTCAGCGGCCCGGTGCACAGGCCGACGATCTCCCCGGGATGCGCGCGCACCAGCTCGACCCACATCCGCGCGGCCGATCGCGGCGAGAGACGGCGAGCCGACCGGGGGAGTTCGGCGTACCCGATGCCCTGGGGTCCGTGCGTGTCCTCGGTGGTGCGCAGCGGGATCGCGAGTGGTTCGGCCGCGCCGAGCGCCACTTCGATGTCCGGCGCGTGGCAGACGTCCAGCCAGGCCAGATTGTTCGCCGCCACCTGCGCCGCCGGAACGTTGCCCGCGGTGGCGGCGATTCCGGTGATCTCGGCCTCGGGGGAGCCGAGCAGGTACAGCAGCGCGAGCGAGTCGTCGATGCCGGTGTCGACGTCCAGGATGATCCTCTGCCGCACGGGACGAGACTAGCGAGCCGGGGTGCCGGGGCGTCGCCGAGGTGGCCGATAGCTCGGTGATGGCAGGCGGTAGTACATACGTCTGGTACATATGTCTGAGACGTTGTAGCCTCGAGTCATGGGAAATCGCGAGGATCTGCTGGCGGGAGCACGGAAAGTCATCATCGAGCGGGGCGTCGCCAAGGCGACCGCCCGCGACATCGCCTCGGCGGCCGGTGTGAGCCTGGCGGCGATCGGCTACCACTTCGGCTCGAAAGACCAGCTGATCACCGAGGCCCTGGCCGACTCTCTGGGCACCGCGATCGGCGACAGCATGGAACAGAAGATCCGCGAGGGTAGTGGTGTGACGCCGCTGGCGGCGTTCGCCACGATGTGGAACGGCATGCCCGCGGTGTTCACCGAGAACCACGACAGCATGCTGGCGAGCATGGAGAACCTGGTCCGCGTCGCCCGCGCGCCGGAGTCGCGGAAGTTCTTCGCGCAGAGCCTGCCCGGGGCCTACCGGGAGATGGCGGACGCGCTGCGGGAGGCGCACCCGCAGCTGAGCGAAGACCAGGCCGAGGCGATCGGCGAACTGTATTTCGTACTCGTCCAGGGCCTCGGCGTACTGCAAACCATCGCTCCGGACGCGAACCTCCCCGACGGCGACCGCCTGGCGCAGGCGGTCGCCGCACTGGCCGGGGTCGAGGATTAGTGCTCCTGGACAGCTCCGACGGGGATGGGGCGCAGGCGCGGTACCGCGAGCGCCACTGGTCGGCGCCGCGAAGGATTTCGCGGCGCCTCAGCGGGACGGATCAGTGGGTCGGCAGCGGCCAGGCGGGACGGTCCGCGCCGTAGGTGGGTGCGGGCCAGGCGTAGTCCGGGTATTCGGGGAGTACGGGGGGCGCGGTGACGACTTGTCCGTGCCGGACCACCTGCGCTGCGCTCGGCTCCGCGGCTGCCGGATGACGCGGTGTGCGGTCGGGGGCGCTGAGCAGCCAGGACGCGGTGCGGGCCAGAGCCACACGCACGTCCCGCCCGATGCCGTCGCCCGCGCGCGCGACCAAGGCGTCGATCACTCCGGCGGCGAGGAGGTAGCCCGAGGCGTGGTCGAGCGCCTGGGCGGGCAGCGCTCCTGGCACGGAGGGCGCGCCCTCCAGGATCGAGATGCCGGATGCGGCCTGCACGATGCTGTCGAAGCCCCGCCGCTCACCCCACGGCCCGGCTTCACCCCAGGCGGACACCCGCCCGTGGATCAGCCCTGGCCTGGCGGCGGCCCGCACCCCGGCGCGCTCCAGCGCGCCCGGCCGGTAGCCGGTGATCAGCACGTCGGCGGCGGCGATCAGATCATCGAGGCCACTGGTGCGCAGATCGACCAACGCCGAGCGCTTGCCCTGACAGGTGTCGGCGAATTGCCAGGGGATCTCGGGCAGTTGCGGCGGGTCGACCCGCAACACTTCGGCGCCGAGCAAAGCCAGCGCCCGCGTCGCGACCGGGCCCGCGATCACCCTGGTCAGATCGAGCACACGCAATCCCCGCAGCGGCTGCAAAGGTGCGGCGCCCGTAGGCAATCCGGCTTCCCCACGGTCGGCGCGCCGGTCGATCGCGACCAAGGGGCCCGCCGCCGCGGCCTGTCCTTCCGGGCTGGCGGTCCACTCCTCCTCGGTACGGACGCGGACCGCGATAGCGCCCTGCGCGGAGGCCTGTTCCTCCAGATCCGAGGCGCGGATCATCGCAATTCGGGCGACGGCGAGATCGACCGGCACGGAGTCGGGCAAGCCGAGTGTGGCGAGCAGTCGCGCCCGGTGATGCGGATAGTTGGCGTGCGTGCGAACCCATCCGTCGAAGGTGGGGAAGAAGCCGGAGAGGTCGGCGAACTGCGTCGGCAGTTGGCCGCCGATGCGTAGGAGACGCTCGCTGGAGAAGGCCGCGGTGATGCGGGCCGGGTCGATGCGATGCGCCACCGGGGCCAGACCGCGGGCCGCTCGCATGCGGTTCGCCGCGGCGGTCAGCGCCGCCACCGAACCGGCGGCGAGTGCCCAGACCGGTAGTGTCGCGGCGAGATTGCTACCCGGATCGGGCGCGGGGGAGATGGGCGAGGCGGTGACACCGATACCGGCCTCGTAGTCCTGGACGAGCCGTGCGTGCGTGTTCACTCGCTTCAGCGTAGTTGGCGGTACGGCGAACTCGGGTGCGGTGGTCGTCACAGCCGCGCCGGATGCGGTCCGCGGCTTCCGCACCGCACCGTCGTTCCGTGGCGTCACCTGCGCCGATTCGGTCCGGCGACCAGTGCGACCCGCATGCGGGCGCGCCGCGCCTCGATGCGGCGGGGTGGTCGACGAACGGATGGCGCGCCCGTCCAAGTGGGACCCATGGACAGGCCCGAACGGCGACCGCAGGATCGCACAAGGGCGACGCCGGGATAGCGGATGAAATGCTGACGAGCTCGAGGCCCCGGCGTCTCGGACGGTGGTGGATGCGTGCCGTGGCAGCACCATGCCACACCAAAGAGACTGTCCGAGCGCACTTCTCGCCAGTGAAAATAGTGGGGGGCGCGAAGACCGGACGTATCGGCCAGCATGTCCACATGCTGCACCGCAGCAGCCGGCGCGGTGACGTCGCGCCGATCCGATGACCTGTCCGTCGCGTGCGGGCAGAGGGGCAGAGCATGGCCGGCGCACCGAACTGCCACGCGTCGGCCATAGGTGAGGTCGATCGACGATGACGAACGTCTACGCCGGAAGCGCGGAATACACGGTGCCGACGATCAGAAAGAAGCCGAATTCACCCGCGCGAGAACGCGTGCCGGTCTTCGGCATCGACCTGCGGCCGCGCGCGGCTCTGCTCCCGGACCGGGTCCGCTCCGCGCCGATCGCACTCGACTACGAGCTGATGGCCGTGCAGGACGCGCAGAACGCGGGGTACCTCCGGGAGATCCAGGACCTCGCCGCCGAGCGCGCGGCACTCGGCACCGCCGGTCACGACCAGGCGACGCGATTGCGCGTGGAGCAGCTCGAGGCGGGGCTCGCGGCGGCGATGACGGACGCGGCGGCGGCGGGAGTCGCCGCGGGCGACGTCGATCGTGCGGTGGAGTACGGCCGCGCCGGCGCCTACTGGGCCGACCGCCCCGCGCACCGCTACCTCGGCCGGATCGCTCAGTTGACCGACGAGATGAGTTCTCGTCTCACGGAATTGGCCGACTATCGGCAGCGGATCGCCGAACTCGAACAGCGAATCGCGCGGACGAGCCCCGGCGGGGCCTGAGCCGTCCGGTACGCCCCGGTGCCGTACCCGCTCCCGCCGACGGGGATGCTGCATCGGTGCAGGAGATCTTTCGGACTGTCGGCGTCGAGGGGTGGTTGCATGCCCGGTGCGTCGATTGCGGCGCCGAGGCGGGCCTCCGGGCGGACGAACCGGTGGTGCTCGCCTCGGTGGTGAAGGTGCCGCTGGTCCTGGAGTTCGCCAGGCAAGTAGCGGCGGGACAGTTGGACCCCGCCGACCGAGTGCGGGCGCGGGCGGCGGATCGGCTCGGCGGCGTCGGCACCGCGGGCTGCGCCGACGACGTCGAGTTCAGCCTGCGCGACGCGGCGTACTTCGCGCTCACCGTCAGCGACAACACCGCGGCGGACCTGCTGTTCGACCGGGTGGGGCTGGACAACGTGCGCTCGCTGCTGCGCGAACTGGGCCTCGCCGCCACCCGTGTGGTGGGTTCGCCGCGCACCGTGGTGCAGTCCATGGCCGAGGACATCGGCGCCGCCGACGCGGTCGAGTTCGCCCGCCGGTTTCCCGCGCTCGACGCCGAGCAGGTGCTGCGCACCCGCGCGCTGGACCCGCTGCGCACCACCGCGAGCACCCCGCGGGAGATGGCGCGGCTGCTCAGCATGATCGCCCGGGACGAGGCGGGCGCACCGGAGGCGTGCCGGTGGGTGCGTGATCTGATGCGCCAGCAGGTGAACTGGTACCGGCTCGCCGCCGCCTTTCCGCCGGACGTGCAGGTCTGGGCCAAGACGGGGACGCTGCCCGGGGTGCGCAACGAGGTCGGCGTCGTCGAATTTCCTGATGGAAAGCGTTATGCCGTAGCGGTTTTCACTCGAGCGGCGACCTTGGCGCAGCGGCTGCCGGAGGTGGATCGCGCCATCGGCGCAGCCGCCGTCGAGGCGATCGGCCGGATCGTTCACGGCGGGCCGTAGACGACGTTCCATGGCCGTTGCGGCGGGTCCGCGACCGGACTCGGCCGTGACGCGCCGTCGCCTTGCAGCACCGCGACGACCAGTTCGGCCAGCTCGCCCACCAGTGGATGCGCCACGCCCACCGGCCAGGCCAGCGACAACCGATGACTCAGCGTGCCCTCGGGCAGTGGCCGCCAGACCACGCGGGGTTCCTTCTGCGCCACCATCCCCTGGTCGAAGGCCACGCCCCGCCCCGAGAGCACCATGCCCAGGACGAATTCGGGATTGCGCGCGTGCTGCACCGAGGCCGGGCGGAAGCCGTGCTCCCAGCAGCGGCGCAGCGTGGCGTCGTAGAGTCCGGGCGCGGCCGCGCGCGGGAAGATCACCAGGCCGTGCCCGGCGAGGTCGGCCAGTTCCAGCGCCGACCGCGCGGCCAGCGGCGAATCGCGGGGCAGCACCACGCCGAGCGGTGTCTCCACCACCGGGCCGAGTTCCAGGCCGACCACGTCGACCGGGTGTTGCAGGACCCCGGCGTCCAATTGACGGTCGGCGAGCAGCCGGACCTGCTCGGCGGTGGTCAGTTCCTGCAGATCCACCCGGAGGTCTCTGGCCTCGAACGCGGTGAGCAGCGCGGCGAGCACCCGCCCGGCCAGTTCGGGCGGCACTCCGATCCGCACGGCGTCCATCTCGCCCCGATGCGCCTTCCCGACCAGCGTTCTCGTCCGCTCCCAGCGCGCGAGCAGGTCTCGCGACTCGGCGAGCAGAATCTGCCCGGCCTCGGTGAGTTCGACGCGGCGGCTGTCGCGCTCGAACAGACGCGCGCCGAGGTCGGCCTCCAGGCGGCGGATGCGCTGGCTCAGCGGCGGCTGGGCGATGCCGAGCCGCTCGGCGGCCCGCCCGAAATGCAATTCCTCGGCGACGGCGACAAAATACCGGAGCTGGCGCAGCTGGTCCACGCTGCGACGATATCTCTTCCGATATCACCGAGCGTCGACACCGGTCTTGGACACGGCCGCAGGGCATGTGGTGTGGTGCCCGCATGACAGGTTTCGGACGGCGTGAATTTCTCGGCGCGACGGCGGGCGCGGCCGCGCTGGCAGGGTTAGTCGCTTGCGCTACAACGGATTCCGCCGACAATGGTGCGGCGACTTCGGTTCCCGGGGGCGGATCGCCCGGCGGGGTGACGCTGCGGTGGTGGGGCAACAACAGCTGGGAGATCCGCCTGCCGGGGGGCAAGGTCGTGCTCATCGACCCCTGGCTGACCAGGTTCCATACCGGAACCTACACCGCCGAGGGCGCGGATCCGCAGACCCCGATCACCGTGGACACCGCGCTGATCGACCACTACGTCGACAGCGGTGAATTGCGCGCCGATCACATCCTGGTCACCCACGGCCACTACGACCACCTCACCGACGTGCCGTATCTGGCGAAGAAGACCGGAGCGACGGTGCTCGGCACCGAGACGCACCTGAACCTCATGGCCGCGCTCGGCGCCCCGGAGCAACAGCTCGCCTTGGCGACAGGCGGCGAGTTCCTCCGTTTCGACGGATACACCATCCGGGTGCTGCGTTCGCTGCACTCCGCATCCGGGGCGCGCGCCACGGTGGCTTTCGCGGGTACCCGTCCAGGCCTGGGCGCGGGAGAACTACCGCAGCCCAGAGTGATTCGTGATCTGGTCGAGGGCGGCACACTCGCCTACGAGGTGAGCGGCGGCGGCGTGAGCGTGCTGAACTTCGGCGGCTCGAACTACATCGAGTCGGAACTGGCGGGCTTGCGCCCGGACGTGCTGCTGCTGCCCGCCGGAGGCGGGAAGATTCAGGACTACGTCGGGCGCCTGCTGCGCGCCACCGGCAATCCGCGCTACGTGCTGCCCACCCACTGGGACGACTTCGACCATCCACTCACCGAACCCGCTCGCGACTGGGGCGGTCTGGAGCCGCTACGAGCGGCGGTGCGTGCGGCGAGCCCGCAGAGCACTTTCGTCACCGTGGACCATCTACAGACCTTCACGCCGTGACCGGCCTGGATCTCGCCGGGGCCGATCGGGCCGGGTGCCACAGCACAAGCGTCACCCGATGCGGCGGCCGTGGCGACTACCGTGGTCTGGTCCGGCCGCGCGCCGGGACATGCGACGGAGAAGGGAGATCGAACATGGCAGGCGGTATCACCGACTCGGAGTGGTTGCGGACGCTGCGATCCGAGGCGGTCGTGCGGCATCACCTGCTGTGCTTCCCGCCGGGCGGAGGCTCGGCCACGGCATACCGAGATCTCGCACAGCGGTTCGGGCCGGGTGTCGCGGTGTCCGCGGTCCAGTATCCCGGGCGGCAGGACCGGTTGGGCGACGACCTGATCACCGACCTGGCCGCACTGGCGGACCGGATCGCGCGAGAAGTGCTCGCGCAGGGCGAGATCGCGTCGCTGTCCTTGTTCGGCCACAGCATGGGCGCGACTGTGGCGTTCGAGACCGCGCGCAGGCTCGAGCGCGCCGGGCAGCCGCTGGCCGCCCTGTTCGTCTCCGGCCGTCCCGCACCGACATTCGAGGAGACGCAGCGGCTGCACCTGGCCTCCGACGACGCGCTCATCGATGAGCTGGTACGGCTGGCCTCGGATCCCGCTCCGCTGGAGATGCTGCGCGCCGAGCCGGGCCTCGCCGAACTCGTGCTGCCCGCCGTGCGCGCGGATTATCGAGCGGTCGAGACCTATCGTCATCAGCCGGGAGAACCGTTGCGCGTCGACATCGCGGCGCTGGTCAGCACCGAGGACCCGACGATGCGACCCGAACAGGCCGACGAGTGGCGAGCGCACACCAGGGGCGGATTCGATCGCGCGACGTTCCCCGGCGGGCATTTCTACCTGGACGAGCACGGCGCGCAGGTCGCGAGCTTCGTGGAGCGCCACCTCGGCGCCTGAGCACGGCCGCCTCGTCAGTGCGGTGCGTGCACACGGGTGGCCGGGGTGGCCCGCCTGCGCAGCGCCCACCCATAGCCGATCCAGGACGCCACCACCAGCGCGGCCACGACTGCCCGCACCAACCCGAGTGCGCTTTCGGGGTAGATCACGCCGGTGATGTAGTGATCGATGAACCCGCTCGACGGCAGCCGCTGCTCCCCGGCACGCTCGCGCGCCCAGTTCTCCAGATACGTGAGCGGGCAGTCGATGCCGAACACGATCGTGCTGAATCCCCAGCAGACCGCGAGCACATGCAGCCAGATCGTGCGCCCGAAGCGCCACGCGAGGAACCCGCCGACCACCACGTAGGCCACGAACGCGAAATGCGTGACGGCGGTGGCGTCGGCCAACAGCCGGTACAGCACGCCTCCAGCGTAACCTTCCCTCGCGCGGCGGGACCCGTGTCGGCCGCTACCACGGGGAAGGCTGATAGTCCTTGAGGAAGCAGCCGAACAGATCGATCCCGTTCTCACCCTGCACGATGGGGTCGTAGACCCGCGCCGCGCCGTCGACCAGGTCCAGCGGGGCGTGGAAACCCTCTTCGGCGAGGCGGAGCTTGGTGTAGTGCGGGCGCTCGTCGGTGATCCAGCCGGTATCGACCGCGGTCATCAGGATGCCGTCCTGCTCCAGCATCTCCCTGGCGCTGGTGCGGGTCAGCATGTTCAGCGCCGCCTTGGCCATGTTGGTGTGCGGGTGTCCCGGGCCCTTGTACGCGCGGGAGAACTGCCCTTCCATCGCGGAGACGTTCACGACGTATTTCCGGCGCGCCGCGGCGGCCGCCATCGCCGGGCGCAGGCGCGAGACGAGGATGAACGGCGCGACCGAGTTGCACAGCTGCACTTCCAGCAGTTCGGTCGGATCCACCTGCGCGACGGTCTGCACCCAGCTGTTGGTGTGCGCGAGGTCGGGCACCAGGCCGCCCGCGTCGATCGCGACGCCGCGAGCGATCCGTTCCGGCGTCGCCGATCCGGCGACCAAGGCCAGCTCGGCGACATCGGCGGCGGTGAGCGCCGGGGTGAGCGAGGCGGTCAGCGCGGTGGGGTGCGCCTGCATGGTCTTGCCGAAGCTGACCACCTCCGGCAGCGCGCCCGCGGGCAGCGGACCCGATTCCGCCTCGACCAAAGCGCTGTAGGCGCCGGGGGAGCGACGGACCGTCTGTGCGGCGTTGTTGATCAGGATGTCCAGCGGGCCCTGGGCGGCGACATCGTCGGCCAAGGCGACCACCTGGGCCGGATCGCGCAGATCGATGCCGACGATGCGTAACCGGTGCAACCAGTCGGCGCTGTCGTCCATCGCGGCGAAACGCCGGATCGCGTCGTTGGGGAAGCGGGTCGTGATGGTGGTGTGCGCGCCGTCGCGCAGCAGGCGCAGCGCGATGTACATGCCGATCTTGGCGCGGCCGCCGGTGAGCAGTGCCCGCCTTCCGGTCAGATCGGTACGAGCGTCCCGTTTGGTGTGGCTGCGCGTCGCGCAGTCCGGGCACAGCTGGTGGTAGAAGGCGTCGACCCGGGTGTAGCGCTGCTTGCAGATGTAGCAGGGACGCGGGCGGATCAGCGTGCCCGCGCTGGCTCCGGTGGTGGTGGAGCTGATCGGGATGCCCGAGGTCTCGTCATCGATCCGGTTCGGCGAGCCGGTCGCGGTCGCGGCGACCACCGCGCGGTCGGCGGCCGACACCGCCGCGCGCGCATCCGAGCGGCGCCGCTGCTTGAGCTTCTTGAACATGTGCCCGACCGCGCGCTGCACCGCCACCGAGTCGGGATGGTCCTTCTCCAGCGCTCCGGCCTGCTCCAGGACCCGAAGACAGGTCGCGAGGTCCTCGGGATCGATCATGCTTTCGGCCATCGCGGCGGGGGACATCCTTCATCGAGCTGGGCAGACGACCGGCCCATTGTCGCAAACTCGCCGGACCGGTCGCCCGCGCCCCGTCCGGTACGCCGTGGTCAGCTGCTGCGCGGGGTGATCGCCGCGCGGTCGGCGCGCAGGTCGTCGACGAAGTTGGCGATGGCCTCGGCGACCAACAACGGCTCGGTGATCGGCAGCCAGTGATTCGCCGGGACGGCGCAGCGCCACAGCTTGTCGACCCAGCGCGCGGAGGCGTCGTAGACGGCGGCCGGGACGAACGGGTCGGTGGTGTCGACCAGCAACTGGACCGGGACGGCGGTCCGGCGCACCCGCGGCTTGCCCAGGTGGTGCAGCAGATTCGCCTGCGCGATGCGCGCGCCCGCGAGCAGATCGCCACGCCAGGTGGGCGCGATCCGCGCGGGCAGCGGTGATACTCCTCCGAGCCCGCGCACGAACAGGCCGCGCAGGCGGGGCGGGTAGAGCCTGCGGGCCATGGGACCGGGCGTCAGCGCCCAGCGCGCACCGTGCAACCACCAGCCCAGATCGCGGAGTTCGCGGCCGGCGCGGGGCGCCAGCGCGCGCAGCCACAGGCCGAGATGATCGAGGTTCGGTCCGGCGATCGCGGTGAACGAGGCGATGCGGGTGTTGGCACGCTCGTCGCAGACCGCTTCCCACAGTTGCACCGCGCCCCAGCCGTGGCCGCATGTGTGCACCGGCCTGCGCGGGCTGGCGGCGTCGATCACCGCGAAGAAGTCCTCCGCCAGCGTGCCGAGGCGATATTCCGACAGTACGGCGGGAACGGCCGAATCGCCGTGGCCGCGAACGTCATAGGTGATGACCCGGAAGCCGTCGGCCAGCAGGGCCGCGACCGTGGACCACACGCTATGAGTGTCGGTGAGGCCGTGCACCAGCACCAAGGGCTCCGCGGCGGCATCACCCCATTCGAAGACGGCGAGTTCGGCGCCGTCCCGGTCGACCGTCCAGGTGCGGTCCGGTCGGGGCGTTTCGGTGGTGTCGAGCAGTTCGGTCATGTCCTTACCTCATTCGCTGCCGGCTACCGATCCGATGGCACGTCGCCGTCGTGCCCGATGTCAGTAATTCCGATACGGACAGTACGAAGGATTGACCCTTGGAGGGAAAGGTAAAACGTCCGAATATGGCGCAGCTCACCACCGGAATCGCGGCACGGGCGGCGGTTTCTCCTCAGCACTCGGCAGGCTGCCCGCCTCCGCTCGCGGTCGGGCCTGCTCATCCGGGCGCGGGCTCGCATTCGGGTGGCCGTGACGGTGGCTCGCTTCCCTTGTTGACAACTCGCCAATAGTTCGGGAATCTGAGGCGTAACCGGCGAAGGGGCCGGACCGGAGCTAGCAAAGGATCCAGCGATGGCGCGCGCGGCGTGGAGTGACGACGAGGTCGAGGCGGTACGAGATCTGGCGAAGACCTTCTTCGAGAAGGAGGTCGTGCCTCATGAGGAGAAATTCGTCGCGCAAGGGCACCCCGATCGCGCGCTGTACAACCGGGCCGGTGAACTCGGCCTGCTGTGTCCCGCGATTCCCGCCGAATACGGCGGTGGCGGCGGTACGTTCGCGCACGAAGCCGCCATCATCGAGGAGCAGGCCCGCGCCGGGGACGGATCGATGGGCATCCCCGTGCACAGTTCGATCATCGCGCCGTACCTGTACGAGTTCGGTTCCGAGGAACTCAAGCGGCGTGTGCTGCCCAAGGCCGCGAGCGGCGAGATCGTGCTTTCCATCGGCATGACCGAGCCGGGCACCGGATCGGACCTGCAGAACATCAAGACCCGCGCGGTACTGGAGGGCGACGAGTACGTCATCACCGGCTCGAAGATCTTCATCACCAACGGCTGGCTCTGCGATGGCATCATCATCGCCGCCAAAACCGACCCCACCAAGGGCGCGGCCGGTGTCTCGCTGATCTTCGCCGAAGTCGGTGACGACACTCCCGGTTTCAAGCGCGGGCGCATCCTGAACAAGATCGGCGGCAAGGCCCAGGACACCGCGGAGCTGTTCTTCGACGGCCTGCGTGTGCCCGCGTCCAACCTCCTCGGCGGCGCCGAGGGTCAGGGCTTCTACCAGATGATGCAGATGCTCGCGCAGGAACGCCTGGTCACGGCGATCATCGCGGTCGCCATGATGGAGAAGGCGGTGCAGCTCACCGTCGATTACACCAAGGGCCGCGAAGCGTTCGGCAAACCGCTGTTCGCCATGCAGAACACCAAGTTCGAACTCGCCGAGTGCGCGACCGTCACCAAGGTCTCGCGCACCTTCCTCGACGACTGCATCGACAAGCACCTGCGCGGTGAACTCGACATTCCCAGCGCTGCCATGTCGAAATACTGGCTGACCGATCAGCTCGGTATCGTGGTGGACCGCTGCCTGCAACTGTTCGGCGGCTACGGCTACATGACGGAGTATCCGATTTCCCAGCTCTACACCGGCGCCCGCGTCCTGCGCATCCTCGCGGGCAGCAACGAGGTGATGAAGGATCTCATTGCCCGGTCTCTCTGACACCAGGAGTGCGGCCGCGGACGGTGGCGCCGACCCGGCGCTACCGCGCCGCCGCAGGCTCGAACCCGACGAGCGGCGCGCGCAGATCCTCGCCTGCGCGATCGACATGTTCGGCGAGCGCCCGTACGCGGCCGTCTCCACCGCCGAACTGGCGCAGCGCGCGGGCGTCGCGCGCGGTCTGATCAACCACTATTTCGGCAACAAGCGCGACCTTTATCTCGCGGTGGTGCGGCGCATGGTGACGTTGCCCAAACTCGACAACATGGTCGTGCCCACCGGCAGCTGGCGTGAGCGGGTCGATGCCAGCGTGCGCTGGCTGCTGGACACCATCGCCGAGCACGGCAGCACCTGGGTGAAGGTCACCAGCCACGAGGGCGTCGGCGACGATCCCGAGGTGCAGCAGATCCTCGACGCCGCCGACGACGCGGCGGCCGAGCGCCTGCTGCTGATGGTCGGCCTCGCCGATTCGGCACACGACGCCGAACTGCGCGCGATGGTGCGTGCCTATGGTGGTCTGGTCAAGGTCGCGGGCCGGGAATGGATCACGCGCGGCACGCTCACCCGCGCGCAGGTGCACGAGCTGCTGTGCGACATGCTGCTGACGCTGGTCACCGAATCGCTGCCCAAGGTCGACCGCAGGCAGTCACCCGGCGGCCCGGATCACCGCTCGCCGCTGTAGCGAATCGGACGCAAGGCGCCCGGCCCGTGGCCGTGGCGGCCGTGCTTCAGTTCGATCGCCTGTTCCCGGTGATGTTCGACGAGCAGGGCGCCGACGCCGGTGATCCACAGCGCGGCCGTCACGACCACACCGACGCCGGTCCAGCCGGTGAACCCGTATCCGGCGGCGGTCAGAGTACAGGCCAGCGCTACGACGCCGAGGGTGCACAACACGATGCCCGGGAGGTTGAAGTTGTCATCGAGCAAATCTCCGGCCCTTGCATGCCAATGCGGGGTATCCCGGCCGCTCGAGGTCGTCTTATCGGACATGGATCCTCCTGAAGAAAGGCCGCGGTCAGGTGGGTCGTATGTCGACCAGCATGCGCCTCGGCTAACAGATTCGCGAGAGTTGCGACACGTTTGTTATTACGGCCCGATCACAAATATCCGACACTTCGAATCAACTTTTCGCCGCGCGCGCCCTATTCTGTGTCGGTATATCGGGGCGGGTCCGGGCAGTCCGAGGTTCCTGCGCGGTGTTGGTGTGGAGAGGGACCTGAATGACACGGGCAGAACGGCGTGATACGGATCGCTGGCCGCAGGCGCGGCCGGAGGATCGCTGGTCGGAGCCGGAGCCCGACGGCGGCTGGGCGGACGAGGAGGACGAGCGCTGGCCCGAGCAGCCGCCGAGCCGCCGCCGAACCGGCCGACTGCGGGTGGAGATCCCGCCGATCGTCAATCCGTACGCGATTGTCGCGCTCGTGGCGGCGCTGCTGGGACTGTTCCCGGTCGCCATCGTGTTCGGCTTCATCGCCTTCAGCCACCCGCGCGGCCGGGTCATGGCGATGTTCGCGCTGCTGCTCGGCGTCGCCGAGATCACCGCGGTGGCCGGGTTCGTCCTGCTGACGGGCAACTGGCTGCCGGACGTGATGAACCGTCAGTCCGTGATCGCGCCCACGCCCGTCGCGTCGGTGCCGACGACCGTCGAGCGTCCGGTGGTGACGACCACGGCGGCAGCGCCGAGCCCCGCTGTGACCACTACGCCGTCAGCGAGCCAGGGGCCGGTCACGAAAGGTTCGTCGTGCAGCGAGGCGCAACTCGGCCAGATCGGCAGCGCCGCCGACGGTGGCACCCTGATCTGCCTCACCACCTCCGGCGGCTACCAGTGGGCGGGCCCGCACGTCGTCGCGACCGCCGTGCAGCAAGCGGGGTCGAAGTGCGACGCCTCCGGGGCGAAGACCGGACGCACCGCCGACGGCCGGGCCCTGGTGTGCGAACTCAGCGGCCGCAGCGGCACCTGGGTGTTGTGGACCGAATAACGCTCGCTATTCGGCCTTCTTGGCGCGGCTCGGCTGCACCCTGGGCGGTTCGTTGGGCATCTTCGGATATTGCGGGGGCCACGGCGCGTCCATGAGACCGGCCGCCATGTCCCGGTCGGACATCTCCAGCAGCGGGGCGATGGACTGAGGCGCACGATCGGCCCACGGGTCCCCCGATGCGGCGTAGCGTGCGGGGACGGTCGCGATGGTCAGCTCGTCGGGCACCACCGAATCCAGATCCGCCCAGCTGATCGGCGTCGAGACCTGCGCGCCGACCTTCGGCCGCACGCACCAGGCGCCGAACACCGTTTTGTGCGGCGCGTTCTGGTTGAAATCGATGAAGACCCGGTTGCCGCGTTCTTCCTTCCACCACTGCGCGGTGATGTCCTCCGGGAACCGGCGCTCCAATTCGCGGGCCAGCGCCACCGCGGCGGCCCGCACCTGATAACCGTCCCACTTCGGTTCCAGCGCCGAGTAGAGATGCAAGCCGCGTGAGCCGGAGGTCTTGATCCAGGATTCGATGCCGAGTTCGGCGAGCAGATCCCTGGTGCGTATCGCGGCGTGCCGGAGATCGGCGAAGGTGATTCCCGGCGAAGGATCGAGGTCGATGCGCAGCTCGTCGGCGATCTCCAGATCGTCGGCGCGGTTGGGCCAGACGTGGAACCCGAGGCATCCCTGGTTCACCGCCCACAGGATGTGGGCGAGATCGTGGGCGACGAGGGCGTCGCTGGTGGTGCCGTTCGGCGTGGACACCTCCACGGTGTGCAGCCAGTCCGGCGCGGATTTCGGCACCCGTTTCTGGAACCAGGACTTGCCGGACGCTCCGTCGGGATACCGCTCCAGCAGCAGCGGACGCCCGCCCACCACATTCAGGAACGGCTCGGCGATCGCCTGGTAGTAACGCACCAGATCGAGTTTCGTCTCGCCGCGCTCGGTGAAATAGATCTTGCCCGGATTGCTGATCGTGACGGTCCGGCCGTCGGTCTCGATGTCGACGGACTCGGTCATCGCGCCGCGCCTTCGCCGAACAGCGTGCTCAATTCCGCGGGCGCGACCTCGTCCAGCTGCGCGTAGGTACACGATTCCGGCGTCCGATCGGTGCGGAAGCGCACCAGCCTGCCGCCGTGGCGCAGCCGTCCCGACTGCACGTGCTCGTAGCGCACCTCGGCGACCAGCTCCGTCCGCAACGCCTCCCAGGACAGATCCTTGCCGCCGGTCCAGCGGCTGACGCCGCCGGGCATCTTGCCCTCCGCCGCCGCCTGCGCCGCGGCGTCGGCCCAATCCCGCCAGGGATGGTTGTCGAGCGCGTTCTCCCGCAGTGGCGCGAGCTCCTCGACCAGTTCCTTGCGCCGGGCCGCGGTGAAGCTGCTGGCCACGCCGACGTGGTGCAGGCGGCCCTCGTCGTCGAAAAGTCCGAGCAGCAGCGAGCCGACCCCGGCACCGTCCTTGTGCCAGCGGAAACCCGCCACCACGCAGTCGGCGGTGCGCTCGTGCTTGACCTTCAGCATCACCCGCTTGTCCTGGAGATAGGCGAGGTCGTCGGATTTGACCATCACGCCGTCGAACCCCGCGCCCTCGAAACGGGTGAACCAGTCCTCGGCGACGTCGGGATCGTGGGTGAGCGGAGTCAGGTGCACGCGCGCGAGCGCGGTGTCCAGGATCGTTTCGAGCAGCCGCCTGCGTTCGATGAACGGCTCCCCGGTCAAATCCTTGTCGCCGAGGGCGAGCAGATCGAAGGCCACGAAACTGGCCGGCGTCTCCGCGGCCAGCTTGGCGACCCTGGACGCGGCCGGATGCAGCCGGTTCTGCAAGGTGTCGAAATCCAGACCCTGTTCGGTGACCACCACGATCTCGCCGTCCACCACGCAGCGGTCCGGCAGCGCCTGCTTCAGCAATTCGGCGACCTCGGGAAAATACCTGGTCAGCGGCCGGTCATTGCGCGAGCCGAGTTCCACTTCGGCGCCGTCGCGGAACACGATGCAACGGAAACCGTCCCATTTGGGTTCGTAGCTCAGGCCCGGCTCGCGCGGCACCGCGGGCGCGGATTTGGCCAGCATCGGCCGCACTGGTGGCATCACCGGTAGCTCCACGCGATCCTCCTCGGGTTCGATCCTCACCCATGTCGACGGTGCGCGCGGACCGAACTCATCGGTATGCGGCCGCGGCCTCGGCTCGATCGTAGGCGGGTGCCCCGACAGGTTCGTGGACTTCGCCGGTCAGTTCTCCAGCCAGCCGTGCTGGTCGGCGAACGCGGTGAGCCGGTCGCGGATGGTGAGGATCTCACCCGCGGTGAGCGCGGGGCTGGCGTCCAGGAGCAGCTCGGTGATCAGGCGCTGGTGCTCGGCGACGGTGAGCTGTCCCGAACCGGCCCTGTCCTTACCCTTGTGCCGGGCGGCGGGTGCGGACGACCCGCCGACCACAGTGAGATTGACCGCCTTGGGTCCGCGGTCGCCTTCGGTCACCTCGAACTCGAACACCCGTCCCTGTCGCAACTCGTCCTCGTCCAGGCCGATGTCGTTGACGTGGACGAACACATCGGGTCCACCGTCCTCCGGCCGAATGAATCCGAATCCCCGAGAGCTGTCGAACGACACCAATTTCCCGATGGACACCAACACCCGCTCCTCGTCGCCGTCGCTACTCGGCAACTTTAACGCGCCTTTTCGCCGTCGTCGGAGGAAAGCGCCTTTTGCAGCGAATTGAAAACGGTCAGTCCCTGACCGACCATTCCGTTCACCAGTTCGCTGACTCCGTCCGGTCCGTTCAGCACGGTGAGATTCGCGTTCGCCAACCCGTTCGACGCCTGCCGCACGATTTCCGGAAGTTGTTCGATCAACAACTGATCCAGCGCGATGCGGTTGTTCGACGCGGCCGCGTCGGCCTGGATCCGGGTCCGGTCGGCTTCCGCCTCGGCCAGGATGCGCACCCGATCCGCTTCCGCCTGAGCGGGTTTGACGACCTCGGCCTGCAACTGCTGCTCACGCAGCTCGGCCTCCTTGCGCGCCTGCTCGGCCTGGGCGGTGAGCACCTCCTGCAACGCCATCGCCTCGGCGAGCGGGCCCGCCTGCGCCGCCTCCGCGTTGGCCTTGTCGATGTCGCGCTGGTACTGCGCGCGCAGGATCGCCGTCTCGCGCTGATATTCCGCTTGCCTGCGCTGGGACTCCTGCTCGGCCTGCGCCGCCGCCTGCGCGGCCTGCGATTGCGCGATCTGCGCGTCGCGCTGGACGGCGGCATTGTGCGGGGCGGCGAGCGCGGCGATATAGCCGAGGTTGCCGTCATCGATGGACTGGATCTGGAACGAATCGACCCACAGGCCGATGTTGCTCATCTCGACTTTCGACGCGACGAGCACTTCGTCGGCCAGTTTCTGCCGCTCCCGGATGATCTCCTCGACCGTCATCGAGCCGACGATCGAACGCAGGTGCCCGGAGAAGATGCGTCCGGTCAGCACCGACATCTCCCGCTCCTGCTCGGAGAGGAACCGCTGGGCGGCATTCACGATGGAGGAGGTGTCGTTGGCCACCTTGAACGCGATCACAGCGCGGACGTCGAGCTGGATCGCCTGTTTGGTGACGCACCGCTCCTTGATCTCGGATTCGAACATCGCCAGCGACAGGTAGCGCACCTTGCGGAACAGCGGAATCACCCAGGCGCCGCGTCCGATGACTACTTTGAACGGCGTGTTGTCGCGGCTCTTGCCGCCGCTGACCAGCATCGCCTCGTCCGGGTCCGGCACATGGTAGCCCAGCACGTCTGTCTCCCTTGCTCTTTCAGGTTTCTGCGGCCGGGTCCGGGGTGAGCGGAATCCACGGGACGACGTCGACGACGCGCCCCGGATGGACCGCGATGACCAGCACGGTCGCACCGGCCGGGATCGGCTCGGCGGACTGTGCGATGTACAGCTCGGTTCCCCCGCGAATCGCGACCAGGACCTCGCTCAGCGTCCCGGCACCTCGGATCGGCGATGTGAGCGTACCCGTCAAACCCACCACCGGGTCGGTCATCGCGCGATCTCCTTCTTCCGGCTCTCGGACCGTCACCCTACGTCTCGCACAGCGCCTTTCGGTATCGGTGCGGCGGAACGGCGCGGCGGCGCGAGTATGTTTCTTGCATGGGAGGTCGGCTGGCGCTGGTGGTGGGGTCGGAATGCGCGGCGCTGGGAGATCTGGGTTTCACCGAAGAACTCGCCAACGGCTTGTACGGGAGTCTGACCGAAGCGGGCGGGTGGCGGCCCGCCATCGAGCTGGACGGCCCGGTGCTGAATCCCACTGCCGCGCAACTGCTCGAGGCCGTCGACGCTGCCTTCACGGCGGCATCGCAGCGGCAGGCCACCCTGCTGCTCGGCTTCATCGGGCACGGCGTGGCGACCAGCGCCGAGGACTTCTACCTGCTCGGCCACGATTCACCCGCTGATCCCACCTCGCACAACGCGTTTCACCTGACCCAAGAGATCCGCGAGCGGCTCGACCGCGCCGCGCTGGACGGGCTCGTGCTGCTCGTCGACGCCTGCGAGGCGGGGCAGGGCGTCCAAGGGGCCGCGCGCCGGTGGACCGATCTGCTGGCGCAGTCGGGCGGCCGGATGGAACTGCTGGTCGCCTCGGGCGACGGGCCCGCGTATTCCGGATGCTTCACCCGCACCATGCTCGCCACCTTCGACCTGGGCCTGCCGCTGCGCGGGGAGAACCTGCTGCCCTCGGACCTGGTCGATCCGATCGCCGTGCAGTGCACCCATCAACAGCCGCAGCATCTGTCGTTCAGTTCCGGCGCGGTGTCCCCGGCACAGGGCGTCGACCCGGGGCTGTGGCTGGTGCCGAACACCGCGCGCCACCGCGACGCGGTGAGCGGACGCTCCGCGGCCGGATTCGTCGACCAGCTCACCCGGCGTCTGCTGCTGACGCCCGATGTGCGCGAGCGTCTCGACGCGATCGTCGACGCGGGCAGCCACCGGCTGCGTGCGGTGCTGGGTCCGGCGGGCGTGGGCAAGTCCACGCTGCTGGCGATGCTGATCCGCCCCAGCCTGGTCGACGGGCTCGCCGTCACCCCCGACTACATCACCGCCGCGGTGTTCCTGACGGTGAACAGTTCGGTGGAGTCCGTGGCCGCTGAGCTGGCCGCGCAGCTCGACGCGCGCGTGCCCGGCTTCCGTGAGGCGGCGCGCGCGGCCAGGGCGCACCGGCCCAGGGACGAGTTCGACATCTTCGACATCCTGGTCCGCCGCCCGTTGGCGCGGCTGTCCACGGCGGGCCGCCGGGTCACCCTGGTGTTCGACGGACTGAACCAGCCGCAGGAGGGGACCAGGCGGTTGCTCGTGGCCGCGATCGCCGATCTGACCGGCCGCGAGGATCTTCGGCACGTGCGCGTGATCGTCGGCATCCGGCCCGGCACCGGCGTGGAGGACGATCCGGGGCTGGCGCACATGTACCGCATCGATATCGCCGAACCGGCGGCCGACGACATCGCCGCCGTGGTGGATTCCGCGCGCGGCACGGCGCCGCTGGGCCCGGTCGACTGGATCGGCTGGATCCAGCGGCTGCTGGCGGAGACCCCCACGGACGCGAGCGGTTCGCGGGTGGTGGCGGGTGGCTGGCTGCTCGCAGGCATCCTGCTGGAGGTCGCTTCGGGATTGACCGATGGCGCGGTGGCCTCCGGGATCGGCCTCGACCGGATCATCGCGCTGCGGGTCGAGACGGCGCTGCGCGGGCTCGATCCCGAAACCACCGGTGACACAGCGGCTCTGCTCGGTGTGCTGGTCGCGGCGGGTGTCGGGCCGGTGTTGCCGCTGGAGCTCTTGGATTCGGCGCTGTTGTCGCTCGGCGTCGACCTCAGCGCCGCCCGGGTCCGCGACATCGCCGTGAATCTCGGCACCCTGGTCACCCGCAGTCATCCCGGCACCGTTCGCGAGTCGCTCGGCGTGACCCACAGCGCGTTCCTGCCCGCGCTGGGCGCGGAATGCCACCGCCTCGGCGTGCGCATCCCGGACGCCCACCGCGCCCTGGTCGCGGCGATCCAGGCCGACGGAGGCGACCGGGCCGCGGACTACGCGCGCGGCGCGGCCGTACGCCACTGCCTGGCCTACGGCGATGCCGCCTTGGCCATCGACTTCCTGGAGAAACTGGAAACCGGCAGGTCGGCCGACGACCGCGACCTGTGGGCGGCGTGGACGCCCGACTTCGCCGAGTCACTGGGACCGGACCATCCCGACACCTTCATCACGCGGGAACGGTGGGCATATCACCGCGCCGAGAGCGGCGACCTGGTCGGCGCCGTCGCCGATTTCGAACAGTTGCTCGCCGACCGGTTGCGGGTGTTCGGACCCGACGATCCGGCCACCTCGGACACCCGCGACAAGCTGGCGAGCTACCGCGCCCGCTGCGGCGACTACTCCGGCGCTGGCGAGGAGTTCGAGCATCTGCTCGCCGACCGGCTGCGCCTGCTCGGGCCCGACCATCCCGAAACCCTGCGCACCAGGAACAACCTGGCGTCCAATCGCGGCGACGTCGGCGATTTCGCCGGGGCGATCGACCGGTTCGAACAGCTGCGCGCCGACCGCGCCCGCGTGCTCGGCGCCGATCACCCGGACACCTTGCGCACCCGCAACAGCCTCGCGTACTGGCGGGCGGCAAGCGGCGATCTCGCAGGCGCACGGGCCGAATTCGAGCAGTTGGTAGCCGACTATCTGCGCGTCTTCGGCGCCGACCATCCCAATACGCTCGGCGCGCGCAACAACCTCGCGGCGTTCCGCGCGCGCAGCGGTGATCTGTCCGGGGCGGGCGCGGAGTTCACCCGACTGCTCGACGATCGTCTACGGGTGCTCGGACCGGACCACCCCGACACGCTGCTCACCCGCGGCAAACTGGCCGCCTACCGCGCCGACAGCGGCGATCTCGCGGGCGCGATCACCGACCTGGAGAAACTGCTCGGCGACCGGTTGCGCGTGCTCGGCCCGGACCATCCGGACACCTTCGACACCCGCAACGAACTCGCGGGCTGCCGCGCCCGGCACGGCGACCTGACCCGCGCCGTCGCGGAACTGGAGGTGTTGCTGGTCGCGGAGTTGCGCGCTCTCGGCCCCAGTCACGGCGCCACCATTCGGACGCAGAACACGCTGGCGTACTGGCGGGGCCGGTCCGGGGACCTACCGTCCGGCCGCACCGGGTGACGCGCGGGGCGGTCAGGGACGGTAGAGCGAGCGGTACACCGTGAGCATCGCGAGGCAGTGCTCGATGATCTGCTCGCGGGTGGCGCGCAGCGAGCCGTTCAGCCATGCCGAGAACATGCCCGCGTTCCCGCTGGCCATGGTCACCGCCGCCAGCCTGCGCTTGACCGGATCGTCGATGTGGCCGAACAGATGGTCCTGCATGATCCGGGTGAAGACCGGCATCACCGCGAAGGTGGTCTGCCCGAGCCCGGTGCTGGAATACGGCTCGACCAGGAACAGCCGGGATTTGCGCGGGTCGGCGAGCACCTTGTCCACCAGGATCTCCGACAGCGCGCGATCGCGGGACGGGTCGTCGGTGGCGGCGAAGGCCGTCATGGGTTCGAGGAATTCCTCGGCGACCTGACGGTAGAGCACGTCGAGCAGCTCGTCGCGGCTGGCGAAGCTTTCGTAGAAGTAGCGGTCGGTGAGATTGGCCTTACGGCACACCGCCCGCATGGTGACCCCGCTCGCGCCCGACTCGCCGATCAGATCGAGCGCCGCTTCCAACAGCGCCGCCCGCCGCGTCTCCCTGCGCTCGGTGAGCGTCGTCCCACCCCAGATCCGTGGGCCCCCGTCGTCGTCTGCGTCCTGACCTGTCTGCACGGCCCAACGATAGTGCCTGGCGGCGCGCCCCGGCGCCGCGCGCACCCGCCCGGCCCTCCCCGGTCTTGCCGAACTGGATTCCGCGCCGTCACGGTGCGGTAACTGACGGTTTACTCGACCTGGTTACCTTGCCTGGGTTGCTCGGTGGTTCGGTAGTGGAGGTGACGGCGCGTGCACAACTCCGCTGCGGCGATCTCGTCCGAAGGAATCGGCCACGTACTCGGGCATGCGGGGATGCGCCCCGTACGACCGGCGGTTCGGCCTCTCCCGCCGCCGCGGCGGCCGCTGCCGCTGGCCCGTGGGCCGCGTCCGGCGCACATCCCGCTCGCCCCCGCGCAGGAACGGATGTGGCACGCCGCGCGGGCCGGGAACTCGAGTGACTGGAATGTGACTCGCGCGGTGCGACTGTCCGGACCGGCACTGCGGCCCGAGGGGATCGTCGCCGCGATCGACGACGTCGTCGCCCGGCACGAACCGCTGCGCACCCGTTACCCGAGGACCGCCTCGGGCCCGGCCCAGGTGATCGTCCCCGCGGACGAGGCCGGGGGGCGGACCGACGTCGTCCTGGCCACCGAAGCCGAATTGCCGAGGCATATCGCGGAATTCGCCGCGGTCGAGTTCGATCTGGAGACCGACCTGCCGCTGCGCGCCCGGCTGTGCGTGCTCGGACCGCACGAGGTGGTGCTGGTGCTGGTCGTGCACCACATCTCGATCGACGGGCGGTCAGTGGCCCCGCTGCTGCGCGATCTCGGCACTGCCTACCTCGCCGGACAGGACGGAGCCGCGCCGGACTGGCCGCCGCTGCCGATCGACTACGCGGACTACACCTTGTGGAAGCACGCCCAGCTCGGTGACTACTCCGACGAATGGAGCCGCGCCACGCAGCAGTTGCGGTACTGGGCCAACACCCTGGCCGGTCGGCCGCCGGTGCTCGATTTCCCCTGCGTCCGGCCTCGTGCCATCCGCCGAGGCGGTGCGAGCGCGGGTGCCGTCGTACCGGTCGCGTTCGCCGCCGGTGTGCACCGTGCGCTGCTCGATCGGGCGTGCGCGGCGCGAGCCAGCCTGTTCATGGTGTTGCAGACCGCGTTCGCGGTGGCCGTCGGCGCTTTCTCCGGCAGCGCCGACGTGACGGTGGCCACCGCGGTCGCGGGCCGCGATCACCGGCTGCTCGACGACCTGGTGGGCAACTTCGCCGACGACGTGCTGATGCGCGTCCGGCTCGACCGCGCCGCCGACGCGGAGGAACTGCTCGATCAGGTGCGCGGGGTGGCGCTGGCCGCCTTCGCTCATCCCGATACACCCGGCCAGCGGCTGAAGCGCTGCCTGCTGCAGGACGCGGCCTACCCGCTGTTCCAAGCGACGCTCATCCTCCAGCGCGGCGCGGCCGCCCAGCCCGCGGCGGACGCTTCCGGCGGGGTGAGCATCACCGAGGTCGACACCGGAATCGTCCGCGCCAAGCACGACCTCGAATTCGGTCTCGTCGACCGGTACGACCGGCTCGGTGCGCCCGCGGGCATCGACGGCGTATTCATCTACCCGGCCGCGCTGTTCGAGCGGGGAACCGCGGTCGCTTTCACCGAATTGTTCACCGCCACAGTCGAACTCCTGGCCGCCGGTTACCGTGGTCCGGTTACCCCGTTGCTGACGGACTTGTCCGCCGGGCGGCGGTGAGCCCGCGGGCGATCAGCCTCGTTCCAGCGGCAACCCCGCATCGCGCCAGGCGACCACGCCACCGGCCAAGCTGGTGGCGTCGTAGCCGGCTCGCCTGGCCCGTGCGGCGAACCGCACCGACAGTTCACCGACGGGGCAGACGAAGACGACGGGGCGCGAGCGCGGGAACGGGATGCCGTGCCCGAACATGTCGTCGAGCTGGTCGTCGCGGATGTTCAACGCGCCGGGGACGTGCCCGATCCGATAGGCCATGGCGCCACGGCTGTCCACGATGGTCGGGCGTCCGGTCCGGTCCAGCTCGGCGAGCTGCTCGGGCGACAGCCGCGGCACCGCCGCCAGCTCCTCCGCGGTCGGGGCCGCTTCGCGTTCGGCGCGGCCGAACCGTTCCGGCCTGCGCTTCTTGATGTACGACAGGTACGGTTCGAGGCGATCGCAGACGATGAACACCGCCACAAGCGGATCGTCCGGATCCCTCGCGGACACATCGAGCGCGCCGAGCGTCTCCAGCGCGGCGGCGTAACTCGCACCGCTGGTCGGCCCGGCCAGGACCCCGTATCCGCTCGCCAGGCGCAGCGTCGCGTCCACGGCGTCGCCCGCCGTCACGGTCACGATCCGGTCGTAGAATTCCGGCTGGAACAGCCCGACGTCCCACATCTCGCTCTCCGAACGGATGCCGGGAATGAAGTCCGATCGCTCCGAAACCACTGCGACGGTGCGCAATTCGGGATTGTGCTTGCGCAGGTAGGTAGCGGTCCCCCTGGTGGAACCGGTGGTGCCGAGCCCGCCGATCAGATAATCGATCCTGGTGATGCCATCGGCGGCCAGGTCCTCGTGGATCTCCCGGCCGGTGCCGTGGTGGTGCGCCTCGATGTTCTTCTCGTTGGTGTACTGCGACAGATGCCGGTACGTAGCGGGCTGCTGGGCCATGGTCGCCTCGATCACCGAGTAGACGTCGTTCGGCGTCGTCGGGTCCGGGCACTCGGAGAGGCCGGGCAGTTCCACGATCTCGGTGCCTAACAGCTGCAGCAGATCACGGACCTCGCCCACTTTGATCCGGTTGGTCACCGCGCGCAGGTCGATCCCGTACATCGCGCCGAGGACGCGCAGCGCTTTGGCCGTGTTACCGCTGGACGCCTCGATGAGTGTCCGGCCCTCGGCGCGGATTCGCGCCAGGTCGTCGCGCAGCATCGCCCAGGCCACCCGGTCCTTCACCGAACCGAACGGGTTGTGCGACTCCAGTTTCGCGTAGAGTTCGACATTCGCCAGCCCGTGCACCGCGGGGTCGAGCCGCAGCAGCGGCGTGTTGCCGATGAGTTCGGTGATGTGGTCGTATCGCATCAGGGGGCCTCGACGGATCGGACCGGACGGTTGACGAGGTCGGTGGCGTGCGGCGCGATGTGACGCGGCCGGGAAGACTCGACGGGGAAATCGGGCTCGTAGTCGGCGTCGTGCACGACCCGGAACCCGTCGGGCGTCCGGGTGACCGCGAGTTTCGCGGGCAGGGGATGCATGGAGGCCGTCGCGGCGGACAGGTCCATGTGATAGGCGGCGGTATTCGGGAACACCACCGAATCGCCCGGCCGGGGCCGCGCGGGCAGCCACACCTTGTGGTTGGTGATCAGATCGCGCTCCAGGCACAGCCGCCCGGCGAGGTAGACGCCGACCGGACCCCTGTCGCGGTCGCCCGCGGTCGCGTCATCGCCGGGCAGGAGGATCGGGTCGACCATGACCTCCTGATCGGCGGGCGTCACCGAATCGCGGCTGAGGTCGACGTGCACCAGCACGCTGCCGTCGGCGACCTCCTTGACGAACTCGACTGTGGCCACCGTGATACCCGCGTGATCTACCAGCGCCTTGCCCGGCTCCAGCCACATCTCCAGCAGATTGTCGCCCGCCACCTGCGCCACCGTGCGTCCGCCGTGCCGCTCCAGCGGAGCGTCGAGCAGATCGGCGAGCATGCGGTCGGCGGCGATGGTGTTGGCGTACTTGTGGAACACCGGTGTGCCGTGCACGGCCCCGCCCGCGACGTGGTAGCCGAAGGTGTTGCTGCCCCAGGTCATCGGCTCCCCACGGCCGAGCAGCGATTCGCGCAGCGCGAGCACGTAGGCGTCGAACCGCTCGGCGTCGGCGGTGAACACCTGCCGGAAGCCGCCGCCGATGTCGAGCACCGACGGGGTGAGCCCGTGATCGTAGGCGCGCTCGATCAGTCGCAGGCAGGTGTCGATCGCCCGGACGCGCTCACCGAGGTCGCCGGAGTCGAGGTGAAAGGCGAAGCCGAGGAAGGCGATCCGCCCGCGCCGCGCCGACAGCAGATCGAATGCCTGCCCGACATGCGCGAGCGGTATCCCGAACCGGCTCACCTGTCCCGCGTCGAATCCGGAAATTCGCAGTAGCACAGGCACTTCCGCTTGCGTTCCGGCCAGTTCCGCGATGCGGCCCAGCTCCCAGAGGTTGTCCACGTTGATCGTGACCCCTCGGTCGACGAGTTCACGCAGGAAGGCTTCCCCTTTCGGGCCGGTGACCTCGATGCGCGCCGGATCGAACCCGGCGGCGCGGGCGCTGGACAGTTCGTGCGGTGAGGCGACGTCGACGGCGATGCCCTCGCGTTCGGCGGTACGGACGAACGCGCGAGACTGGTTCACCTTGTGCGCGTAACAGATCCGGTGGCCGGGAAGGCTCCGCTCCAGCACGGAACGCAGGCGCAGGAGATTCTCCGAATACACCTGCGGGAACACCAGATGCGCGGGCGATCCGAATCTCGTCAGCGTTTGCGTCGGGAGGCCGGGAGTGTCGAGAAAGGCGCGGACGATCGGGTGGAGCTTCGCGGGCAGCGCCGGCGGCCACGGCGTCATACGGCGGCTTCCGACGGCTCGGTGGCCGACGCCCGCGGCGCGTCGTCCGGCCGCTGCGCGACCGGGTTGTAGCCGCCGTCCCGGATCGCCTCGAACGCACGGGCCCGATTGCGCGGGCTGCGGAACTCGGCCACCACCCGTTTGCTGTCCAGGTCGATCTCGACCACGCGGATGTCCATCGACTCCAGCACTCCGCCGATCGTGCGGACGCAGTGCTTGCAGGTCATGTCGGGCACGTAGAACACCTGGTCCTCGGCGGTCGCGACCCGGTCGGCGGTCGCCTCGTCGAGTTCGGCGCTCACCTCGGTGACCGCGCAGCGGCCCGCGATCTCGGTGAACGTCGCGACGAATCGGTCGACCAGCAGCGGGAGGAGACTGAAATGCCCGCTGTCGAGCTGGTGTGGCGTGGCGGCCGGGCAGGCCGGATGGCTGCCCTCGGGCAGCAGGGCGTATTGCCGGGAGATCAGGTCGAGGTCGTCGTGGTACTTGGCGATCGCCTCGGCCACCGTGAGGCCTTCGGCCGTGGTGGCGCGCTCCATCACGGCGTGCGCGTCGGCGATGGTGGCGTCCTTCATCGCGCGCAGGGTCGCCACCGTCTCCGCCGAATAGCGGACGGTGCCGTCGGGTTGCGCGACCAGCGTCACCGGGATCATGCCCCGCCGGTAGGTCGAGGCCTGCAATTCCCAGAACCATCGCGTGGCGACCGCGGCGAAGATCCCGGAAACGCGGAGCCCTTCGGCGAATTCGGCGGCGTCGCGGTAGGGGGTCGCGTCCGCCAGCAACGCGTGCTGGGCCAGCACGCGCCCCGCCGCCTCGATGCCGACCCGGAAGATGTCGCGCGGATCGTGGTCGGTGGTCGTGCCGGCCAATACGGCGTGTTCGCGAGGTCCGAGCGCCGCGACCCGCGCGGCGAAATCGGCGTCGGCGTCCAATTGGCGCCACAACGCCAGGACCGTCTCGCGCGTCGCGATCGGCACCGACGGGCCGAGACCACCGGCACGGAAGTGCCCGGTATTCGGGATGCCCGCGCTGTCGGTCCACGCGATCCGATGCGTCGCGCTCGTCACCTGGTCCGCGCGGCACGGCCGCATGAACCGCTCCAGATACAGCCGCTGCGAGTAGGTGAGATGGCTGTCCGGCTCGAGACCCAAGGCCGTACAGGCGTATTCGAATCGCCGATGTCGGGGAGCGGGTACCGGTTCGGTGAACAGCCCTGGCTGCGCCAAGTCGGCCAGCACCCTGGACGCGGCCCGCCGGTCGTAGCGGGGGATGTCGTTACTCACGTGACCTCCTCGGCGATGGTTCGCACGCACGCGACGAATCGGTCGATCTCGTCGGGCGTGTTGTAGATGTGCGTGCTGACCCGCACCGAGCCCGCGCCGTCGGATTCGGCGGGGACGCAGTGCGCACCGGTGCGCACCAGGAAACCGAACTCGCTCAGGACGAATCCCGCGTCGGCGGCCGAGATCCCCTCCAGGGTGAAGGAGACGATGCCGTAGCCGACCTCGCAGGTCGCGTGCGCCGGGCCGGGCAGGAACTCCAGGCCGGGAACCGGTCGCAGCCCGTCGATCAGCCGCAGGGTCAGGGCGCGATTGTGCGCGGCGACGGCGTCGAGTCCGAACGATTCCAGCACCTCCAGCGCATTGCCGAGGGCGAGGATGCCAGGAATGTCGGGCGTTCCGCCTTCCAGCAGCGACGGCATCGGCCCCGGGCGCAGCCCGCCGGGACCCGGTTCGACGCCGGAGTTGCCCCCGGGCAGGAACGGCGTCAACCGGTCGTGCACACGCCGGTGACAGTAGAGGATCCCGGTGCCGGGCGCACCGAACATCTTGTGCGCGGCGAAGATCGCGAAATCCGCACCGAGCGCGGTGACGTCGACCGGAAGATGGCCGCCGCTCTGCGAGCAGTCGAAGCACAGCAGGATCGCCGGATCGATCCGGCCGCGCAGTTCCTCGAGAGTGCTCAGACCGCCGAAGACATGGTGCAGATGCCCGGTCGTGATCAGCCGGGTGCGCGGGGTGATCTTGGCCAGGATGTCGTCGGTGTCCGCCTCGCCCGCAGCGGTCACCCGGTAGGGAACGAGGTGGATGCGGCGTCCGAACCGGGCGAGCAGCCCGCGCAAGTGCTGCCACGGGTACACGTTCGACGCGTGATCGCTTGCGTTGTAAAGGATCTCGTCGCCGTCGGCGAGCGCCGTCAGACCCCACGACAGCGCGACGGCGTTGAGTGCGGCGGTGGCGCCCGCGGTGAAGACCACCTCGTCCGGATGCTCGGCGCCGATGAACGCGGCGGCGTGTTCGCGGACGCGGGCGATCCGAGCCGTGAGACCGGTGGCCCAGGGGTAGGTGCCGCGGCCTGCGTTGGCGGTGTTGTTGCTGTGGTAGCGCTGAATGGTCTCGATCACCGGCAGCGGCTTCTGCGTGGTGGCGGCGCTGTCCAAATAGACCTCGGAGGCGCCGGCGAGGGCCGGGAACAGCGACCGCACCGCGGCGGGCGCGAACGTCGGGATTTCCGGCGGCCGGGGAATCTCCTCCGTCCGCGTCACCGGCGATCTCGGGGTGGGGGACCGCAACGTGACGCTCCCTTCCCACCGGTAACTCGGACGTCACCCACGATACGCATTTTCGATACGGACTTCGAAGTTTTGTCGTGGACAAAGGCTTTCACGACTAGCCTGGAACGTATGCCTCTGACCCTGCAAGAGCGTCAAGAGTTCCTTGCGCAGCCGCATATCGCGGCGTTCTCGGTGGCCGCGGGCACCGGTCGTGGCCCGCTCACCGTCCCGATCTGGTACCAATACAGTCCCGGTGACGAGGTCTGGATCCTGACCGGCCCGGAGTCGCAGAAGATGCGCTACATCCGGGAGACCGGCCGGTTCGGTCTGATGGTGCAGCAGGCCGAACCCACGGTCCGCTACGTGAGCGTGGAGGGCCCGGTCACCCGGATCACCCCGATGACCGACGAGATGCACCGTGAAATGGCCGCGCGGTACGTACCCGCCGAATCGGTGGACACCTACCTGAAGGCGGCCGAGGCCTACGGTGAGCAGGTCGCCGTATTCCTGCGGCCGGAGCACTGGCTCTCGGCCGATCTGGGGAACCTCAGCGAGCTCTAATATCTGCCCTGCAGGTACTCCACGAGGTGTTCGCGTTCGTCCGCCAATTCCGAGATCGCGCTCTTGACCACATCGCCGATGCTCACGATGCCGACCAGCCTGCCCTCGTGCACCACCGGCAGATGCCGGATGCGGTGGTCGGTCATGGTGCGGCGCAGGCCGTCGACCCGGTCCTCGGGCGCGCAGGTGCGCACCGCGGAGGTCATGATCGCCGAGACCGGCATGTCCAGCAGGTCCGCGCCCCACGCGTGCAGACTGCGTACCACGTCGCGCTCGGAGACGATGCCCGCGATCGTGTTGCCGTCGGGGGAGACGACGACAGCGCCGATGTTCCGCTCGGCCAGCGTGGCGAGCAGTGTGCGTACCGTCGTATCGGGCGCGACCGTGGCCACGTCGCTGCCTTTTCTGTGCAGGATCTCCGAAATTCGCATATTTCACCATCCAGACGTCGCGGCACTACCAGGATCGCAAGTTCACGGTCCGGTGACCAGCACGAATCCGTTACAGGCCACGATCAGGTCACGGCGCGGACGTCACAGGCGACGGGCGACGCTGCGGTCCAGATCCCGGGCCAGCAGGGCGATCGCCGCCTGTGAGATGCCCGCCGAGGTCGCCAGGTCGATCGAGGTGAGCTGGGCGATGCGGCGCAGGCGGTAGTCGACGGTGTTCGGGTGCACGAAGAGCTGGCGCGCGGTGAGCTGCCGGTTCATGTCGTTGCCCAGGTAGGCGCGCATGGTGTCGAACAGCTCGGGATGGGCGTCGAGCGGGTCGAGGATGGTCGCGATCCGGCGCGTGGCCGGGCCGCTGCGGGTGAGCTGATACTCCACCGCCAGATCCGACATCTGGTAGAGACCGGGCGGCCGGACGCCGACGCGCACGAGATTGAGCAGCTCGTGTGCCTGATCGGCCGATTCGGGGATCTGATCGGTGTCGGTCGGCACCACGGTCGCGGTGAGCGGGACCTCGGCGGCGACGGCGAGCAGCTCGAGCGTGGCGGCCGTGAGGACGGTCTCGGCCTCGTCGCCCGACGGGATGAGCAGTGTGCCGCCCTTGGCGCTGAGCAGCGCGAGCGCGCGGGAGGCGAACACGGTGGCCAGCTCGGACTGTAGCCGTCGCAGTTTCCGGCGCGCGGCGACGTTCCCGTCGACGCGCGGATCGCGCTCGTCCGGATGCTCCGGAATCGACAGGGCGACAACCTGATACGCCTCCGCGATCGGAATACCCGTCTGGCGGGCCAGAGCCGAGCTGCCGCGGCCGCTCAGCAGCGCCGAGGCGAGCGTCTGCGCCGCCGTCTGATGCTCCTTGGCGACCAGGTGCTGTTCGTCGACGTAGGCATCGGACACCGCCGCGGTGATCGCCTCGAGCAGTTCGAGGAGCAGATCGGCGGCGACCAGCACCTCCTCGACGTCGTCGGCCTCGGCGGGCGCGGTGACCAGACCGAAGGCGATGCGCAATCCTTCGTGGTAGGCGCGCAGGATGGTGCTCAACGGCACGCCCTCGCGCGCCCAGCGGGCGGCGGCCGCGCGCACCGGGCCGAGTTGCTCCTCGTCCGGCACGGTTCGCCGGTCGAACATCTCTGCGGCGAGGTTCAGGCAGCTGCGGGTGAGCTTCGTGACGTCACCGCGGATCTGCTCGCCGGGCAGGGTGCGGCAGGGCGCCATGACGTTCTCGAAATATCCGACCATGTGCGAGGCCACGCTGTCGGTGTTCTGCAAAGGCACCGAAGCCGGCTGTCCACCGATTTCCAGCACCGGGTCGGACGAGTCGGCGGACAGATCCAACGCGGAGTAGGTCATGACGAGTTCGCTCCCCAATGCCACGTCGGGCGTGCGAGAAATCGCGCCCGAGTCGATCGATCACTATACGAAAGGGCTGTGTGGACCGGGAGTGATCTGTGAGATCGCTTGGGATCGCTCCGCATTCCGTAGTGACCCGATGACGGACGCGCAGCGCGCGGCCCGGATTACGGTGCTGGAGCAGGGTTTACGAAGCGGCGAGGCACTCGCGCGCCGGGATGTGGCCTGTTATTCGTCGTCCAGCCCGGCTGACAGATACGCGGCTGCCGCCAGCCACTGCCTGCACTGCGGACCGTGGACCTCGTGGGCGTAGAGGATGTCGCGGGCCTGCCGGTAGGTGAGGCCGCGGGGCTCCACACTGCAATCCGTCGCGGCGAACTCGGGCGCAGGGTACTGGCGGAAGGGCTCGGTGCCGGCGCCATCGATGACGGCAACCCGGGGGGAAGTTCGAAATGGCTCGATCATTCGACTACCCCTCGCGTCCGACGTGCGGCGGGGAGGCCGACGTACTGGTAGCGCAGACTCGAACTCCCTGCGTACCTCCCCGATTTCGAGTTCGAGTCTATTCCTCCGTCGCTTGCAAATGCAAGTACATCTGCACGATCGGTCGGAGAAAAAAACCGGCGGCGGCCGCCGGTGGTGACCGGCGACCGCCGCTGTGCCGCTTGCGGTTTGGCGTTCAGGGGCCTTACGGCTTGCGCGCGACCGCGCCGTAGGCGGAGATCGGACGGGACTCGCCCACCTCCGTGGCGCCCGAGCGCCACTGCGTGATGGACACGAAGCCCGGCTCGACCAACTCCAGACCGTCGAAGACGGCCTTGATCTGAGCCTGCGGGCGGGGGACATAAGGAGTGCCACCGGTGCCGGTGTAGTTCTCGCACAAGGTGACATACGCCTTGCTGTCGTCGGTGCCGTCCCACATCACCAGGTAGCTGCCCGACGGCACGGCGTCCAGCACGGTGCGCACGATGCGCAGCAACTCGTCGTAGGTCTTGGCGTGGCCGAGCACGCCCATGAACATCACGGCGATGGGCTCGTTGAAGTTCAGGACGTGCTTGGCGTCGGTGATGATCCGCTCGGGATCGTGGTAGTCGGCGTCGATGTAGGTGGTGACGCCCTCCGGCGTGGTGGAAGTGAGCAGCGCCCGCGCGTGCGTGAGCACCAGCGGATCGTTGTCCACGTACACGATCCGGGACTCCGGCGCGACGCTCTGGGCGACCTCATGGGTGTTCTGCATCGTGGGCAGGCCGGTCCCGATGTCGAGGAACTGGCGGATGCCCTGCTCCCCGGCGAGGTAGCGCACCGCGCGGATGAGGAACTGGCGCGACTGCACCGCCATGGTGGTGATGTCCGGATCCACCTCGATCCCGGCATCGCCTGCGATGCGGTCGATCTCGTAATAGTCCTTGCCGCCCATCCAGTAGTTCCAGATGCGCGCGGAGTGGGGTATGTCGGTTCGGATGAGGGGGCTGTGGTCTTCGGTCATGGGGTTGTACTCCTAGGCAGAAACGGGTCCGCGGCACTGCCGTGCAGGTGGGTGCGTGGGGTTGTCGCGAATGACTGGTACATCCGATGTGCACTGTGACAGTACAAGATTCGCGCGCGTCCAGAGGGGTGGATCGGCGAGCTGATCTCGGTGTTTCCGGGTCGAGGTGATCGTGTTTCACATCTGTCGCCGGATGACGCCGATCCGTGGGCGCACAGAGGGCGAACTTCGTGCTATCGTCCGGTGTCGGTGCAGATGCAAGAACGTTTGAACGTGCATCTGCACGAACCGAATCGCCTGACTGCGGTAACGGAGGAGTGGGGAAGATGTCGGATACATCCACCAACGAGATCATCGGAACTTGGCGAAAGAGTTCCTTCAGTAATCCGAGCGGCAACTGCGTCGAGGTGGCCGAAACGGCCAACGGCCAGGTGGCAGTACGTAACTCGCGGGACCCGGAAGGCGGGGTCTTGATCTACACGCGTCCGGAGATCGACGCGTTCGTCCGCGGCGCGAAGGCCGGGGAGTTCGACTATTTGACTAGCTGAGCGGTAACATTGGCGGTCGGTGCGGTGTGTCTCGCGACAGGTGGTTGTGACACACTGTGGGCAACCCCCGGAGTATCGGAGACGAACTCGATGATCGCTGAACCCGATGACGATGGTCATGTGCAATCCGTTGTCGCGGAACGTGGTCCGACCGTGCTACGCATCGCATTGGGCGGCCAGCTGCGCAAGCTTCGGGAGAAGAAGGGCATCACCCGTGAAGCGGCGGGTGATGCGATCCGGGGATCGCACGCCAAGATCAGTCGTCTCGAGTTGGGCCGTACCGGCTTCAAGGAACGCGACATCCGCGACCTGCTGACCCTTTACGGCGTTCACGACGCCGAGGAGCGCGAGTCGTTCCTCGAGTTGGCCAGGCAGGCCAACGAGCCCGGCTGGTGGCATCGCTACAGCGACCTGCTGCCGCAGTGGTTCGGCACCTACCTCGGCCTGGAACAGGCCGCGAGCAAGATCCGCACCTACGAGTCGCATCTTGTTCCCGGACTGCTGCAAACGCCCGAATACGCCCGGGCGGTCGTATCGCTCGGGTACGAGGACGCCGACACGGATCGGCGGGTCGCGGTGCGTCAGCGCAGGCAGGAAATCCTCTTCCGCTCGGACCCGCCGGTGGTGTGGGCGGTGCTCGACGAGGCCGCGTTGGTGCGGCCCGTCGGTGGCGCGCAGGTGCATCGAGAGCAGATGCTGCATCTGGTCCGGCTGGCGAAGCTGCCCAATGTGACGATCCAGGTGCTGCCGTTCACCGCGGGGGAGCACGCCGCGGCGGGCAGCTCCTTCAGCATTCTGCGTTTCGCCGAGGCCGAACTGCCGGACATCGTGTATCTCGAACAGTTGACCAGCGCGTTGTATCTCGAGCGGCGGCAAGACCTGGCGTTGTACCTGTCGGTGATGGACCGCCTCAGTGTGCAGGCCGAGCGCCCGGACAAGTCGATCGCGATCATGGAGAAGTATGCCGAAGGGCGCTGAGGCCACGCGGTAGTCTCGGCGCCGCCGAAGACCCGATACGCCGAGCGGCCACCTCCCAAATCGGAGGTGGCCGCTCGGTTTTTCTTTGCTGTCCAATCGCTCGGCGGTGGTAGCCGCCGAAAATTTCGTTATCCGCCGGGCTCGGACGGCGGGACGATCTACTGCTTGATGAAGCTGGAGGCGATTCGCCAGAATGTAGCGGGCTGCAATGCCTCGAGATCCCAGTCGTCGGCCATCGCGTGCGCGGTGGTGACGATGCGGTCGATATCGAAATCGTGCCGAGTCGCCGCCCCGGTGGATTCGACGGCATCGATCACGTATGCCACGGCGGTTTCTCGGGAAAATGCGGTATCGGTGTGGCCGCTGTGGGCCGATAATGTGCTCATATGTCTACCGTTCGCCGGCTGGTCGGCCAGTGCGGTGTCGGCTGATCCGAACCGGCCGCCGGTAAGTGGATGTTCCATTCGAATGCCCCTGTTTCTGGCGGCGGCAAACCCATGGCGGCTTCGGCCTTCGGCTCGCCCACGCGGCCTCCCCTGGTGGTCCCCTGTAAAGCGTTGCGGGACCGAGTTTATGCCGCCGTACCTTTCAGATGCAAGCACATCTGCACGATCGATTGCACGTGCGCACTGCGTATTTCGCGGCCGGAAGTTTGCGGAAACGGTGCCCGACGCGAAATTTCAGTCGCGGCCGAATAGGACGTCCGTGCTGTAATCGATCTGTGTACCCGGCTCGACGAATTGGTCCGCCGCGGCCCGCCAAGCAAGAAAATGTTCGGTGAAACGGTGTGCTTCCGCCGCCTCGTCGTCGGTGTAGAGCTGATAGAGAAAGAATCGGTGGGGGTCCACCCGATCTGCGCAGATGTCGAAGCGCAGACAGCCGGGCTCGGTCCGGACGGAGGCGTCGGCGCTGCGGGATATGGCTGCCAGGAACTCGGCGCGGGAGCCGGGGCGGATCTTCATCGAGACGATTCGACTGAACACGGTTGTTCTCCCATCGTGACCGTTGCGGTCGATCGGCAAGGGCGGTAGCGGGGTGCGCGACAGCTCAATCGGTCAGATGTGCAATTGCCTGGCTAATCGGAGTGTCACCCGAGACGAGTTCGAGGGTCAGCCCGTATGCGGGCGCGGCGGGCAGCAGTCCGGCCAGTACGGCGGCCACATCGGCGCGCGGGACCTCGCTGCGCCCGACCGGGGCCGGCGCGAGAGTCACCAGACCGGTTCCGGGGGAGTCGGTCAGGCGGCCGGGGCGCACAATGGTCCAGTCGAGATCTCTCTCGCGCAGATCGTCTTCGGCCTTGGTCTTCGCGTCGATGTACGCCGCCCACACGTCGTCGGAACCGGGAGCGACCGGCTGCCCCGCGCCCATCGTGGAGATCTGCAGGAAGCGGCGCACTCCGGTGCGCTCGGCGGTCTCGGCCAGCCGGACGGAGCCGCCCAGGTCGACGGTGTATTTCCGGTCCACGCCGCTGCCCTGCCCGGCGCCGGCGGCGAAAACCGCCGCGTCGCCGCCTTTTACAACGTCCTCCACCTCGTCTGTGCCCGCCTTCTCCAGATCGCACAGCACCGGTTCGGCGCCGGTGGCGCGTACGTCGGCGGCGTGCTCGGGGTCGCGGATGAGGGCGGCGACCTCGTGGCCGTTCGCGGTGAGCAATGGGGCCAGCAGCAATGCGATCTTCCCGTGTCCGCCTGCGATGACGACGCGCATGGATCGCTCCTTCCGGTCGGGGCGGCGCCCGCGCTCAGCGCTCGGGGCCGCCGGGATTACAGCGCGCTTCGACGGTGGCCTGGTAGCCCACCGCCGGGCGCCACGGTTCCAGGTTCCAGCTCGGCTTGTCCGGCTGGACCAGCCGGGCCCACGCCCAGTGGCAGACGAACTGATCGCGCATGCCCGGTGCGTCCGCGTCCGCCGACTCGGCCACGACCTCCTGCCACGCCCGTTCGTCCGAGCCGGGAAAGGTGGTCCGCCGACCGGCCTGCGTCGGGAAGACGAGCAGCCGGGGTCCGTCGATCGCTTCGGTCCAGGCGACGTGATCGATCAGCGGCTGTCCCGCGTAGGGGTCGACGGACGGCACGGCGGCCTGCGGTATCGATATCGGCGCGGTCGGTACGGTGGTGGTCGTGGTGCCTGCGGTCGTGGTCGTGTCCGCCGAAGGATCGGGCGAATCGTTTCCACAGGCGATCGGCAGAGGCAGCAGCCCCGCCGCGAGCAGTACGGCGGCGCGGCGCCGGGTGACGAGGCGATACGGGTACCGCTGCGCCACGGTCGAGCCTCCTGTGTTCTCCTCGGCACCGGTTTCCGGCGTGCTCATCCGAGCCTAGCGAGCCCGGGCGGTCCCGGCGAGGTCGCCCGGCCGGGCCACCGATTGTGGTGGCTTGCCGGTGCGGCCGCGGCTGGGGATAGTCGGTCGGTGCGGTGTGGACGGTTCATGGTGGGGGCGGCGGGCGTCGTGGTCTCGGTGACGGTCGCGTTGGCCGGGCCCGCGGACGCCGGGGTGGACGAGGCGCCCGGCACAGTGACGGACCTGGCGGAACTGGCGGACCGTCTGCACGTGGCAGGGGCGACGACCGCCGAACGGCTGACGTATCGGTCGCGTGGCCCGCGCGGGCCCATGCTGAGCACCGGAGTGCTCTATCTGCCCGAAGGCGCTCCGCCGCAAGGGGGTTGGCCGATCGTCGCCTACGCGCACGGCACTTCCGGGATCGCCGACGAGTGCGCGTTCACGCTGCGACCCCGGGACTACTACCTGACGTCGGTGTACCCGGATCTGCTGCGCGCGGGCTATGCGGTGGTGATCTCCGACTACGTCGGACTCGGCACCCCCGGCGTGCATCCCTATCTGGACGGTCCCGCCCAGGCCCGCAGCATCATCGACGGCGTGCGCGCGGCACGGGCGGTCGCCCCTTCGCTCGGTACCCGCTGGGCGGTGTTCGGTCAGTCGCAGGGCGGGCACGCCGCGCTGTTCACCGCCCATCTCGCGCCCGGCGACGCACCGGAACTCGATCTGCGCGGCGCGGCCGCGACCGGCGCACCGTCGAATCTGGACGTGGTGTTCCCGCTGGCGGGGCCTTGGCTGCCGCGGCTGCCGCTGCAGAAGACGACGACCTATTTCGGCATGCTGCTGGCCGGATTGCGCGCCAGTGCGCCGGAGCTGGACATCGACGGCTACCTGACCCCGGTGGGCCGGGACGTCCTGCGCATCGTGGAAGCGGGCTGCGCCGCCGAGGCGGACGCGCAGGTGTCCGGCATCGGCATCGGGGCCATGCTGTCGCGGCCATTGGACGACCCCGCGCTGCTGGCCGCGGTGCGCGCGATGTTGAAGGTGCCGACGAGCGGCTACTCGGTGCCGTTGTACCTCGGTCAAGGGCTGACGGATCTGGAGGTGCCCGTGCCGCTGACGCTCGAGCTGATCGCCGAGCTGCGCTGCGCGGGCACCGATCTGCGGGTGGACTGGTATCCCGGCGATCATCTCGGCGCGGCGCGCGAGGCGTTTCCCGACGCGCTCGACTTCCTGCGTGGCGTGCTCGATCGGCCCTGAGTCCGCTCACTCAGCGCCAGAGCGAATGGCACGGTAGCCTGCGCAGGCCGGGACGGACCTGGCCGTCGACGGTGACGGTGAGCCCGGCGTGTGCGGCGGCCGAGGTGAACTCCCACGCCTCGGTTTTGGTGGCCGCGTATTCGAGGACCAGCGCGTCCTCGGGAGTGGGCCCGTCGAAGTAGACGGTGATACGCCGGGTCGGCGGTTCTCGGGTGTCGTCGCGGTCAGCGAGTCTGCGCACAGTGCCGTCCATGCCACTGTCTCCTTCCGGCCTGCGCGGCAGCCGCGCCGGTAGGACTGACGGTAAAGGGCCGCCACTGCTGAGAACATGTTGCAGGTTATCGGCTGGAAATGTCACAGAACGGACGCGGCGTCGTGGGGTACAGTCACCAGCCGGGGCGCATCGCGGGCACAGCCCGGGCGACCCAAACTTGTGAATTGTCAACATGATCGCGTCGGGCGGTACCCAGCGCGGGTGATGTTGCCGAGGATGAGCACAGCGTCGGACGATTCAGGAGGCACACGTCGATGAGTCAGCGCCCACGTTCGTTGGGTAGGGGAGTGGGGCGAAGACGTCTCGCACGTGCGATCGGAGCGATGGCCGCGGGGCTGGTGCTGATCGCGAGCATGGCCGGCGCGGCGACCAGCGCGCCGCTGTATCCCGAACCCGATCCGGATCCCTTCTACGCGACGCCCGCGGACATCGCCGACCGCAAGCCCGGCGACGTGATCGCGACCAGGGTGATGCCGCCGCTGGCGATCTTCCCGGAGACCACGGTGACCGTGATCCGATTCCGGTCGACGAGTTCGGAGGGGAAACCGATCGCGGCGACCACCACGGTGCTGACGCCGAAGGCGCATCGCGCGGACGGTCCGCTGCTGTCGTTCCAGCACATCATCAACGGGCTCGGCTCGGAGTGCTCGGTCTCCCGGGTGCTCTACACCGGCGACCCGAACCTCGTCGTGCGGGAAGCGCCCGGCTGGAACGTGCTGCTGGCGCGCGGCTGGAGCGTCGCGCTGCCCGACCACCTCGGCCCGAATTTCGCCTACGGCGCCGCGAAGCTCGGCGGGCAGATCACGCTCGACGGGATCCGCGCCGTCAAGCAGGTCAACGAACTCGGGGTGCAGCGCAGCCCGGTGGCGATGGTCGGATACTCCGGCGGCGGGATGGCCACCGCGTGGGCCGCGGCTCTGCAGCCGAAGTACGCGCCGGAACTCGACATCGCGGGCGCGGCCATGGGCGGCGTGCCGATGAATCTGGTGAAGATGCTCGAGGGGCTGGGGCTCAACCCGCACCCGGTGTTCGGTCTGGCGTTCGCCGCCGGGTTCGGGCTGGAACGGGAGTACCCGACTCGCTTCCCGCTGAGCGACCAGCTGAACGAACGTGGTCTGGCCGCTCGCGCGCAGATCGCCAACAGCTGCACCAATGACATCCTCTCGACGGGGGCGGGTCACGGTGCGCTGGACTTCGCCAAGACGACCTCGATGATCACCGACAACACCGCGCGCGCCGTGGTCGAGGAGAACAGCCTCGAACTCTACGACGGCGTGCCGAAGACGCCGGTGTTCGAATGGCATTCGCCGATCGACGGCCTTATCCCGATCGACGCGGTGGTCAACACCGACAAGCGATGGTGTTCGGCGGGCGCCAGGGTGCAGACCGAGGAGATCCCGGTGCCGGACCATTTGACCGCGGCGGTGCTCGGTATTCCCGCGGCACTGAACTGGCTGGACGCTCGTTTCCGAGGGGAGCCGGCGCCGAGCAATTGCTGAGCGACGATACGTGAACGGCCGAGCCGGGACCCCACTCTTCGGAAAGGGGTCTCGGCCGGTTGTTGCGATATGGATACGCGACAACACAACTCGGACGCTTTACTGCGTCCAGTCCAGGGCGCTGACGTAGCCTGACGTCCTGGCTCCCGGTCTGACAGGGGACATTTCGGGGGTCGAAGGCCAGTGCGCCCGGGTGCCAGACGACGTTGCCGTTCGCACCCGAAGGCGTGTGCCATGAAGATTTCGCGTGCCATTGCTGTGGCATTGCTCGCCGCCAGCTCGGTCCTGGCCGTCCCCGCCGCCGCAGAGCCGCCGCCCGCGCCGCCGCCGGGCGGGTTGCTGCCCGCGCTACAACAACTCATCGATCAGGTGATCCCGCCGCCGCCGATCGCGCCGCTGCCGGAGCCGATTTCGCCTGCGCACGAGGCGACTACGCTGTCGCCGTCGCTGGCCGCGCTGCGCTCGGCCACGCTGCCCTCCGCCGTCGGCGACCCGATGTTCGACCTACGGCCCGCGAATCTCGACGAATCGGCCGAGGGACAGGTCATCGAGGTCCGCGACGTGCGCGCGACGGCCGCGCCGTTGCTCCTGCTGCCGATCCAGCGTGCGCTGCTGGTGAAGTACCGTACGACGGACGCGCACGGCGCACCGTCGTACGCCACGGCGACGCTGATCGTTCCCGCCGCACCGTGGCCAGGGCCCGGTCAGCGGCCGGTGGTGGTGAACAACCTGCCCATCGATGCCCTCGGCCGTACCTGCACGCCGGGATACACCCTCGCGCACGGGCTCAACCCCGACACCAGCACCACCGACTTCCTGCCGCCTACGACGCATCTGGCGGCGCTGCGCGGGTACGCCGTGCTGATCCCGGACCACGAGGGCCCTTCGATGGCCTACGCCGAACCCATCGTGGCCGGGCACGCCGTACTCGACTCGATCCGGGCGGTGCGCGGGCTGCTGCCGGAGGAGTTCGGCGCCGCGAAGTTCGGCCTGGCGGGATATTCCGGCGGCGCGATCGCGACGCACGGGGCGGTGAAGCTGATCGACGGCTACGCACCGGAATTGGCGGACGTGATCGTAGGCGCGGCGCTGGGCGGCGTGCCCGCCGACTTCGAGATCCTGGCCCGCAGCATGAACGGCAACCTCGCCTCGGCGATATTCATGGGTGCCGTGTTCGGCATCGGCCGCGAGCGGCCGGAGATCCTGGCCGGGATGAACAATCTCGCCCGATGGGTGGCCACCTCGCCGGTGAAGAACATGTGCGGCAGCAGCTTCGGAGCGATCGGCGTGCTGATGCTGCCGATCGACATCGCCGCGAATTTCCCCGATCCGCTGCATTCGGCGCTGGCCGCGGACATCTATCGGGTGACGAAGATGGCCGGGATGCGGTCGGCGACTCCGCTCTACGTCTACAACGGCGAGCAGGAGTTCTGGATCCCGGCCGAGGGCGCGCGCGATCTCTATCTGGAGCAGTGCGGACTCGGCGTGCCCGCGGTGTACCGCAGTGTGCTTGGTGAGCACATCATCGCCGGTGCGCTCGGTTATCCGGAAGCCATGATCTGGCTGGACGACAGGCTGCGGGGAGTGCCTGCGCCCGACGAGTGCTGACCGTGTGACGGCGCTCGGGGGAATCCGGTAACGCGGTGTGCCCGCGATGGCGATCAAGACTATGTCCCCTTCGGCCCTTCGGTTGGTATGCCCAGATCTGGCGAGGGCGCTCCTGCGGCGTCGTCGCGGCTTCGGTACGGTGGGCCGGGCCGGTCGGGGGTGACGGCGGATTCCCGAGAGAGGCACATGAACGACATCACGACCACCGCGTCCGAACAAGCCAAGGCACTGGTGGGGCGGCAATATCGCCTGACCGACTCATACGAGGTGGGGCGCGAGAAAATCCGGGAGTTCGCGCGAGCGCTGCAGGACGGCCATCCCGCCCACCGGTACGAAGACGCCGCGGCGGAACTCGGCTTCGACGGGCTCGTCGCGCCGATGACGTTCTCGTCGATCGTGCTCATGTTGATGCAGCGCAAGATGTTCGAGTCCGTGCTCACCGGGTACGACCTCGGCCAGGTGCTGCAGACGGAGCAGACGATCCGGGTGCACCGGCCGATCGTCGCGGGCGACCAGGTGCGGTGCGAATCCTACATCGAGTCGTTCCGGCAGTTCGGTGACAAGGACTTCATGGTCACCAGGAACGTGCTGAGCAACCAGCACAAGGAAGTGTTGCAGACCGCGCACACCACGGCGGTGGCGCAGACCGGGGTGGACCTCGCCGCCGATCTGCGGGCGGCGGTCGAGGGCGTGATCATGACCGGGCAGTCGGCCGCCGACCGTGCGAACGCGGCGGCCGGGCGCGGGTCCGGCGACGACGGCGGGCTGGTCGAGAGCTTCGACGAGGCGTTGCAAGCGGACACCCCCGACGAGCCGCGCACGCCCCGCACCGTCCCCGCTTTCGAGGACCTGTCCGTCGGCATGGAACTGGCCCCGCGAACAGTGCTGCTGTCTCGTGGTGATCTGGTGAATTACGCAGGCGTCTCCGGTGATTCGAACCCGATCCACTTCAGCGACGTGGTCGCGCGCAGCGCCGGACTGCCCGACGTGGTGTCGCACGGACTGCTGACCATGGGCATCGGCGCCGGGTATCTCACCTCGTGGCTCGGTGATCCGGCCGCCGTCACGCGGTACGGGGTGCGGTTCGCCGGGTTCGCCCCGGTTCCGGCGACCAGGGCGAGCGCGATCGAATTCCGCGGTCGGGTCAAGCAATTGGACCCACAGCGCCGCGCGGCCACCATCGCTTTGACCGCGACCTGCGGTGACCGCAAGCTGTTCGGTCGCGCGACGGCGGACGTAGTGCTGCGCTGAACCGAGCGGCCCGCCGTCACCGGATTCGGCGGCGGCGGGCACCGGGTCGTGCGGTCATCGCTTCGGTGCGCGGTCGCGCAGCGGAACTACTCGGCCGCAATGGTTTTCGGTATCGCCGCGCGCCCTGCGGCCAACTCGTCGCTTTGCCTTCCGTAGTTCGTCTGCTGCCGGACCGATGGTCGCTGCTGGCGGTACTCGGGCTGCGGGACGAGCAGTCATCCCGGCGACCTTGAAAATGGTCTTGCGGATGTGCTTACACCTGCGCATACACTGCCGTTCGTGGGGTTCGGTGCTGGAGTGCGGGCACCGCACATGCGAGACTCGGTACATGCGTGCTTCGGTAGTGCGGCCTCAGAACGAATCCATCGCTCGTGGAACGGCTCCCGCCGCCGAGGGCGGCCCGACCGCCCTACGGATGATCCTCGGCGGGCGGATGCGTCGGCTGCGTGAGGCGTGTGGCATCTCGCTGGAGGAAGCGGGCGAGGCGATCCGTGGCTCGCACTCGAAGATCAGCCGCTTGGAACTGGGGCGTACCGGCTTCCGGGAGCGGGATCTGGTGGACCTGCTCGCGCTGTACGGCGTCACCGACGAGGAGGAGTGCGCGGAGTTCAAGCGGCTGGCCAAGCAGGCGAACACCTCGGGATGGTGGCATCACGACGCCGACTGGCTGCCGAAGTGGTTCGACACCTATCTCGGGCTGGAGCATGCCGCCCAGTTGATCCGCTGCTACGAGCCGCGGGTCGTTCCGGAACTGCTGCAGACCCCCGAGTACGCCCGCGCGCTGTTCGTGCTCGCTCATCCGCACGAGGACGAGGAGTCGATCGAGCGGCGCGTGGCCCTGCGGATGCGCCGGCAGGAGATCCTGACCAGGCCGGACCCACCTCAGATGTGGCTGATCGTCGAGGAAGCGGCGCTGCGGCGCAGAATCGGAGGATCGCAGGTGTGGTTGGCCCAGCTCGACCACCTGCTGCGGGTCGCGGACGCGCCGAACATCACCGTGCAGGTGCTCGCCGATCACGTCGGCGGCCCCGCGGTCTCCGACGGCGCGTTCACCATGCTGCGTTTCGCCGAGTCGGATCTGCCGGACATCGTGTATCTCCAGCAACTCACCGGCGCGCTGTACCTGGACAAGGACGCCGATCTCGCGGCTTACCGGGCGGTGGCGAATCTGCTGTCGGTGCACGCCGCGCCCCCCGAGTACACCCGCGATCTCATCGCGGCCTTGCGCGAGCGTGAGCCGCAGATCGTCGAGCTGCCGTCCGGCTCGGCCTGACCGGCCCGGTGGAACCACGAATGCGCGGCGGTACAGGGACTTTCGGCCGTAGATAACGACTGGGACAACATGGCAGACTCGGGGCATGCGTCCTTCGAACGTACGACAGGCGGCCGATGCGGCGGGGTTCGGCGCTCAGCCGGTGTCCGGAGGCGGGCCGACGGTGCTGCGGATGGTTCTAGGCGGCCGGCTGCGTCGCCTGCGCGAGGACCGGAAGATCACCAGGGAAGCGGCGGGTGAGGCCATTCGCGGGTCGCATTCGAAGATCAGTCGGCTGGAGCTCGGGCGCACCGGCTGCCGGGAACGCGATCTGGTCGACCTGCTCGACTTCTACGAGGTGACCGACCCCGCCGAACGGGATCGATACCTGGAACTGGCCAGGCAGGCCAATGCGTCGGGCTGGTGGGCGCGAGACAACGACTGGTTGCCGAAGTGGTTCGACACTTACCTCGGGCTGGAACAGGCGGCCCGGCTGATCCGCTGCTACGAGCCGCGGGCGGTCCCCGAACTGCTGCAGACCCCGGAGTACGCCCGCGCGCTGCTCACACTGTCGCATCCGGGCGAGCCGCAGGACGCGATCGAACGCCGGGTCGCGCTGCGCATGCGCAGGCAGGAAATACTCGCCGGTCCGCACCCGCCGCAGGTGTGGATGCTCATCGAGGAGGCCGCGCTGCGCCGCAGGATCGGCGGCTCGACCGTCTGGCGCGCGCAGCTGGACCGCGTGCTGCACGCGGCGGCGCGGCCGAACGTCACGATCCAGATCCTGGCCGATCACGTGGGCGGCCCCGCGCTCACCGACGGCGCGTTCACCGTCTTGCGCTTCGCCGAGGCCGATCTGCCCGACATCGTCTATCTCCAGCAGCTGACCAGCGCGCTGTATCTGGACAAGATCGCCGACCTGGACGTTTACTACACGGTGCTGAACCAACTTTCGCTGCTGGCCCCGTCACCGGAGCATTCCGGCCAGCTGCTCCAGATCTTGCGCGACGGCATTCCGCCGACCGTCGACGAACCGGTGGACAACCCGAGAAGCTGACCGGCCGCTGGCCGCCCTCCCGACGTCTTCCCGGGCGATTCGGCGCGCCCGAAGCGGGCATCTTCTCTGCGAGGTGATGCGCATGCCGGGCAAGAGCAAAGTATTGTCCCATTGGGACAATAGGGGTATGCTCAGGTGCATGAGCGACGACGGTGTCGGTCTGGACGGCCGTCGGCTGCGCACTCGGCGCAGCCGTGAAGCGCTGTCGCGCGCGGCGTTCGACCTGCTCACCGAGCGGGGGCTCGACGCGGTGGCCGTCGAGGACATCGCGCTGCGGGCCGGTGTCACCCGGCGCACGTTCAGCAGGCACTTCGCGTCCATCGAAGAGGCGATTCTCGGCGATGTCGACCAGGATGTGCACCTGTTCAACGAAGCCCTGAGCCACCGTCCCCTTTCCGAGCCGCCCCTGATCGCCTACCGCGGCGCCGTCCACGATTGGCTCGCCACCGAGTACGGCGGGGCCCGTGCGTCGCTGCTCGCCCGCCGCTGGGCGCTGTTCCAGCGCTTCGAGGACGAACCGGAACTGTTCGCCGGCTATCAGCGCATCCGCATCGACGGGCAACGCGAGTCCGTCCGGATCATCGCGGCACGGCTCGGCGTGGATCCGCAGACCGATCCGCGTCCGGCCGTCGCCGTCGGCGCCGGTGCGGGCATGCTGCTCGCGGCGCTACAGAGTTGGGCGGCGGGCCCTGATCCGATGGGCCTGCCCGGCCTCGTCGAAGAGTTCTTCGACACCCTCGTCACCCTCACCGCCGAAATTCGCAACGAGGAGTCACCGTCATGCCTACCGGGTCGGTGAACATGTACCGCCGGACGTGCCGCCGCGTCGGCTTGGATCGCAATCCGCTGCGCCGCAGTGAAGATCGTGTGCAGACCGGTGTCGCGGTGCTGCTTGCCCTGGTGTTCCTGATAGTCGTGCCCATACTCGCGCTGACCGTCGGCGGCCGGGTGTACCGCGTCGAGACGGCCGCAGTGCGGGCCGAGACGGCACGCTTGCATCGAGTCGACGCCACCGTGATCGAAACCGGGAAGGCGCCGCTGTACGCGCCGGTGGTGCCCGCGCGTGTGTCCTGGAAGGACGCCGACGGCGTGGCCCACACCGGCGACTATCAGTCGACCACGGTGGTCGAGCCGGGTTCCACCGTGCCGATCTGGCTGAACGAACGCGGCGCGATCGTGGAGCCGCCGTCGTCGACCCAGCCCGCCAGCAAGGCGGTGATGCTGACCGCCGGTGCGGTGTTCGGCGTTTCGATCGTGCTCGTCGGCAGCTATCTGCTGCTGCGCCGAGGTCTCGATCGGCGGCGGCTGCGCAGGTGGGAGACCGAGTGGGTGGCGGCCGATCTCACCTGGGGGCACGGCTGAGCCTTGGTGCGGCGTGCCCGCCGGGCGAGGGTAGGGAACAGGCGCAGCGGGCACGTCGCGTGCCGCGCCGCTACGCGGCGAACGAAGCGGGCCCGGCACTGACCTGAGATTAAGGCATCGGCGTGCCGGACGGCCCGGTTCGCCGCTGATCGCCGGAGATCCCACCACATAGACCCGGTTATGTTGTGACACAGCATAACCGGGTCCGCTGCGCCTCAGACCGGAAAAAGACTGTGCTTGCGGGGGTTGGGCTCGGCGCTCGCCTCTTTCTCGCGCAGCAGACGCAGCGCCCGGCGGATCTCCAGTCTCGTCTGCGAAGGCTCGATCACCGCATCGATGTAGCCGCGCTCGGCGGCGATCCACGGCGTGGCAACCGTCGTGTTGTACTGCTCGATCATGGCGTCGCGCACGGCCGCGCGGTCCTCAGGGGCCACCTGGGCGAGCTGCCGTTTGCCGACGATGCTCACCGCGCTCTCCGCACCCATCACGGCGATGCGCGCGGTCGGCCAGGCCAGGCTGACGTCGGAGCCGAGTTGCTTGCAGCCCATCACGGCGTAGCCTCCGCCGTAGGCCTTGCGGACCACGACGGTCACGATCGGGACGGTCGCCTCGATCACCGCGCGGAAGAACCGTCCGCCGCGCTTGATCACTCCGCTGCGCTCTTCCTCCACGCCGGGCAGCACGCCGGGGGTGTCCACGACGAAGATCAGCGGCAGCCCGAAGACATTGCACAGCCGGATGAAGTGCGTCGCCTTGTCCGAGCACTTGGCGTCGATCGCGCCGCCGAGGACCAGCGGCTGATTCGCGATCACCCCGACGCTGCGCCCGTCCACCCTGGCGAAGCCGGTGATCAGGTTCTGCGCGGTCGCCGCGCTGATCTCGTGGAAGTCGCCGTCGTCGAACAGGCGCAGCAAGATCTCGTGCATGTCGTAGCCCTGCCGATCGGAGTCGGGAACGATCGAGTCCAGCTCCAGATCGTGCGGCGTGACCTGCGGCTCCAGGCCCGGATTGACGACCGGGCCCGGCTCGAGGCAACTTGACGGCAGGTAGCCCAAATAGGTCCTGGCCCAGTCGAAAGCGTCCTGCTCGGTGGCGGCGACATGGTGGACGGTGCCGTTGGCCGCCTGCGCCTGCGCGCCACCCAGTTCCTCCATGGTCACCTCCTCGCCGGTGACCTCCTTGATCACCTCGGGGCCGGTGACGAACATGTAGGACTTCTCGGTCGCGATCAGAATGTCGGTGTTGACCGGTGCGTAGACCGACCCGGCCGCGCATTTGCCCAGCATGATCGACACTTGCGGGACGAAGCCCGACAGTCGTTCCTGGCGGCGGCTCATCAGCGCGTACCAGGCCAGCGAGGTGACCGCGTCCTGGATGCGGGCGCCGCCGGAGTCGTTGATCGCGACGACCGGGCAGGCGTTCCTGGTGGCGAAATCCAGCGCCGCGGCGACCTTGCGGCCGAACATCTCGCCGACGGAGCCTCCGAAGACCGTCTGATCGTGGGCGATCACCACGACGGGCCTGCCGTCGATCCGCCCGCGGCCGGTGACCACGCCGTCGCCGTACATGGCTCCCGGGGTGCCCGGCTGGCGCACCAGCGCGCCGGTCTCCACGAAACTCCCCGGGTCGAGTAGCGCGCGCACTCGCTCCCGCGCGCTGGGAATGCCCTTGGTCTTGCGCTTCGCGATGCCGTTTTCGCCTGCGGGCTCTTCGGCCAGTTCCAGAATCCCCCGCAGCTCGTCCAGCTTGTCTCGCGTACCGCTCATATGTGTTGTCGCCCTTCGAAACTCGTCGCGACGCCGTACGGCAGCGCGGCGCTCGATGCTATCGGCGGTGCGATCTGCTGCACAGCGGTTCGGATGATCTGATGGAACAGCTCACAGGTTTGCCTTTCGATGCCTCGGTTCATAGCACGCGACGCCCCGGCTCACGGCGACGACACGGACTGTGTGACGTCCCAATCGTGGCCGTAGGTCGCGATGAACCGTCCCCAGAGCGCCGGAGGGGACTACTCAGGGCGGTGCCGACGGATCTAGGGTGATCTCGACGCAGCGCCGGAAATGCGCGGACGGCGCTGCGTCACACACTCCGGAAATCGGTGCGCCCGCGGAGACATCGGGCCGGATCCGAAAATAGCGGTGCCGCAGCGGTTCTGCCTGTGCGGGACGCGGGCTGCGCGAATTCCAGCGAAAGTTGTGATTGCGCCCAACGGGTCGGGCGGCCGCTGATGACTTACCCGATGCGGCGGAACATATCTCGATTCCATCACGATCCGACGCTAACCTTCGGGAGGCATGATGGGCAGGCAGTCGAGAACGAGTACCGAGACGTTGACATCGAAACTCGTCGCACACCTGGCCGGGCGCTCCGGCCGCGACGCGTCCGGCGATGTCGCGACGACCGCACGGAACTGTCTGGCGGCCGCTGTCGAACTACTGGCTCCGCGTCCGGCGCCCGCGACGGTCCGGCCGCCGGAGATCGCCGGTTTCGCCTCGCGCTGGGCGCGGGAGGGCATCACACTGGAAACGGTGCTCGGCGCATATCACGACGAAATCCGTAGCGGCCTGGAATTCCTCGCCGACGAGGTCGCCGACGAGCGAACCGATCATTTTCTCGCGGGTGCGCGATTGGCGGTCCACGTACTGGAGATGGTGACCGTGGCGGCGTCGACCGCTTATGTCGACGAGCACCGCGCGGTCGCGCGGGAACATCAGACCGCGGCGCAGACGCTGGTCTCCGCGCTGCTGGGCGGGCACGCGGTCGGCGAACTCGCCAGGGCGACAGGCATTCCGATCGCACGGTCGTATCAGGTCGTCGCGCTGGGCATTCCGGCGCATCCGGACGAGCGAAGACCCGGCACGGGCACGGACGCGGCCCGGCGCAAACTCCGTCGCGTGCAGGCCGCGCTGGCCGGTCCGCTCGGCTCACGGGCCTTGTCGGTGCTGTCCGCCGCGGGCGGCACGGTGCTGGTGCCGCTCGACGACGTGCCCGCCCGCACCGGAACATTCACCATGACCGACGACGTGCTGGCCATCGTCGGTGAGGCCGCCGAGGTCCCGTTGACGGCCACGGTGGCCACCGGCCGCACCGCGCGCATCCCGGAACTGGCCGGTCGCGCCCACGATCTGCTGGACCGGCTGCGGGCTGCGGGCGGGCCGCCGGGGCTGTATCGGGTGGCCGACGCGGGCGATGCCCCGGCTTGTGAACTGCCCCAGCCGGGCCATATGGCCATCGTCACCTCGCCCAACGATCGCGTGATCGGCCGTTCTGCCTGATATTCCGCCGCTATCGTCGACTGTGCCCTGATCTCGAGGGTGAGCAAAGGAGTTCGAGTGACCACCGCGTTGACCGATCGCGATATTCTGCGCGAACTGGAGCCCACCGCCGAACGCCTGCTCAACGACCATCTGCGCAAGGCGAAATCCTGGAATCCGCACGATTACGTGCCGTGGGACGACGGCCGCAATTTCGCCGCCCTCGGCGGAATCGATTGGGAGCCGGGTCAATCCGCGCTTTCCGAGGTCGCGCAGACCGCGATGATCACCAATCTGCTCACCGAGGACAATCTGCCGTCGTATCACCGGGAGATCTCGGAGTCGTTCTCGCTGGACGGGGTATGGGGTACCTGGGTGGGCCGGTGGACCGCCGAGGAGAACCGCCACGCCATCGTGATGCGCGACTATCTGGTCGTGACCCGCGCGGTCGATCCGGTGCTGCTGGAGCAGGCGCGGATGGCGCATATGACCACAGGTTTCGCCACACCCGGCGAAGAGGAGCGGTTGCTCCATTCGGTCGCTTACGTCACGTTGCAGGAGCTCGCGACCAGGATCAGCCACCGCAATACGGGAGCGGCCTGCGGGGAACCGGTCGCCGAGCGTATGCTGCAGCGAGTTGCCGCCGACGAGAACCTGCACATGATCTTCTACCGGAACATCAGCGCCGCGGCCCTCGACCTGGTGCCGAACGAAGCGCTGCGCGCCATCACCAGCGTGGTCACCCGATTCCAGATGCCGGGGCTGACCCAGCCGAATTTCCGGCGCAACGCCGTGCTGCTGGCCAAGCACGGCATCTACGACTTGCGTCAGCATCTCGATGTGGTGGTGCGTCCGGTGCTGCGCGCGTGGCACGTCTTCGAACGCGACGATCTGACCGGCGACGGCGAACGAGCCCGCGAGGAACTGCACGCCTACCTCGAAGACCTGGAGATCCGGGCGCGCCGGTTCGAGGAACAGCGTGAACGCGCCGCGGCCAGACAAGCAGAACGGGCCGCCGCAGCCGGATGAGCCCACGTATGCCGATCACCGCGGTGGCGATGGCCCTCATCGCCACCGCTGCCGCTGCGCCCGTTCTCGCCGATCCGGTGCCGCAGACCCCGCCGCCCGCCGTCGACCCCGCCATGACCCGCACCGGGCTGCTCTCGATCGAGGACCTGGGCGGGGGGCACGAACGGCTGTCGATCGCCTCGGCGGCGATGCGCCGGATCATCACCGTCGACATCCTGCGCGGCAGCGGAGCGGCGCCGCGCCCGGTGCTGTACCTACTCGACGGCGTCGACGGCGATGCCACGTCCGCATGGCTGACCAAGGGCGCGGCAGCCGAGTTCTTCGCGGGCAAGCCGGTGGACGTGGTGCTGCCCGGCGGCGGCACCGGCAGCATGTACAGCGACTGGGTCCGGCAGGACGCCGCACTCGGACTCAACCGCTGGGAGACGTTCCTCACCACCGAGCTCCCGCCCATCGTGGAGTCGCTGCTGCGCACCGACGGGCGTCGCGCCATCGCCGGGGTGTCGATGGGCGCACAGGCGGCGATGATGCTCGCCCAGCGCCATCCGGGCTGGTATCGCGCCGTCGCCGGGATGAGCGGGTGCTACTCCACCGCCGACCCGCTGGGGCACGCGGTGACCACCATCACGGTCGCCTCGCGCGGCGGCAACGTGAACAATCTCTGGGGCCCGCCGACCTCACCGGAGTGGGCCGCGCACGACAGCCTGCTGCACGCGGAGAACCTGCGCGACACCGCCGTTTACCTCTCGGCGGCCACCGGGCTGCCGACGGGAGCCGATCTGGTGTCGGTCGCGAACTCCCCGTCGGTCGCGGAAGCGCTGCAAACCGCAGGCGGCGGTGCTGCGCTGGAAGCGGGCGCCCGGGCCTGCACCGAGCGGTTCGCCGACCGCCTGTCCCAGCTGAACATCCCCGCCACCCTGGAGTACACCGCGGCGGGCATGCACACCTGGCCGGACTTCCAGGCGCAGCTGCCGAAGGCGTGGCGGGTGCTTGCGCAGGCACTGGGGCTGCCCACGCCGTCGTGAATCGGCGGAATGAGCGCGGCGCGCTCGCGTTGACACCGATATGACCTCGGCGCTGTCCCCTGTCCGGTTCTCCGTTCTCGATCGCTCGCGCGTCCGGCGCGGTCAGAGCCATCCGGCCGCGTTACGGGAGACCGTCGAGTTCGCCCAGCTCGCCGAACAGTGGGGCTATCACCGTTTCTGGGTGTCGGAGCACCACAGTGTGCCCGGCGTGGCGGGCTCGGCGCCGACCGTGCTCGCGGCCGCGGCGGCAGGAGCGACCGAGCGGATCCGGATCGGCACGGGCGGTGTGATGCTGCCCAACCACCAGCCGCTGGTGGTCGCCGAGCAGTTCGGCGTGCTGGAATCGCTCTACCCGGGACGCATCGACATGGGTCTCGGCCGCTCGGTCGGGTTCACCGACGGCGTGCGGCGAGCGCTGGGGCACGACAAGCGCGACGCGGAGGATTTCGACGCCCAGCTCGCCGAGCTGCTGGGGTACTTCGCCGAGGGCAGACAGGGGGTGCACGCGTGGCCCGCCGAAGGGCTGCGTATCCCGGCGTTCCTGCTGGCCACCGGGTCCGGCGCCGAGCGGGCCGCCCGCTTCGGGCTGCCGCTGGTCATCGCCGCGGTCGGCGGGGAGGACCGCATGGTGGAGGCTATCGAGCGCTATCGTGCACTGTTCCGCCCCGCCGCGGTGGGCGCGGCGCCTTACGTCGTGGTCTCCGCCTCGATCGTGATCGCCGACAGCGCTCCCGAAGCGCATCGGCTGCTGCTGCCGGAGGCGTGGTCCGGCGCATACGCGCGCACCCATGGCGAGTTCCCGCCCCTGATACCGCCCGTGGAAATCGAAGCGCGCACCATGACCGATCGGGAGCGCCGGATCTTCGACGAGGGGTTGCGCGGCCACCTGTACGGAACCGAGGACGAGGTCGCCGGCCGACTGGAGCGGCTGGTGGGCAGGACGGGCGCCGACGAAATCCTCGTACACACCAGCACCTACGATCGCGACGCGCGGCTGGATTCGCACCGCCGCCTGGCTTCGCTCGTCGGCCTGTCGCGCGTGGCTGTCCGCGATCGGGCCGGTACAGCGGCCTGATCAGCCGGTGCTCGCCTATGGGAAGCGCACTTCGGCGGCGGCATAGCCGAACAGTCTGCGTCCCTCGGCGCGCGCGTCGACCGCGATGGTCGCCCGCCGCCTGCGCGGGTCGATCGAGGTGACCCGGCCGCGGAATTGGATCACGCCGGTGCCGACCGGTGGTATGCGCAGGTGCTGCGCGTTGTGCGCGAACTGCACACGAAACCGGGTGAGGGCCGCGGGGTCGCCGAGCCAGGAGCTCAAGAACGAGGTGGCCAGACCCAGTTTGAGCATGCCAGGAGCGACCACGGTCGGCAGGCCGCTGGCGACCGCGACCCTCTCGTCGAACAGCACCGGATTGGATTCGCCCGTCACCCCGGCGTAGTTGACCAGGTCGCCACGGGACAGGCGCATGGTGCGAAGGGGCAGTTCGGCGCCCACCGACAGGTCGGCGAAAGCGACGCGCGGACGCGGTATCCGGCGCAGCGGCGTCGGCGCGAGGTGATCCGCCGCGGCCGGGACGACGGCGCTGCCCCGCGCCGGTGCGTCCGGGGAGCGATGGCCCATGGCGACCTTGCGTACGGCGTCGGCCAACCACGGATCGCGACCGCCCACCCGGGCGAGCAATGCGCTGGAGCCGGTCTGCACCACGGTGCCGTGCTGGTCGATGAGCACGCTCTTGATCGCGAGGACGTCGTAATCGCCGAAGTGCCGGAACGATTCGAAATAGACGTCGCAGGTGAGGCGATCGCCCGCCAGCAACGGCCTGCCGAAGTCGAAAACTTGGTCCGCGTGCAGGATCCGGGTCGGGTCGTAGCCGGTGATCAGCGTGTCCAGAATTTCGCGGTGCACTCTGGTGAGGATTATCGAGCTGAATGTGGCGGGCGCGATGAGCCCGGGAAAGCCGAGTTCGGCCGCGGCGTCCTCGCTCCGATGCGCGGGATGGGAATCCTGGACGGCGCGGGCGAATTCCCGGATCTTTTCCCGTTCCACCTCATAGCGGAGAGTGGAACGGTAACGATGGTCGATGAGCGATCTGGCCTGATCGGCCGGATTCACCGCGGTCTCGTTCATGGTTGCTCCTGTATCGCGAAATGGTGGACGACGGCGCGCTCTCGTCACGAGAGCGGACCGAACCGCCAGACCAGGGGCGGCATCTGCTCGGGAGTCACGGTGCCGACGACGTCCACCCCCGCGTCGTGGAAGCTGCCCACCGCGCGGGCGAGGTGGTCGGCCGAGGTGATCAACACGACGTCGCGCGCGCCGATCGCGCGCATGATCGTCGCCGAGCGTTCGGCGTTCTGCACGGTCGTGGCCGCCTCCGGTTCCAGATGGATGCGCGCCGCGGGTACGCCGCGAGCGATCAGCCAGTCCGCCATCGCCCGTGCCTCGGTGACACCGTTGTGCGCGTTGCCGCCGGTCACGATGATCGGCGAGAAGGGAGCCAGCAACGCCTGCAGGTATCCGGCGTGCAGGCGGTCGACCAACTCCGGGCGCATGGCGCCGTCGGGCAGCAGCCCGTAGCCGAGCACGACGATGGCGGTCACCGGTCCGCGCGGTGTGGGCATGGGCGCGGGGACCGGCGCCTGTGGTCCGGCGGTCACGGATCCCCAGTCGGCGGAGCCCGAGCCCTCCGCCGCGGCGGAGGGGAGATGGGTCGCGGCGGCGGCGACGGCGACCACGCCCAGCAAGGTGCGGGCGAGACGAACCACGATGGCGGACATGGGATCTCCAAGCGGTTAGCCACCGGATGGCCACCGATGGCTGGGGTGCAGCGTCCGTCCATGATGCGGCCGCAGGCCGTTGCGGAACCGTAATCGTCTGGTGATCTGGACAATTCACCGTCCGCGAGCCGCTCGCTTGTGCCCGACGACCTCGTCGGCGAATTCCGGGACCGGTCGTCTTCGCCTTCTTGTGCCGCTTCCCTAGCCGCGTCGAGTACGGTCGTGAGGTCTCCAGACCCGGCCGTGGCGGGTGGGCGGGTCGTGTTCGCCGGTTCTAGCGTTGATCCGGCTTCGGTGCCGTCGATCGGCGTGAACGGCCATCGAATGACCTGTTTCCGTCGAGCGCGTGGCTCGTGCCCTGACTTCGCCCGAGGGCTCGACGGAAGCACCGACCGCCACGCGTTGCGCTCGCCGGACGGGATCTCGCAACCCGCCTCTGTCCGGCGCGCACGTCCCCGGCGCGCGGCGGTGTGCCCACCGAGCGGACCCTCGCACCCCCGCTCGGTGGGCATCGGGGCGTATCGATACGACCGGCTCGAATTAGTTTTGTTCAGGTGAACAAAACCGCATTGCCGTGGCGTGGAATGTCGACTCAACGAAATGGCTCGGGTATCGAGCGGCGGGTGGGGCGTGTTCCAAGTATTCGTGTCGTAGGCGAGTGATCGTGAAATGCGGGTATTCTGATCCGGTTCGGACCTGCGTTCCTCTTCCGGCGCCTCCAGGTGGCCTTGTGGTATCTGCCCACTTGATGAATTCACAGGAAATATTCGGGCGGGCCGAAAACGGCAATATCCTCTTTCGGAGTTGTTTTCGGTATGGGTAGCCAGCAACGAGGTTGTTACGCCCCTTTGCCGGATGGTACGTAGGCGGACCGCATGCTTCGCTCCGGCGCGTGCCGGGTCGGCGCTCGGGAACCGCAGCGACGTCGGATGTCTCGGCGGTGGTTTGCCCATCGAGTCGAGCGGTGCGCACTCGCGGCATTCGCACACGACATCGATGCGAGCGGCCTGCTGCCGGGCATTCGCCCTCTCCTCGTTCCGTGCGTCGGTGGGAGGCTCGATTCGCCTGTGGTGGCCCGGCGGGTCCATGTTCGATCTTGAAACAGGGCAGGTCCGCGTATCACTTGCGGGAAACTGGAACGGCTGGCAGGCTAACGCTCAGCACGCGACTGGACGGTCGTCCTGTCGCTTTGCTCTGCCGAAGAAAGATTGTGCGTGTGCCATGGGTTCGTCTTCTCAGCAATGGGAAACAGAGTGTTCGCCGCGAATAAAGAATCGTGGTATATGAAGTGCTCTATGGTGTCGGGTTTACCGTCAGTGAAGGTGGCCTCGAGATGTCCATCTCGGTAACCGCCGAGAAACATTCTCCTGCCGAAAAACACGGTCGGGCCGGCGAGCACGGGCGAGCCACCCCGCTCGCGGGTACCTCGACCGGCTGCTTCGTCACCGATACCTGATCGAACTACTCGGTAGTTCTCGCCGACCCGCGCCGCTGCTCGCGACGCCGGGTTTCTTCGTCGACCCTGCGATACCCGGGATGTGAAACGTGGACTCGAGCGCTGGTGAATCGTCCGACCGCATGTTGGAGTACCTGAAGAAGGTCACCGTCGAGCTCATGACGACTCGCGACGATCTGACCCAGTTGCGGGAGAAGATCGACGAGCCGATCGCGATCGTCGGCATGAGCTGCCGCTATCCGGGCGGCGTCGAATCGCCGGAGCAGCTGTGGGAGCTGGTCGCGGCGGAAGTGGACGCGGTGGGCGGGTTCCCGGCGGACCGGGGCTGGGACCTCGATGGGCTGTACGACCCGGATCCGGACCGCTTCGGCAAGGTGTACACGCGGGAGGGCGGCTTCCTGCGCGGCGCGGGCGACTTCGACGCGGGATTCTTCGGCATCGGCCCCCGGGAGGCGGCGGCGACCGACCCGCAGCAGCGGCTGCTGCTGGAGGCTTCCTGGGAGGCCCTGGAGAACGCCGGTATCGCCCCGACCTCGCTGCGCGGCAGCGATACCGGCGTGTTCGCCGGTGTCATGTACGAGGACTACGAGCACACCGCCAGGGCCGCTGGACCGATCGCGGAGGGCTACGCGGGTATCGGTTCGACGGGCAGTGTGGTCTCGGGCCGGGTGGCCTATACGTTGGGCCTGGAAGGCCCTGCCGTGTCGGTGGACACGGCGTGTTCGTCGTCGCTGGTGGCCATCCACCTGGCCTGCCAGGCGCTGCGGCGCGGAGAGGCGTCGCTCGTGCTGGCGGGCGGCGTCACGGTGATGTCGACACCGTTCCTGTTCGTCGAGTTCTCCCGGCAGCGAGGTCTGTCGCGGGACGGTCGATGTAAGGCGTTCTCGGCGGCGGCCGATGGGGTGGGCTGGGGCGAAGGCGTGGGCGTGCTGGTGCTGGAGCGCCTGTCGGATGCGCGGCGCTCGGGGCACGAGGTGCTCGCCGTGATCAGGGGCTCGGCGGTGAATCAGGATGGCGCGAGCAATGGTTTGACCGCGCCGAACGGTCCGTCACAGGAGCGGGTGATCGCCTCGGCGCTGGCCGCGGCGGGGCTGACGCCCACTGATGTGGACGCGGTCGAGGCGCACGGTACGGGCACGTCGCTGGGAGATCCGATCGAGGCGCAGGCCCTGATCGCCGCGTACGGACAGCAGCGGGACGAGCCGCTGCGAATCGGTTCCCTGAAATCGAACATCGGTCATGCGCAGGCGGCGGCGGGTGTCGGCGGTGTGATCAAGATGGTGCAGGCGCTGCGCCACGGAGTGTTGCCGAAGACGCTGCACGTGGATGCGCCGTCGCCGCACGTGGATTGGTCGGCGGGGGCGGTGCGGCTGCTGACCGAGGCGGAAGCATGGCCCGCGTCGGCGCAGCGGGTGCGCCGTGCGGGTGTGTCGTCGTTCGGGATCAGCGGCACGAACGCGCATGTGATCGTGGAGGAAGCGCCCGCGCCGGTCGCCGGGTCCGACGGCGAGTCCGCCGATACCGAAGCCGGTCCGGCGTGCGCGGCAACCGTCGTTCCGTTGCTGGTGTCGGCGAAGACCGATGACGCGCTCCGCGCCCAGGCGGCGCGGCTGCACGCGTGGCTGCTCGAACACCCGGACGCCGACCTGCGGAGCGTGGCGTCCGCGCTGATCGAAACCAGGGCGCAATGGAATCGGCGCGCCGCGGTGGCCGGTAGCGATCGTGACCAGTTGCTGTCCGGGTTGGCGGAGTTGGCGGCCGGTACGTCCGCCGGTGCGCTCGAAGGTGTGGCCGGATCGGGGAAGACGGCCTTCCTGTTCACCGGTCAGGGTGCGCAGCGGGTGGGCATGGGGGCAGGGTTGTATGCGGCGTTTCCGGTGTTCGCCGCGGCGTTCGACGAGTTGTGCGCCGAATTCGATCGCTTGCTCGGGCCGGGTGTCTCGCTGCAGGACGTCGTCTTCGGCGCCGCGAGTGCGGATTTGCTGCACCGCACCGAGTTCACGCAGCCCGCGCTGTTCGCGTTCGAGGTGGCGTTGTTCCGGCTCGTCGAGTCGTTCGGCCTCACTCCCGATGTGCTGATCGGTCATTCGATCGGTGAGCTGGTGGCGGCGTATGTGGCGGGTGTGTGGTCGACGGCGGATGCGTGCGCGTTGGTGGCGGCGCGTGGGCGGTTGATGGGGGCGTTGCCCGAAGGCGGCGCCATGCTCGCTGCGGCGGTCACCGAGCGGCGGGCCGTCGAGATCACGGCTGCGCACGAGGGTCGACTGTCGGTGGCGGCGGTGAACGGTCCGTCGTCGGTGGTGTTCTCCGGCGACGCGGACGCCATCGGCGCGGTCGAGCGGCAGCTGTCCGATGCGGGGGTCACGGTCTCGCGGCTGCGGGTCAGCCATGCGTTCCATTCCGCGCGAATGGATCCCATGCTCGCGGAATTCCGCGCAGTCGCACAGCGGCTGACGTACCGGATGCCCACGATCGCGGTGGTGTCGAATGTCTCCGGGGCGCTCGCCGGGGCCGAATTCACCGACCCGGGTTACTGGGTCGAGCAGCTACGCGGTTGCGTGCGGTTCGCGCCGGGCGTGGACGCTCTCGTGGCCGCCGGGGTCCGCCGCTTCGTCGAAGTCGGCCCGGACGCGGTGCTGGCCGCGACGACACGTCGCTGCCTGGCCGAACACCCGCGGATCGAAGCCGAGTCGATGGTGACGGCCGCGTCGCGCCGTTCGGGCGACGAGGTGACGCAGTACATCACCATGCTCGCGCAAGCCCACACCGCCGGTGTCGAGGTGAACTGGCGCCCCCTTTTCAGCGGGCGGACACCAGAACGTGTGTCGTTGCCGACGTACGCGTTCCAGCGGCAGCGGTACTGGTTGGAGCCGCTCGCGATCGAGGCGTCACTCGAGTCATCGGATCATCCGATGCTTACCGGCGCCGTGCCGTTGGCCGGTCGGGACGAATGGCTGTTCACCGGTCGGCTGTCGTTGCGGACGCACCCGTGGCTGGCCGAGCACGCCGTTTTCGGGTCGGCGCTGCTGCCCGGCGCCGCGTTCGTGGAACTGGCGCTGACCGCGGGGGCCCGGCTCGGTGCCGGGTTCGTCGAGGAACTGCTGCTGGAAGCGCCGCTGTCGCTGACCGACGACGTCGCGATCGACGTGCAGCTGACCGTCGAACCCGCCGACGACGCGGGCGCGCGCCGGTTCGCGATCTATTCGCGTGCGGTGGTGCCCGGAGAAACCGAAGCGAGCGAGTGGATTTCACACGCCAACGGTGTCCTCGTCGCCGCCGCGGAGAGTGTGCCCGCCTGGGTCGAATCGGGATGGCGCGCCGCGCCGGAGGACGGGCGATGGCCGTCGAGCGGGGCCGAACCGGTGCCGGTCGACGGACTCTACGACCGGTTGGCGCGGCTCGGCTTCGGGTACGGTCCGCTGTTCCAAGGCGTCACCTCGGCTCGGCGCGACGGCGACGACCTGCTCGCCGAGGTGTCGCTCGCTACCGAGCCCGATGCTCAGGGACCGGCCTTCGGCATCCATCCCGCCCTGCTGGACGCCGCCTTCCACACCGCGATCACCGAACTGGCCGACGACATGCCCGCGGGCAGGCTGCCTTTGCCGTTCTCGTTCGGTGGGGTCCGGCTGTATCGCGCCGGGGCGACGGCGCTTCGGGTGCGTCTGGAACGGGTGGGGGCCGGACGCATCCGGGTAGCCGCCTTCGACGACACCGGTGCGCCCGTGCTGAGCGTCGAAGCGCTGACGGCTCGCCCGGTGGATGCCAAGGCACTCGACCGTGGAGCTGGACGCCGTGCGTCCCTGTCGGACATCGAATGGGTGCAGGCGGCCGCCGTCGCGGGCGGCGCGTCGGGCACGATCGCACTGCTCGGGGAGGCGAGTGTCGCGGGTGCCGATCGCCGCGGGACGGCACCGGCCGATCTGCTCGGCGACCAGGCGCCGCCGGAGATCGTCGTGTGGTCGCCGGACGGACCGGCCGATGGCGGCGTGACCGCGCGGACGCGCACCTGGCTGCGGGCGGCGCTGGAGTTGATACGGGAATGGCAGGCCGAGGAACGATGGCACGATTCGCGGCTGGTGATCCTGACGCGGGGTGCCGCGGGCCTGCCGGGCGAGAACCCTGACCCGGCCGGGGCCGCGGTGTGCGGTCTGGTGCGCAGCGCCCAGGCCGAACACCCCGGCCGGTTCGTTCTCCTCGACGCCGCACCCGAGGACGACCTCACGACCGAAGTGATCGCCGCGGCGGTGCGGTCGGAGGAACCGCAGCTGGTCGTGCGCGGCGGAGAACTGCGCGTCCCGCGGCTGCGCAGGCAGCACGCGGCGGCGGACGGCAACGGTCTCGGTGCGGGTGCGGTGCTGATCACCGGTGGCACCAGCGGACTTGGAGCCGAGGTGGCGCGTCATGTCGTCGCCACCCACGGCGTGCGGCGGCTGGTGCTGGTGTCGCGCCGTGGTGAACAGGCCGACGGGGTGGCCGATCTGGTGAGCGAGCTGACCGCCGCGGGCGCGCGGGTGCGGGTGGCGGCCTGCGATGTGGGCGACCGGGCCGAAGTGGCGGCGCTGCTGGCGGATCTGTCGGACGAGTTCGCGCCCAGCGCGGTGGTCCATTCCGCGGGCGTGCTCGATGACGCCACCATCGAGACCCTGACCGCCGAACAGCTCGACCGGGTGCTGGCGTCGAAGGCCGACGCCGCCTGGCATCTGCACGAACTGACCGGCGGCCTGGGACTGGCCGCCTTCGTGCTGTTCTCCTCGGTCGCGGGTGTGGTCGGCGCGTCCGGCCAAGGGAATTACGCGGCGGCGAACGCGTTCCTGGACGCGCTGGCAGTAGGACGGCGGGCGGCGGGGCTGCCCGCGGTATCGATCGCCTGGGGATCGTGGAACCAGAGCATCGGCATGACCAGTGGGCTGGGCGGCGCGGCGATGGCGCGGATGGGTCGCCTCGGCGTGCGGCCGTTGGAAACGGCGTATGGCTTGACGCTGTTCGATCGCGCCGTCGCCGCGTCGTCGCCGGTCGTGATCGCGACGGAGTTCGACACCGAGGCACTGGCGGTGCAGGCCAGGGAAGGGTCGCTGCCGCGACTGCTGCAGTCGATCGTCACGGTGCCGGTGCGGCGGGCCGCCGAGACGAGTGGGACGTTGGCGCGGCGGCTGGCCGCCGCGCCCGCGCAGGAGCGTGCGGCGATCGTGCTCGACGTCGTCCGCGAACAGGTCGCCGGTGTGCTCGGCCATATCTCCGGCGACGCCATCGATCCGACGGCGCCGTTCACCGAACTGGGCTTCGATTCGCTCGCCGGTGTGGAGTTCCGCAATCGCCTCGCCAAGACGACCGGCGTGCAACTGCCCTCGACGCTGGTGTTCGATCACCCCACCGCCGCGGCGGTGGCGGCCTTCGTGCGCTCGCGGGTGGGCGAGGCGACCGAAACCGACGCCGGGCGGCCCGCGCGGGTGACGCGCCGGATCCGTGCCGACGAGCCGATCGCGATCGTCGGGATGAGCTGCCGGTACCCGGGCGGTATCGAATCGCCGGATGGACTGTGGGACCTGGTGGCCGCCGGTGCGGACGCGATCGGCTCGTTCCCCGTCGATCGCGGGTGGGATCTGGATCGGCTGTTCGATCCCGACCCCGACCACCCGGGAACCTCCTACCTGGACCGAGGTGGATTCCTCTCCGGCATGGCCGATTTCGACGCGGGCTTCTTCGGAATCGGTCCGCGCGAGGCGGCGGCGATGGATCCGCAGCAGCGGTTGCTGCTGGAGGCGTCGTGGGAAGCGCTGGAGCACGCCGGTATCGATCCGTCGGCACTGCGCGGCAGTGACACCGGCGTGTTCACCGGGGTCTCCTATCAGGACTACGAAGAGATCGCCAAGGCCGCGGGTGCGGTCGCCGAAGGCTATATCGGTACCGGTTCCACCAGTAGCGTGCTCTCCGGTCGCGTGGCATACACCTTCGGATTCGAGGGTCCGGCGGTCACGATCGACACCGCCTGCTCCTCCTCGCTGGTGGCCATCCACCTGGCCTGTCAGGCGCTGCGCCAAGGGGAGAGTTCGCTGGTGCTGGCCAGTGGCGCCCAGGTGATGTCGACGCCGTTCATGTTCGTCGAGTTCTCCCGGCAACGCGGTCTTTCCCGGGACGGGCGGTGCAAAGCCTTCTCGGCCTCCGCCGATGGTGTCGGCTGGGCCGAAGGCGTCGGTGTGCTGGTGCTCGAGCGGCTGTCGGACGCGCGCAGGCTCGGTCACGACGTGCTCGCGGTGATCCGGGGTTCGGCGGTGAACCAGGACGGTGCGTCCAACGGGCTGACCGCGCCGAACGGTCCGTCGCAGGAACGGGTGATCGCGGCGGCGCTGGCCACCGCGGGACTGGCCCCCGAGGACGTGGACGCGGTGGAGGCGCACGGCACGGGCACACCGCTGGGCGACCCGATCGAAGCGCAGGCGTTGATGGCGACCTACGGGCAGGGCCGGACCGAGCCGCTGTGGGTCGGTTCGCTGAAGTCGAATATCGGGCACGCCCAGGCCGCCGCGGGGATCGGTGGCGTGATCAAGATGGTGCAGGCGTTGCGGCACGAGATGCTGCCGAAGACGCTGCACGTGGACGCTCCGTCGCCGCACGTGGACTGGTCGGCGGGGGCCGTGCGGTTGCTGACCGAACAGCGGCCGTGGTCGGCCTCGGTCGAGCGGGTGCGCCGGGCGGGAGTGTCCGCGTTCGGGATCAGCGGCACCAACGCGCACGTCATCGTGGAGGAAGCGCCGGGAGCCCCGCAGCGCGCGGCGGTGACGAAACCGGCGGACGCTTCGCCGGGAATGCCGCTGCTGCTGTCGGCGAAGACCGAGGCGGGGCTGCGGGCGCAGGCTGCTCGGTTGCGCGAGTGGCTCGCGGCCAGGCCCGACGCCGACCCGGTGGACGTGGCCCATTCGCTGCTCACGACGCGGGCCCGATTCGATCGGCGCGCAGCGGTGGTCGCGGGCGACCGCGCGGCCGTGCTGGCCGGGCTGGCGGATCTGGCGACCGGTGCGAGGTCGCCGGGAGTGGCCGAGGGCGGCCCCGTCGGCGGGAAGATCGCGTTCCTGTTCACCGGGCAGGGGGCGCAGCGAGTCGGCATGGGCGCTCGGCTTTACGCGACTTTCCCGGTCTTCGCGGCGGCGTTCGACGAGCTGTGCGCCGAATTCGACGGTCTGCTCGAATTACCCGAGCCTGGAATGTTGTTGCGGGACATCGTCTTCGGTGCCGCGGGTGCGGAACTCCTGCACCGCACGGAGTACACCCAGCCCGCGTTGTTCGCCTACGAGGCGGCGATGGTGCGGTTGATCGAGTCCTTCGGGATCACGCCGGACGTGCTGATCGGGCATTCGATCGGCGAACTGGTCGCGGCGTACGTCTCGGGGATGTGGTCGACCGCCGACGCGTGCGCGCTGGTGGCGGCGCGGGGGCGGTTGATGGGCGCGCTGCCCGAAGGCGGCGCGATGCTGGCCGCGGCCGTCCCGCCGGAGCGAGGGACCGAGCTCATCGCCGGATTCCGCGGCGAACTGTCGATCGCGGCGGTGAACGGACCCTCCGCGATCGTGATCTCCGGTACCGAAGGTGCCGTCGCCGAGTTGGAATCCATGCTGACGGCGGACGGGATCAAGACGTCACGGTTGCGGGTCAGCCACGCGTTCCACTCGGCGTCGATGGAACCGATGCTGCCGGAATTCGAGGCGATGGCCGCCGGTCTCGACTACCGGAGCCCGCTGCTGCCGGTGGTGTCGAACGTGTTCGGCGTCGTGGGGGGCGAAGCGCTTTCGGATTCGCTGTACTGGGCCGGTCATGTCCGCGACACCGTGCGCTACGCCCCGGGGGTCGACGCGCTGGTGGATCTCGGTGTCCGGAAGTTCTTCGAGGTCGGCCCCGATGCGGTGCTGACGGCGATGACCCGTCAGTGCCTGCCCGACGAGGTCGGGTCCCGGTCCGTCGTGGCGGCGGCGAGCAGGCGCGGCGTCGACGAGGTCACCCAGTTCCTCGGCTTCCTCGGGCATGCCTGCAACGCCGGTGTCGAGGTGAACTGGGAGCCCTTGTCGGAGGGGCGGTCACCGGAGCGTATTCCACTGCCCACCTATGCCTTTCAGCGTCGGCGCTATTGGCTGGACGTGGTCCGGCCGGTCGCGGCGGGCGCCGTCGACCATCCGATCCTGCTGGACGCGGTGCCGGTGGCGGGCAAGGACGAATGGCTGTTCACCGGGCAGCTGTCGAATGGCAGGCAGCCGTGGATCGCCGATCATGTGGTGTTCGGTACGCCGGTGGTACCGGCGACGACGTATCTGGAACTGATGTCGGCGATCGGCGATCGGCTCGGGATGCGCTCGGTCGAGGAGATGCGGCTGGACATCCCACTGGCCCTCGGTGAGCGCGCCGTCGACGTGCAGGTGTCGGTCGGTGCGGCCGAAGCGGACGGGCGGCGGAGCTTCACCCTGTACTCCCGCACCGCGGACCTCGACGACGCCGAGGCGTGGATTCCCCATGCAGGTGGCGTGCTCGCCGCCGACCACGGCCCCGAACTCGCCACCGGCTGGGACCGAATTTGGCCGCCCGCGGGCGCGGAACAACTCGACGACGAGGCGATCTATCGGCGGATCGCGCGCCTGGGAATGGAATACGGTCCCACCTTCCGTGGGATGCGCGCGGTGTGGCGGCGCGGCGACGAGGTGTTCGCCGAGGTAGCGCTGGACGACGCCACCGCCGCCGCGGCGTCGGGTTACGGCATTCATCCGGCGTTGTTCGACGCCTGTCTGCACCCCGCGCTCGACTTCGTCATGGACGAGCTGCCCGCCGGGCGGGTTCCGCTGCCGGTCACGGTCGGGGGCCTGCGGCTGGCCCGGTCCGGTTCCGGGCCGGTCCGGGTCCGCGCGGTGCTGTCGGGCGGCTACCGGATCCGGATGGATGTGGTGGACGAGACCGGCGCACCGGTATTGGGCACGGAATCCGTCGTGGTGCATCCGGTGGAGCGGCGCACGGTGGAGCGGGTCCGGTCGAATACGGCGCCGGTGCCGCTGCACGGTCTGGAGTGGGTGCCGGTGTCCGCCGGCACCGCCGAGCCGACGGGATCGATGGCGGTGCTCGGTGCGGGAAGCGTGGCCGGAATCGACCTGCGCGTCACCGACCTGAGCGAATCGGTCGACGCCGATGAGGACGCGGCAACGATCGTCTGGGTGGCCGAGACCGCGGAAGCGGGCGCGGACCCGGCGCGAGCGGGCAGGCAATGGGTCACGCGGACACTGGAACTGACGCGGTCGTGGCTGACCGACACGCGGTACGACCGGGCGCGGCTGATCGTGGTGACGCGGAACGCGCTCGGATTGCCGGGCGAGTCGCCCGACCCGGCGGCCGCTGCCGTCGCGGGCCTGTTGCGCAGCGTTCAGGCGGAGCATCCGGGCCGGATCGTGCTGCTCGATCGGGACGGCGAGATCGATGCCGGAGTGGTGGCTGCGGCGCTGGCCGCGGACGAACCACAGGTCGCGGTGCGCGACGGCCGGTTGTCGGCGCCACGGGTGCGCCGGATCGCGGCCGCACCGGCCCCGGGGGCGATGTCGTTCGGGACGGGTACGGTGCTGGTGACCGGCGGCACCAGCGGGCTGGGCGCGCTGATCGCGCGACATCTGGTGACCGAGCACGGAGTTCGGCGGCTCTTGCTGGTCTCGCGACGCGGTCGCGATGCCGCCGGGGTCCCGGAACTCCTCGCGGATTTGTCGGCGCTGGGCGCGCGAGTGGATGTCGAGTCGTGTGACATCGCCGATCGCGACGCGCTCACCGCGATACTGGCGTCGGTGCCGGAGCGGTTCCCGTTGTCCGGCATCGTGCATGCCGCCGGGGTGGTGGACGACGGCACCGTCGAGACCCTGACCACGGAGCAAGTGGATCGGGTGCTGCGCCCGAAGGTGGATGGCACCTGGCTGCTGCACGAGGCGACGCGGGACGCGGATCTTTCGGCGTTCGTGGTGTTCTCGTCGCTCGCGGGGCTGGCGGGCTCGCCGGGCCAGGGCAACTACGCGTCGGCGAACTCGTTCGCCGACGCGGTGGTCCGGCTGCGCGGTGCCGCGGGCCTGCCCGCGGTGTCGGTGGCCTGGGGGCCGTGGAACGCGGGCACGGGAATGACCGGCGACCTCGGTACTTCCGGGTTGGAACGGTTGCGGCGCTTGGGTTTCCGGCCGCTCGGCGATACGACGGGACTGTCCCTCTTCGACGCCGCGCTCACCGCGGGCTCGGCGCTGGTGGTCGGTGCGGAATTCGATCGATCGGGACTGGCGGAGCAGGCCGAGGCGGGAGCGCTCCCGAAACTGCTGAGTGCGCTGGCGCCCTCGTCCGCGCGGACCGCTCGCGCCGGTGGGGATCCGGTCGGGCGGCTGGCGTCGGCCGCGCCCGCCGACCGTGCCGAGGTGGCCCTCGCCGTGACCAGGGAGCAGGCGGCGGCCGTGCTCGGGCACGCCACCGCGGAGGCGATCGACCCCGATACCGCGTTCACGGAGTTGGGTTTCGACTCGCTGGCCGGTGTGGAATTCCGCAACCGGCTCGCCGAGGCCACCGGGCTGTCGCTGCCCTCGACCCTGGTATTCGACCATCCGAGTTCCCGTGCGGTGGCGGGTTTCCTCGTCTCCAGGCTCGGTGACGCTCCGCCCGCGCGACCACGTCCGGTGCGGGTGACGTCGCGGACTCGCACGGACGAGCCGATCGCGATCGTCGGCATGAGCTGCCGTTATCCCGGCGGCGTGAGTTCCGCCGAGCAGCTGTGGCAGCTACTGGTCTCGGGTACCGACGCGATCACGCCGTTCCCCACGGACCGGGGCTGGGACCTCGATCGGCTGTATCACCCGGACCCGGACGAACCAGGCACCACCTACGTGCGCGAGGGTGGCTTCCTCACCGACGCGGGCGGGTTCGACGCCGCTTTCTTCGGGATCGGCCCCCGGGAAGCGACGGCCATGGATCCACAGCAGCGGCTGATGCTGGAAGCCGCCTGGGAGGCGTTGGAAGACGCCGGTATCGATCCGACCGCGCTGCGCGGCAGCGATACCGGAGTGTTCGTCGGGGCTACCCCGTCCGGCTATTCCGAGCGGGTGGTCGGCGCGTACGAGGGATTCCGGATGACCGGGAACTCCGACAGCGTCACCTCGGGACGAGTGGCCTATGTCCTGGGTCTGCAGGGTCCGGCCATGACGGTGGACACGGCGTGCTCCTCCTCATTGGTGGCGCTGCACTTGGCCTGCCAGGCGCTGCGAAACGGGGAAACGTCGCTGGCGCTGGCCGGCGGTGTGACGGTGTCGGGCAGCCCGGAGCTGTACGTGGACTTCGCGCGGCAGCGGGGGCTCGCGCCCGACGGGCGGTGCAAGTCGTTCGCCGCGGGCGCGGACGGCGTCGGCTGGTCGGAAGGGGTCGGCGTGCTCGCCCTGCAACGGCTTTCGGACGCTCAGCGATCGGGCCACGAGGTGCTGGCGGTGATCCGGGGGTCGGCGGTGAATTCGGACGGTGCGTCCAACGGCCTGACCGCGCCGAACGGTCCCTCGCAGGAGCGGGTGATCGCGTCGGCACTTGCGGCGGCGGGCTTGGAGCCGGTCGACGTCGACGCGGTGGAGGCACACGGCACGGGAACTCCGCTGGGCGATCCGATCGAAGCGCAGGCGCTGATCGCGACCTACGGGCAAGGGCGGACCGAACCCGTGCGGATCGGTTCGTTGAAGTCGAATATCGGCCATTCGGTGGCGGCCTCGGGCGTGGGCGGCGTGATCAAGATGGTGCAGGCCCTGCGGCACGAGATGCTGCCGAGGACGCTGCACGTGGACGCTCCCTCGCCGCACGTGGATTGGTCGGCGGGGTCGGTGCGGTTGCTGACCGAAGCGGAGCCCTGGCCCGCGGGGCAGCGGGTACGGCGGGCGGGGGTGTCGTCGTTCGGGATCAGTGGGACGAACGCGCACGTCATCGTGGAAGAAGCGCCCGCACGCGACGAACGGCCCGCCGTGCGGGACCACCGCTGCGATCCGGACGGTGTGATCGCGTGGGTGGTGTCGGCGAAATCGGAGGCCGGTCTGCGGGCGCAAGCGGAACGGCTGCGCGCCTGGGCGGCCGAGCATCCCGAGGCCGACGCCCGTGCGGTCGGACGCTCGCTGGTGGAGACCCGCGCTCAGCTGGAGTGGCGTGGCGCCGCGCTCGGCCGTGATCGGCAGCAATTGCTGGCGGGACTGGCGGAATTGGCCGCGGGTACCGGGTCCGGCGTGGTCGAAGGGACGGCCGGATCGGGTAGGACCGCGTTCCTGTTCACCGGACAGGGCGCGCAGCGCGTGGGCATGGGCGCCGAGCTGTACTCGGCCTACCCCGTGTTCGCCCACGTGTTGGACGAGGTGTGCGCCGAATTCGATCGGTTGCGCGAGAACTCGGCCGACGCGGCGCGTTCGCTTTCGGTGGGCGATCCCGCGCCGTCGTTGCGGGAGGTGATGTTCGCCGATCCGTCGGGTGTGCTGGATCGGACCGAGTGGACGCAGCCCGCCTTGTTCGCGTTCGAGGTGGCGTTGTTCCGGTTGGTCGAGTCGTTCGGGATCACCCCGGACGTGCTGATCGGGCATTCGATCGGTGAGTTGGTGGCCGCGTATGCGGCGGGAGTGTGGTCGTTGCCGGACGCGTGCGCGTTGGTGGCGGCGCGGGGACGGTTGATGGGGGCGCTGCCGGAAGGCGGGGCCATGCTCGCGGTAGCCGTCTCCGAAACCGATGCGGCGCACCTACTCGCCGGTTTCGGTGACCGCGCGTCGATCGCCGCGGTGAACGCCCCGGACGCGGTGGTGATCTCCGGCGACGCGGACGCGATCGACGAGCTGGAACGAACTCTCGCGGCCCAGGGCCGCAAGACGACGCGGCTGCAGGTCAGCCACGCGTTCCACTCCGCGCGCATGGAACCCGCGCTGGCCGGCTTCCGCGCGGTCGCCGAGAAACTGACCTACCGGGAACCCATGCTGCCGATCGTGTCGAATGTGACCGGAGCGGTGGGGGAGACCTTCACCGACCCGGAGTACTGGGTCGGGCAGATCCGCGCGGCCGTCCGGTTCGCGCCCGGCATCCGGGCGCTGGCCGACACCGGCGTGCGCCGGTTCCTCGAAATCGGTCCTGACGCCGTACTAACGACCATGACCCGCAGCGTTATCGGAGACGAGCCGGGGAGCGGATGGTTGACGGCCCCGGCGGCCCGCCGCGTGGGAACGGAAGCGCGCCAGTTCGTGACGTTCCTGGCGCGTGCGCACGTCGCCGGAACGACGGTGGACTGGCGGCCGCTGTGGGAGGGCGGCTCGTCGCGGCGAATCCCTCTGCCCACCTATGCATTCCGTCACCAGCGGTATTGGCTGACCGCCATCGAACACACCCCCGACGTGCGGTCCTCCGGCCTGGACGATGTCGACCATCCGCTGCTCGGCGCCGCGGTCTGGCTGCCCGACTCGCACGGTGTGGTGGCGACCGGCCGGTTGTCGCTGTCGAGCCATCCGTGGCTCGCCGACCACATGATCGGCGGGACGGTGCTGTTGCCCGGCACGGCCTTCGCGGAGCTGGCGCTGTACATCGGCGCGATGACCGGCAACCCGCGCCTGGCGGAGCTCGTCGTGACGGCGCCGCTGGCGGTGCCCGCCGACGGCTCGGTCGAATTGCGGGTGCTGGCGGACGGCCCCGACGACACCGGCGCACGTGCGGTGTCGGTGTATTCGCGCCCGCGTCGTTCCGGCGCGCCGGAACAGGCGGACTGGATCCGGCACGCTACCGGAACCCTTGTCGCGCAAGCGCCGTCGGCCGAGGCGAACCCGACGACGGAAACCTGGCCGCCTGCCGGGGCGCAGCCGGTCGATATCAGCGATATGTACACCGAGTTCGCCGACCGCGGCTACGGGCACGGGCCGCTGTTCCAGGGACTGACCGCACTGTGGCGGCGCGGCGAAGAGGTCTTCGCCGAGGTGCGCCTGCCGGAACAAGAGCATTCGGCGGCCGATCGGTTCGGGCTGCATCCGGCGTTGCTGGACGCGGCACTGCACGCGATCCGGTTCACCGGGCTCACCGGAGAACCCGCTCCGGACGAGATCTACGTGCCCTACTCGTGGGAGAACGTGGACCTGCACGCCGTGGGCGCGGGCGCGGCGCGGGTACGGCTGACCGCGGCCGAGTCCGGATCCGGTGACCGGGACAACCAGCCGATCGCGGTGACGCTCACCGATCCGCACGGGGAGCAGATCTTCCGGATCTCGGCGTTGACCATGCGCCCGATTCCGATCGACACGCTGCGTTCCGCAGGCGCCGCCCCGACCGGGCACGACCCGTATCGGCTCCGGTGGGTCCCGGTGCCGGTGGCGGAACACACCGGACTCGTCGCGGACGAGCACTGGGTGCGCGGCGGCGCCGACGAGTTCGTGCGCGTCGGCGGAGGTTCCGTCGCCGTGATCCGGGTCGAAGAGACACCGGTGGACAGCGATGTGCCCGGCGTGGTGCGCACCCGGCTCGCCGAGACGGCGGAGCGGGTCACCGGACTGCTGACCCGCCACGATCGCGTCGTCGTGGTCACCCGCGGTGCGGTCGCCGTGACGCCCGCCGCGCCGGTGGACCTTGCGGGCGCGGCGGTGTGGGGCCTCCTGCGCAGCGGGCAGCACGAGAACCCGGGACGGATCGTGCTGGTCGACGTGGCGGACCGGTCGGGATACCGCCGTGCCGTCGCGGCCGCGCTGGCCATGGCCGAGGAATCCCAGGTGGCCGTGCGCGATAGTGCGGTGTACGTGCCGCGGTTGAGCCGGAGCGGGGCAGACCGGACACGGTCGCCGCGGCCGAATCCCGACGGCACGGTGCTGATCACCGGCGGCACTGGAAGCCTTGGTGCGCTCACGGCCCGGCACCTGGTCGTCGAGCACGGTGTGCGCCGGGTGCTGGTGGCGAGCAGGCGCGGCCCGGACGCGCCGGGTGCCGCGGAACTGGCGGCGGAACTGACCGAACTGGGCGCACATGTGGAGGTGCGGTCCTGTGATGTGAGCGATCGGGCGGCCGTCGACCGGCTGCTGTCCACCGTGGCGCCGGAACATCCGCTCACCGCGGTCGTGCACACCGCGGGCGCTCTCGCCGACGGTCTCCTGACCGACCTCACCTCGGCGCGGCTCGCGACGGTGCTGGGGCCGAAGGCCGACGCGGCCTGGTATCTGCACGAAGCCACGACCGATCTCGAACTGTCGATGTTCGTGCTCTTCTCCTCGTTCGCGGGGACGATCGGCAGCCCGGGCCAGGCCGACTACGCGGCGGCGAACGCCTTCCTCGACGCGCTCGCCCAGCACCGGCACCACCGGGGATTGCCCGCCACGTCCATCGCGTGGGGACCGTGGCGGGCGGAGAGTGGCATGACGAGCACCCTCACCGAGACCGGCATCGCGCGGATGCGCCGTGAGGGCCTGATACCGCTGGACGACGACTACGGAATGGCGTTGCTGGACAGCGTGCTGGCCGCGGGCGAGCCGACCGGTGTCGGCGTGCGTCTCGATTCCGCGGTGCTGAACGCACTGGCCGCATCGGGTGCGTTGCCCAGGATGCTCGGTTCCCTGGTCACCGCGGCGCCGCGACGGGCAGGCGGGGTGCGTTCGCTGGCACAGCAGCTTGCCGCGACCGCCGAAGCGGAGCGCGCAGGCGTCGTACTCGCCGCCGTTCGGGAGCACATCGCAGCGAGTCTCGGCCACACTTCCGGCGACGTGGTCGATCCGCGTGCTCCGTTCACGGAGTTGGGATTCGACTCGCTGGCCGGCATCGAGTTCCGCAATCGCCTCGCCAAGGCCACCGGGCTGGCGCTGCCGTCGACACTCGTCTTCGACCATCCCACCGGCGAGGCCCTGGCGGCGTACCTGGGTTCCCGGATCGCGGAGATGGTGCCCGTGGACGAGCCCGCCGCCGCGCCCGCGATACCCGTGGAAACCGGGGCGAGGGGTGCGCTCACCGAGCTGGTCCTGGCAGCGCACCGGCGTGGCCGGGTCGGCGCCGCGATACCGATGCTGCTGGAGAGCGCCGAACTCGTCGACACTTTCACCGCTGCGGCAGGGTCCGGTGATCCGGCGCCGATCCCACTGAGCAGGGGCGCCGGAGCGGCGACACTGCTGTGCGTTCCGTCGTTCGTGGTCGGCACCGGGCCGCACCAGTTCGCCCGGCTCGCCAGGGAACTCGGCGGCGACCGGTCGATCGCGGCGCTGCGCCTGCCCGGTACGCAGCCGGGCGAGGCGCTGCCCGAGTCGTGGGATGTGCTGCTGGATCACTTGGCGGCGGCGGTGCGCAACCGCGGAGACGACCGGCCGGTCGTGCTCCTCGGCTACTCGGCGGGCGGCGCGATCGCGCATGCGCTGGCGCATCGGCTCGAGCGGGACGGGCGCGGACCGTCCGCGGTGATCCTGCTCGACACGTATTCACCCGACGACCCGGAACAGAACCGCCGGGTGCTGCTGAGCGCGATCGGCTCCGTACTCGACCTCGGCCACGAGGTCACCGAGATCGGTGATCACGGCTTGGTCGCCATGGCGAGATACGCGCGCCTGTTCGAGCAGCGCAGGCCGTTGTCGATCACCGCGCCGACGTTCGACCTGCGGGCCGCGACACCGCTGCCGGGGCTCGACCTCGCCGAGCCGGTGCCTGCCTGGCTGCACACCGGCGAGACGGTCGAACTCGACGCCGACCACTTCTCGATCATCGGGGCGGCGACCTCGGCCGTCGCGGCCGAGATACGGCGCTGGCTGAGCGAACTCGATGACAAGGAGCCGATCCTCGCGCGGTCGGCGGCAGGCAGTGACGGAGATCCGCGATGACCGCCGGGCGGGCGTGGCACGCGGCATCGAAGCGGCGAGACAGAGGAAATCCCATGGTCGAAGCGGCGAATGACATCGCTATCGTCGGAATGTCGTGCCGGATGCCGGGCGCTTCCGACCTGGAGAAGTTCTGGCGGTTGCTGCGCGAGGGCCGCGATGCCGTCGGGCAGGCGCCCGCCGACCGGCCCGGTCTCGAGGAGACCGCGGGATTCCTCGACTCGGCCACCGAATTCGACGCCGGATTCTTCGGCGTCCCACCGAACGAGGCGAACGCCATCGACCCCCAGCAGTTGCTCGGGCTCGAGCTCAGCTGGGAGGCGTGGGAGGACGCCGGTCTCGGGGACGCGACGGGGGCGCGGGCCGGCGTGTTCCTCGGCTGCACCGGCACCGATTTCGCCGAAATCGTTGCCGCGCAGGGCAGCACCGGCGTCGGTCGGCATTCGCTGTGGGCCGTCGGACGAGGGGTCACCGCCAACCGGATCTCGAACTACTACGGGTTCACCGGGCCGAGCATGGTCGTCGACAGCGGGCAGTCCTCGTCCCTGGTCGCGGTGCACCTGGCCTGCGAATCGATCCGCGGCGGCGAATGCGAGGTGGCCGTGGCGGGCGGGCTGAATCTCATCCTGTCTCCGTTGAGCGGCGAACGGTACGAGCAGTTCGGCGCGCATTCGGCGTCGGGGAAATGCCACACCTTCGACGACCGGGCCGACGGTACCGTCCGCGGCGAAGGCGGCGGCATGATCGTGCTCGAGCCGGTGGAGCGTGCGATCGCCGCGGGACACCGGATCTACGCCGTGATCCGTGGCAGTGCCGTCAACAACGGCAACGAGCGGCAGGTATTGAGCGCCCCGAGCGGCGCTGCCCAGGCCGCCGTCATCCGGGCCGCGCTGACGGCGGCCCGGGTCGACGGCGCATCGGTGCAGTACGTGGAATTGCACGGCACCGGCACGCCCGCGGGCGACCCGGTGGAGGCGGCGGCGCTGGGCGAAATCTACGGCGCGGGCCGCCCGGCGGGCCGGCAGCTGGCCGTGGGTTCGGTCAAGACCAACATCGGGCATCTGGAAGGCGCCGCGGGAATCGCGGGATTGATCAAGACCGCACTGTGCCTGCGGCACGGACAGCTCGCGCCCAGCCTGAACTTCCGAAACCCCAATCCCCGTATCCCGCTGGACGAGTTGGGCCTGCGGGTGCAGACCAGCACGCAGCCGTGGACGGGCGACGCGCGTCGCCGGGCCGGTGTCTCGTCGTTCGGGATGGGGGGAACGAACGCGCACGTGATTCTCGAGGAGGCGCCCGCGACGGCTGCCGTCGAGGTGACCGGCGAGACCCGGCCCGCGGTGTGGCTGCTGTCGGCCCGGAACCGGGAAGCCTTGCGGGAGCAAGCTGTTCGTCTGCGGGAGTGGCTGGCGGAGCACCCGCGAGCCGGTAGCGCCGAGGTGGCGTACTCGCTCGCCCACACCCGGACGCCGATGGAGTGGCGGGCAGCGGTGGTGGGGTCCGGCGCCGATCGGATGCGTGCCGGGCTCGCCGCCTTGGCCGACCCGGCACCCGACCTGGTCGCCGCTGATCCCACGGTGGTGTCCGGCCGGGCCGCGGCGCGCCGGGTGGTGTTCGTGTTCCCTGGCCAGGGCAGCCAGTGGGTGGGAATGGGCGCCGGACTGCTGGCGTCGGACGAGGTCTTCGCGGCGTCGATCGCGGAATGCGAGGCGGCGCTGGCGCCGTTCGTGGACTGGTCGCTGACCGACGTGCTGCGCGGGACGCCGGGAGCCGCCTCGCTGGATCGCGTGGACGTGGTGCAGCCGGTCCTGTTCGCGATGCTGGTATCGCTGGCAAGGCGGTGGCAGGCGGCCGGTGTGCGGCCGTCCGCGGTGGTGGGGCATTCGCAGGGCGAGATCGCGGCCGCGGTGGTGGCCGGTGGACTGTCGCTCGCGGACGGGGCGCGCGTGGTGGCCCTGCGATCGCGCGCGGTCGCGGAACTGCTCGCGGGCTCGGGCGGTATGGCGTCGGTCGGCTTGCCGGGTGACGCGGTCGCCGACCGGCTGGCGGCCTTCGGCGGCCGATTGTCGGTCGCGGCGGTGAACGCGCCCGGCCAGACCGTGGTGTCCGGGGCGGCCGACGCGATCGAGCGGTTCCTGGCCGAGTGCGCGGCGGAAGGGATCTGGGCGAAACGTATTCCGGTGGACTACGCGTCGCATTCGGCGGCGGTGGAACGTATTCGCGACCGCGTGCTGGCCGACTTGGCGCCGATCCAGCCGAAAGCCGGTGCGATTCCGTTCTTCTCGACGGTGACGGCCGAGTTCGTGGACACCTCCGGCCTGGACGCGGCGTACTGGTATCGCGGATTGCGCGAGCAGGTGCGCTTCGCCGAGGCGATCGAGGCGTTGCTGCGCGCGGAGATGACGGCATTCGTGGAGACGAGTCCGCATCCGGTGGTCGCCTCGGCGATCGAACTGGTGGCCGAGGCGTTGGGCGCGGCCGACCGAGTGGCGGTGTGCGGCACGCTCCGGCGTGGTCACGGGGGCCCGGAGGAGTTCGCCACGGCGTCGGCCCGGGTCTACTGCGCGGGTGTCGACGCGGTGGCGGCGGAATTGGCTCCGCCGGCCGCGCGAGTCGACCTGCCAATCTACGCGTTCCAGCGCCGCCGGTGCTGGACGCCGGAGGTCGGCGCGGGCGCGGCGGATCTGCGCCGTGCCGGGCTGGTCGCGCCGGATCATCCGATACTGGGCGCCGCGGTGCCGGTGGCGGAGCGCGACGAATGGCTGTTCACCGGGCTTCTGTCCCCCGACACCCAGCACTGGCTGGCGGATCACCTCGTCTTCGGGGCTCCCGCGGTGCCCGCGGCGGTCTGGCTCGATGTCGCGTGGAGCGTGGGCGCTCGGGTGGAGGCCGCGCGGGTCGAGGAACTGCGGATCGAGGCGTCGCTGCCCGCGAACACGCCGTGGACGATCCAGGTGCGCGTCGCGGCAGCCGACGGGAGTGGTCGGCGGACGTTCACCATCCACGCCCGGCCCGCCACCGGTGCCGCCGCGGAATGGTCTCGGTGCGCGCAGGGAGTGCTGGCCGGAGACCGAGACGAGATCCCCGCTCGGCCGGACGTCGAGTGGCCGCCCGCCGGAGCCGAACCGGTGGCCGCCGAGGAACTCTACGACCGGCTGGCAGGCCGCGGGCTCGGCTACGGTGTGGCATTCCAGGGCGTCACGGCGTCCTGGCTGCGCGGTCGCGACGCGTTCGCCGAGGTTTCGCTCGACGAGTCGGTCGGCGATCGAGGCCGGTTCGGCATCCATCCCGCGCTGCTCGATGCCATGGCGCACGCCGCGACGGATCTGCTCGCCCACGACACACCCGACCGGACGCCGATGCCTCTGTCGTTCACCGGCGCTCAGCTGTATCGCTCCGGCATCGCCGCCGCCCAGGTGCGGATCGAGCGGGTCGATGCGGACACCGTGCGGGTGACGGCCGTCTCCGAGGACGGCGAGCCGGTTCTGGTGATCGGCTCGCTTCGGCTGCGCATGGTCGATCGGGTGATGGACGACTCCCCGGCGGCGGTACCCGTGTCCGCGCCGACGCGCCGCAGGCGCGCCGCGGTAGAGGGTCCGCTCGCGCCGCGGCTGTTCGCCGTCCCCGAGCCGGAGCGCGACGCGCTCGTGCTGAACGTCGTCGCCGAACAGGCCGCCGCGGTACTCGGCTACGAGTCTCCCGAGGCCGTGCCCGCCGATCTGCCGTTCACCGCCTTCGGATTCGACTCGCTGAGCGGCGTCCAGTTGCGCGACCGGCTGGCCGCGGCCACCGGGCTGACGCTGCCCGCGACGCTGATGTTCGACCACCCCACGCCCACCGCGGTGGCGCGGCTGGTGCGCGCTCGGCTCGAAGGGACCGATCCCGCCGCGCCGCGTACCGTGCGCCGCGCCCGATCCGACGAGCCGATCGCCATCGTCGGGATCGGCTGCCGCTTCCCGGGCGGTGTCGGATCGGCCGAGGACCTGTGGCGTCTGGTCGCCTCCGAAACCGACGCGATCACGCCGTTTCCCGAAGACCGGGGATGGGACCTGGAGCGGCTGTTCCATCCCGATCCGGACGAGCCGGGCACGGTCTACATCCGCGAAGGCGGATTCCTCTCCGGCGCGGCGGAATTCGACGCCGGGTTCTTCGGCATCGGGCCGCGGGAGGCGGCGGCGATGGATCCGCAGCAGCGGCTGATGCTGGAAGTCGCCTGGGAGGCGTTGGAAGACGCGGGCCTGCACCCCGCCGCGCTCCGCGGTACGGATGCCGGTGTGTACGTCGGCGCCTGCGCCTCCGGCTACGCCGACGGCGTGACCGGGGAGTACGAGGGTTTCCGGCTGACCGGGACGTCGCACAGCGTCATCTCCGGCCGCGTGGCCTACGCCTTCGGCCTGGAAGGTCCCGCGGTCACGATCGACACCGCGTGTTCCTCGTCGCTGGTCTCACTGCACCTGGCTTGTCAGGCGCTGCGCCAGGGCGAGACCTCCCTGGCGCTGGCCGGTGGGGTGAGCATCTCGGCGAGTCCGGCGCTGTTCGTCGACTTCGCGCGTCAGCGGGGGTTGGCGGCGGACGCGCGGTGCAAGCCATTCTCCGCCGCGGCCGACGGCGTGACCTGGTCCGAGGGCGTCGGCGTGCTGGTCGTCGAACGCCTCGCCGACGCCCGTCGCCTCGGGCACCGGGTCCTGGCGGTCGTGCGCGGTAGCGCGATCAACCAGGACGGTGCGAGCAATGGCCTGACCGCGCCGAACGGTCCGTCGCAGGAGCGGGTGATCGCGGCGGCGCTGGCCGACGCGGGGTTGCGGCCCGCCGATGTCGACGCGGTGGAGGCGCACGGAACCGGTACCGCGCTGGGCGATCCGATCGAAGCGCAGGCGCTCATCGCCGCCTACGGCGCCGAGCGAGCGGAACCGCTGCGCATCGGATCGGTGAAATCGAATATCGGTCACGCCGTCGCGGCCGCCGGTGTCGGTGGCGTGATCAAGATGGTGCAGGCGTTGCGGCACGAGATCCTGCCGAAGACAGTGCATCTCGATGCGCCGACTCCGCACGTGGACTGGTCGGCGGGTTCGGTGCGGCTGCTGAGCGAGCCGGAGCCCTGGCCTGCGGGCGACCGGCCGCGTCGTGCCGGGGTGTCGTCGTTCGGTATGAGCGGGACGAACGCGCACCTGATTTTGGAAGAAGCTCCGTCGCAGGCGATTTCGGCAGAGACGCCTACCGCCGCAGATGATCCGGGTGATGGTGATCGCGGTGTCCGGACGTGGACGGTGTCCGCGCGCACCCCGGAAGCATTGCGTGCGCAAGCGATTCGGCTCACCGAATGGCTCACCGCGCAACACGACGTGAACGTGGCGGATGTGGCGCACACACTGCTGCGGCACCGCGCGCAGCTGGAGTTTCGCGCCGCGGTGGTCGGGCGCGAACTCGGGGATCTGCGGTCCGGGCTCGCGAGTCTGGCCGAAGCCTCCGACAGCGATTCCGTGGTCACCGGCCGTGCCACGGCGCGGCGGGTAGCGTTCGTGTTCCCGGGTCAGGGCAGCCAATGGCCCGCGATGGGCGCCGAACTGCTCGCCACGCATCGAGTTTTCGCGGAGTCGATCGCGGACTGCGAGGCGGCGCTGGCGCCGTTCGTGGACTGGTCGCTGACCTCCGTCCTGCGTGGGGAGCCGGGCGCGGCATCGTTGGACCGGGTGGATGTGGTGCAGCCCGCGCTTTTCGCGGTGCTGGTGTCGCTGGCGCGAGTGTGGCGGGCGAGCGGTGTGGAGCCCGCCGCGGTGGTGGGGCATTCGCAGGGTGAGATCGCGGCGGCTGTGGTGGCGGGCGGGCTTTCGCTCGCCGACGGCGCGCGTGTGGTCGCCGTCCGGTCCCGGATCGTCGCGGAGGAACTGGCGGGCGCCGGTGGCATGGTGTCGGTCGGGCTGGCGGCAGAGGCGGTCGCGGACCGCTTGGCCGGGTTCGGGGACCGGTTGTCGGTGGCGGCGGTGAACGGGCCGGGGCAGACCGTGGTGTCGGGGGAGATCTCCGCCGTGGACGAATTCCTCGCGGCCTGCGCGGCCGACGGTGTGTGGGCGAAACGGATTCCGGTGGACTACGCGTCGCATTCGGTCGCGGTGGAAGCCATCCGCGAACGAGTCCTGACGGAGCTGGCTCCGGTCGCGCCGGTATCCGGTTCGGTGCCGTTCTTCTCGACCGTGTCCGCGGACTATGTCGACACCGCGACGCTGGACGCCGCCTACTGGTATCGCGGCCTGCGCGAGCCCGTCCGGTTCGCCGAGTCGGTCGCAACGCTGCAGCGAGCGGGTGTGAACGCCTTCATCGAGGTCAGCCCGCACCCGGTTTTGACCGTAGGGATCGAGCTGGCGGCGGATGCCATCGGCATGTCCGGCCGCGTGGCCGTGCTGGGCACCCTGAGACGCGAACTCGGCGGGCCGGAACAACTCTCGCTCGCGCTGGCGCGCGCCCACTGTGCCGGTATCGACCTGGCCGCACGGGCATTGGCGCCCGTCGCCACCCGGGTGGACTTGCCGCGGTACGCGTTCGAGCACAAGCGGCACTGGCTGGCGCCTGGCGGTGTGCCGGATATTCGGCAGTCGGGTCTGGACGAGGCGGCGCATCCGTTGCTGGCGGCGATGGTCCGGCTGCCGGACAGCGACGAGGCGGTGTTCACCGGCCGGCTGTCGCGTTCGGCGTATCCGTGGCTGTCCGATCACGCTGTCGCGGGTGTGGCGTTGCTCCCCGGAACCGCCTTCGTGGAGCTCGTCCTGCACGTCGGCGCGGTGGTCGAGTGCACGCGGGTGTCGGAACTGGTGCTCGAGGCGCCCTTGGTGGTGCCGTCGTCGGGGACCGTCGAGCTACGGGCGGTGGCCGCCGCACCGGACGAGTCGGGCAGGCGCAGGGTGTCGGTGTACTCCCGGTCGGACGAGGCCGCATCCCGTGTCGGGCACGATGCGGCCGACCGGAGCTCGGGCACGCCGTGGGTCCGGCACGCCGTCGCCACGATCACCGCCGAAGCGGATGCGGCCGAGGCGTCGGTCGTGGCCGTCCGCCCACCGGCCGCTGTGGCCGCGATCGATAGCTCCGCTGTCTACCCGGAGTTGGCCGAGCGTGGCTACGAATACGGTCCGGTGTTCCAGGGACTGACCGCCCTGTGGCGCGGTGACGGCGAAGTCTTCGCCGAAGTGACACTGCCGGAGCCCGGCCGCGCCGGTGCCGCCGAATTCGGCGTACATCCGGCATTGCTGGACGCGGCGCTGCACGCGGTCCTGCTCGGCGGGCTCGTCTCCGACGTGCCGGATGGGACGGTCGCGGTGCCGTTCTCCTGGGAGAACGTCAGGCTGTACGCGACGGGAGCGACCACGCTGCGGGTCCACGCGTCCCTGTCCGGCTCCCCGTCCGCCGGACCGCGGATCGCGGTGACCCTCACCGATACCTCGGACCTGCCGGTGGCCGAGGTGGGCGCGTTGACCATGCGCCCGATCCCGGTCGAGGCGCTCGGACGGTCCCGGCCGCGCAGCGAGGGACTCGGCTACCGGGTGGAGTGGGTCGCGTCGTCCGCGCCGGAAGTCGCGGCCGCCGGGGTCTGGAGCGAAGCCGAAGACGGCGACACCGTGCGCGTCGAGGGACGGGTGGCGACGGTGATCCGGCTCGACGAGGCCGCGGGCGGCACTGTGCCGGAATCGGTACGGGATGTAGTGACCGCGGTGACCACGCGGGTGCAGCGGTTGCTGGAGCGGGAGACGCCTATCGTCGTGGTGACCCGCCAGGCCGTGGCGGTGCATCCCGGTGAATCGGTGGATCTGTCCGCGGGAGCGGCGTGGGGATTGCTGCGGACCGTCCAGAGCGAGCATCCGGATCGGATCCTGCTCGTCGACGTCGACGACTGGGCCGAATATCGGGAGAGCGTCGCGCTCGCGATGACCACGAGCACCGAACCCCAGTTCGCCGTCCGCCGTGGTGTCGCGCACGTTCCGCGCTTGCACCGGGCAGCGGGCGACGTCGGGAACGCGAGCGTGGCGACGCGGGCTTCGGCGTGGGCGCTGACCCACCACGGCAAAGGTGCCCTGACCGGCGACAACCTGACGCTCACCGAGACGCCGGACGCGTCGCGGCCGCTCGGCCCCGGCGAGGTCCGGGTGGCGCTGCGGGCGGTCGGTCTCAATTTCCGCGACGCCTTGATCGCCTTGGGCATGTACCCCGATCCGGACGCTGTGCTGGGTGTGGAGGGCGCCGGTGTGGTGGTCGAGGTCGGTTCCGAAGTGCCGAATCTCGTGCCGGGCGAACGTGTTTTCGGGTTCTTGACCGGTGTGGGGTCGGTCGTGGTGGCGGACTGCCGGTTGTTGGTGCGGATGCCTGCGGGGTGGTCGTTCGCGGAGGCGGCGGCGGTGCCTGCGGTGTTCGTGACGGCGTTTTATGGGTTGGTGGATGTGGCGGGGGTGCGTGCTGGGGAGCGGGTGTTGGTGCATGCGGCGACGGGTGGGGTGGGGTTGGCTGCGGTGCAGTTGGGGCGGTGGTTGGGTGCGCGGTTGGTGGTGACGGCGAGTCGTCCGAAGTGGGGTGTGTTGCGGGGGTTGGGTTTTGGTGACGAGGAGATCGGTGATTCGCGGTCGCTCGATTTCGAGGGGAAGTTCCGTGCGGGGCTGGGTGGTGTGGATGTGGTGTTGGATTCGTTGGCGGGTGAGTTCGTGGACGCCTCGTTGCGGTTGCTGGGGCCCGGTGGCCGGTTCGTGGAGATGGGGTTGCTGGATCGGCGTGATCCCGAGCAGGTAGCCGCCGACCACCCCGGGGTGCGGTACGACAGTTTCGTCCTGCTGGAGGTGGCGCCGGAACGGCTGCGGGAGATCCTGACAACGGTTGTGCAGCTGTTCGAGGCCGGGATCTTGACGCCGTCCCCGCTCACCGCATGGGATCTGCGGCAGGCGCCGGAGGCGTTGCGGTTGATGAGTCAGGCTCGGCATATCGGCAAGAACGTGCTGACGGTGCCCGCGCCGTTGCGGCCTGAGGGGACGGTGTTGATCACCGGTGGTACCGGTGGGTTGGGTGCGTTGGCGGCTCGGCATCTGGTCACCGAGTACGGGGTGCGCAGGCTGGTGCTGGCGAGCCGACGCGGCCCGGAAACGCCCGGTGCGGCCGAACTCCGCGACGAACTCGAGGCTCTGGGTGCGCACGTGGAGGTCGTCGCCTGTGACGCGGCGGACCGGGACGCACTCGAGACGACGCTCGCGGCGATCCCGTCCGAGCATCCCCTGACCGGCGTCGTCCACGCCGCGGGTGTGCTGGCCGACGGCCTGTTCACCGGCTTGACGGCGGAGCGGATCGCGGAGGTGTTGCGGCCGAAGGTGGATGCGGCGTGGAATCTGCACGAGGCGACGCGGCATCTGGATTTGTCGATGTTCGTGTTGTATTCGTCGGTCGCGGGTGTGATCGGTAATGCGGGGCAGGCGAATTACGCGGCGGCGAACATGTTCCTGGACGCGCTGGCGCAACACCGGCAGGTGAACGGCCTGGCGGCGACCTCGATCGCGTGGGGACTGTGGAGTCGCAGCACCGGTATGACGGGCGCGTTGGGTGATGCCGATATCGCCCGTTTGCGGCGGGAGGGTTTCCCGCCGTTGGGCGAGCGCGAGGGGATGGCCCTGTTCGACGCGGCACTCGCGGGCGGCGCGTCGTCGTTCGTGGCTGTCCGCGTCGACCGTGACGCACTGGCGGAAACCAAAGCTCGCGCCCTGACAAGCGATTTGGTGCGACCCTCCCGCCGCAGGATCGCCGATGCGGTGGCGCAGCGACCGGAACTGGCCACGCGGCTGGCGGGTCGCTCGGCTGCCGAACAGGACCGCATCGTCCTCGATCTCATCCGCGCCCAGGCGGCGGCGGTGCTGGGACATACGAGCGCCGAGTCGATCCCGGCGGACAAACCGTTCCGCGACATCGGCTTCGACTCACTCGGTGTCATGGAATTCCGCAACAGGCTGTCCGAAGCCATCGATCTGCAACTGCCGTCGACGCTGGTCTTCGACCATCCGACCGCCACAGCTATGGCGAAGCTGGTGCGCTCTCTGGCGGCGCCGACCGCCGCCGAGCAACCCGCCGAACAGGCGCCACGCCGGGACCGCGCGGTCGACGAACCGATCGCCATCGTGGGCATGAGCTGCCGCTTCCCCGGCGGGGTCACCTCACCGGAGAGTCTCTGGGACCTGCTGGTCGCCGGCGTGGACGCCAGCGGAGACTTCCCCACCGACCGCGGCTGGGATCTCGAGCGACTGTTCGACGCCGACCCGGACAAACCGGGTACCTCCTACACCCGCCGCGGCGGATTCCTCGCGGACGCCGGTGATTTCGACGCCGGTTTCTTCGGCATCGGTCCCAGGGAGGCGTCCGCCATGGACCCCCAGCAGCGCTTGCTGCTGGAAGCGACCTGGGAGGCGCTCGAGAATGCCGGTGTCGACCCGGTCGCGTTGCGTGGCAGCGATACCGGCGTCTTCGCCGGAGCGTGCTCATCCGGCTACGGCGACCGGGTCACCGGAGAACTGGAGGGCTACCGCCTCACCGGCACCACGCACAGCGTGATCTCCGGCCGGGTGGCCTACGTCTTCGGTTTCGAAGGCCCGGCCGTCACCGTGGACACCGCGTGCTCCTCGTCGCTGGTCGCCCTGCATCAGGCCACCCGCGCCCTGCGCGACGGAGAGACCTCGCTGGCACTGGCCAGCGGTGTGACCGTCGCGGCCGATCCGTATCTCTACGTCGACTTCGCCCGCCAGCGCGGCCTGGCGCCCGATGGACGCTGCAAATCGTTCTCCGCCGACGCCGACGGCGTCGGATTCGCCGAGGGCGTGGGGGTGCTCGTGCTCGAACGGCTGTCCGATGCCCAGCGCCTCGGGCACACCGTGCTCGCTCTCGTGCGCGGTAGCGCGATCAACCAGGACGGTGCGAGCAATGGCCTGACCGCGCCGAACGGTCCGTCGCAGGAGCGGGTGATCGCGGCGGCGCTGGCCGACGCGGGGTTGACGCACGCGGATGTCGACGCGGTGGAGGCGCACGGAACCGGGACGACGTTGGGCGATCCGATCGAGGCCCGGGCCCTGATCAATGCCTACGGGCGCGACCGCGCCGGTCGCCCGCTGCTCATCGGGTCGGTGAAATCCAATCTCGGCCACACCATCGCCGCCGCGGGCGTCGGTGGCGTGATCAAGATGGTGCAGGCGCTGCGGCACGAAACCCTGCCGAAGACACTGCACGCGGACGAGCCGAGCCCGCATGTGGACTGGTCGGCGGGCACCGTGCGACTGCTGACCGAGGCAGAGGCGTGGCCCATCGGGGGCCGGGTCCGCCGGGCAGGCGTGTCGTCCTTCGGCGTCAGCGGCACCAACGCGCACGTCATTCTGGAAGAGGCGCCCGCGGCGGGGCTGTCACCGATCGTGCCCGCTCCCGGGCCACGCATCGAGACGGTCGTGCCCTGGCTGGTGTCGGCCGAATCCGAGTCGGGCCTGCGGTCGCAGGCCGAGCGGCTACGGCAGTGGTCGATCCGCCACCCCTACGCCACACCATGGGACACCGCCCACGCGCTGCTCACCACCCGTGCGCAACTGCCGTGGCGCGGCGCTGTCGTCGCACGCGACCGGGACGAACTGCTGGCCGGGCTGGCCGAATTGGCCGCAGGCAGCCCGGGTGCGATCGCCGCGAAGACGAATGGGGCGGGCCGGACGGCGTTCCTGTTCACCGGGCAGGGCGCTCAACGCGCCGGGATGGGCGCCGGTCTGTACGCGGCGTTCGGCGTGTTCGCCACGGCCTTCGACGAGATCTGCGCCCATATCGATCCGCTGCTCGGCCGGTCGCTGCGGGAGCTGGTCTTCGACCCGGACGGCGCCGGTCTGCTGGAGCGGACCGAGTTCACCCAGCCCGCCCTGTTCGCGTTCGAGGTGGCGCTGTTCCGGCTGCTGGAATCGTTCGGCGTCGTTCCGGACGTGCTCATCGGACATTCGATCGGCGAACTGACCGCCGCGTATCTCGCCGGGGTGTGGTCACTGCCGGACGCGTGCGCGCTGGTGGTGGCGCGTGGGCGGTTGATGGGCGCATTGCCCGGCGGCGGCGCGATGCTGGCCGCGGCGATCCCCGAAGAACAGGCGGTGGATCTGCTCGAGGAGTTCGCCGGTGAGGTTTCGCTGGCCGCGGTGAACGGTCCGGGAGCGGTGGTGTTCTCCGGCGCGGCCGCCGCGATCGACGCGATCGCCGACCGGCTGGCCACGGCGAACGCGCGGACTTCACGGCTGCGGGTGAGCCATGCGTTCCATTCGGCGGCGATGGAACCGATGCTGGACGAATTCCGCCGGGTGGCCCGAGGCTTGACCTACCATCGGCCGTCCCTGCCGATCGTGTCGAATGTGTCGGGCGCCCTGATCGATGCCGAACCGACCGACCCGGACTACTGGGTCGCCCAGGTGCGCGGGTGCGTCCGGTTCGCACCGGGGATCGCCACCCTGATCGACGACGGCGTCCGGCGGTTCGTCGAGGTCGGCCCGGATGCCGTGCTGGCCGCCATGGTTCGGCAGTGTCTGGCCGAAAAGCCCGACGCGGAAGCGGAATCGATCGTGGTCGCGGCCGCTCGGCGCTCGACCGACGAGCCGGACCAGCTCGTGACCGCGCTGGCGCAGGCCACCGCCGGAGGAGTGCCGGTGGACTGGACGCCGCTGTTCGCGGGCCGCGCGGTCGAGCGGGTAGCACTGCCGACCTACGCGTTCGAGCATCGGCGGTACTGGTTGCCACCGGTCCGGGTGGCGGATGTCTCGCGCTCGGGACTGGACGACGCGGGTCATCCACTGCTGGGCGCTCTGGTGCGGTTGCCGGATTCGCCGGATGTCGTGTTCACCGGGCGATTGTCCGGAGCGGATCATCCGTGGCTGGCCGATCACGCGGTCGGCGGGGCTGTCGTGTTCCCCGGCGCCGCCTTCGTCGAACTCGTCTTGCACGTGGGCGCGGCAGTGGACTGTCCCGCGGTGTCGGAGCTGGTGATCGAGGCGCCCTTGCCGGTGCCCGCGGCGGGTGCCGTCGAATTGCGGGTGGTCGCCGGTGGGCCGGATGAATCCGGTGCACGGGCGGTCACGGTGTATTCGCGGTCGCGGGACGGCGAGGAGCCCGGTGCCGACTCTGCCGAGTGGGTACGTCACGTGACCGCGACGGTGGCCGCGCGAGCGGATGGCCCGTCAGCCGCGTCGGTGGCGACGAGTTGGCCACCGGCAGGCTCGACCGCGCGTGAACTCAGCGGCGCGTATGCGGATCTGGCCGAGCTCGGCTACGAGTACGGCCCCGCGTTCCGGGGGCTTTCCGCGCTGTGGCGCGGCGACGGTGAGGTCTTCGCCGAGGTCGTGCTGCCCGAGTCCGCTCGATCGCAGATCGGCGGGTACGGAGTGCATCCGGCGCTGCTGGACGCGGCGCTGCACTCCGTCCTGCTCGGTGGGCTGGCCGAATCGGAGGACGGTGCGGTGGCCGTGCCGCACTCGTGGGAGAACGTCAGGTTGTACGCGGCCGGAGCGACCACGGTGCGAGTCCATGCCGCCGTATCCGCCGTAGCGGCGGGAGAAACCCGAATCGCGGTGACGCTCAGCGATGTCTCGGGGCGGCCCGTGGCCGTGATCGGTGCGTTGAGCCTGCGCAGGCTCTCGGCCGATGTGTTCGCGTCGGTGCGCCGCCGCGCCTCCGGCTACGGCATCGACTGGATCGCACTGCCCGCCGTCGAGCCGAGCGTGACCGCGGCCTGGGACGTCGCAGGTGATCTCGAGACCGTGCAGGTCGCGGGCGCGGACGCGACGGTGGTCCGGCTCGAAACCGAGGCCGAGAAGGGTGAGCTGCCCGCGATTGTGCGAGCGGTGGTGACCGCGACGACGAGTCGCGTACGAGAGCTGCTGGAACGAGAGGGTCGGGTCGTGGTGGTGACCCGGCGGGCGGCGCCGGTCGATGCCGGTGAGTCCGTCGACCCGGCCGCGGGAGCGGCGTGGGGAATGCTGCGCACCGCCCAGAGCGAGCACCCGGAGCGGATCCTGCTCGTCGACGTCGACGACTGGGCCGATTACCGGGAGAGCGTCGTCCTGGCGCTGACTCTGAACGCCGAACCGCAACTCGCCGTCCGCGGCGGCATTCCGCACGCACCGCGTCTCCACCGTGCCGGGCGCGCGGAGGACGCCCGCCTGCGTGGCGCGGAGCTATTGGCCGCCGGAACTTCCGACCACCGGGAATGGTCGTTCGCGCCGACCGGGAAAGGCACCCTGACCGCGGACAATTTCGGCCTGCGCGTACTTCGGGACGCCTGGGAGCCACTGGCTCCGGGGCAGGTGCGGGTGCGCACGATGGCGGTGGGCCTGAACTTCCGGGACGTACTCGTCTCGCTCGGCACCTACCCCGATCCGGACGCTGCGCTGGGTGTGGAGGGCGCCGGTGTGGTGGTCGAGGTGGGTTCCGACGTGACGAACCTCGTGCCGGGAGATCGAGTCTTCGGGTTCCTGCCGGGTGTGAGGTCGGTGGTGGCGGTTGATCGCCGATTGGTGGTGCGGATGCCTGCGGGGTGGTCGTTCGCGGAGGCGGCGGCGGTACCTGCGGTGTTCGCGACAGCGTTCTACGGGTTGGTGGACGTGGCGGAAGTTCACGCTGGGGAGCGGGTGTTGGTGCATGCGGCGACGGGTGGGGTGGGGTTGGCCGCGGTGCAGTTGGGGCGGTGGTTGGGTGCGCGGTTGGTGGTGACGGCGAGTCGTCCGAAGTGGGGTGTGTTGCGGGGGTTGGGTTTTGGTGAGGGTGAGATCGGTGATTCGCGGTCGCTCGATTTCGAGGGGAAGTTCCGTGCGGGGCTGGGTGGTGTGGATGTGGTGTTGGATTCGTTGGCGGGTGAGTTCGTGGATGCGGGGTTGCGGTTGTTGGGGCCGGGTGGCCGGTTCGTGGAGATGGGGATGCTGGATCGGCGTGATCCGGCACAGGTAGCCGCCGAACATCCCGGAGTCGCCTACACCGGTTTCATGCTCATGGACCTGGCGCCCGACCGGCTCCACGAGATCTTGACCCGCATCGTCGATCTGTTCGAGGCGGGTGTCCTCACTGCGTCTCCGCTCACCGCATGGGACATCCGGGATGTGCCCGAGGCATTGCGATTCATGAGTCAGGCTCGGCATATCGGCAAGAACGTGCTGACGGTGCCCGCGCCGTTGCGGCCTGAGGGGACGGTGTTGATCACCGGTGGTACCGGTGGGTTGGGTGCGTTGGCGGCTCGGCATCTGGTCACCGAGTACGGGGCGCGCAGGCTGGTGCTGGCGAGCAGACGCGGCCCGGATACACCGGGTGCGGGGGAGTTGCGCGACGAGCTCGTCGCTCTCGGCGCGCACGTGGACGTGGTCGCTTGCGATGCGGCGGACCGGGATTCGTTGGATGAGGTACTGGCGGCGATCCCGCCGGATCATCGGTTGACCGGTGTCGTGCACGCGGCCGGGGTGCTGGCCGACGCGCTGCTGGAGAACATGACGGCGGAGCGGATCGCGGAGGTGTTGCGGCCGAAGGTGGATGCGGCGTGGAATCTGCACGAGGCGACGCGGCATCTGGATTTGTCGATGTTCGTGTTGTATTCGTCGGTCGCGGGTGTGATCGGTAATGCGGGGCAGGCGAATTACGCGGCGGCGAATGTGTTCCTGGACGCGCTGGCACAACACCGGCGGGTGAACGGCCTGCCCGCGACGTCGATCGCGTGGGGGCCGTGGCAGCAGAGCACCGGCATGACGCGGACACTCGCTGACACCGACTTCGCCCGTTTGCGGCGGGAGGGTTTCCCGCCGTTGGGCGAGCGCGAGGGGATGGCGCTGTTCGACGCCGCGCTGTCCGGTAGCAGGGCCGCGTTCGTGGCGGCCCGCATCGACCGGTCCGCGCTCACGGAGAGCGCCGATCACGACCCGCGGCCGATCATGCGCGACCTGGTCGGACCCGACCGGCGCCGAGCCGAGACCGTGGTGGGTGGATCGCCGCAACCGGTGCACCGCCTTGCGGGCCTGTCGACCGCCGAGCAGGACCGGGTCGTCCTCGATCTGATCCGCGCCGAAGCCGCGGCGGTTCTCGGGAGCGACGCCGAGACCATCGCCGCCGACAAACCCTTCAGCGACATCGGATTCGACTCACTGGGTGTCATGGAATTCCGCAACCGGTTGAAATCGGCCGCGGGCGTCCAGGTGCCCGCGACGGCGATGTTCGACTACCCGACTCCGAGGGACCTGGCGGGCTATCTCCGCCAGGAGATCGCTCCGGTGGAGGACCCGGCGAAACGGCTCGCCGCCGAAGTCGAAGCCCTGGCCCACAGTCTCGCCTCCGCCGAACTCTCCGCCGCCGACCGGTCGTCCCTGGCGACCACATTGTCCGCCCTGCTGCGTGAACTCGAAGGCAGGGACGCCGGCGCCGCCGATCCGGGCGGCGACGCCGACCACCTGGACACCGCGGACGATCACGAACTCTTCGAGTTCATCGACAACCTCAGCTGACCTCGCACGATCAGGAGCCCCACCGATGGCCGACACCGACGAGCTACGCCGCTATCTCAAGAAGACGGCGAAGGAGCTCTACGAGACCAAACAACACCTGCGCGAACTCACCGATCGGACACGGGAGCCCATCGCCATCGTCGGTATGGCCTGCCGGTACCCCGGCGGCGTCCGTTCACCCGAGGACCTGTGGCGCGTCGCCGCCGCCAGCGTGGACGCCGTCGGGGTGTATCCGTCCGACCGTGGCTGGGACCTGGAGCGATTGTTCGATCCCGACCCGGACGTGCCGGGCACGGTCTACACGCGGGAGGGCGGTTTCCTCGATTCCGTCGCCGATTTCGACGCGGGTTTCTTCGGCATCAGCCCGCGCGAGGCCGCCGCGATGGACCCGCAGCAGCGCCTGATGCTAGAGGCGGCGTGGGAAGCGCTGGAAGACGCCGGGATCGACCCGGCCTCGCTGCGCGGTAGCGACACCGGCGTGTTCGCCGGGGTTGCCCACCAGAACTACGGGCCCCGCGTCGGCTCCCCGAATATCACGGCCGAAACGGAAGGCCACGCCTATCTGGGTGTTTCCAACAGCGTGCTGTCGGGCCGGATCGCCTACACCCTCGGGCTGGAAGGTCCTGCCGTCTCGATCGATACGGCATGCTCGTCATCGCTGGTCGCCCTGCATCTCGCGTGCCGAGCGCTGCGCAACGGTGACGCCACCCTGGCCCTGGCAGGCGGCGTCACCGTGATGTCGGACCCGTCGCTGCTCATCGCGTTCGCGCGGCAGCGCGCCCTCTCACCCGACGGACGGTGCCGGGCCTTCGCGGCGGCGGCCGACGGGACGGGTTTCTCCGAGGGACTCGGCGTGCTTGTGCTCGAACGGCTCTCCGACGCACGGCGGTTCGGGCACACCGTCCTGGCGGTCGTGCGCGGCAGCGCGATCAACCAGGACGGCGCCAGCAACGGACTGACCGCGCCGAACGGCCGGTCGCAGGAAGCCGTGATCGGGCAGGCGTTGCGCGACGCGGGCCTCGAGCCCGCGGACGTCGACGCGGTGGAGGCGCACGGCACGGGCACGATGCTGGGCGATCCGATCGAAGCCAGGGCACTGATCGCGGCCTACGGCGCCCGGCAGGCCGACGCGCCGCTGCGTCTGGGATCGCTGAAATCCAATATCGGCCACACCTCGGCCGCGGCCGGTGTCGGCGGAGTGATCAAGATGGTGCAGGCCATGCGGCACGAGATGCTGCCGAAGACCCTGCACATCGACGCGCCCACCCCCCATGTGGACTGGTCCGCGGGCACCGTGCGGCTGCTGCGGGACAGCGAGCCGTGGCCCGCCGGTGCCAGGGTCCGGCGCGCGGGCGTGTCGTCGTTCGGCGCCAGCGGCACCAACGCCCACGTCGTCCTCGAGGAAGCGCCCGCCGAGCCCGCCGCGGAAGGGGAGCCCGAGCCCGCTACCACGGCGGGGACCGGGTCGAATCACGCTGCTCCGCAGCACATCCCGTTGCTACTGTCGGCCGGTTCCGGTGCGGCGTTGCGGGCGCAGGCGGATCGCTTGCGACAGTGGATGGCGGACGACCCGGAAACGGACGCCCGGGATATCGCGCACTCGCTGCTCACCTCCCGTGCCCGGCTGGAGTGGCGCGGAGCGGTCGTCGGTCGCGACCGTGGCGAACTCCTGGCCGGTCTGGCGGCACTCGCCGAGGGTCGTTCCGCGCCCGGTGTGGTCGAGGACCGCGCCGGATCGGGACGCACGGCGTTCCTGTTCACCGGCCAGGGTGCGCAGCGCGCCGGGATGGGACGGGAACTGTACGCGACGTTCCCGGTGTTCGCGGCGGAGCTGGACCGAGTCTGCGCCGAATTCGATCCGCTGCTCGGACGTTCGCTGCGGGACCTGCTCCGCGCCGAGGCGGCGGACGGCGACAGCGCGCCGGGCCCGCTGGATCGGACCGAGTACACCCAGCCCGCGCTGTTCGCCTACGAGGTGGCGCTGTACCGGCTCGCCGAATCGTTCGGCCTGACACCGGATGTGCTGCTCGGCCATTCCATCGGTGAGCTCGCGGCGGCGTATGTCGCCGGAGTGTGGTCGCTGCCCGACGCGTGTGCGCTGGTGGCGGCGCGCGGGCGGTTGATGGGCGCACTGCCCGCCGGCGGCGCGATGCTGGCCGTGGCGGCGCCGGAAGCGGAGGCGTCGGCCGCGCTCGACGGGTACGCGGGCCGGGTGTCCGTGGCCGCCGTGAACGGGCCCGCTTCCGTGGTGTTGTCCGGTGACGCCGACGCCGTCGCCGAGGTCGAGCGGATCTTCGCTGCTCATGGCCGTCGGACGAACCGGCTGCGCGTGAGCCATGCCTTCCATTCGGCGCGGATGGAACCGATGCTGGCCGAGTTCCGTGCCGTGGCCCGCGGTGTGACCTACCGGCAGCCGACGATCCCGATCGTCTCGAACGTTTCGGGCGCACCGGCCGCTGACGAGCTGACCGATCCGGAGTACTGGGTCCGTCAGGTCCGGGCGGCCGTGCGGTTCGCCCCGGGAGTCCAGGCGCTGGCCGCCGGCGGGGTGCGACGATTCCTGGAGATCGGTCCCGACGCGGTGCTGACCGCGATGACCCGCGAATGCATGACCGAACAACCCGATATCGAGGCCCGCTGCGCGGTGGTCGCCGCCGCACGACGCGGCGCGGACGAGGTCGGGCAGTTCACCGCGTTCCTGGCCGCCGCCCACGCCGCGGGCGCCGACGTGGACTGGAGCCCGGTGTTCACCGGTCGGCCGGCGCGCCGGGTCCCGTTGCCGACCTACCCGTTCCAGCGTCAGCGGTACTGGTTGCCGCCGACCGACGGCATCGGCGATGTGGGCCGCGCCGGATTGACGGCGATGGACCATCCGATGCTCGGCGCGGCGCTGGCCCTGGCCGGTACGGACGAGTGGCTGTTCACCGGTCGCCTGTCCACGGCGTCGCAGCCGTGGCTGGCCGATCACACGGTGTTCGGCACGGTGCTGTTGCCCGGGACCGCGTTCGTGGAGTTCGCGTTGGCAGCCTGCGCGCGAGTGGATGCCGGGACGATCGACGAGCTGGTCCTGGAGGCGCCGCTGCGGCTGGACGAGGGAACCGAAGTAGATATCCAGATCAGTGTCGAATCGCCCGACGACGCCGGGCGCAGGCGCTTCGTCATCGCCTCGCGGGCCGTGGGCGACCCGACCGCCGGATCCACGCACGCCCGCGGTGTACTCGCTCCCGACACGGGAAACGCGGCGGTGCCCGCTGATACGGACGACCCGTTCCAGGACGACGACGCGACCACCGGAGCGGCGCTCTACGACCAACTGGCCGCCCGCGGTCTCGGCTACGGACCCGCCTTCCAGGGCGTGCGCCGGTTCGTGCGCCGCGGCGACTCCGTCGTGGCCGAGGTGCGGCTCGGCGAGACCGATTCGGACGCTTCGCGCTTCGGCGTGCACCCCGCACTGCTGGATGCCGCGTTGCACGCCGCCGTCGACCTATTGTCCGCTGATTTCGCCGACAACCAGGCGCCGCTGCCGTTCTCGTTCACCGGCGTGCGGTTGTATCGCGGTGGCGCGAGCGCGGCACGCGTGCTGATCCGGCGGACGGGCGCCGAAGGGGCGCGGGTAGAGCTCCGCGACGATACGGACGCGTTGCTGCTGACGATCGATGCGCTGCGGGCGCGGCCGGTCGACAGCGACACGGTGCGCAGCGCGCGCTCCGCCGGACCCCACCGTCTCTACGACGTGCGGTGGGCCACGGTGGCTTCCGGCGCCGGGTCCGGCGCGGTGCGGCTGGCGGCGGTCGGCGGACCGTCGGAATCCGCTTTCGAGGAACACTATTCGGATATGGCCGCGCTGGTAGCGGCCGCAGATACCGACACCCCGGGAGCGGACACCCGAGCGCAGCCCGACGCCGTGGTGTGGTTCGCCGAGTCCGGTCCCGGGCACGCCGTCAGCACCGAGGCCGACCGGGTGCGCCGGAGCGTGAACACCGCGCTGGCGGCGGTGCAGTCCTGGTTACGCCTCCCCGAGTCCGGCGACACCCGGCTGGTCGCGGTGACCCGTAACGGCGCCGGACTGCCCGCCGAGGATCCGGATCTGGCCGCCGCGGCGCTCTGGGGCCTGCTGCGCAGCGCACAGTCGGAGCATCCCGGCCGGATCGTGCTGGTGGACGCCGAGAGCGACGCGGTCATCGGGCCCGAGCTGATCTCGGCGGCCCTCGCGACCGACGAGCCGCAGCTCGCGGCGCGTGGCGGCGAGCTGGTCGCGCCCCGGCTCGCCCGGCGTGACGACGCGCCCGGCGCGGCCGTCACCCTGGGCCGAGGCACGGTGCTGATCACCGGCGGGACCGGTGGGTTGGGCGCGCTGGTGGCCCGGCACCTGGTCGCGACCCACGGTGTGCGGGATCTCGTTCTGGTGTCACGCCGCGGCGAACGGGCCGACGGTGTGCGCGAACTGGTGGCCGAACTGGCCGGACTCGGTGCTCGGCCGCGGGTACTGGCCTGCGACGTCGGCGACCGCGCCGCGGTGCGCGCCCTGCTCGACCAGCTGGCCGATGGTCCGGAGCTGACCGCCGTCGTCCATGCCGCCGGCGTCCTGGACGACGCGACGCTCGACGCACTCACGCCCGACCGGATCGAGCGGGTGTTCGCGCCGAAGGTCGACGCCGCACTACACCTGGACGAACTCACCCGTGACCGGAATCTGTCGGCGTTCGTGCTGTTCTCCTCGGTCGCGGCGGTCCTTGGCTCGGCGGGCCAGGGCAACTATGCCGCCGCGAACTCGGTGCTGGACGCGCTGGCCCGGCGGCGCGTCGCGGCGGGCCTGCCCGCGGTCTCGGTGGCCTGGGGCCCGTGGAACCAGAGCGGCGGGATGACCGCCGAACTGGGACGCGCGGGCCTGGACCGCTTGTCCCGCATGGGCTTCCGCCCCTTGGCCGAGTCCGACGGGCTCGCGCTGTTCGACCGGGCGGCGGGCGCGCAGATGCCGCTGGTCGCCGCCGTGGACTTCGATACCGCGGCATTGTCCGCGCAGGCCCGCGCGGATCTGCTGCCGCCGCTGCTGCGTTCGCTGGTAGCGGTACCGCGCCGTGCCGAGGGCGGCGGCGAACTGGCCGAGCGGCTCGCGTCGGCGCCACCGGACCGGCACGACGCGATCGTGCTGGATTTCGTGCGCCATCAGGTCGCCGAGGTACTTGGACACGCCACGGGCGAACAGATCGAGGCCGACAAGCCGTTCAGCGAACTGGGCTTCGATTCGCTGGGCGCGGTGGACCTGCGCAACCGCCTCACCAAGGCCACCGGTCTGCGTCTGCCGTCGACGCTGGCCTTCGATCACCCGACGTCCGCGGCGGTCGCCCGGCTGCTGCGTTCCCGGATCGACGGCGCGGGGCAGGGCGTCCGCCCGACGCGGAAGCGCGCGCGAGCCGACGAACCGATCGCGATCGTCGGCATGGCCTGCCGGTACCCCGGCGGAGTCGCGTCGCCGGACGATCTGTGGAACCTGGTGGCCTCGGGGACGGACGCCATTTCCGAGTTTCCCGCCGATCGCGGCTGGGATCTCGATCGCCTGATCGATCCCGATCCCGAGCACACCGGAACCTCCTACGTGAACGAGGGCGGGTTCTTGACGGGCGCGGCCGATTTCGACGCCGGATTCTTCGGCATCGGCCCGCGGGAGGCGAACGCGATGGACCCCCAGCAGCGTTTGCTGCTGGAGGTGTCGTGGGAAGCGCTCGAGCACGCGGGCATCGATCCGACGTCGCTGCGGGGCACCGACACCGGCGTCTACACCGGGGTGATGTACCAGGACTACGAGGTCTTGACCCGCAAGGCCGGACCCGAGGCCGAAGGCTACGTGGGCACCGGCTCGGCGGCCAGCGTGGTCTCGGGACGCATCGCCTATTCGCTCGGTCTGGAAGGCCCCGCGATGACGGTGGATACGGCGTGCTCGTCCTCGCTGGTGGCACTGCACGTGGCGTGCCGTGCGCTGCGACAGGGGGAGAGTTCGCTCGCCCTGGTGGGCGGTGCGACGGTGATGGCCACGCCCACGGTTTTCGTGGAATTCTCCCGCCAGCGCGGACTGGCGCCGGACGGGCGGTGCAAATCGTTCTCGGCCGCCGCCGACGGTGTGGCGTGGGCGGAGGGCGCGGCCGTCCTGGTGGTCGAACGGCTCTCGGACGCACGGCGACTCGGCCACAACGTGCTCGCGGTAGTGCGCGGCAGCGCGGTGAACCAGGACGGCGCCAGCAACGGTCTCACCGCGCCGAACGGTCCGTCGCAGGAGCGGGTGATCGCGGCGGCGCTGGCCGATGCCGGGCTCGGGCCGTCGGACGTGGATGCCGTGGAAGCGCACGGCACCGGAACGACACTGGGCGACCCGATCGAGGCGCAGGCGTTGCTCGCCACCTACGGCCAGGGCCGCCCTGAAGGTCCGCTGCGTGTCGGTTCGCTCAAATCCAATATCGGCCACACCCAGGCGGCGGCCGGTGTGGGCGGCGTGATCAAAATGGTGCAGGCGCTGCGCCACGAGATGCTGCCGAGAACCCTGCACGCGGAGGAACTCTCACCGCATGTGGACTGGTCGGCCGGATCGGTGCGCGTGCTGACCGACGCCGAATCGTGGACCTCGGGCAGCCGGATACGACGCGCGGGGGTGTCGTCGTTCGGTATCAGCGGCACGAACGCGCACGTGATCCTCGAGGAGGCGCCACCGTCCACGCGTGCCGAGCGACCGGCGGCGGACTCCGGCCCGGTAGCGGGCGGCGTGGTACCGCTGGTGGTCTCCGCGAAATCCGCGGAAGCCCTGCGCGGTCAGGCCGAACGCTTGCGCTCCTGGCTGGCCGATACGCCGGAGATCGACCCGCGGCGGGTGGCGCGTGCCCTGCTCGACTCGCGTGCGCTGCTGGATCGCCGCGGCGTGGTCGTCGGCCGCGATCGGGAGGAACTGCTCGCCGGGCTGGCCGCGCTGGCGGCGGGAACGACGTCGCCGCACGCGGTCGAGGCACCGGCCGTGCCGGGTACGACGGCCTTCCTCTTCACCGGTGGTGGCGCGCAGCGAGTCGGCATGGGTGCCGGTCTGTACCAGGCGTTTCCAGTGTTCGCGACCGCGCTGGACGAGGTGTGCGCCGAGTTCGACCGGCACCTCGGGGGTTCCCTGCGGGAGGTGATGTTCACCGACGAGGCCGGGGTGCTGGACCGGATGGACTGGATGCAGCCCGCGCTGTTCGCTTTCGAGGTGGCGATGTTCCGGCTGCTCGAGTCGTACGGTCTCCTACCGGACGTGCTCGCGGGTCACTCGCTGGGCGAACTCGTCGCGGCCTATGTGTCCGGGGTCTGGTCGCTGACCGACGCCTGCGCGCTGGTGGCGGCGCGGGGACGACTGATGGGTGCGGCGCCCGCCGGTGGGGCGATGCTGGCGGCCGCGGTGTCGGAAACGGAAGCGGAGGAACTGCTGACCGGTCTCGCCGACCGGCTCGCGATCGGGGCGGTGAACGGTCCGGAGTCGGTGGTGTTCTCGGGATACGCCGATGCCGTCGACGAGATGCGGCGGCGGCTGACCGAGGCGGGACGGAAGCACACCCTGCTGCGGATCTCCCACGCGTCCCATTCGATGTTGATGGAACCCGTCCTCGACGAATTCCGCGCGGTGGCGGAGGGACTGACCTATCGCGAGCCCACCGTGCCGATCGTGTCGAATGTATCCGGCACGCGGGCCGGCGACGAAATGCGCGATCCGGGCTACTGGGTGGCGCAGGTGCGCGGCTGTGTGCGCTTCGCGCCCGGGGTGCGCAGTCTCCTCGACTCCGGGGTGCGGCGTTTCATCGAAGTCGGACCGGACGCCGCGCTCACCGCGATGACCGGAGAATGCTTGGCCGAGCGTCCGGAAGTGGCGGCGAAGTCACTGGTGGCGGCCTCGTCCAGGCGTTCGGTCGACGAGGTGACCCAGTTCGTCACGCTCCTCGCCCAGTCCTTCGCGGCAGGCGCACCGGTGCGGCTGCGGTCGCTGCTGCCGGGAGCGGACGCACGGGTGGAATTGCCGACGTACGCGTTCCAGCGCCGCCGGTACTGGGTGCGACCGGCTCCCGAAGTCGTGACCGGCTCGTTCGGCCATCCACTACTGACCAGCGCGGTGCCGGTCGCGGGCAAGGACGAATGGTTGTTCACCGGCCGGTTCTCCGCGCGCACCCAGCCGTGGATCGGCGACCACGCGGTGTTCGGCTCGGTATTGCTGCCCGGGACGGCCTTCGCGGAGATGGCGCTCGCCGCGGGCGCGCAGGTGGACGCCGGGGTGGTCGGCGAATTGCTGCTGCAAGCTCCGTTGCCGCTCACCGCGACCGCCGAGATCGAGCTCCAATTGAGCGTCGGGGCGCGCGACGAGCAAGGGCGGCGCGGATTCGCCGTGCACTCCCGCGCGGCCGATCGGGAGTCCGACGGCACGGACCCGTGGGTGCGGCATGCGAGCGGCGTCCTGACCACCGCCGACGACGACCACGCGCCGGTGTGGAGCGAACCGGTGTGGCCGCCGTCCGGCGCGGAGCCGTCGGACGGGTCGCTCTACGACCGGCTGGCGGAGCGCGGCTTCGACTACGGTCCCGGTTTCCAGGGCGTCACCGCGTTGTGGACGCGCGGCGAGCAGACCTTCGCCGAGGTGTCCCTCGACGAATCCGTGGGCGTCGCGGCGGCTCCGTTCGGCATCCATCCGGCGCTGCTGGACGCATGCCTGCACGCGGCGCTCGGCGAGCTGATCGGCGACCTGCCCGCCGGGCAGGTGCCGTTGCCCTTCTCTTTCACCGGTGTGCGCTTGTGGCGCTCCGGTGTCACCGCGGCGCGCGTTCGCGTCGTCCGGGATGCCGAGGGACAGGTCACGATCGACATCGCGGACGACACCGGCTCGCTCGTCGCGCGCATCGATGCGGTCTCCGCACGTCCGATCGCGGCCGACGCGCTGGGCGCGGCGCATGCGGGACGCCGTACGGCACCCCTGACCCTGAGCTGGACGCGCGCGGAGCTACCCGCGCTGCGGGCGGTGCCCGACCGTGTGGCGACGATGGGGCAGGCGCGAGTGTCCGGTGTCGACCGTCACTACCTCGACGCGTCGGAAGTCGCTGCAGCCGAACAGGTTCCGGATATCGTCGTCTGGTCGCTCCCGGCGGGACCTGCGGCCACCGCTGACCCGGTCGAGCCCGGGACGGTGGGGGAGGCGACCCGCACCGCCTGGGAGCTGCTGCGCTCCTGGTTGTCGCTCGAGCGGCTGGCGGACACACGCCTCGTGGTGGCGACCCGCCGCGCGACGGGCCTGAACGGAGAACCGGTCGATCTGGCCGCCGCCGCCGTCACCGGTTTGGTCCGCAGCGCACAGTCGGAACAACCGGGTCGTATCGTGCTGCTGGACCACGACGGAGACCTGGACGCCGCGACGGTGCTCGGCGTGCTCGAATCGGGGCACGCCCAAGTGGCGGTCCGCACGGGCGAGATCTACCTCCCGCGCCTGGCCTATGGCGACGTACCTACCGAAGAACCCGGAAACATCCGCAGCACGAGCGCTTTCGGCGATGGCACGGTGCTGATCACGGGCGGAACCAGCGGATTGGGCGCGGTGATCGCGCGGCACCTGGTCACCGCACACGGTGTCCGGCATCTGCTGCTGGTGTCGCGGCGCGGCGCGGCGGCCGACGGTGTCGCGGAACTGATCGCCGAGCTGGAACGGCTCGGTGCGCGCACCCGGGTCGCCGCGTGCGACGTGGCCGATCGCGCGGCCTTGGCCACCGTGGTCGAGTCGATCGGGACCGAGCACCCGCTGTCGGCGGTGATCCACTCCGCGGGCCTGATCGACGACGCCACCATCGAGACGCTGACCGCTCAGCGGATCGATCGTGTACTCGCGCCCAAGGTCGACGGCGCGCTGCACCTGGACGAGCTCACCCGGGGCCACGACCTGTCGGCGTTCGTCGTGTTCTCCTCGGCCGCGGCGATTCTCGGTTCGCCCGGACAGGGCAACTACGCGGCCGCGAACGCGTTCCTCGACGGGCTCGCGCAGGCCCGGCGAGCGCAGGGGCTGCCCGCCTTGTCGGTCGCCTGGGGTTTGTGGAACCAGGACACGGGCATGACCGCCGAAATGGACCGGGCCGCGCTGGCGCGGCTGGAACGTATGGGTCTGCGGATCCTCGGTGACTCCGACGGTACGGCGCTGTTCGACGCGGCGCTCGCCACGGATGCGGCCATGGTCGCTTGCGTCGAGTTCGACAAGTCCGCCCTGGCCGCGCAGGCACGCGCGGGGCTGCTGCCCGAAGTGCTGGGCGGCTTGGTCGCCGGCCGCGCCCGCCGGGTATCCAGCGCAACCGCCACCGGCGGACTGCTGGCCGACCTGCTCGCCACCGCGCCGGAGGACGAACGCGACGCGCTGGTGCTCGGATTCGTCCGCGAACACGCCGCGGCGGTGCTGGGATACCAGTCCGCGGCGGCGATCGATCCCGAAACTCCGTTCAACGAGATGGGTTTCGATTCACTCGGCGGCGTCGAGCTGCGCAACCGGCTGTCGGAGGGCACGGGCACGCGACTGCCCTCGACGCTGGTGTTCAACTACCCGACGGCGAGCGCGGTGGCGAAACTGCTGCGGTCGCAATGGGAAGCGACCGCGACCACCTCGGCGATCGATGACCAGATCGCCGCGCTCGCCGCGCTGCTGGCGACCCTGCCGTCGCAGGAGGACAAGGCGCGGCTGGCCGAGCGGATCCGCGCGACGCTGACCGACGCCATCGACGAACCCGCGCCCGAGCCCGCGCCGGTCGCCGATCAGGGCCGCGACGCCGTCGAGGCGGCCGCCACGGCGGACGAACTGTTCGCTCTCATCGACCAGCAGATCAGCGGAAAGTAGAGGAAGGCTATGACATCCGACGACGTGTCGGCGATCGAAGTGACCGATGGCGTGCGCTCGCTGCACCTGGAGTGGGACGACCCCGGCATCGCCGTGCTGGGCATGATCCAGCTCACCAGGGACGAACTCGTCGCGCGCATCCGTACCGGCGAACTGCCGCTGCCGCCACTGGCCAAACTACTCAACATCGAGGTCGTCGACGCCGCGCCGGGGCGGATGACGCTGCGCCTCACCCCGGACGAGCGGCATGTGAACTTCCTCGGTGTGGTCGGTGGCGGCGTGGTCGGTACGGTGCTCGACGTCGCGATGTGGGGTGCGGTGCAACTGTCGGTGCAGGACAAGTCCATGCTCACGACGGTGAGCATGACGTCCAATCTGGTGCGCGGGGTCTCGCACACCCAGGGGGCGCTGGAGGCGGTCGCGGAGGCGGTGCACGTCGGCCGGACGACGGCCACCGCCGAGAGCCGTCTCGTCGATGCCGCGGGGAAGGTCTACGCGACCGCGACCGCCACGTTCGTCCGGATGGGCGGCGGCAACGGGTGAATTCCGGCGGCCCGGGGACCAGGTCCCCGGGCCGTCCGGGATCAGAGTTCGGCCGCGAGCTGGGTGCCCTGCTGGATGGCGCGCTTGGCGTCGAGCTCCTTCGCCTCGTCGGCGCCGCCGATGAGATGCACCCGCACGCCACGCGATTCGAGCTGGTCGTGCAGGTCGCGCACCGATTCCTGGCCCGCGCACACCACCACGTTGTCCACTTCGATCACGCGCGGCGCCTGCCGCTGCGGACCGAAGCTGACGTGCAGTCCGCGATCGTCGATCCGTTCGTAGTTGACCCCGCCGATCTGCTGGACTCCGCGCGCGTCCAGCGCGGCGCGGTGGATCCAGCCGGTCGTCTTACCCAAGGTCAGTCCGAACGGCCCCGACTTGCGTTGCAGCAGGGTCACTTCCCGGGTCGCCCTGGCAGGCCGAGGGGTTCGCAACTGGCCGCGAGCGTGGATGTCGTCGGTGACACCCCACTCGTCGCGCCATTCGTCGAGCGCGAGGGGGCCTTGGTGGACCGCGGTCAAGAATTCGCCGACGTCGAACCCGATTCCGCCCGCACCGACGACGGCCACCCGGTTGCCCACGGGCTTCTCCTGCCGGATCAGTTCCGGATAGGACAGCACCATGGGGTGATCGATGCCGGGGATCGCGGGAATTCGAGGGCGCACGCCCGTGGCCAGCACCACCTCGTCCCAGCCACCCGCGGCGAGTTGTTCGGCGGTGGCCCGGGCATTCAGATGCACGGTGACGCCGGTGAGTTCGAGTTTGCGCCGGTAATACCGGATCGTCTCGTCGAACTCCTCCTTGCCGGGGATGCGGCGGGCGAGGTCGAATTGTCCGCCGATCCGGTCCTCGGCTTCGAACAGTTCCACCTGGTGCCCGCGCTCGGCCAGGCCGATCGCGGCCGACAACCCGGCGGGACCGGCGCCGACGACGGCGATGCGCTTGGCCCGCCTGGTGGGCAGCAGTTGCAGCAGCGTCTCGTGGCACGCGCGGGGATTCACCAGGCAGGACACGGTCTGCCGGGTGAAGGTGTGGTCCAGGCAGGCCTGGTTGCATGCGATGCAGGTGTTGATCTCGTCCACCCGCGATCCGGCGGCCTTGTTCACCCATTCCGGATCGGCCAGCAGCGGGCGGGCCAGCGAGATGAGGTCCGCCTCGCCGCGCTCCAGGATCTGCTCGGCGACCTCGGGCATGTTGATCCGGTTCGACGCGCACACCGGAATCGAGACATGTTCCTTGAGCGCCGCGGTGTATCCGACGAACGCGGCACGTGGCACCGAGGTGACGATCGTCGGCACCCGCGACTCGTGCCAGCCGATATCGGTGTTGATGACGTCGACTCCGGCGGCTTCGAGTTCCTTCGCCAGGTCGATGATCTCGGCGTAGGTCTGCCCGTCCTCGACGAATTCGGCCAGCGACATCCGGAACATGATGAGCAGGTCGTCGCCGACGGCGGCCCTGGTCCGTGCGGCGACCTCGACCGGGAATCGCCGCCGGTTCGCCGCCGATCCGCCCCAGCGATCGGTCCGGGTGTTGGTGCGCGGCGCGAGGAACTGGTTGATCAGAAAGCCTTCGCCGCCCATGATCTCGACGCCGTCGTATCCGGCCAGCCGCGCCAACCGCGCGCAGCGCACGTGATCGGCGATCGTGGTCTCGATCTCCTGCTCGGTGAACGCCCGCGGTTCGAACGCGGTGAGCGGCGACGCCACCGCCGAGGGCGCCAGATTGGTGGGGATGTTCGAATCGCGCCCACCGTGCAGGATCTGCAGCGCGATCTTGCCTCCCGCTTCGTGAACGGCGTCGGTGATCACGCGGTGCCGCTCGGCGTCGGTCTCGTCCAGCATCGCGCACGCGAACGGCCACAGCCATCCGTCGCGGCTGGGGGAGTAGCCGCCGGTGACGATCAGCCCCACGCCGCCGCGTGCGCGTTCGGCGAAGAACGCGGCCAGCCGGTCGATGTGCCAGGCCCGATCTTCCAGCCCGGTGTGCATGGAGCCCATGACAACTCGGTTGCGGAGTTTCACCCTCCCCAGCTCGATCGGCGACAGCAAATGCGGAAAGGTGGAACTCATGGGATGAACCTAACGGTAGCTACCCACCTCCGCAATGGCTGGCGCGGCATGCCATCTGCGATGTACGGCCCGATACGGACAACCGGGTGTTCTGAGGGCGACAACCCGGCAATCTCCTACTCGACCGCCTTCGCCGCCACCGCGAACCGAGCGCCGGGCACGGCTTCGCTACCCGCCGTGCCGAGCGCATACGCCGGGAAGGCCCGCAGCGGATCACACCTCCTGTCGCGCGGCGACCATCGCGTCCACGGTCGCCGGGGACAACATCTCGTCCGCGACCAGACCCGCCAGCCCCACGAACGCGCCGTTCTCACCCAGCCGCGAGGGGCCGAGGTCGAGATCGCGCAACGCGCTCGGGTGCGCGTTCGACTCGACGCCGCGCCGCACCCCCTCGAGAAACGGCGGCAGCACCCCGATCGCCCCGCCGACGCGGACATGGGCCGGATTCACGATCGACACCATCGTCGCGAGCACGGTACCGACCAGGCGCCCGGCCCGCTCGGTCGAGCGAATCGCCTCGGGGCTGCCGTGGCCGACCAGCCGGACCACGTCGGCCGTCGTGCGTACGCCCAGTTCCCGGGCCAGCGCCTGCCCGCCCGCGCCCGCCGCCACACACCCACGGCGGCCGCAGCTGCAGAGCTGCCGACTGCCCTCGATCCGCAGGTGCCCGATCTCGCCCGCCGAGCCGCTCACGCCACGGTGCACGCGCCCGGAGATCACCACGCCCGCACCGATTCCGGTCCCCACCTTCACACCGACAAGGGTCGCGGCCGGACGGTCCAGCGCCCGGAAGTCGCCGAATGCCAGCGCATTCGCGTCGTTCTCCAGCAGCACCGGGACACCGAGCGCGTCGGCGAAAGGTTCGCGCAGCGCAGCGCCGTTCCAGTCCGGCATGGTCGGCGGCGCGACGGTCACTCCGCTGTCGTGGTCGATTTGGCCCGGCACCGACAGGCCGATCGCGCACAAGGTTTCGGCTCGCCCGGTCCGCCGCAACAGCTTCCTTCCCGTGTCGAGCAGCATCGGCACGACCTCGGTCGGACTGTGCCGCAGGGGCAACCGCCGGTGTTCTCTCGCGAACACCGTCCCGCGCAGGTCGACCACGGCCAGCGTGGCATGGCTCTGTCCGAGATCGGCGACGAGCGCGGTGCTTCCGGTGTCGTCGACCTCGAGCATTTCGGCGCGTCGTCCTCCGCTCGATTCCTTGTGCCCCGCGTGGCGGACGAGCCCGAGACCACGCAGCGCCTCCAGCCGCTCGGTCAGCGTCACCCGCGACAACCCCGCGAGTTCCTGCAGCTCGAGCCGGGTCAGCGGCCCCGTGGCGCGCAGCAGGGCGAGCACATGTCCTGGCGAAGTGGGGCTGGAGGGTGTCGCGGGCATATTGACAATATCTCTCAGCGCACTTATGTTAACCAACCTGACAAAAGTCTGAAACCCGTTGTGCCCTAACAGGAGCCATGCATGCTGGTATCCGGTTCGACGCGCAGATCCTTCCTGCGCGCGGTGGGCTCCGGCGCGGCGGCCCTGTCCGCCGCGGCCTGTACCGGATTCGCGACCAGCGGCAACGGCGGCATGATCTTCCTGTCCACCCAGTTCCGTCCCGCCGACGAGGCCGAGCGTTTCCGTACCCTGCTGGCCGCCGCCGCGCCCGGCGTCGGCTATGTGACCATCGAGGAGAGCCCGTTCGCGAGCCAGGTGCGCAGCCAGGTCGACGCCGGCGCGACCAAGATCGGTCTGCTCGGCGGTCTGCACGGCGACCTCGCCCCGCTCGCCGACGGCTACCTGGAAGACCTCACCGGTTTGCTCGCCGACTTCGGCGCCCGCGGCTGGTCGGCGGAATACCTGAAACTCGCGAAGGTCGGCACCGACCGTACGTGGTACATCCCATGGGCCACGGCGAGTTACGTCCTCGCCGCGCACGCGGACGCGCTCGAACACCTGCCGCCCGGAGTCGATGCCGCGTCGCTGACCTACGACCAGTTCCTCGACTGGGCCGTCGCCGCGCGCCGCGCCAATGGCAATCGCCCCGTGCTCGGCCTGCCCGCGGGCCCCAAGGGCCTGCTGCACCGGTTCGTCCAGGGCTTCCTGCTGCCCTCGTTCACCGGCGGCCAGATCACCACGTTCCGCTCGAACGAGGCCGTGACGGCCTGGCAGTACCTGCGTGAGCTGTGGGCCAACTGCGTCCAGTCGAGCACGAATTTCGACTTCATGCAGGAGCCGCTCGACAGCGGCGAGGCGCGGATGGCGTGGGACCACGTCGTGCGCTTGGTCCACGCGCCCGAGCGCGACCCGCGCGACTGGCGGATGCTTCCGGCGCCGCGGGGCGCACACGGCCTCGGCTATATGGCCGTGATCGCCGGGCTCGCGATCCCCAAGGGCAGTACGGACCCCGAATTCGCGCAGCGGACGATCAGCACGCTCACCCGCCCGGAAACCCAACTGCGGCTGCTTCGTTCCAACGGCTTCTTCCCGGCGGTCGACACGGCGATCCCCGCCGATCTGCCACCGGCTGTCCAGCTCGAGGCCGACGCGGTGCGCAAGCAGCAGGAGGCGCCCGGCGCCATTCTCTCGTTGCCGCCGGTGGGTCTGGGCCAGCGTGAAGGAGAGGTGAGCAAGGTCTTCAAAGACAGCTTCCGTTCGATCGTGCTCGACGGGGCGGATATCCGCTCCACGCTGGATCAGCAGGCCCGGGTGCTGCAAGGCATCCTCGACGAGCTGAAAGTGCCGTGCTGGGCGCCCGACCCGGCCGCACAGCTCTGCCGGGTGGGATGAGCCATGATGTCGCGTCTACGTTCCCCGTGGATCCTGCTGCTGCCGTCGATCGTCCTGATGTCGGCCCTGTTCGGCTGGCCGCTCGTGCAGGCCGTGCTCGAGGCGTTCCGTGGCGGCGACGGATTCACCCTCGCCAACTGGGACCGGCTGTTCGACGATCCCTACGTCCTCCCCGCGCTGCGCAACACCCTCCTGCTGATCGCGATCGTCGTGCCGGTCCAACTGGTGCTCGCCGTCGCCATGGCGCTGCTCATGCAGGCCCGGCCGCGGTTCGCCGGCGGCCACTTCTACCTGTGGTGCCTGCCGCTGGCGATCTCCGAACTGGCCGCGGGCCTGGTATGGCTGTCCATCTTCGACAACCGCGGCTACCTGAACTCGCTGCTGGTCGGCATCGGGCTCTCCGACGACGGCGTGCAGTGGCTCGGCTACCGGAACGCGGGCACCATGCTGCTCGCCGTGGTGGTCGCCGAGATCTGGCGCGCGACGTCACTGGTGTTCGTCATCGTGGTGGCGGGCGTGCAGATGATCCCGCGCGACTACGACGAGGCCGCGCAGGTGTTCGGAGCGAACCTGTGGCAGCGGCTGCGGCATGTGACGCTGCCGCTGCTGGGTCCGAGCTTGCAAGTGGCGCTGATCTTGCGGACCATCCTCGCGCTGCAGGCTTTCGCCGTGGCGCAGGCATTGACCGGCCGGGACTTTCCGCTGCTGGTCGGCGAGACCTACGAGTGGTACGCGAATCTGCAGAATCCCGCGGTCGCCAGCGCTGTCTCGCTGATCGTGCTGGCGATCTCGCTCGCTACCGCGGTGTTCTACCTGCGTGCGGTCCGGCAGCCGGAGCAGGCCCGATGAGTCGTGATCATGCGGCAGAGGGCCGAAGGAGGCGAGGAGCGCGATGAACTCGGCCGAGGCGCCGTCGCGGCGCGTGCTGCCACCGATCGACCGCGCACCCCTGCGCAGGCGCCGCCTGCGCGCGGTGGGGGTGCAGGCGGCCTGCACTGCTGTAAGCCTGTTCATGGCGCTGCCGATCGTGCTCATCGGACTCGCCGCGTTGTCCTCCCGCGAGGCGCTCAACGAGTTCCCGAAGTCGCTCGTCCCGAAGGAGTTCTCCACCGAGACCCTGGTCTCGTTCTTCCGCGCGACCGGGACCCTTGCCGCACTGGGCAACTCGGTGCTGGTCGGCCTCTACACGGTGTTCTGGTCGCTGGTGATCGGGGCGCCCGCGGGATACGCGCTGGCCCGTCATGCTTTTCGCGGCAAAGACACCTACCAGGTCTTCATTCTCTTCGTGCGCGCGCTGCCGATCGTGGTGCTCTCGGTGCCGCTGGCCACGGTGTTCCTGCGGATCGATGTGTACGACACGGTGTTCGCCGTGACATTGGTGCACACCACGCTCGCATTGCCGACCACCGTGCTCATCACGGCGAGCATCTTCGTCGCGGTGCCGCCGGATCTGGAGGAGGCGGCCCGGGTCTTCGGGTGCAGTCGATGGCAGGCCGCGCGCCGGGTCGTGGTGCCGCTCGCGCTGCCGGGTCTGGCGGCGTCATCGATCTTCACATTCGTCCTGTCGTGGAACGAGATCCTCGGCGCGACGATCGTGACGCTCGGGCACCGCACGCTGCCCGCGCAGGTGCTCACGGCGCTGGGTGAGGCGTCGACCGCGTACCGCTTCGCCGGTGGCTTCGCGCTGATCATCCCGGCGCTGGTGTTCATCTTCGTGATGCGGCGCTACCTGGTGAACATGTGGGGGACGACGCTCAGATGACAGGGGTTCGCTGATGGCCGAGGTGATTGTCCGGGATCTGGTGAAGACCTATCCCGGCGGCACGGCGCGTGCTACCGACGAGGTCTCGCTGGAGATCGCCGACGGCGAGTTCATGGTGCTGTTGGGGCCTTCCGGCTGCGGCAAGACGACCTTGCTGCGCATGATCGCCGGGTTGGAGCTGCCGGACTCGGGGCAGATCGTGATCGGCGGCAAGGACGTCACCTACCTCGAACCGCGGCGGCGCAACCTGTCGATGGTCTTCCAGTCCTACGCGGTCTTCCCCAACAAGAAGGTCGCCGACAATATCGGCTTCGGCCTGCGCGTGCACGGTGTGCCCGCCGAGGAGATCCGGCGCAAAGTCGCCTGGGCCGCCGAACTGCTGCAACTCACCCCGTACCTGGACCGCTACCCGGCGCGGCTGTCCGGCGGGCAGCGCCAGCGTGTCGCGGTGGCGCGGGCCATCGTGATGGACGCCGACGTGCTGCTCATGGACGAGCCGCTGTCCAACCTGGACGCGCTGCTGCGGCTGTCGTTCCGAGCCGAGCTGAAACGACTCGTCGCGGAACTCGGCACCACGACCGTCTACGTCACCCATGACCAGGTCGAGGCGCTGTCGCTGGGCAACCGTGTCGCCGTGATGCGAGACGGATCGATCGTCCAGTGCGGCCCACCGACCGAGGTCTACGACGACCCGGCGACGGAATTCGTCGGCGGTTTCCTCGGCAGCCCGCCGATGAACTTCCTCACCGGCGTGGTCTCCGCGGCGGAGGACGGGCCGCGGATCGACCTGGGCGGGCAATCGCTCGCCGTGCCCGCGGCGCTGTCGTCGTTCGAGGGCGGCGCCCTCCGGCTCGGTATCCGCCCCGAGGCCATCGTGGTGCGCGAAGGCCCCGCGGACGCGACGGTGCGTGGTGAACTCGAAGTGCTGGAGCCACTGGGCTCCTCGACCCTGCTCACCACCCGCGTCGGCGGTCAGACCGTGAAAGTCCAAGCGCCGCCGAGCTTCCGTGCGGCCGAGGGCGACCCCTCCGATCTCTACCTGCCACCCGAAGCGTGCCGTTGGTACGACCCGGAAACCGGAATGCTGCTGAACCTCGACTGATCCGCCACGGGGCGACTGCGGCACGGAGCCGCCGCGCCCGGTCGCGGCTGGTACCTTCGATCGGCGGTAATCCCGCGCGGATGAATCACCGGAAGGCGTCCGCGTGGGCCGTGGCCCACTGACCGAACGTCCGTGGCGCGCGGCCGACGACCTCTTCTACCGTCGGTCGGACAATGGATTCGTCGATGGCTCCGTTCACGTAGAAGTCGAAGAAGGCGTCCACGTACTCGACGGGGGTGGTGCGGAGCATGTCGGCGCGGGCCTCCTCGTCGCCGAGGCCCTGACAGATGAGATCGCGGCCGATGGCCTCGGCCAGGATCGCGACCTGCTCGGCGGGCGTGAGCGGCTCCGGCCCCGTAGGCCAGAGGATTTCGCCGTGATGACTGTTGCCCCGCAGGACGGTGGCGGCTACCGCGCCGATGTCCTGCGGATCCAGAGCGGCCGTGCGCACGTCGGGGAACGGAGCGCGAATCACGTCTCCTTCGCGAAGCTGGGGGAGCCAGCGCAGGGCGTTGGAGGCGAAGGCGCAGGGGCGCAGAATGGTCCATGCCGCAGCGTATTCGGTGACTTCCCGCTCGGAGGCCAGCATATAGCGGGTGATGGCATTGGAGGTGTCGCCGGTGCCCGCGGAAACACCCGACAGTTGCACGATGTGTTCGACGCCGGCCTTCGCGGCCGCCTGCGCGACCGCTGGATAACCGGGCAGCAGGAACAACGCACGTACCCCGTCGAAACTCAGGGTCTCCGGAGACGTGAGGTCGCCCGCCACGGCTTCCGCTTCCGGGGGTACGACTGCACGCTGCGGATCGCGCACCAGCGCGCGCACCGGCTCGCCCGCCGCGGCCAGGGCTTGCACAACTTCAGCGCCGACATTGCCGGTCGCTCCTGTCACGAGAATCATTGCGCTGATCCTTCCAGTTCCCAACGTTTTTCGCGGGACCGTTGCAGGTACCTGCAACGCACTGCGCAACCTTTGCCCTCCATCCGGCGGGAGGATCACGCTGTGAGATGTACGCCTATGCCGTCGAGGAGTCTGCCGAGCCCGAATTCGAACAAGCCCTCGGCGACGGCATCGATGTCGTGGTTCTCCGGAGGACCGGCACTGAACATGGCCAGCGTGGCCGGATAGCGCTCGGGCTGCCCGTACCGCTGGATCATCGCCGGATCGAGGGTCGGACCGACGTGCCCGGCCGAGTCGCGCCCCTGGGCCGGATCGATCGCCAGCCGGGCGGCGCCGCCGACGAAAGCGGTGACGCACAAAACGATTTCGGCGACGCCGCGGGGTGGGAGACCGGCCGCGATGAGCGCACCCATCGCGGCCTCACCCCACGCGGCCTCGTTCGGTCCCATGCAGCGATTGCTCGCGCCCACCGCCAGCACCCACGGGTGACGAAGGTACAGCTCCCGGGTACAGCGCGCCCACAGCTCGAGCGCGGCACGCCAGTCGCCTTGCGGAAGATCGGGCGGTTCCGACATGGTCGCGTCGAACATCAGGGCGACGAGTTCGTCCTTGCCCGGCACATATCGATACAGCGACATGGTCGCCGCGCCCAACTCTTTGGCGACCCGCTGCATGGACAGTGCGCCGATGCCTTCCTCATCCGCGATGGCCACCGCCTCTCCGACGATCCGGTCCAGGCTCAGTGCCGGCCGGGGGCCACGGCCGGACCGCCGGCCGCCGGTCCATAGCAGCTGTGCCACACGCGGCAGTTCATCGGTCATGTTCGCTCCTCGCGATCATACTGCGTATGGCCTACGCGTTGCGTATAGGCTACGCAGTACTTTGTCGTCTCCGATGTCCGGGGTGGTTGACCATGGCAGCACCTGCCAGACATGCGTATCCGCGTGCGGAAATCGTCTCGGCCGGCAGGCGCCGGGCATGAGCCTGGCCGGACTGGGGCTGACCACGGAGCAGGAGCGCGTCTACCGAGAACTGCTGCGCACCCGTCCCGGCATCGCCTCGCATGCGGGCGGCGCGGGCCGGAGCGATGCCGGCGCGGGGAGCGTGCTCACCGAACTGCGCGTCCTCGGTCTGGTGGATGAGAACCTGACCGCGGTGCCGCCGGCGGCCGCGGTGGATCTGCTGGTGCGGCGGCGGATCACCGAGGCGCAGCAGCAGTTCGAAGGCCTTGCTGCCGCCTGGGAGGCGTTGCGGGAATTGACCGAGGAGCAACGCACCGGCCGACCGGCAGGGCTGCTCGAGCAACTGTCGAACGGGCCGGAGACAGCGCGGCGCATCGGCGCATTGCTGACGGATCACCCTGGTGAGTTCGCGGCGTTGCGGACCGATGCGCTGTACGACGAATCCCGGCACCCCCATGTCCGGCACGGGCGCCTGCTGATGGCGGGGCTGCGCAGCCGCACCCTGTTTCCCGTACACACACTGGAGGATCCCCGGCAGGTCGCCCACGCAAGCCGTCTCCATGCGTTCGGCGAGCTGCATCGGGTGACGACCGAAGCGGTCTGGCCGCTGACCCTCGTCAACCGGTCGGTCGCCTTCGTGCCTGCCGATCTGTCCGATCCGGAGGCGGGTGTGCTCCAGATCCGGCGTACCGGGGTGGTCCGGATACTGGCGGAGGTCTTCGACGGCATCTGGAACCGCGCACGCGACCTGGACGAACTTCCGGTCTCACCCGTCGAGCAGCGGGTCTTGCGCGCGCTTACCCGCTACGACACCGACGACTCGGCGGCACGTGCGCTGAATGTCTCGGTGCGCAAGTTCCGCGGTCATGTCGCCGACCTGATGGACCGGCTGGGCGCACGCACCCGATTCCAGGCCGCCCTGCTGGCCAAGGAACGCAACTGGCTCTGACCGGCTGCGAGCTGTCCGGAATTCGCGGGCTCCTAGGTGCGCTCACCCGGGCGGACCATGGTCAACTGATGAACCCGCCTGCTCTCATATCGCATTCCGGGAATCACCGGGGTCGAGCCGATCGGAGTGAACCCCATGCGGGTGAAAAACCTCACCGCTCGGATGTTCTCGACTTGCGTCTGCAGATGGCAGCCGACGCCGTTCTCGTCCAGCCGGGCGAACCACCGGTTCATGAGAGCGGCGGCGGCTCCGGTTCCGCGCGCATCGGCGGCCACGGCGATATGCAGGTGTGCGGGCCAGCGCACGTCCTGGAAGTCACCCGCCGTGGGCCGGCGTCGGATCGCGGCCACGAGGGTGTCGACCATGGCGACGCCGAAGAACCTGGCCGGCGTCGGGCGCAGGAACAATCGGTAGGCGCGGATCGCCCGCTCGATCCGCTCGGACTCACTGGGAAACCTCCAGCTGTCCGCGCAGCCCGTCAGATATCCGACCAGCTTGCCGTTCACGACCGCCACGAACACCGACTCGGGCTCCAGATCCAGATATGGATCGAGGTAGATCGACGCCTCGGATTCCCGATCACCCCACAGCGAGGCGACGGGTGAGCCCGCACTCGCCCGAGCGAACAACTCCCGCAACTCCGGTCGGTCGGCGGTTTCGAATCGGCGAATCTCCACGCCGGTCCGTCTTGTCGATTCCGCGGCGATCACAGGGCCCGGCGGAAGTGAGCGGCGACGGTGTCGACGGCGACGGTGACCTGCGGCTCCTGGTCATAGAAGTCGAACTGGGCGTTGCCGAGCAGATGCTGGGTCGCCGCGAAACCACCGACCGTCTCCTGCCAGGCGGCCACGATCTGTGTCGGAGCGAGCACGACCGGCTCGCCGCCGTCGAGGCTCGTGTAATCCAGCGTCACGTTGTCGGCGAACACGGCCGCGAGGTTGTCCCACTCGCGGAGATCGGCGTACCACGCCATGCGTGTACAGGTGTCGATGACATCAAGACGATCCATGTGGCACAGAATGGCTTTCAGCGCCCTGCTCGCGTAAGAGCAGAAGTTGCACACTGCGCTGCAAGAACCTGCGGATCCATGGGATCCGGCGGCGAAGCCGACTGATGCAGCGGAGCACGAGCAACGCTCGCGTGCGGTAGGTCGCAGTTCGCGGCCGACTACGCTGTGGAACGAACGACAAGGCAAAGCGGCGGAACTGATGGTCTGCTATAGGTTTCGGACGAAGACGAAGGCGCTGTGAGGAGGACCGATGGATGCCGAACGCACCGGCAGCAAGGTCGTTGACCCCGGCCGCTTCGATCCGGACACACCGAAGCGAGGGACCTCCCAGCACCCTGATCGGCGGGTGCCGGCGCGTGTCCACCGCTCCATCTTGCGCGAACGCGTAGTGCCGCTGCTGGCAACAATAGTGGGATTGGCAGCCGTGCTGGCTGTGGCGATAGCAGGTACCGCAGCCCTGCTGATCGGATATGGCTATTTCGAACAAGGACGCGACCAGGCCGAGCGTGACAGCTGGTCACGCAAGATCGAGACTGCCATCCGGGCCCTTCCGGGGGTGACCGACGTGTCACACCGGTTCGAGCACTACAAGGGCAGACACTTCAACGCCGAACTCGACGTGCGGCTCAGGGACGACGCCACACCGGCCGAGGCCGCGTCTGTGGTGAGTGCCATGGGCGCTCAACAGCTTCCGCGGCGTTTCCAAGGCGACCCGACAGAGGTCACCATCGGCCGGATGGCGGACACCTATTCCGCATACTGGCTTTTCGGCCGGGACGTGAGCACTGAAGCGAACGCCGCAGACAGCTGGGCGCGACTATGGGCCGCCGACACCGAAGTGCACTGGTCCTCGCGCGGCGGCGACGCGAGCCGCATAACCAACGCCATCGACGTCCGCGCGGGCTCCGAGAGCGAACCTCACCGCGCCACCGCGGCGATGCGCCGAATCATCCGGGACTTCCCCGAACTGGCATCCAACCAGTGGACCGTATCCACAGTTCATGAGCGGGAGCGCGGGTTCACCAATCACTCGGAACGGCGCCCCGGGTCGTATCCCTGGCCCCATGATCGCCTCACCCCCCACCAAGAGCCCACCCCTCGCTTCCCGTCCGATGGCGAACTCGACCTGTGGCAGTGGTTCCTGACCGATCAACCCATCCCGTTCTTCGTTCGGGTGTCGGTCTACGACCCGCCCTCCGAAGGCCGCGCACTGGGCGTCACCGTAGTCCCCCCGGTGGGTACGGAATTCAGCGCCGCGCAGATCACACAACTCGCCGATCTGCATCTTCCGTACCTGGCAGGCTCCGGCGCGGCGGTCGACTACACGATCTACACACCCAACGGCCCCGTCCACTCCTACGGCCCCTTTTTCGAGGTCGTGGTCGGCGGCTGCCAGACACCCGGGTACAACGTCTTACCGGAGTCGCAGCCCTACGTGCGTCAGTACGAACGCTGCTAGGCGTCGCCGCATGGCGGCGAGGTGAGTTGGATTCCGCCCAATAGCTATTGCGGCAAGCACTGCGCGGGCCGCTGATACCGCGCTCACATCGGTGCAGTCGGCGAAGCTGACCAAACGTGAACGGCAGGTCGCCGGTTTGGTTGCGCAGGGACTCGGCAACAAGCAGATCGCAGCCGAATCGGTGATTTCGCCACGCACCGCGCAAGGACACGTCGAACACGTGTTGACCAAACCGGGGTTCAATTCCCGCGCTCAGATTGCGGTGTGGGTCATAGACGAATCCCGGCAAGAAAAGTCGTGAGCAAGCCTCGGTTTCGTCGCCACTCGATACCGGGGATGTCAGCGGTGCCCGTAGGGCAGAGGAACTCACGAATTCGCGACGAATGTATCGCGTCCCTAAGGAGATCTTGATCTCTTCGTGAGGTGTCCAGACCCATCGGACGGGGGAAGTGCACCGCCTTGTCGAGTTCTAGCGTTGACAAAGTTTCCGCGCCCGTCGAGCAGCTGCGACGGCGCCGGTCGACGAACGCCACGGTCCGGTCTCGGAGAAAGACGAACGATGAAACGAAGTTCCGACGTCGACACCGGTCTCCCGACCACACCTGCCGCCGATTCGGGCAGCGTGCGGGGGAGAATCGAAATAGTCCGGCGCTGTTCGAGGCACGCGCTCATCGTGCTCATGGCGGTGTTCGCCGTGACCGCGGGAGTGGTCGCGGCATCGCCGCCCGCGAGCGCCGATGCCGCGTCGATCACCGGTTCCTGGCCGGAGGACGATCGGACCGTGCAGGTGCGGGTGCATTCCGCGGCGATGGGGCAGGACATCATGGTGAAGGTGCTGCGCCCGGCGGACCGTTCGGTGCCGCGGCCGACGTTGTATCTGTTGAACGGTGGCGGCGGGGGTCAGGACAGCGCGACCTGGCAGAAGAACACCGACGTGCTGCGCTTTCTCGCCGAGAAAGACGTGAACGTCGTCCAGCCGGTGGGCGGGCGTTGGAGCTATTACACCGATTGGCGCGCGCCCGATCCGAAACTCGGTGTGTACAAGTGGAAGACCTTCCTCACCGAAGAGTTGCCACCGCTGATCGATGCCGAATTCGGCACTACCGGGGTGAACGCCGTCGCGGGCTTGTCCACCTCCGGTACCTCTGTGCTCCAGCTGCCGATCGCGAAACCCGGTCTGTATCAGGCGGTTGCGGCTTACAGCGGTTGCGCGCAGATCAGCGACCCGATCGGCCGCGAGTTCGTGAAACTCGCCGTGGAGAGCTGGGGCGGCGGCGACACCGAGAACATGTACGGGCCGCCCGACGACCCGATGTGGGCGGCCAACGACCCGTACCTACACGCCGACCAACTGCGCGGCATACGGCTGTTCCTGTCCACAGGAACCGGAGTGCCTGGCATGTACGACGTCTACAACGGCGCCTACGCTCAGCCCGGACCGCGCGGCTACCTCAACCAACTGGTGCTGGGCGGTGTGATCGAGGCCGCGGTGAACTGGTGCACGCACAACATGCGCGACCGCCTCGACTCCCTCGGCATCCCCGCCACCTACGACTTCCAGCCCACCGGGACCCATTCGTGGGGGTATTGGCAGGAAGCGCTGAAGAATTCGTGGCCCGTGTTGGCCGACGGACTGGGGCTGCCGCGCTGAGCCGAAGGCCGCGTGGGCTCCGGGCGATCCGAGCCCCGAGGCGGCCTTGGCGGATACTGGCCCGCATGACCGACATCCTGGCGGATCCCCACCTCCTCCCGGCTGAGTTGCGGCCTTACCTCGATGCGCTGGTGCGACGAGCCCGCACCGTCTGCGGGCGTCATCTGACGAGTGTTTTCGCCGTGGGATCGGTCGCGCTCGCGGACTATCGGCACGGGCGCAGCGACGTGGACGTGGTCATCGTCGTCGCGCCGTCGCTTCCCGCGCAGGCATTGCGCGAACTGGCCGAATCGCTCGCGCACTCGTCGCTGCCGTGCCCCGCGGCCGGTCTGGAACTCGTGGTCTACAACTCGGATTTCATCGCCGCACCGTCCAGCGCGGCCGGTTATCTCATGGACCTCAACACCGGTCCCCTGTTGCCGAACCGCGTCAGCTTCGATCCGGCGGACTCATCGGCCTTCTGGTACGTCATCGATCGCTCCATCGCCCACGAAACCGGACGCCTCCTGTACGGGACTCCCGTGCGGCAGGTCGTCGCGGCACCGTCACGGCGCGACGTTCATGCCGCGCTGCTGGCTTCGGTACGCGAACACGCTGGGGGAGAGGGTCATCTGGGTGACAACCGAGTGCTGAACGGCTGTCGAGCAGTAGCGTTCTGTCGCACCGGTCGCTGGCTGGCCAAACGCGAAGCGGCACAGATGATCGCGAAGTCCGAAGAACACTTCGCCCCCCTCATCGACACAGCGCTGCGCAGCTTCGAGCACCCCCGCACGGCCGCACTCGCACTGCCCACCACCGACGTGCGAGCCTTTCTGGCGTGGGTGGGGGACCGTGTCGAAGAAGCCGCGACTCGAACGCCATGCTGATACGTAGATATGCGCATCTGAACATTAGATCGCTAAACGCGACTCCGACTCTCGTGGAAAGGCGGACGCGCTAACTCTCTGCGCTCGCGGTGTAGTGCACCCGCACCGGGACGTCGTCGGCCCAGGGCTGGCGGGTCACCATGTCGGCGACGCGCACTTCGCCGCGTTCGAACTCGCCCGTGGCCGCGTCGACGAGGCGGTATCGCTGGGTCTGCCGGTGGATCGGCTGGGCGTCGAGGAGGACGACGCGTACTTCGCCGGGTTCGAAGTGGCAGCGGCGGTGCATCGCGGCGATGAGTTGTTCGTTGTGCATGTGGCCGTCGCCGAAGTTCCAGCCGACGGCGGTGCTGCAGATGCGTTCGCCGTCGGTGATGGTGTACTCGTCTTCGTGGCCGGGTGGCATGGCGCGGTGGACGAGCGTGAACAACGCGCGGCCGTGGGTGTTCATGGCCCGGAAGGCGTACCCGAGGTACATCGGGATCTGCGCGCGATCCTTGCCGTAGAACCGCTCCAGCTGGGCCTGCGGCATGCCGGCTATCGCGACGATGCCGGTGCCGATCTTCGCGGCGGCCGAGGGTTTGACGCACCACATGGTGGTGTCCCAGTTCCCAGCGTAGTAACGCATGCCCGGTAAGAAGGAGATCTTGCGCGGGAACAGATTCCCGGCGATCACGATGCCTGCGATCACGACGAAGAGCATCGCCACGGGCACGGGGTTGCGCACACTGCTCGGACCGAGATCGGCGTGCGCGACGAACAACGTGACGACGCCGAAGATCATGAAGACGTTCCACTCCAGCGGAACGCCCATGGGAATTGCGGTGAGGATCGCCAGGTGGAAACACACCATCGCGATCGCCGCGATCGCCGTCGGCCAACCGCCGTGGGAGAAGAACAGCACCAGCGGAACGCACATCTCGACGACCGTGCCGCCGTGGGCGAAGACGCGGGACAACCGTCCCGGCCGCAGATCGTCGGGGAAGCGTTCGAAGAACGCGCGCTTGAGCGGCTTCGGCCGGAACACCGGACTGTTGGACATCATCGTGGACACCACGAAAGGGAAGTGCTTGTTGAGTTTCGAGGTGGCCGCGCCCATCCAGATCACGACGAAGACCACCTTCGCGGCGACGATCGAATCGGCTCCGGGGAGAAGGAAGACGACTGTGAGGGTGGCGTACACCTCGCCCCGGGCGGCCAGGAAGATCACTTTGTCCCGCAGCCCGAGTACCGCCAGCAGCCCGAGGATCACCGCCACCTGCCAGTGCGGCAGCAAACCGACGGTGGTGTCCAGCTCCGGTATCGGTCCGGTTCCGTCGGACAGCAACGCGACCGCTGTCGTCGCCAGCAGCGCCGCGTACAGCGCGACGTCCACCGGCGTGCGGTTGTCGCCCTTGGTGAGCGGTATCCGCCCCGGCCACGGTGGCAGCCGAATCGTGTTGGGGCGCAACCAATACAGGATCGAGCCGAAGGGCGGGAAGTACCGGTTGTTCAGCGGGCCGAACCCGCACCCGAGGCCGACCACTTCGAACAGCAGCGTGTACAGCACGAATTTTTGGAAGACGATCGGCTCCGACCACCAGGCGCCGACGTCGGTGAACCCGTCGATACCGTTGGTGGTCAGCGCGATCGACCAGCCACCGAGCACGTAGAGGCAGATCTTGCCGACGTAGAACAGGTGCAGCACCGCCGGAGTCCCGAAGCCGACCTCGGCCCAGTGCCGGGCCATGGGACGGATGCGCTCGGCGCGCGTGCCCTTGCTCCATTCCGCCATATCGACCACCGGCAGGTCGGGCTCGAGAAATCCCATCAAGCACGCTCCGATCGCGAACGCCCGGGGCGCGGTCCGGACCCCGAGGTTCCCGATACGGTGACAGGTGAGGCAGTTGCTGTCAACGACTTCCTTTGTCGCGCTCGTCGATGGGGAAGGGCAAGATCGAAGCCATGGAGCCGACCCCGACAGCGCCGCTACCGAGGAGCATCGACGAATTCCGTGTGCTCGCGCATTCCCGCTTGGCCGCATTCCCGCGCATCGAGGTGGCCGACCTGCCCGGTGTGCGCCGCGCGGCGGTGGTGCTGTGCGTGGTCGAGGAGCCCGGCGGGCCGCTGTCGGTGATCGTCATCAAGCGGGCCTATCGTGGCCGCAACGCCGGACAATGGGGCCTGCCCGGCGGCCGGCTGGACGAAGGCGAGACCACCGAACAAGCCGCCTTGCGCGAACTGCGCGAGGAACTCGGCCTGGACGCGCGGCCGGGTGATCTGCTCGGCGCACTCGACGACTTCCCGGCGGCCTCCGGTTTCACGATCACGCCCCTCGTTCTGGCACTGAACGACGCGACCCGGTTACGCCCGAATCCGGATGAGGTCTACTCGGTGCATCTGGTGGATCTGGCCCGGGTGGCCGCCGAGGACACCCCGCGCTGGGTCCGGGCCGAGGACGCGGTACGGCAAGCGGAACTGCGCGACGACACCGCGCCTGCGGGCGAAGCGGGCCTGTTGCAGATGCGGCTCGGCCCGAACATGACCATTCACGCACCCACCGGCGCGCTGCTGTGGCAATTCCGCGAAGTGGTCCTGCTCGGCACGGACCCTGACGCGGCCAGAGTCGCCCACTTCACCCAGCCGGATTGGACCCATCGCTAGTTCTCGACGGCGTGACGGTCCAGCCGCGTCGAGGACTCACCGCCTCCGGGGCGATCTCCTCGACCAGGTCGAGGCCCGCCGTGCCGAGTAACGCGTGCATGTGAGCCTGCGACCACCCGCGGATCCGTAGCGGCGGTTCGTCGCGTTCGGTGAAGATCGCCGTCCCGTCGGCACAGACCTGGGCGGGCAGCCCACGCTGCGCGAGCCGATGCGCGTCCACCCAGGTGAAGACGCAGGTGCCCGAGTCGCCCAGCCGGGTGCGAATGCGGGTCAGCAGGGCCGCGTGGTCGCGTACATAGCCGAGGAGTTCGCCGACCGCGGAGATGAACGGGTAGTCGGCGTCGGCGTCGTCGAGGAACTCCGTCGCGGACTGCCGTCGATAGTCGACCAGAGGGCTGTCGCGGTATCTGGCCTTCGCCAGCGACAGCATGCGCGCGGAGATGTCGACGAGGACCACCTGTCGGCCTGCCCGGACGAACGCCGCGGCCTCACGCCCGGAGCCGGAACCGAGGAAGAGCGCGGGGGCGCCACCACGGCCCGCGAAACGGGACAACGCCGCGAGAACCGCGGCGTCGAACCGCGCGGGCGGCAGATCCCAGCGCGCGTGGTCGTGCGCATCCGCGACGGCGTCGAAGGATTCGGCCCTGCCGGTCATCGGCGCAGCCGTCGGATGTCGTCGAGGATCGCGGCGATCTGGCGCGCTCGGTAGGCGTCGAGGTCGCGAAGTTCGGGGGGTTCCGGACCCAGCCCGAGACGTTCCTCGAAGGCGAAACGGCAGCGCATCAGCCGCTCCAGCGCACCGTCGCTGCACTGCTCGTGATCGGCTTCCCGCGCGACGGCCGCTCGGTAGATCCGATCGACGTCCGGTTCGGTGAACCGGTAACCCAGCGGTGCGAACGACGTCGACGGCTCGGCGATCACCTGGGTGCGAAGTTCCCTGTGGGCGAGGGTGTTGCGGAACGGGATCAGCGTGGTGAGGCTGAAGGACCGGTACAGCCGGTGTTCGTCGAGCCAGCGCAGGCTTTCGTCCAGCTCGTCGAGTGTGCTGCGCGGCTCGAAGACGATCAGCGAAGCGACCAGACCCACGTCCCGTTGCCGCAGGCGGCGCACCATCCTGGACAACTCCTCCGGTGTCGTGCCCTTTCGCAGTCGGCGCAGCACCGAAAAGGAACCGGATTCGACACCGGCGTGCACCTGAATCAGCCCCACCGAATGCAAGGTGTCGAGTACCCGGTCGAGCGTGCGGTCGAGCCGGGCGTAGATGGAGAAGCGGACCTCGATGTTCCGGCTGCGCAGTTCGTCGGCGAACCGCTGTGCCCAGTCGACCGCCGCCGGTGCTCCCAGAAAGTTGTCGTCGACGAACTGTACGCGTCGAATGCCCTGGCCGACAGCGTGTTCCGTGATCTCGCCGACCACGTCGGCGGGTTCGCGCGGCTGCCACCGGCGGACACGGGGCGCATCGGGAACGCCGTCGACGGCGCAGAAACTGCATCCGTGCATACAGCCGCGTGTCGCTTCGATGTCGAGTACCCCGCGAACGCGGGCGAAGCGAGGGAATCGGCGCTGCGGCGTGATCGTCTGCCAGGTATCGGGTGGCGCGGGCGGTGTTCGCCCGCAATGGGCCAGGCAGGTCGCGACGACCCGGCCGACGTCACCGGAATCCGCGACCGCGTCCACCTGCGCGGCCACGCCGGGCTGTACCGACACCGCGGCCGCGGCCCGGCCCACCACCAGCACGCACGCATCGGGGTGGACCGCCCGGGCGGCGCGAATGGCCGCGCCGACCCCGTCCGAGATCCGGTAGAGGGTGTCGAACACGATGACCGGTCGCGGCGCGAGCGAGCGCAGGGCCGCGACCAGCCCCTCCGGATCGGCGGCGGAATCGTAGTAAGCGCAGACGATCCCGGCTCGCTCGAGTGCCGAACCGATCCCGCCGAGCCGGAGGTTCTCGTAGGGCAGGTTGTAGGCGAGCGAGGACCCGTCCTGAATATTGACCAGCAGCGCCCTCGCAGGCGCGGGGTGTTCAGGTGACACTGACGATCGAGAGCAAGCGATCCCGGATGAGCGTTCGATTGATCTCGCAGCGCACGTCCGGTCCGTTCTCCAGCTCGCCGGTCTGCGAGTTGTACCAGCGTGCCTGGCAGTCGCCCGCGCACTGCCACTTCGCGAAGCAATTCCTGCACTTCGGAATCTTGTTGACATCGTGCAAACGCAGCTTCGCTATGCGGTTGCCGTCCACGTCGAACGTCCGCGTTTCTCGGTTGTACCGTCCGTAGTAGGCGTGCGGCGCGCGTTTGTCGTCGTCGTACATTATTTCGTAGCAACTCGAAATATGGCCGTCGGAGGTCAGCGAGAAATTCGGATCGGTGACGCCGCAGAACGTTCTCCGGACATGGGGAAAGGTGGCCAGCGCACCCGACACCACGATCGTCCTGCCGTATTCGTCGGCGATCTCCTGGGCCGCGTAATAGCCGCGTACGAATTCTTGCGCTTCGGGTTCGCCGAAGACCACCGAGCGGCCACGGCCGGTGCCGAGCACCGGCCCCAGATGGAAACGTGGCAGGTCGAATGTCGAACAGAGGTAGCGGGCGATCTCCGGCATTCTGCCGACGGCGGCTCGGCTGATCGTGGACTTGATCATCAGATCCGGAACGCGCCCGGTGAACAGCTCGATGACCTCGCGCACCCGGGAATACGACGTGCCGCCGCGCACGGTCGGACGCTGGAGATCATGGATCGCCGCCGGACCGTCGTGGGACACTTGCACGCTGTCCATGTTGTCGGCGATCCACTGCGCCTTGGTGTCGCTGATCAGCCCGTTCGTGACCATGCTCGCGTTGACGCGCAGATCGCCCGCTTCGTTGCGCGCGTACTCCCGGCCCCAGTCGACCACCGTGCGGATCAGGTCGAAGTCGAGCGTCGGTTCGCCGCCGCCGTGGAAGTTGAGATAGGCGGTGCCCGCGCCGCTCGCCGCCGCGTTGTCGATCACGAATTTCGCGGCGTCCAACGCCATCCGGCGGTTGTACAGGTCGACCGGGTAATCACCGGCGTCGGCGTAGCAATAGGTGCAGCGGAGATTGCAGGCGGCGGTGACCATGTAGACCACCCCGGTCGGCGCGAACGATTCGTCCCAGGTGCCCACGGGGGCGGGGCTCGGCGTGTCGGCGGGCACGATGAGCCCGAGTCCGTGCAGGTACCGCAAGGTCTCGCGGCTCGCGGAGCCCTGCCCAGAGCGGAGTTCGGCGGCCGTCTGCGGTGCCAGGCGGCTGATGACGCCCTCGAACGGCGCGTAGAGCAGGTGGCCGTCGTCGACATCGACGACGAACACCTCCTCGGCGATCTTGAACCGGCCGTCGGACATCAGAACACCTTGCATTCCCCGACGCACTGCGCGCACATGCGATTGTCCTGAACGGTGGGTGCGCCGATCCGCACCGTGTGCGCGGGCTCTTCGCCGGGTGCGCAGCAGAATTCCGCCGAGTCGAACAGGAGATTCAATGTGACGCGGTCGGATTTGATATCACCGAGCAGAGTTTCGGACATGGTCGCGCTCCCGTTCAGATTTCGATTCAGGAAATACCAGAAAAACAGTACCGAGCCGGACACGGTCGCGCCGTCGATCGCCTGGACGGCCTACCGCGGAAATGGCGTGTCGCCCGCGTGTCCGGAGAATTCATTCGGCCGAATGTCGTTCGTTCGCCCGACTGCCGATCGGCGCCGGATATGTTATTGCGGGTACTGGGTGATGGCCCACTCCGAGCCGGTCCTGCGTGCGGAAAGTCTGCGCGTGGGTTCCACGAATTCGACGACCGGTTCGTCGGTGTCCGACAGCGTCACACCCAGCCGGCCGTTGCCGAAGGTCGCGCCGGTGAGACCTTGCACACAGTCCACGAGATGGCCGTCGGCCCGGATATGGACCCGGAGCGCGGGATTTCCCAGCCACAAGTCGTGGTTCTGCACCAAAGTGGCCGCCAGCGCGCCGGTTTGGCCGACGCGGGCGCAGCGCTCGCCGTGGAAATTGTAGGCGGGGCGGGCCAGCACGGCGGCCAGTGTCCGGTGGTCGAGTTGCCGTTCGATGAACCGGCGATCCAGCCGCCGCGTGGACGGCACGCACTCCCAGCGCCAGTTGTACCTCTTGAGGTCGAGCACCGGTGAGTTGTCCACGAAATCCAGCCACTCGAACGCGATTTCGGTACCTCGGATGTCGAGCACCCGGCTCAGGGTCATGCCGAGCAGGTTGGGCCTGCACGATGACCGGATCGAGAAGGCGCCCTGCGCGTGGCGCGTGCCCGGGCTGCCCGTCAGCACCTCGGGATCGGCCAGATGGAACACCGCGATCACGTAAAGGTGATCACCCGGCTCGATTCCGTCCAGCGCCGCCAGATACCGTTCATCCAGCACCACCCGGGACGGAAGCCCTTCGGAGGGAACGTCATCGATCGTCGGCGCGGCGCAGCGCACCACGCCGATCGGAGCGAAAGCGGGCAGGGTCGGGGCAACCGGGATCATGCTGTACTCCTGGGATCAGTGGAATTCGGACGCACCGGCGGGCAGCCGCGCGTATTCGCGGCGGATCAGATCGGCGATCACCGCGTCGGCGCGACCGAGCAGCGGCACGGCGAGCGTGCTGCCATCGGAGAAGGGCCACCGGGCGCGGGTCCCCTTCGCTACCGCTGCCACCCGCTCCAGCAGCGCGGCAGCTCCGTCGAGGTCACCTCGGGCGGTTCTGCACCGCGCGATGTTCACCGCGAAGTGCAGCTGCTTACCGGTGAGATAGCGGTGGCCGTATTCCGAGCCCAGTCTGTGACAGGTGTCCAGCGCGGCGCGTAACCGGCGCTCGGCGGTGTCGTGGTCGCCGTCGTGGAATCGCAGCAGGGCGAGCACGGGCAACGCCTCGGCGCGAACGACGGCGGTCAGTTCTCGATCCGGCCGCGGCAGGTGCGCGCCGATCTCGTCCATCGTGGCCGTGGCCGCCGCGAGCCGGCCGCACTTGGCATCGGCGGCGGCGAGCTGGGAGTGTTCGATCAGTACGCGAGCGGTGACGATAGCGGCGAAGGCGTGCCGTGCCGACAGAACCTCCAGCTGTGCGCGGACCGCGCGGTAGTGGGCGGTGGACGCGGGCGCGGAGATCGTCGGCCCGAACGGAGCGATGCCCTCGAGCCGCAGCATGTGCCGCCGCACGCCGACGTCCAGGATCTCGAGCTGCCTGCGGGTCGGCGTCGGTGCGGACGTGGCGGATTCGTCGGCGCGAAGATAGGCCGCGATGCCGTCGCTGACCGCCGTCGTCGCGTGCGCGCGAAGGTCGTCGGCGCTCGGTACCGCCTCGGGACGCCGCGGTCGCGAATCGGTGTCGATCGATGCCTCCGGAACGAGTTGCTGTCCTCGCCGGGAAGCGGCTGCGGGCCCGGCTTCCCGGTCATCGGATGAGTCTGGCCGCGCGGGCACGAAAAATCTGTCCGACGATCGGAGGACAGATCACACCGAGCTCGGTGCGCGCCGCCGTACTCGGCTTGCTACCTTGAACGTCGTTCAAGTTCTAGGCGGAGGGTTGTCGTGGAGGGTGTCGAGAACTCTCGGGAGCCGAGGGCCGGTGTTTCCGCGCGGGATATGGCGCAGATCGCCGTCTTCGCGGCGCTGATCGCGGCGCTGGGCCTGCCGGGCGCCATCACCGTCGGGTTCAGCGGTGTGCCGATCACGGTGCAGACCCTCGGCGTGATCCTGGCCGGTGCGGTGCTCGGGGCGCGCAAGGGAACGGCGGCGGTTCTGGTTTTCCTGGCGCTCACGATGATCGGCCTGCCGCTGCTGTCCGGCGGCCGTACCGGTCTGACGGCGCTGGCCGGTCCCAGCGCCGGGTACCTGATCGGCTGGATCCCCGCGGCGCTGTTCATCGGGCTCGGCACCGCCCGCATCCTGCCGAAATACCCGGTCGTGCTCGGTCTGCTGATCAACGCCGTCGGCGGTCTGCTGATCATCTATTTGTTCGGCACCGTTGGCCTGCTGCTGCGCACCGATCTCGGCGTGCGGGCCGCCGTCACCACCAACTTCGCGTTCATTCCCGGCGACCTGCTCAAAGTCGTCGTCGCGACCGTGGTGGCCAAGGGAGTGCACCGCGCCTATCCCGGTGTGATCCGTGCCTAGTCCCGAACTCGGCGGCGCGGCCGACGCGCCTGCCGTCGACTTCGGTGGCCGCCGCTTCACCTACCGTGAACTCGACCGTGCGATCGAGCGATGGATCGCCGACAACCCGGACGAGCACGTCTACGACGCCTCGGCCCTGCCGGTTCCGGACGCGCTGATCCGCGTCTGCGCCGCGGCCCGGCGCGGCATCGCGGTCTTCGTCGAGAATCCCGCCGCGCGCCCGCACCGTACCGGCATCCCGGCTGAGGCGTTCCTGCTGGTGGCGACCTCGGGCTCGACCGGCCGTCCCCGCCCGCTGGCGCGCACGGCAGCCTCCTGGTACGACAGCTTCCCCGCGTTCACCGCGATCACCGGTGTTCGGGCGTCCGACCGCGTGCTGATCACCGGTCCGTTGCACGCGACCATGCATCTGTTCGGTGCGTTGCACGCGTTGTGGCGCGGCGCGTGCGTCACCGACGACCGATCGCGCGCCACCGTGGTGCACGCGGTGCCCGCCGTACTGCGTGAGGTGGTGGCCGCCTGCCCGCGCCTGCGCACCGCGATCGTCGCGGGCATCGCGCTCGACGACGGTGCGCTGGCGGCGGCCGGCCGCGTGGATGTCGTCGAGTACTACGGGTCCTCGGAGGTCTCGCTGGTGGCGGCGCGCCGTGTTCCCGAGCCGATGCGGCTGCTCGACGGGGTCGAGGCCGAGGTGCGCGACGGACTGCTCTACGTCCGATCGCCCTACCGCGTGCTCGGCGCGCCCGACTGGTTCGGCGTCGGTGACCTCGCCGAACTGGGCGACGACCGTGAGCTGACCGTGCTGGGCCGGGGCGACTGCGCGATCAACGTCGGCGGCACCGTGGTGGTCGCCGAAGAGGTGGAGCGCGTTCTCGAAGCGCTCGACGGCGTCGCCGCGGTGGCGGTGGTCGGCTCGCCGCACGCGGTGTTCGGGGAAACCGTCACGGCCGCGGTGCAGTTGGACGGACGCGCCGGGCTCGACGAGGTGCGGTCGCGAGCACGCCGCGTGCTGGCGAAGGAGGCGATGCCGCGCCGGTGGGTGCCGCTGCCCGCATTGCCGCGCACCGCCGCAGGGAAGGTGGCCAGGGGCGAACTGAAAGACTTGCTGGCATGAGCCCGGTTCCCGTCCTGGTAGCGCCCCGCCGCACGCCGATCGGCAACGCGGGCCACGGATTGTCCGATCTGACCACCACCGAACTGGCCGCTCCCGTGCTGCGCGAGGTGCTGACATCGCTGCGCGGCGCGGGCATCGACACCGACGTGGACGACGTGGTTCTCGGCAACTGCCTCGGGCCCGGCGGTGATCCCGCCCGGGTCGCCGCCTTGCGCGCTGGGCTGGGCGTGCATGTTCCGGGCGTCACCGTCGATCGGCAGTGCGGTTCGGGCCTCGACGCGGTGATGCAGGCGGCGTTGCGGGTGCGCAGCGGCGCGGACGAACTTCTCCTGGCCGGCGGGGTCGAATCGGCCAGCACCGCCCCGTGGCGCTTCTGGCCGCCCGTGGCGGACGCCGAGCCGGTGCGATACACCCGCGCCCCCTTCGCGCCACCGGGCCTTCCCGATCCGGACATGGGTGCGGCCGCCGACGATCTCGCGCGAGCGCGCGGCATCAGCCGGGAGCGGCAGGACGCCTACGCGGCCCGCTCGCACACGCTCGCCGCGGCCGCCGACTTCACCGCGGAGATCGTGCCGGTCGGAGGCGTGCACCGGGACGAACGCATCCGGGCGGGAATGACCGCGGCCCGGCTCGCACGCCTGCGTCCCGGCTTCGGCGTCGACGGCACCGCCACCGCGGGCAATTCCTGCGGCATCTCCGACGGGGCGGCGGCCATGGCGGTCACCACCGAGGCGATGGCCGCCGGGCTGCCCGCTCTGCGGATCCTCGGCTGCGCGGTCGCCGGATCAGACCCGGCGTACCCGGGCCTCGGTCCGGTACCCGCAATCCGAAAACTGCTGCGTCGGACCGGTTTCGGTGTAGCGGACCTCGGCGTCGTCGAGATCACCGAAGCCTTCGCGTCGGTGGTCCTTGCGGTCGCCGACGAACTGGGCCTGGACGAGTCCACGATCTGCCCGCAGGGCGGCGCCATCGCGATGGGGCACCCGTGGGGAGCGTCCGGGGCCATCCTGCTGGTGCGCCTGGCGAGTCAGATGCTGCGTGCGGACGGCCCGGCGCTCGGTCTCGCGGCTTGCGCCATCGGCGGCGGGCAGGGGATCGCGGTCCTGGTGGAGCGAGTGTCGTGAGCGAGATCGTCTTCGACTCGGTGAGTCACCGCTTCGGCGAGCGAAAGGTGCTGCGCGACATCGACCTGCGGATCACCGAGCGCCGCGTGGGCGTCATCGGGTCCAACGGTTCCGGCAAGTCGACGCTGGCGCGCATGATCAACGGCCTGCTGACGCCGAGTTCCGGCACGGTCACGGTGGACGGTGTCGACGCGGCCCGCAAGGGCGCGCAGGTGCGACGGAAGGTGGGGTTCGTCTTCACCGATCCCGACACTCAGATCGTCATGCCCACGGTCGCCGAGGATCTCGCCTTCTCACTGCGCCGGACCGGGCTGAGCAAGCAGGAGATCGCGGCGCGCGTGCGGGAGATCCTGGAACGATTCGGGCTCGCCGGTCACGCCGAGCACCCCGCCCACTTGTTGTCCGGCGGCCAGAAACAGCTACTCGCCCTCGGCGCGGTCCTGATCCGGCGACCGGAGGTGATCGTCGCCGACGAGCCGACCACTCTGCTGGACCTGCGCAACGCCAGGGTCGTCGCCGACGCGCTGGACGCGGTGGATCAGCAGGTGATCGTCGTGACGCATCAGCTGTCGCTGCTGGAGAGCTTCGAACGCGTCATCGTGATCGACGACGGGGCGGTGGTGTTCGACGGAACGCCCGGCGACGCCCTCGCGGCATACCGGGCGTCGGTCGAATGATCGGCCTGTACCGTCCGGGCGATTCGCCACTGCACCGGATACCCGCCGGGGTGAAGCTGGTGCTGCTGCTGGCGTCGATCGTGGCGACCACGGTACTCGTGCGCACTCCACCGCAGGTGCTGGTCACCGGGGCGGTGGTGGCGGGACTGTTCGCGGTAGCCGGGATTCCGTGGCGGGTCGCTGTGACCCAACTGCGTCCGCTGGTGTGGATGCTGTTGATTATCGGGGTTTTTCAGGTGCTGATCACCTCGCCCGCGCGGGCCGCGGTGGTGTGCGGCTTGCTGGTGGTCTCGGTGGCGCTCGCGGCGCTGTTCACCCTCACCACCCGGGTGAGCGACCTGCTCGACGCCGTGACCCGGTGGCTCGGACCGCTGCGGCGGGTGGGTGTCGATCCCGAGCGGATCGGCCTGCTGCTGGCGCTGGCCATCCGATGTGTCCCGCTGCTGGCGGGGATCGTGCACGACGTCGCCGAGGCCCGGCGCGCTCGCGGCCTGGAATGGTCGATGACGGCGCTGGTCACGCCGGTGCTGGTGCGCGCGCTGCGGACGGCCGACGCGATGGGCGACGCCCTCGCCGCCAGGGGAGTGGACGATGACTGAACTGCTCGCCGCGCGGATCGCTCGGCAGGCCGCGGCGAATCCCGCGGCGACCGCCGTGGTCTCGGGACGCGAGGTGGTCGACTACGAGCGGTTCTGGTCGAAGGTCCTGCGCACCGCCGCCGGGCTCGACGGCATGCGCCGGGTGGCCGTGCTGCCCACGTCCGATGTCGAATCCCTGGTGACGGTGACCGCGGCGATGCACGCCGGGGTGAGCGTCGTCCTGCTGCACCGCCATCTGCTGCCCGATCAGTTCGGCCGTGTCCTCGCGCTGGCCGAGCCGGGAGCCGTCGTCGCGGCGCCGCACCAGCACCGGCGGTTGCGGCGGCTGGGATTCGACGGCGTCGTACGGACCGCCGCCGCGTTGGCATCCGATGCTCCGGCGGCCGGGGCGCGACCGGAGGCCGAACTGTTGGTGGGCATCACCTCCGGCACCACCGGTGAGCCGAAGCTCTTCGTGCGCGATCAGCGGTCGTGGGCCGCCACGCTGGATCGCTCCGATGCCACCTTCGACATCGGCGCCGGAGACCGGGTCTCGGTGCCCGGCGTGCTGGACCACACGCATTTCCTCTACGGCGCGTTGCACGCCTTGACTCGCGGTGCGACGGTGGACCTGCGACCGGTGGTCGACGCACTGAACGACGGTGCGACCCAGCTGTATTCGGTGCCGACGATCGCGTGGGACGTGGTGCGGGCGGGAATCGGCCAGGTCGGCGGCGTCCGGGAGGTGCTGTCCTCGGCGGCCCGGTGGCCGCTGGCGGGACGGCGAGCGTTGCGGGAGGTCCTGCCGAACGCCTCGCTCGTGCACTTCTACGGTGCGTCCGAGCTGAGTTTCGTGTCCTACGACCGTGGGCTCGGCAGTGCCGACGAGAAGTCGGCGGGCGAACTGTTCTCCGGTGTCGAGGCGTGCGTCCGTGACGGCCTGGTGTACGTGCGCAGCGACATGCTGTTCGACGGCTACCTCACCGCGGACGGCGTGGCAGGCGGTCCTGTCGACGGCTGGATGACGGTGGGCGACCGGGGCGAGGTGATCGGCAACCGCCTGCGGCTGTTCGGCCGGGACAGCGAGATGTTGATCCGGGCGGGCCTCAACGTGGAACCCGCCGCCGTCGAAGCGGCGCTCACGGCGATACCGGGTGTCGCCGAGGCCGCCTGCATCGGCGTACCCGACGCGCGCATGGGGGAAGCGCCCGCCGCCGCGATCGTGCTCGGCGCGGGCGCACCGGAAGCCGACGAGATCTGGCGGCGGCTGCGCGCGACCTTGCCGAGTCCGAGTATGCCGGTGCGGATTCTGGTCGTGGACCGGCTGCCGCGTACGCCGCGGGGCAAACTGGATCGGGCGGCGCTGGCCTCGACGCTGGCCGCGCACCGCCGTGTCGGCCGCCCTGAGGTCGATCGCTGATCACCGGAGCGCGAAAGGACGGTGGTACGCGCTCGTCACCGACCGCGCGGCCCCTCAGCTCCGCCGGGATGTGACCCCTTTCGCCGGGCCACCGAAGCGCAATCCTCTGCGCTTCACGTGACCTTCCCTCCGGGACGATGATCGTCGCGGGGGCGTCGACGCGGAAGCCGAGGGCACACAGATCACCGCGACGCGTCTGTCCGACGATCGGCGGGCTGATCCACCGCCGGGGCCGGGCTGCTCGATTCCGCCGACGACGTACCGAACCACGTCAGGTAGAACAGGATCGCCAGCGCGCCGAGCGCGCCGAGGATCACGATGCCGGACGGTAGCGGGTGTGTTGCCATCGGCACGGCGAAGAATCGGATGCACAGCAGCACGCCGGTGCAGACGCCGACACCCATCGCCACGATCCGGACGCGCTGCTGATCCCAGCCCCGATCCGGCTCGCGCAGCACGGATTCCACCGTCAGGCACAACGCCGCGCCCACGACCAGGTCGATGCCGTAGTGCGCGCCCAGGCCGAGCGTCGCGACAAGCGTGCACACCAGCCAGAACGCCCCGCCCCAGCGCAACCACAGCGGGCCGCGCCGGGAGTGGATGAACAGCGACAGCGCCCAGGCGGTGTGCAGCGACGGCATGCAGTTGCGCGGCGTGATGCCGTCGAAGCGCAGCGCGTCGATCGAGGACGGCACGGCCGGAACGACATCCGGCCAGACGTCGGCGATCTCGAAGCCGAGTCCCTGCGGTCCGTAGGCGAGCACCGGCCCCACCACCGGGAAGACGACGTACCAGATCGGCCCGACGAGGCCGAGGGTCAGGAACGTGCGCACCAGGTAGTGCCGTGGCCACGCGCTGGTCGTCACGCCGCGTAACTGCCAGGCCGCGACCAGGACTGCCGCCAGCGGAAGCTCGAAGTACACCCAGCGCACCACACCCGTCGCCAGCGGTCCCGCCACCTCGAGCGCGTGCCCGACCAGCCAGGACGGGCTGCCGAGGGCGCGATCGGCGACTTGTACATACGGATCGAGGACTGTCGGGCAGGCCCACGCGGTGATGTCCAGCCAGATCTCACTGATCTTCGTCGCCGCGATCAGCAGCGCGCCGAAGGCGATGGTGCGCAACGCCGTGCGGCGTCGTTGTCCGTCCCACCGCACGAACGCGAGCACCGCCAGTGCGGTGAGCACGATGGTCGGGCCGTTGCCGACCGTGAACGGACGCCCCTCGGCCGTCCTGATGAGGACGAACGCCAGGTCGACGCCGATCGCCGCGGCGACGGCGCCCAAGCGTGCGCGCGCCGTGATCCCGACCAAGGCCAGCAGGAATCCCGCCCACGGTGTGGTCGCCGACTTCGGCGTTCCGGCGTAATCCCGCAGCAGGCTGGTCAGCGGGCCCAGCGCCCCGATGTGCGCGGCCATGAGTTCGCCGCCGATCAGCGCGACCACGATGGCCGCGATACCGCACCACACGACCATCGGCCGGAACCGACGCTCTCGGAGCTCTTCGATACCCACTCGCTCGCCCGGTGGGGTCAAGCTCCCTCGCACGTCGTTCACAAGCACCGGAACATCGTAAACACGGCATTAACGGCATATGTACGCGGAGATGCTCGCGCGCCGGCGAGAGCGCGCCGTCCGGGTCCGGTCGGTGGAAAACGGCTGGCGTCGATCTTTTTCGGGGACCGTGGTGCTGACGCGAGCGGCGGTGACGGTCCGCTACGGGATCGACGCGTCGGCCAGCGGAGCGTGCCGCTGCCACGGACGGATCTGCTCCAGCTGTGCGGCGACCGCCAGCAATGTGGTTTCGCCGCCGGGCGCCGCGGCGAGCTGCACACCGATGGGCAGTCCGGTGTCGGACTGCCCGGCGGGAACGGAGATCGCCGGGTAACGGACCGTGTTGAACGGCGGCGTGAAGGGAATGAAGCGGGATACGTCGAGCAGGGTGCCCGGAAATCCCTTCCCGGCGAAGGTTCCGACCGGAACCGGCGGGGTCGCCAGGGTGGGTGTGAGCAGAAGATCGTGCTCGGTGAACCACGCGGCGAATCGTTCGGACTGCCGTGCCGGGGGAGCGTCGGGTACACGACGCATCCGGCCGATCACGCGTCCGGCCCGGGCCACCTTGCGGGTCAGCGGTTCCAAAAGGTCCGCGCTCAGGTCGGTGGTGTCCTCGGCGACGCCGGCGAAGTAGCGGGCGAGGAAACCGAGCGCGTCCTGTGGTCGCCACGGCGGAGCCACCTCGGTGACGGTGTGGCCCGCCGCACGCAGCGCTTCGGCCGCCGCCAGCATGGCAGTGCGCACCTGCGGGTCGACGGAGGCTCCGAGAACCGGTGGCCGAGCGGTCATGCCGATTCGCAGGGCCTGCTGGGGTGCGGCCGGTGCCAGGTAGCGGTCGTCGGCCGTGAGCACCGCCAGCAGCAAGGCCGCGTCGGACACCGTGGTGGCCAGCGGTCCGAACGTCGACAGGCCGAGCCAATTGGAGCCGAGTTCGGGAGGCCGCGCGATCACGCCGTCGCCTGGCTTCAGGCCCACGAGCCCGCAACAGGACGAGGGGATGCGGATCGAACCGCCGCCGTCGGAACCGATTGCGAGCGCGGTCATTCCAGCGGCGACCGCCGCGGCGCCGCCGCCGGTGGATCCGCCCGGAGTGTGCGTGAGCAGCCACGGGTTGCGGGTGATGCCGTGCGCGACGCTCTCGGTGACCGGCCACTGACACAGCTCGGGCACATTGGTCTTGCCGATCAGCAGCGCGCCCGCGGCACGCAACCTGCGGACCAGCTCACTGTCGGACTCGGCCGCGGTCTGCCGCGCCGCGCGCGAACCGTGGCCGGTCACGCACCCGGCGAGGTCGAGATTGTCCTTCACCGCCACCGGAACTCCGGCGAGCGGGAGGTCGGCGAGATCGCTACGGGTGGCCAGGGCGCGGGCTTCGCGGCGCACCTGCTCGTGGCGCACGATGCGGAAGGCGTTGATCCGTGTATCCAGTGCCGCGATGCGGGCAAAATGCTCGTCGGCCACCTCCAGCGGGGATACCTCCCGGCTCCGGACTCCCGCCGCGATTTCTCCCGCCGACGCGCCCACCCATGTCATCGCAACCTCCTGGTACCTCTGGTTGCGACGACCCGGGCTGTGCCGCCACCGGCCTTCGTAACTCGTGGCTCACGGTAATCGTCGATCTGTGACACCACAATGACCAGCGCCTTGTCGTTCCCGCGCATGGGAACGGGAGGCGGGGCGAGTGATCCACGCGGGGTCGTCGCGGTCCGCCGCCGGCCGCGGACGGCGACGAACCCGTGAACGCGTCGAGCGGTCAGGTCGTGCGATACGTGCGGGCGACGAGTGCCGAGCGCAAATACCACAGGCCCGACGGCTGCGACGGGTCGAATCCGGTGAGCTGTCCGATCCGTTTGAGCCGGTAGTCGACGGTGTTGGTGTGCACGTGCAGCACGCGAGCCGTGCGCTGCCGGTTGAGGTTGTTGGCGATGTGCCGTTGCAGCGTCTCCAGCAGTTCCGGGTGCGCGTCCAGCGGATCCAGCAGCGAGCCGAGGTACTCGCGGCCGGGCCCAGGTCTGGTCAGCTGATATTCCAGCGCCAGCTCGTCGAAGCGGTACAGCCCGGCCACCGCCTGCAATCGCTGCACCATGTCGAGCAGTTCGTGCGCCTGGTCGGCGGCGGTGGGAATCTTCTCGGGGGTGGCCTCGACCATGGTCGCGGTGACGCCCACCTGCGCGGCGTGCGACAGCTGGGTGACCAGGGCGTCGAGCTGCTCGTTGTTCAAGTGGCCCGACGGGATGAGCACCGTGCCGCCGTCCACGCTCAGCAGCGACAGCGCGGCCTCGCCGCAGCGCGTTGCCAGCTCGGCCTGGACCCGCCGCAGTTTCCTGCGGGCGACGACCTTGCCGTCGACCATCGGATTGCGTTCCTCGCGGTGCGGCGGAATCGCCACGGCCAGAACGGCGTACGAGGAGGCGATGGCGATGCCGCATTCGCGCGCCATGGTGGAGGTGCTGTGCCCGCCGAGCAACGCGGAGGTCAGCGTGTGCACGGCGGTGTGGTGCTCGCTGACCACCGCGCGCAGCTCGCGGACGTAGGCCATGGAGACCGCCGAGTTGATCATGTCGAGCATCTCGACCACCATCTTGGCGCCGTCGACGAGGTCGTCGTAGTCCTTCATCGTCGCGTCGGACACCACCAGCTCCAGGCCCATCTTGAAGCCTTCGTGGATCGAGTGGTGGATGGTGTCGATCGGTACTCCCTCCCGCGCCCATCCCGCGGCGGCGTCGCCGAGCCGCTGGAGTTTCTCCGGGAGGTCTTTACCGTCGAGCATGCTCACCGCCAGCTCCAGGCAGACCCGGGTGATGGTGGTGACGTCGCCTGCGATGGCGTCACCCGGTAGGGTTCCGCACGGGATGACGTTCTCGACGAAGTGGCCGACCATCTGACGCGATAGCCCGCGAACGTCTTTCAGTGGCGACGACATCGGCTTTCCCGACAGGGTCAGGCTCGGCCGGGCCGAACTGTCGACGGACATTGGCGACTCCCTTCCGCCCACGATTGCTGTGCAGCGCATTCACACTAATCTGTTGATCTCTTTCGCGGACCCGATCGACGGGTTCTGTGAGAGCGAGTGAGACCGTCCGGCAGGGAGTTGTGAGCGGTCACAGCAGCTGGACGTGCGACCGATTTCCGGTGACCACCTGCCCATTTCCGGCTCGGCCCACCGGCTCGTCGCCGGGTGCGGAGCGCAGCCGGTTCGGTCGTTGCCGCGAGGCGCGGCCGACATGCCGGTAGGATCACCCGCGCCGGTCATGGCCATGTAACCAGGGTCTTGTCCGGCACGTGTCGTGTCCTGGATGGTGTGCAGTGCCCATCTGTCGCGCACGCCACGGCGGAAAGGCAGTGATGACGCAACGATAGGGGCAGGGCGATGACACCGGCTCTGAGATGTCTTGTCTGGGAAGTGGACAACACCTTGTGGGACGGTGCCGTGTGCGACGCGACCGTCGGCGCGTTGCGGCCCGCCGCGCTGCGCACCCTGCGCGTGCTCAGCGAACGCGGGATCTGGCACGCCGTGGCCAGTCGCGGCGAGCGTGAGTGGACGCTGGACAAGCTGTACCGGCACGGCGTCTACGAGATGTTCTCGGCCGTCGAGATCGGCTGGGGCCCCAAATCTTCGGCGATCGTCCGAATCGCGCGCACGCTCGGCCTCGGACTCGACACCATCGGCTTCATCGACCACGAGCCGGTGGAGCGCGCGGAGGTGGCCCGTGCGCTTCCCGCCGTGCGGTGTTATGCCGCCCGGAATGCCGACGTCCTGCCGGTGCTGCCCGATTTTCGGCCCGTCTTGCGCACCGGGCCCGCGCCCACGCCGCCGCTCGGATTCGCCCGGGTGCCCGTGCGCTGAGTGCGTAACGCACGGCGCGCCGACGGAATCCGGCGGTCGAGCCGTCCGCTGCGGCTCGGACTTCCCAGCGTCGCGAGGTTCGCGCGGCAGCCGTATCGTTCTGGCCGGCACTACGATATGCGGTGGATCCAGCGGCGATAGGTTCTCACCATGAAGTGCTACGGCGTGACCGCCAACGACGCCCAATCGTGGACCGCGATCGCCAACGGTTTCGTTCCGATGGACTACCGGTACGGCGATCCCGAACGGTGGTACTCGGGCATGACGGTGCAGGAATCGGCCGCCTACCGGTTGTTGCGCTGGGAGCAGCGCGGAACGAGTACCTCCTATCGCACCCGGACCAACATCCGCCACGGTCCGTGCGACGACTTCTATTGGGTGGTCATCCCCGAACGGGGCGTGTACTCGGTGCGCTATCGCGGCGAGGAGACGCGGGCGCGGGCGGATCAGGCCGCGGTGACCGCACTCGACGATCTGTGCCAGATCCATATCCCGCTCTTGTCCGCCTTCGCCATCCAGCTGCCCCGGGCCGAACTCGATCATCGCGCGGGACCGCTCGCCGAACGCGGCATGACGATAGACCTGAACTCCGGACTCGGCCGGATCACCCAGGCCATGATCCGCAGCACCCACGCCGAGCAGTCGAACCTCTCCGACCACGAGTTCAACGCGGTGTGTGACCGGATCGCCGAATTGCTGAGCCTGATCTCGCTCGGCGAAACCCATCCGCAGCGCGGTCATCACGCTCAGGTCGTCGCGCAGATCCGGCAGTACGTGCGCGCCAACGTCGGCCGGGACGACGTCCGCCTGCCCGCGGTGGCGCACGCGCTGGGCTGGTCGCCCCGGCAATTGCGCTCGGTGCTGCAGCAGGTCGGCACCACCTATCGCGACGTGCGGCGGGAGGAGGCCCTGCGCGCCGCGCGCGATCTGCTGGACGATCCCACCCGGGAGGATCCCATCCGCGAGTTGGCGATTCGCGCCGGATTCACCCCGGCGTGGTTCTCCGCGGCGTTCAAGGCCCGTTTCGGCGAGACGCCGCGAGAATTCCGGCGGCGCCGTGCGGCGGAGCGCGCCGAGCCGGATGCGGCCGGTGCGCTGAAACGAGTCGGGTCGAAATCAGCAGGGCAACAGGCTGATCGGGAGCCCGCGTAGCCGGGACGGATCGGCGGTCACCCGGTATCCGGTCACCCGGTCGCCGTCCACCGTGACGGTGAGCGCCAGCAGCAGCCTGCCACGCGGGGCTACGACGATACCCGGGTGACCTTCCACCAGCGCGAGCGCCGCAACCTGCGAACGCCTCCGCAGCAGCACGGTTTCCGCGGCGACCGACCCCGCGCCGCGCACGGTCGTGGCCACTCCGGCGGGGAGCGCGGCGGCGTCGGCCGTCCGGACCACGTCGGGCGCCAGGACGGACAACAGCCCGTCGAGATCGCCGCTGCGCGCCGCACGCAGGAACGCCTCGACGACATGCCGCTGCGCGGCGAGCTCCTGGCCCGCCGTGACATCCACGCCCCGCACGCGCTGCCTGGCTCGGCTGGCCAGCTTCTTGGCGGTCGGCGTGGTGCGGCCGACGATCGGCCCGATCTCGTCGAACGGCACCGCGAACAGGTCGTGCAGGACGAACGCGACCCGCTCGTCGGGGCCGAGCCGGTCCAGCACCACCAGCAACGCCCGGCCGACCGACTCGATCAGGACCGCCTCGCGCTCCGGCTCGTTCTCCTCGGCGCCGCTGTCGAGCCGCGGCGGGTGGTCGAGCGGTTCCTCGCGCCGCGCCACCCTGCCACGCAGCATGTCCAGGCAGATCCGGGACACGACGGTGGTGAGCCAGCCCGGGAGGTTGCGCACGTCATCGACGTCGTGGCGGGCCAGCCGCAACCAGGTCTCCTGCACCGCGTCGTCGGCCTCGCTCGGTGAGCCGAGCATGCGGTAGGCGACCGCGTGCAGATGGTCGCGCTGCACCTCGAATTCCCGCGCCAAGCCGTCTTCGGTGGGCATCGGTCACCTTTCCGCTCCGTGGTCCGTCATCGGGATGACGGATTCGACAGCTCAAAGGTGACCGTCGTCCGGACCGGGCGCGGCACCTGAGGAAAGGGTATTGCCATGGACATCGCCTACGTCGTCGCCACGGTGCTCGCGGCCGCGGCCGCCTTGCTCGCGGCCGGCATCGATGTGGTCCGCGCCGAGTGGGTGCGGACGAACATGCGCGCCTACGGAATCCCGGATTCGTGGCTGACGCCCCTGGCCGTGGTCAAGGCGCTCGGCGGGGCCGGACTGCTGGCCGGTCCGGCGTTTCCGCCGATCGGTGCGGCCGCGGCGGCCGGGTTGGTGCTCTACTTCGTGGGCGCGGTGCTGACCGTGGTCCGGGCGCGGCACTACACACACATCGGATACCCGCTGCCGTATCTCCTGCTGGCCGCCGCCTCGCTCGGACTGTTCGTCGCGTCGTAGGCGAGAGGACCCCCTACCCGGCGAGGATGAACGAAGCCGCCTGCTCGCCGATGAACACCGCCGGTGCGTGCGTGTGCCCGCGGATGATGAGCGGCATCACCGAGGCGTCGGCGACCCGAAGCCCTTGTACGCCGCGCACTTCCAGCCGTGGGGTGACGACGCTGGCGGTGTCGGTGCCCATGCGGCAGGTGCCGACCGGGTGGTAGAGCGTGTGCGCGTACGAGTTGAGGGTCAGCTCGAGCACGGCTTCCGGTTCCGCCGGCGCCTGCGGCGGGTAGATCAGCGGGCCGAGGACCGCTTTCATCGACGGCTCCGCGGCGATGGCTGCGCACACACGCAGCCCGGCCATGATGGCGGCGCGATCCGCGCCCGCGGAGTCGGACAGGTAGCGCGGATCGATCAGGGGCTTGGCGGACGGGTCCGCGTCGGACAAGGCGATCCGGCCTCGGCTCTGCGGGCGCAGCAGCACCGTCGCCAGGATCACGCCGTGTTCGGTCGGGTCCTGCAGTCCCTCGTAGTAGAACGGCGCGGGCGCGAAGACCAGTTCCAGATCGGGGAACTCCAGATCCGTCCTACTGCGGATGAACCCGTACGCCTCGCCGACGTTCGAGGTGAGCATGCCGCGATGCCGGATGAAGTAGTCCAGCAGTTGGCGCGGCTTCTCCGCGTCGAACAGCGAATCCCCCGCGACGCCGTAGCCGATGCCCGCGACCAAGTGGTCCTGCAGATTCGCGCCCACCTCCGGCGCGTGGTGACGCACCTCGATGCCGTGGCGGGCCAGTTCGTCGCGGTCGCCGATACCGGAGAGCATCAGCAGTTGCGGGCTGTTGATCGCGCCGCCGCACAGCACGACCTCGCGCCGCGCGGTCACCGTGTGCGTGACACCGCCCTGGCGGTACTCGACGCCGACGGCGCGCGTGCCGTCGAACAGCACTCGGGTGGCGAGCGCTTCGCTGCGGATCGTGAGGTTCGGACGACGCAAGGCGGGCCGCAGATAAGCGTCCGCGGTACTCCACCGACGGCCCCCGCGCTGGGTGACCATGGTCTCGGTGAACCCGTCCGGCTGCGGCCGGTTGGGCGGCTCCACCTGGTAGCCCGCCTCCTGGACCGCGGCCAGGTAGGCGGCGGTGAGGCCGCGCGGGCTGCGCTGGCGGGAGACGTACAGCGGACCTTCGGTGCCCTCGTCGGGATACTGGGCGTTCTCCACGCGTTCGATGCGCCGGAACTGTTCGACGGCCGCCGCGAAGCCCCACTCCGCACCCGCCAGCAGCGCCCACTCGTCGTAGTCGGCGCGGAAGCCGCGCACCCACATCATGGCGTTCATCGACGACGAGCCGCCGAACATCTTGCCGCGCGGCCAGTAGATCTCGCGGTTCTTCAGCTCCGGCTGCGGCTGCGTGAGGTAGTCCCAGTCCACCTCGGAGCGGAACAGTTTCGCGAACCCGGCGGGGATGTGCGCGAATTTGTTCTTGTCCGGCGGGCCAGCCTCGAGCAGCGCCACCGTGGTGCCCGGATCGGCGCTGAGCCGATTGGCCACCACCGCGCCCGCCGATCCCGAACCGACGACGACGTAGTCCGCGGAAAGCTCACCAGATTGCACTTTTCCCACTCCGATCTGCACCGACTACGGCAAAGATACGAGCAAGCACGCGCCGTGCGGCCCGGTTTCGGGTAACCGGCTCGAAGTCGTCCGGCATTGTCCGCGCTACCGCAGGATCAACAGCGCGGAGGCCTCGATCCGGTCGGCGATCTCGGAGTACGACCCGTAGCCCATGCCCGCGCGCACCAGCGCGCCCGCGTAGAGCAATTCCAGCGACTCGACCACGTCCGGGTCCGGGTCCGGACCGAGGGCGCGGATGATGCGCTTGCGGATCTCGGCGCCGATGCGTCCGCGCAGATGCTCGACGTCGGGATCGCGGCCGAGCAGCGCGCTGGTGACCGCGCCGGAGAGCTCCTGCTCGTCGGCCACCAGCATCGCGATGTTCCGCAGTTCGGCGACCACCCGGACGGTCGGGTCCGGGTCCTCGCTGACCGGCGACGGCGAGGCGACCAGCCGCCGCCAGAAGATCTCGGCGACCAGATGCTCCTTCGACGAGAAGTAGGTGTACGCCGTGGCCGTCCCGACCCCGGCGGCCGCGGCGACCATCCGGATGGTCATGCCCGCGAACCCTTCGCGCGCAAGCACTTCCACCGCCGAGCGGGTCAGCTTGTCCACGGTGTCGGCTTGTTTGCCGGAGAGCCTGCGGCGAGTCGCCTCGAGAATGACGGAATCGGGTTCGGACATGTGTCTGGATCCTACTAGGCGGATTGGAACGGTTCAGTTCTTGGCCGCCGCGATACCGGCCCGGCGTCCGTAGAAGCTGCCGTCGCCCAGCGACGCGCCGCTGACGTAACCGCCCGCGCACAGGCCGGAGGTGCACCGGCCCGCCGCGAACAGCCCCTGGATCGGCTCCCCGGAGACGTGCAGCACCCGCGAATCGAGGTCGGTACGCAGTCCGCCGAGGGTGAAACCGGCCGTGAAACCGCGCATGTCGAACGCCGCCACCGATCCGCGCAGCGGGCGCAGCCATTCCGGCTTCTTGCCCAGCAACGGGTCCGCGCCGTTGGCGGCGTGCAGGTTGTAGCACTCCACCGTGGCCTGCAACGCCTGGCCGGGCAGGCCCATCTCGGCTTCCAGCTCGGCGATGGTTTCCGCCACCCAGGTCGGGGGCTGGCGGAAGAACGGCGTCGAGGTCTCGGTGGTCAGCGCCTCCTCGTAGGACGCCTCGTCGATCACCAGGTACGCCTGATTGTCCTGCTGGATCAGCGTCGCCTGGCCGATCCGGCCGGGATAGGTGTCCTCCTGGATGTAGCGCTGGCCGCGCCCGTTGACCAGGATGCCGCGCGCCAGCAACTGCGGGTCACCGAAGAAGGCCACCTCGGTCGCGTCCATGTGCGCCAGCTGCGCGCCGAGCGCCTGCGCCAGCCGGATGCCGATGCCGTCGTGTTCCTCGATCGCCGCGGCGGGCCTGCCGATCAGTCGCGGCGCGTAGCCTTCGATCATCTCCTTGTGATAGGCGAAGCTGCCGGTGGCCAGCACGACGCCGCGTTCGGCACGGATGGCGACCGGCTTGCCGTAGCGGCGGGCGAGCACGCCGACCACGCGATCGTCGTCGTCGACGATCAGCCGCGCGATCCGCATGTCGTACTCCGCGCGCACGCCCAGTGCTTCCGCGGTGTCGGCCAGCGGTTTCATGAGCATCCAGCCGCCGCCCTTCTCCCCGGTGCGCTTGTCGGCCATCTGCGGAACATGGCCGCGCGGAGCGGGTTTCGCGATCGCGTTGAAGGGCGCGGCGTTCTCGCCGCCGGAGTACATCAGCCCCTCGTCGTGCGGCGGCTCCCATCCCGGCTCGCCCCAGAACGCCTCGCGGAACGGCACGCCGCAGGACACCAGCCAGTTGAAGTGCTCGACGCTGCCGCGGGTGTAGTCGGCGATCTTCGCCTTGTCCACGCCGGGCCCCAGCGCCGCGAGCAGGAAGGCCTCCATGTTCTCGGGGGTGTCCTCGAAACCGAGGGCCTGTTGCAGCGGTGTGCCGCCGCCGAGGTAGATGAATCCGCCCGCCAGGGCGGCGGCGCCACCCCAGCCGCCGGTGCGCTCCAGGACCAGCACGTCCGCGCCGGCGCGGGCGGCCTCGATGGCGGCGCAGACGCCCGCGATGCCGTATCCGGCGATGACGACGTCGGCGCGATGGTCCCAGTTCTCGACTCGGCTGGCGCGCAGGGGGCGGATGGTGGTGGCGTCGGACATGGTCAACGAATCCTTCACTGCTCGGCGGGCGCGGACTGCGCGCGGGCGGCCTTCTTCTGCTGCGCCACAATCGTGCCCACCAGGATGTCGAGTTTGGTGCCGTTCGGCCAACCTACGTAGTGACACAGGAACACCGCGATCTCGTGCAGCTGGTCTTCGGTGAGTTCGCCGTTGCGCAGCGCGGCCCCGACCTGGATGCCGGCGGTGTCGATCGCGCCCTGCGCCGCCAGCGCGCCGAGCAGCAGCAGCCTGCGGTCGCGGATGGTGAGCCCGGGCCGCGACCAGATGTCGGCGAAGAGGTGGTCGGCGGTGACGGCGAAGTGGGCGCCGGGGTATTCCTGGAATTCCGTGCCGTAGACCTCGGCCATCTTGGCCAACCCGCGCTGCCGCGCGGAGTCGCCGGAACCGTTGTCGCTCATGAGGATTGCCTTTCCGATACGGAGGTGCCGGTCCCGACGCCGAGGCCGGGGCCGAGCCGGTCGAGTGCGAGTTCGGCCAGCGGCAGCGCGGTGCCGAGCCGTTCGCCCAACTCCAGGGCGAGACCGAGGTCCTTCTCCCCGAGGTCGCGCACGTGCCGCAGGATCGGCAACCAGAAGTCGCCGTCCTGGATCGGGGCGGTGGTGTCGCGCAGCATGATGGCGCCGGGCCCTCCGGTGACCGCGTCGGAGTGCCGTACCACCTTGCCGAGCGCGGTGAGGTCGAGACCGGCCGCCTCGGCCAGCCGTTGCGCCTCGGTGGCCGCGGTGAAGGAGACGAAGTGCAACAGGTTGCGCGCCAACTTCATGCGCGTGCCCGCGCCGACCGGCCCGGCGTGCACGATCAGGTCGGCGAAGCAGCCGAACGGTTCGCGCACCTGCTCGAACGCCGCCGCGCTGCCGCCGACCATGACCGCGAGCGCGCCGCGGGTCGCGCCGGGTGCGCCGCCGCTGATCGGCGCGTCCACCAGTTCGACGCCGCGCTCGCCGCAGACCGCGCCGAGTTCCTCGGCGGTGCGGTCGCTGATCGTGGAGTGCACGGCGACCACGGTGCCAGGTGCGGCGGTCCGCAGCAGGCCCTCGGGTCCGGTGATCACCTCGCGCACCTGGGCGTCGTTCACCACGGTGATCGAGATGACGGTGGCCTGTCGGGCCAGCTCGGCCGCCGAGGCGACGGAGTCCGCTCCGGCCGCGAGAAACGGCTCGACCGCCTCGGGCCGCATATCGCACACCGTCAGCCCGCCCGGCCACTCCAGCAGGCGCTCGGCCATCGGCGCACCCATGTTGCCGAGGCCGAGGAATCCGATGCGGGCGCTCATGATCGCACGATCTGTCCGCCGTCGACGTTGAAAATCTGCCCGGTGACCCAGCTCGCCTCGTCCGACAGCAGGTACAGGCAGGCGCCGACGAGATCCTGCGGAGTGCCCATCCGCTTGAGCGGCAGGCGTTTGACGATGTCGTCGACGATCACGTCCGGGGTGACCGACCTGGTGGCGTCGGTATCGATCGGACCCGGCGCGATGGCGTTGACGCGGATGTTCGACCCGCCCAGCTCGAAGGCCAATTGCTGGGTCAGGCCGTTGACGCCGGTTTTGGCCAGCCCGTAGAAGCTGGAATACAGCCACGCGGCGGTGGAGGACTGGTTGACGATCGATCCGCTGCGGCGTTTGGACATGTGCGGCCAGACGGCGCGGGTCATGACGAGCGCGCCGTCCATGTTCACGCTCATGAACTTCTTGTAGTAGTCCCACGGCACGGTCAGCAGCAGGTTCAGCTTCATCTCGCCGTAGATGGCGGCGTTGTTCACCAGATGGTCGATGGCGCCGAATTCGGCGACGGTGAAATCGGCGAGCGCGGTGGCGGATTCGGGATCGGACACGTCGAGGAGTCCGAACACCGCGGTGCCGCCGTCGGCGACGATCTTCTCGACCACCGCCGCGCCGCCTTCGGCGTTCTTGTCGGCGACGACGACGTTCGCGCCTTCGGCGGCCAGCGCCTGCGCGTAGGCGGCGCCGATGCCCTGCGCGGCGCCGGTGACGATGGCGGATCTTCCCGTGAAACGGGCCATGGACTTCAGCTCCTCTGTAGTTGTCCCGCGACGGTCAGGCCGCGGTGGCGATGACTTTCGTCTCGAGGTACTCCTCGAAACCGGCGATGCCCATCTCGCGGCCGAGGCCGGATTGCTTGTAGCCGCCGAACGGGACGTCGGCGGTGTACCAGATGCCGCCGTTGACGCTCAGCGTCCCGGTCCGCACGCCTTCGGTGACGCGCCGGATGCGTTCGGGGTCGTTGCCCCACACCGAACCGGACAGGCCGTAGGGGGAGTCGTTGGCGATACGGACGGCGTCCTCGTCGCCGTCGTGCGGGATGATCACCAGCACCGGGCCGAAGATCTCCTCGCGGGCGACGGTCGAGCTGTTGGGGACGTCCGCGATCAACGTCGGTTCGACGAAGAAGCCGCGCTCCCGGTCCGGCCGCCCGCCGCCCACCACGATCCGGCCGCCTTCGGCGCGCGCGATGTCGAGGTAGCGTTCCACCCTGGCGCGCTGCCGCTCGGAGATCAGCGGCCCGCAGACCGTGCGCGGGTCGGCGGGATCGCCCGGCTCGATCCCGCCGAGCGTGGCCGCGGCCGCCTGCACCGCTCGGTCGTAGGCGGCGCGTGGCACCAGCAGCCGGGTGGACAGCGCACACCCCTGTCCCGCATGCACGCACACCGAGAACGCCGCCACCGAGCAGGCCGCCGCGATGTCGGCGTCGTCGAGCACGATGAACGCCGACTTGCCGCCCAGTTCGAGGAACGCCTTCTTCAATGTCGTCGCGGCGCCGGTCATCACGGCGCGGCCGGTGGCCGTCGACCCGGTGAAGCTGATCATGTCGACGCGCGGATCCGCGGTGAGCCGGGCGCCGAGCGTGTGGTCCGCGGAGGTCACGATGTTCACCACACCGGCCGGGATGTCGGTCTCCTCGGCGATGATGGCGCCGACCGCCGCCGCGCACCACGGGGTGTCCGGAGCGGGTTTGAGCACGACGGTGTTCCCCGCGGCGAGCGCCGGGCCGAGTTTGGCGAAGTTGATCTGGTGCGGGAAGTTCCAGGGCGTGATCGCCCCGACCACACCGATCGGTTCGCGGCGCAGTACTCGGCGCGTCTTTATGCCCATGGGCGCGGCCACACCCAGATCGGTTTCCCAGGCGTAGGTCTCGGGGAGCCCGGCCGCGTAACCGAGGTCGGCGACCGGGCCTTCCAGTTGCGGGCCGCTCGTGAGCATCCGCGGTGCGCCGACCTCGGCGATCGTGATCTCGCGCAGTTCTTCGACATGGGATTCCAGCGCGGTGCGCAACTGCGCGAGACAGCGCGCCCGGAAGGCGTGATCGCGCGACCAGTCCGTCTCGTCGAACGCGGTGCGCGCGGCGTCGACGGCCGCGTCGAGGTCGGCCGCGTTCGCGTCGGCGGCGAGGCCGAGGACCTCCTCGGTCGCGGGGTTCACCGTCGCGAAGACACCGTCGGCGCCCTCGACCAGCTTGCCGCCGATCAGCAGGCGGGACCCGTCGGCGGGCAGAAGGCTGCTCATGGATTACTCCGATACTGTCTGGACACGTGTACGGAATATAGTCTTGGAACGTGATCGGTGGCAATAACAGGTTCTAACTCTGCCATTCTCCCCGAGATCCGGGTGTCAGGTGATCCGGCCTGTATCGACTCCCGCCGGTGTTTCGCTCCGAAGCGGAGAAATGAGCTCTGATCGGATGATTGTCGAGATCGAGTGCGCGGTGGTAGTGTCCAGACACATGTCCAGCTATCTGTCTTCGCTCGGCCCGGCATGCGGTGCCGCGTTGCGGAACTTGTTATCGAATTCGGAGTGTGGGCGATGACGGCTGTGGTGGGGCCGCTGGTGTTCGACCCGTATGACTACGGGTTTCATGAGGATCCGTATCCGGTGTATCGGCGGCTGCGGGAGGAGGCGCCGCTGTATCACAATCCGGATCTGGGGTTTTGGGCGTTGTCGCGGCATCCGGATGTGGTGGGGGCGTTTCGTGACAGTGTGCGGTTGTCGAGTGCGAACGGGGTGTCGCTGGATCCGGCGGCGTGGGGTCGGCACGCGCATCGGACCATGTCGTTTCTGGCGATGGACGATCCGCGGCATCTGCGGATGCGGCGGTTGGTGTTCAAGGGGTTCACGCCGAAACGTGTCGCGCAGATGGAGGACCGGATCCGGGAGTTGACGCTGTCGTATCTGGAGCCCGCGTTGTCCGGTGCCGTCGGTTTCGACTGGATCGAGGAGGTCGCGGGCAAGTTGCCGATGGATGTGATCTCCGAGCTGATGGGGGTGCCGGTGGTGGATCGGGTGGAGATTCGCCGGTTGGCGGATCTGGTGGTGCACCGTGAGGACGGTGTGCTGGATATCCCGATGGCGGCTGTCGAGGCTTCGA
>NZ_JBSGIB010000018.1:0-152134 GCF_053604885.1 Nocardia sp. NPDC003999
GAGGATGCCTTTGGGTTTTCCGGTGGTGCCGGAGGTGTAGAGGATGAACAGGGGGTGTTCGGCGTCGAAGGGTTGGGGTTCGTGGTGGGGTGCGGCGGTGGTGACGGTGTCGTGCCACCACAGGTCGCGGCCTTCGGTCCAGGGGACTTCGATGCCGGTGCGGCGCACCACCAGCACATGCTCGACGGTCGATGGCCCGTCACCCAATGCCTCGTCCACCCCGGCCTTGAGCGGCGCTGCCGTGCCGCGTCGCCACTGCCCGTCGGTGGTGATCACCAGGCGCGCCCCGGCGTCGTCGACGCGCTGGCGCAACGCGGTGGGGGAGAATCCGGCGAAGACGACGGAGTGGGTCAGCCCGAGGCGAGCGCAGGCCAGCATGGACACGATGGCCTCGGGCACCATCGGCATGTAGATGGCCACCCGGTCGCCCGCGACCAGGCCCAGTTCGGTGAACGCGTTGGCGGCCCGGCAGACCTCGTCCCGCAGTTGTTCGTAGGTGATGGCGCGTGAGTCGCCGGGTTCGCCTTCCCAGTGGATGGCGACCTGGTCGCCGTGTCCGTCCAGGACGTGGCGGTCCACGCAGTTGTAGGCGACGTTGAGCTTGCCGCCGACGAACCATTTCGCCACCGGAGCCTCGCTCCAGTCCAGCACCTGGGTCCACGGCTGCTCCCAGTGCAGCCTGCGAGCCTGTTCGGCCCAGAACTCCAGCCGATCGGACCGCGCCCGGTCGTACAGCGCCTCGCTCGCGTTCGCCTGGGCGGCGAACTCCGCGGCGGGCGGGTAGGCGGTGGTGTCGCGGTCATCGGTGGTTGCGCTGGTCACGCGAGATCTCCTAACGAAAGAACAGAGGGGACGAGGAATGCCGGGCAGTGCTCAGTGCACCACCGCCTTCTCGGCGCCGACGCCGGTGAGCGAGCGGACTTCCATCTCCGCGGCCTTGGCCGGGTCCTCGGTCTTGCCTCCCACGAAGGTGCCGATGATGCCGAGCAGGAACGCCAACGGGATGGAAACGATGCCCGGGTTGGACAGCGGGAACCAGTCGAAGTCCGAACCGGGCAGCATGGCGGTCTTGCTGCCGGACACCGCGGGGGAGAACACGATCAGCACGATCGTCGAGATCAGGCCGCCGTACATGCTCCACAGCGCGCCGGTGGTGTTGAACCGCCGCCAGAACAGCGAGTACAGGATGGTCGGCAGGTTCGCCGACGCCGCGACCGCGAACGCCAGCGCCACCAGGAAGGCGACGTTCTGGCCGTTGGCCAGGATGCCCAGCGCGATGGCCAGTATGCCGATCACCACGGCGGTGATCCGGGAGACCCGGACCTGTTCGCGCTCACCGGCTTTCCCGCGCTTGATGACATTCGCGTAGATGTCGTGGGCGAACGACGCCGACGCCGTGATGGTCAGGCCCGCGACCACCGCGAGGATGGTGGCGAAGGCGACCGCCGAGATCACCCCGAGCAGCACCACGCCGCCGAGTTCGAAGGCCAGCAGCGGCGCGGCCGAGTTCTGCCCGCCCGCGGCCGCGAGGATGCGATCGGGCCCGACGATCGCCGCCGCGCCGTAGCCCAGGACCAGGGTGAACAGGTAGAACGCGCCGATCAGGCCGATGGCCCAGACCACCGAGCGTCGCGCCTCTTTGGCGGTGGGCACGGTGTAGAAGCGCATCAGTACGTGCGGCAGGCCCGCGGTGCCGAGCACCAACGCCAGGCCCAGCGAGAGGAAGTTGAGCTTCGAGGTCTCGCTGCCGCCGTACTGCGCGCCGGGTGCGAGCACGTCGCGTGCAGCGACGGCCTTGTTCGCCGAACCGGAGACCGCTTTCTGCGCGGAGCCGAGGATCTCGGAGAAGTCGAAACCGAACTTGGCGAAGACCATGACGGTCATCAGCGCCGCGCCCACGATCAGCAGCACGGCCTTGATGATCTGCACCCATGTGGTGCCCTTCATGCCGCCGACCAGGACGTACACGATCATCAGCACGCCGACGACGGCGATCACGATGGACTGCCCGGTCTTGTCGGTGACATCCAGCAGCAGCGCGACCAGCCCGCCCGCGCCCGCCATCTGCGCGAGCAGGTAGAACAGCGACACCGTCAGCGTGGACAATGCCGCGGCGGTGCGCACCGGGCCTTCTTTCAGCCGGAAGCTCAGCACATCGGCCATGGTGAATTTGCCGGTGTTGCGGAGCATCTCGGCGACCAGCAGCAACGCGACCAGCCAGGCGACCAGGAATCCGATCGAGTAGAGGAATCCGTCGTAGCCGTAGACCGCGATGGCGCCCGCGATGCCGAGGAAGCTGGCGGCCGAGAGGTAGTCGCCCGCGATGGCGACGCCGTTCTGCGGACCGGAGAAGCCGCGCCCGCCGGTGAAGTAGTCGGCGGCGGTGGCGTTGTTCCGGCTGGCGCGGATCACCACGATCATCGTGATCGCGACGAAGACGCCGAAGATGGCGATATTGGCGACCGGGTTGCCGACCGTCGCCGCCGCGGCGTAGGTGTGCACGGTGTTCATGCCCGGTCTCCCTCGAGGTAGCCGCGGATTTTCGCTGCGCGCGGATCCAGTTCCCGGTTGGCGAACCGGACGTACAGCGCGGTGATGGCGAAGGTGGAGACGAATTGGCCGAGGCCGAGCAGCAATCCGGCGTTGATCTCGCCGAAGACGGGGCGGCTCATGAAGTCGTGCGCGTAGGCGCCGAGCAGGACATAACCGAGGTACCAGAGCAGGAACAGCGCGGTCATCGGAAATACGAAGCGGCGCAATCGCGTTCGCAGTTCCTGGAATTGGGGGCTCGCCTGGACTTCGGCGAATTCTGTTGCGCTCGGCGCTCGCCGCCCTGCGGTGTCGTCGAGTTCGGTACTGGTCATGATGGTCCTACCAAGTGACGTGGCTTACTTCTCGAGGACGGTAAGCCAGGGATAGGGGCCACCAGTAGGCTGTGGTGTGGGTCACTCCACGAAGGTGTCCGAATCTGCGGTGAGCGGTCGGTACGGCGCGACGAACGGTCGGCGCGAGCCCGCTCAGTCCGAACGCAGGCTGCGCTCGCGGTCCGCGCCCATGCCCAAGCGCTCCGGCGCGTGCATCCGGACGAAGATCCGGCTCACCGTCCTCGCGCCGAGCCCACGGGTGAACGAACTCACCAGCACCATGGTGGCGAACGCCAGCGGCACGCTGATCGCCGCGGGATAGCTCAGCAACGCGGCGGGCCAGCCGCCCGCCACGTCGTCGGAGAAGCCGCCGGTGACCGAGACGGCGGTCGCGGCGCCCGCCGCGAGCCCGCCCGCGACCAGACCGGCCGCCGCGCCCGTCGCGGTCAGCCCGCGCCACCAGATGCCAAGGACCAGCAGCGGGCACAGCGTGGAGGCGGCCACGGCGAAGGCCAGGCCGACGGTGCGGGACAGATCGAGCGACACCACCGTCAGCGACAACGCCAGCGGTACCGAGCCCGCGACCAGTGCGGCCGTGCGGAAGTCCCGGATGCGCCCGCGCAGCATGTCGGTGCTGAGCACGCCCGCGATGCTCACCAGCAGCCCCGACGACGTGGACAGGAACGCGGCGATCGCGCCCGCCGCGGCCAGCGCCGCGAGCAGCTGACCAGGCAGCCCCGCGACCACCGACCCGGGCAGCAGCACCACCGCGGCGTCGGAGGTTCCGGTGATCAGCAGTTGCGGCACGTACAGCCGGGCGAAAACGCCCAGTAGGACGGGGAACAGATAGAAGAGGCCGACCAGGCCGATCACCGCGAGCGCGGTCGTGCGCGCGGCCCGCCCGTCGGGGTTGGTGTAGAAGCGCACCAGCACGTGCGGAAGGCCCATGGTGCCGAGGAAGGTCGCCAGGATCAGCGAATAGACCTGGTAGCTGGGATGCGGACCGCCGAGTCCGCCGCCCGGCGTCAGCCAGCCCGCGCCGTCGGCGGGGGCGCCGGCCACCACCGGCACCGCCGCTCCGGCCTCGAGCACCAATCGCGTCCCCGCCGCCAGTTCGTGCGTGCCGGGCGTCAGCGGCACCGTGCCGTCGACGGCGTGCTCGTCGATGGTTCCCGTGATCGAAACCTGTTGCGGTGCACCGACCCGCACCACCACGTCGGTGGTCACGTCGACGGTCGTACGTTCGGACACCACCGGCGGTGCGGGCGCGCCGAGCTCCCGTTGGTCGGCGAGGAAGTGCCCGAGCAGCACCAGCGCGGGCAGTGCCACCGCGGTCAGCTTCAACCAATACTGGAACGCCTGGACCAAGGTGATCGAGCGCATCCCGCCACCCACCACATTGGCGATCACGATCGCGCCGACCGCCACCGCGCCCACCCAGTCCGGCACCCCGAGCAGGATGTGCAGCGTGAGTCCCGCTCCCTGGAATTGCGGGATCAGGTACACCGCGCAGATGAGCACCACGACGGTGGCCGCGAGCCTGCGCAAACGCACCGAGCCCAAACGGAATTCGGCGAAGTCGGGCACCGTGTACGCGCCGGAGCGGCGCAGCGGCGCGGCGACGAACAGCAGCAGCGCCAGGTATCCGGCGGTGAAGCCGACCGGGTACCACAGCGCGTCCGCGCCGTATTTCGCGATCAACCCGGCGACCCCGAGAAACGAGGCGGCCGAAAGGTATTCGCCGGAGATCGCGGCCGCGTTCCAGCGCGGCCCCACGCTGCGGGAGGCGACGAGGAAGTCCGAGGTGGTGCGCGCGAGCCGCACGCCGTACGCGCCGATCGCGACGGTCGCCAGGGCCGCGAGGATCAGCGCCGCGATCGTCAGCGCGGGGGCCGTGCCGGAGGTCATGACATACCGATCTCGAACGCGGCGCGCGTGTTCTCGGACCAGGTGCACCGATACGCCGAGCGACGAACGAAGCCCGTCGGACCGGAGCGCATCGATACCGTGGTCCGCGCCGCGGCAGGCATTCGGGCCGGTCGCACCGTCAGTCCTCGGCCAGTTCGAGGAAGTCCTGTTCGTTGCGTTCGGCCAGGCGCACGTAGGTCCGGCCGATCAGGAACAGCAGCGGGTACACGGCGCCGCCGAGCAGCAGCCAGGGCAGCCGGATGCCGAGCACCGTGAACGATCCGATCGAACCGATGCCGAACAGTATGGGCAGCGCGCACAGCAGCGCGATCGTCACCAGGCCCACGCGCAGCGCGAGCCCGAGTTGCGCGCGGATCAGGCCGCCGATGAGCGCCTCGCCGAACTCCGTCTGCTCGGCGACCTCGACTCTCGTGCGCACTCGCCGCGCGCCGCGTCGTTCGGAGAGCACCACGCGCTCGCGCGCCGGACGCTGCGGCGCGGTCACTGAGTGCCCCAGTGTTGCCGGGGCCTGTGCACCAGCCGCTGTTTCAGTTCACGCACCTGCCTTCGGCTCACCGGCAGTTCGACCGCTTGCGCGTCGCCCTCGGCCCGCAGGCACACCACCGTGCCGGAACCTATCGTGCGCAGCCCGGTGACCAGCCGCAACGCCACCAGATACGAGCGGTGCACCCGCAGGAATCCCGCGTCGTGCCAGCGTGCTTCCAACGCCGACAACGGGATCCGCACCAGATGCGATCCGGCGCTCGTGTGCAGCCGCGCGTAATCCCCGTCGGCTTCCACCCAACTCACGCTCGACCTCGGTACCAGCGTGGTCACTCCGCCCAGTTCCACCGGGATGACCTCGCTCGGATCGGCGCGCTCGTCGGCGGCAGGCCGGTGCGGCGCGCTGCGGGACGCCGCGATCCGCCGCACCGCCTCGGCGAGCCGCGCTTCGCGCAGCGGCTTGAGCAGGTAGTCCACCGCGCCCAGATCGAATGCGGCGATCGCCCGGTCGTCGTGGGCGGTCACGAACACCACGGCGGGCGAATTGGCGAACTCCGACAGGATGCCCGCCAGCTCCATGCCGTCCAGGCCGGGCATGTTGATGTCCAAAAACACCGCGTCCACGGGATGAGCGCGCAGCACCCGCAACGCGCTGGTGGCATCGCCCGCCGCGTGGATCTCCCCGATCTCGGCCCGTGCGCGCAGCAGATACACCAGCTCGTCCAGAGCGGGCTTCTCGTCGTCCACGGCGAGCACGCGCAGCGCGCCCGCCGGCTTGCCGGTAACGCGGGTCACAATCGCTCCATCGTAAGGGGCTCGCGCTGGGCAGCCGAGCCGGTGCCGTCGGCGTGAGGCTGCCTACTCGTGTGCGTCCGCGTTCGAGCCGGGATGCCTGGTGGGCACGGGCCCGTGCTTCGAGGCGTTGCATGGGTGGTCTCGTGCCTGCGTCCGGGCGTTGCGTGTGCCGGTTTCGTGGGTGCGGGTAGCCGAAGGCCTCACGCAGTACGTACACCACGCGTTCCTTGGCCGTGAGCGTTCCATGAGCGTGAGCATGGCGATCGACACCGATTCGCGTTGTTGGAGGAATTCCTGGCTGCGGCGGTCAGCGGCCGAACCGACGAGCTGGTGCGGGCCCGATGTGCGTTGTGGGCGCGAGCTGTCCTGCTTAGGGCGCGTCGCGCGCCGGTTTCACGGCCGGATGCCCGCGCGGAATTTCGGAACCCGCAGGCTGACCTTCGTGCCCGCGTCCGGTGCGGTTTCCACGACGAGGCCGTAGTCGTCGCCGAAGGCCGCGCGCAACCGGTCGTCGACGTTGGCCAGTCCGACGTGCGCGGCCTCCCCGGAGCCCGCGGGGCCGGTCCCGGTGTCGACGGCGTCCAGCGCGCCGGAGCGCAAGAGATTCGGGTCCATGCCGACGCCGTCGTCCTCGACGCTGATCACACAGTCGGTGCCCGCGTCGGTGGCGACGATGCTGACGGTGCCGCCGTGGGCGGCGCCCGCCAGTCCGTGCCGCACCGCGTTCTCCACCAGCGGCTGGAGCGCGAGGAAGGGGAGGACCACGCCGAGCACCTCGGGCGCGATCCGCAGCCGGACCTGGAGGGCGTCGCCGAAGCGGGCGCGTTCCAACGCGAGGTAGCGCTCGATGTTGCGCAGCTCGTCCGACAGCACCGTGAACTCGCCCGCGGCGCGGAAGGAGTAGCGGGTGAAGTCGGCGAACTCGAGGATCAGCTCGCGGGCCCGCGCCGGATCGGTGCGGACGAACGAGGCGATGGTGTTCAGCGCGTTGTAGATGAAGTGCGGGCTGATCTGCGCCCGCAGCGCGCGCACCTCGGCCCGGTCCAGCCGGGCCCGCGACGCGTCCAGTTCGGCCAATTCGAGCTGCCCGCAGGCGTACCGCGCCACTTCGGCGACCGCACCCAGCCGCCCCGGCCCCGGCTGCCCGGTATTCACGACGCCCAGCACACCGGCCACGCCGTTCGATTCGATCAGCAACGGTTGCGCGATCAGCGTGCGCCCGGCGTGTTCGCCGCGGCCGGGTCCGGCCACGAGCACCGGACGCTCGCCCGCGACGGCGCGTTCGGCGGCTTCGCCGAAGTACTCGGCCAGTTCGGCGTGCGGCCCGTCCCAGGCGAGCACCGTGCCGTCGGCGTCGGCCAGCGCCAGCGCCTCGGCGCCGGTGAGCGCGCGCAGATGGGGCGCGGCTTCCCGCGCGGACTCCTCGGTCAGCCCGCGCCGCAGCGGAACCGCCGCCAGCGACGCGGTGTGCAGCGCCGAATGCACCGCCCGCTCGGCGGGGGTGGTCACCACTCTGCGGGTGCGCGACCAGATCAGCAACGCACCGGCGATCAACGCGGCCGCGGCCACGACGGCCAGCGCGGTGGTCATGGCCGGCAGCGGCGCGGGGACTTCATGGGCCGATTATCGCGGTGCTCCGATCGCGTGCGGCAGGTGGCGGCCATGTGGTGCGGACGCGGGTGCGCATCCGATCCAGACAGTGCCTGCGCGAACGGGCCGATTCCGGCAACGGGGGCGCAGTGCCGCTTGCCGGGAGATCGTGTGCGGCATGGTGGCGGCCGTGGGCGTGAATACGGGGCGGGCCACCGAGCGCGGGCGCTCGCGCCAGGCGATCGAGACGGCGGTCGGCCGAACGGGCCGAGTCATCGGGGTGTTCCGGCATTCGGCACGATCGCGACACTCGCGGAAATCGGCCGCTCAGACGGCGAGTCGCCAGGACGCGCCGGTGATCTTCCCCACCGACACGCCGGGTGCCCGAGGAGCGCCCGCGAGCCGTTCCGAACCAGTCGGTGCGCCCGCCTAGAATCGGTCCAGCCAACCCCCGTCGAGACCTTGGGAGGAAGGACCGTCTTGGCCGCCTCGTCCGGATCGTTCGTCCATCTGCACAACCACACCGAGTACTCCATGCTCGATGGGGCGGCGAAGATCTCGCCACTGTTCACGGAGGCGAAACGGCTGGGGATGAACGCGGTCGGGATGACCGACCACGGCAACATGTACGGCGCCTCGGAGTTCTACAACTCGGCCAAGAAGCACGACATCAAGCCGATCATCGGCATCGAGGCCTACATCGCGCCCGCCTCGCGGTTCGACACCAAGCGCGTGCAGTGGGGCGATCCGAGCCAGAAGGGCGACGACGTCTCCGGCTCCGGCGCCTACACGCACATGACCATGGTCGCCGAGAACGCGACCGGCCTGCGCAACCTGTTCAAGCTCTCCTCGCTGGCCTCCATCGAGGGGCAGCTCGGCAAGTGGGCGCGCATGGACGCGGAGATCATCGCCCAGTACGCCGAGGGCATCATCGCCACGACCGGCTGCCCCTCCGGCGAGGTGCAGACCCGCCTGCGTCTCGGCCACGACCGTGAGGCGCTGGAGGCCGCCGCGAAGTGGCAGGAGATCTTCGGCAAGGACAATTTCTTCCTCGAGGTCATGGACCACGGCCTGTCCATCGAGCGCCGGGTGCGTGAGGGGTTGCTGAACGTCGGCAAGCAGCTGGGCATTCCGCCGCTGGCCACGAACGACTGCCACTACGTCACCAAGGACCAGTCGAGCAACCACGAGGCGTTGCTGTGTGTGCAGACCGGCAAGACGCTGTCGGACCCCACCCGGTTCAAATTCGACGGTGACGGCTACTACCTGAAGTCCGCCGAGGAGATGCGCGCGCTCTGGGAAGCCGAGGTGCCCGGCGCGTGCGACAACACGGTGCTGATCGGCGAGCGGGTCCAGTCCTACGACGACGTGTGGGCCTTCAAGGACCGCATGCCGGTCTTCCCGGTGCCCGAGGGCGAGGACCAGGATTCCTGGTTGCGCAAAGAGGTCGACCGTGGCCTGGCGCGCCGGTTCCCCGGCGGCGTGCCCGAGGAGTACTACACCCGCGCCTACTTCGAACTCGACGTCATCAAGCAGAAGGGCTTCCCCGCCTACTTCCTCGTCGTCGGCGACCTCGTCAAGCACGCGCGGGAGGTCGGCATCCGGGTCGGTCCCGGCCGTGGTTCGGCGGCCGGTTCGCTGGTGGCCTACGCGCTCGGCATCACCAATATCGACCCGCTGCCGCACGGCCTGCTGTTCGAGCGGTTCCTCAACCCGGAGCGCCCGTCCGCGCCCGATATCGATATCGACTTCGACGATCGCCGCCGCGGTGAGATGGTCCGCTACGCCACCGAGAAGTGGGGCACCGACCGCGTCGCCCAGGTGATCACCTTCGGCACGATTAAAACCAAGGCCGCGATCAAGGACTCCGCGCGCGTCCAGTTCGGCCAGCCCGGTTTCGCCATCGCCGACCAGATCTCCAAGGCGCTGCCGCCGCCGATCATGGCCAAGGACATCCCGCTGTCGGGCATCATGGACCCCGATCACGAGCGGTACAAGGAGGCAGCCGAGGTCCGCGAGCTCATCGGCAGCAACCCGGATGTGGCCAAGATCTACGAGACCGCGCGCGGTCTGGAGGGCCTGATCCGCAACGCCGGTGTGCACGCCTGCGCGGTGATCATGTCCTCCGAGCCGTTGATGGACGCGATCCCGGTGTGGAAGCGGCCCCAGGACGGGGCGATCATCACCGGCTGGGACTACCCGTCCTGCGAGGCCATCGGCCTGCTGAAGATGGACTTCCTCGGCCTGCGCAACCTCACCGTTATCGGTGACGCGCTGGACAACATCAAGGCCAACCGCGGCATCGACCTGGACATGGACAACCTGCCGCTGGACGATCCCGCGACCTACGAATTGCTCTCGCGCGGTGACACGCTCGGCGTCTTCCAGCTCGACGGCGGCCCCATGCGCGACCTGCTGCGCCGCATGCAGCCGACCGGCTTCAACGACATCGTCGCCGTGCTCGCGCTGTACCGGCCCGGCCCGATGGGCATGAACGCGCACAACGACTACGCCGACCGCAAGAACGGGCGGCAGCCGATCAAGCCGATCCATCCGGAGCTGGAGGAGCCGCTCAAGGACATCCTCGCCGAGACCTACGGCCTGATCGTCTACCAAGAGCAGATCATGTTCATCGCGCAGAAGGTCGCCTCCTACTCGATGGGCAAGGCCGACGCGCTGCGCAAGGCCATGGGTAAGAAGAAGCTCGAGGTGCTCGAGGCCGAATACAAGGGCTTCCACGAGGGCATGACCGCCAACGGCTTCTCCGAGGCCGCGGTGAAGGCGCTGTGGGACACCATCCTTCCGTTCGCCGGCTACGCGTTCAACAAGTCGCACGCCGCGGGCTACGGCCTCGTCTCGTTCTGGACCGCCTACCTCAAGGCCAACTATCCGGCCGAGTACATGGCGGGCCTGCTCACCTCCGTCGGTGACGACAAGGACAAGGCCGCGGTCTACCTGTCCGACTGCCGCCGTCTCGGCATCACCGTGCTGCCGCCGGACGTCAACGAGTCCGAGCAGAACTTCGCCTCGGTCGGCAAGGACATCCGCTTCGGTCTCGGCGCGGTGCGCAACGTCGGCGCGAACGTCGTCGCCTCGATCATCCAGGCGCGCAAGGAGAAGTCGAAGTTCACCGACTTCTCCGACTACCTGAACAAGATCGACGCGATCGCCGCGAGCAAGAAGGTCACCGAATCGCTCATCAAGGCGGGCGGTTTCGACTCCCTCGGGCATCCGCGCAAGGGTCTGATGCTGATCCACTCGGACGCCATCGATGCCGTGATGGCCACCAAGAAGGCCGAAGCGATGGGTCAATTCGACCTGTTCGGCGGCTTGGACGCGGACGAGTCGGTGACCTCGGTGTTCAACGTGAAGGTGCCCGAGGACGAGTGGGAGTCCAAGCACCGGCTCGCGCTGGAGCGGGAGATGCTCGGGCTGTACGTATCCGGGCATCCGCTCAACGGCGTCGAGCACGTGCTCGCCGCGCAGGCCGACACGCAGATTCCCGCCATCCTGGAAGGCGACATCAAGGACGGCACTCAGGTGACCGTCGGCGGCATCCTGGCCTCGGTGAACCGGCGCATCAACAAGAACGGTCTGGCCTGGGCCTCGGCGCAGCTGGAAGACCTCACCGGTGGCATCGAGGTGCTGTTCTTCCCGCAGTCGTACTCGGTGTACGGGATGGACGTCGTCGAGGACGCCGTGGTGCTGGTCAAGGCGCGCGTCTCGGTCCGCGACGACCGGATCTCGTTGATCGCCAATGATCTCGCCGTGCCCGACCTCTCCGCCGTCGGCGTGGCCAAGCCACTCGCGGTCACCGTCACCACCCGCATGTGCACACCGGACAAGATCGGCGAACTCAAGCGAGTCTTGTCCAGGCACCCCGGAACGTCGGATGTCCATATCCGGCACGTCGGCGCCCGGGACAAGACCACACTGCTGAAACTCGATGAACGCCTGCGCGTCTCACCGTCGTCGGCGCTGATGGGTGACCTGAAGGCGCTGCTCGGCCCTGGTTGCCTGGCGAGCTGACCGGCGGATTCCGCACAGTCGGGTTCGGGTCGGCGGTCGGGCTGTCCGGCGGTTGTGTGACCCGCAGCGATGCCGGCCCGGGTCGCCGGCCGCTCGTGCCGTCGTCGGGCGGCCTGGGGCCGGTGCGATCGACCGGACAGCCGCGGTGTCGCCGCAATCCGAAAGCAACAGTGTCGGCGCATCCGCTGATGCGCCGACACCACGGACCCCGCCGGATCCAGCCCGGCCTCGATCAGCCGCCTGTATCGCCGATCGGCCGCGTGCCGGCCTCACGTGCGCTTCGCCGCGGCGCGGAGACGGAACGGCACCCGTCAGGGCGAATGGTCACCGCTCCCGCCGTGAGCGATCACCGTTGAGCGGCAAGGCAAGCTCGTCGAGCGGCGCGGGCCTCGGCGACGAACAGTTCTGGTTGTTCCCACGCGGCGAAATGACCACCGCGCGCGGGCTGTCCCCAGTGCACGATGTTGGTGAAGCGCTTGGCTGCCCAGCGCTGTGACGGGCGGGGCACCTCGGCGGGGAACACGCTGCCGGCGGTCGGCACTGTGATCTGGTCGCCGACCGCGGTGGTGAACCACTCGGTGACTTCGGTGATGCTCTCCCAGTAGAGGCGAGTGGAGGAAGCGCCGGTCGCGGTCACCCAGTAGAGCATCACGTTGTCCAATACCCGGTCGCGGTCCAAGACGGTGTCGAGGTCATCTTCGTGGTCGCTCCAGGCCCAGACCTTTTCCATGATCCACGCGCACAGCGCGGCCGGTGAGTCCAGTAACCCATAACCCAGAGTTTGCGGGCGCGTGGCGTGGACCGCCGAGTAGGCGGATCCGGTGCGGGTGCGTTCCTCGAGATCGCTGAGGGCCCGCCGTTCGGCCTCGGTGAGGTGCGCTTCGTTGTGCTCGGGTGCGGCCAGCGGTGGGATGAGGTGCAGGCCCAGCAGTCTGTGCGGTTGCTGCAACGCGATGCTGGTGGAGATGCTGCTGCCCCAGTCGCTGCCTGCGGCTATGAACTTCTCGTAGCCGAGCCGGGTCGTCAACTCGGCCCAGGCATGTGCGATGCGGTGGATGCCCCAGCCCGGCTCGGTGGGACGACCGCTGAAACCGTAGCCCGGCAGGGACGGCGCGACGACGTGGAACGCGTCGGCGGGATCGCCGCCGTGCGCTGCCGGATCGGTGAGCGGGCCGAGGACTTGCTCGAACTCCAGGAACGAGCCGGGCCAGCCGTGAGTGAGGACGAGCGGGACGGCTTCCGGATACGGAGAACGAACGTGGAGCGCGTGTATCGGCACGCTGTCGATCTCGGTGACGATCTGCGGAATTCGGTTCAGCCGCGCTTCGGTGGCCGACCAGTCGTATTCGTCGGCCCAGTACCGGCACAACTCTCGCAGATACGACAGCGGCACACCTTGGGACCAGTCCGTGACCGGCTCACGCTCCGGCCACCGGGTGCGACGGAGCCGTTCGCGCAGGTCACGCAGATCAGCCTCGGGGATATCGATCCGGTAGGGACGAACGCGGTCGGTCATGGTTGTTCTCTCTGCTCTGCCGGTTGAACGGTTTTCACCAGTTGGCGCGCCAGGCCCAGCTAACGGAGTTCGATCCCGACGCCTCCGGTGCGGGGAATCCGCATCCGAGCGGATCACCACATGAACTCGGCGGCAATGGAACCGACCCTCGTCCATTGTCCAGCCACCCCTCGGCAGCGCGGTCCGGCTCTACGCTCGGTCAGGCCCGCGTTCCATCCGTGCGGTCCGACTACCGGATGCCCGGCGGCCCGAAAGGATCCGTCCGCCGGACACCCTCGGATGCGTTCAGCTCTCGACCGGAAGTCCGGCATCGGTCCAATCCTGGATGCCTTCACGGTACTTCCGGACGTTGGTGTAGCCGAGTGCCTCCAGCTTGGTGGCCACGTGCTGGCTGTTGGCGCAGGCGGCATTCGAGCAGTAGGTGACGATCGCGGCGTCCTTTGCCGGAAGGAGTTGCGGGGCTTTGGTTTCCACGTCGGCTTCGACCAGGTTGAGCGCGCCGGGAAGATGCGCTTTGGCGTAGTACTCGGCGCCGAGCGCGTCGATGACGGTCACCGAACCCGCCTCGATCTGCTCGGCGAGTTCCTGGCGCGTGATCAGTTCGGTCATGGCAGTGCCTCCTTCAGGGGAAATTTATGTGCGTGCGCACGCTATTATATGTGTGCGTGTGCACGCAACTGGTATGCTTCGATTCGTGCCGAATTCCGTGAGCCGTTCCCACCCGGCCGTCCGCGCGTGGTCCGCGCTGCTCCAGGTACACGCCAAGCTGGTGCCGGAGCTGGACGCGGAACTACGTCGCGCCACCGCGCTGCCACTGACCTGGTACGACGTCCTTCTGGAACTCGACGGACCGCAGGGGCTGCGGGTGAGCGATCTCGGCGAACGGGTCGTGCTGAGTCGGACGCGGGTGAGTCGCCTGGTCGGCGAACTGGAGTCGCACGGCTTGGTGCGCCGTGAGCCCAATCCGGACGACGGGCGTTCAGCGTTCGTGAGCATCACCGAGGCTGGTCGGCAGCGGCTGCGGGAGGCGGCTCCGCACTATCTGGCCGGGATCGAACGCCGGTTCAGCGGCCTCAGCCCGGACGAACTCCGAGCTCTGGCCGGGGCGCTACGCAAGGCGCTGGGCCCAGCCGACCTGTCCGATCCGAAGCGTTAGCGATCCGGTCGCCGCCGTCTCGCGCTGACGCTGCGCGCGGTCCTGCTTCTGTGCTGCTGCCGCCCGGCGCTGACGCCCGATCGGCTGACCGGCGCTCGAAGCCCTCGATCAATCCCTAGCCGACGCCATCGGGCCTCGCGCAGTGGCCGCCCAGGGCCTCGCCGAGGCAGAACGGCTCGAATGCCACAGGCCGCGGCGCGGCTGGGAGCGCACACCGGTGGCATCGAGGTGCTGTGCGCACCGGCCGCTGCGTTGGCGGCGACTTCGAGGCGCTACCCAGCCCGGGGCGACGCGGCGGGTCGTGCGCGGTCAGGAATGGAGCCACTGCTCGATCTGCTCCAGATTCGCGGCGGAGATGACGTCGTCACCGTTTTCGGCGTCCAGCAGCTTCCAGTCGTGCGGTGACACCGGATCGCGCACCAGGAAATAGCCCGCTCGCGTGGCGCGGTCGGTGAGGTCGCGGAATCGCTCGGAGTTCGGATCCGGTGCGGCCGCTGCGGTTCGATTCATGAGGGATTGCTCCATGGGCGGTGTTGTCGTGCGGAATCCGGCGTGATGCGCCCGGCGGCGACCAACGCGGCGAATGCGGCGCGCTTTCTGGCGCAGTCGTGATCGCGGTGTAACTGCATGGCGTGGTGTGCTGCGGCGACGGTCAGCGGCTGGGCGGGTGCGGCGCATGTCCACGCTTCCGGCCACCGGACCGGGCGCGAATGACTCTGCGAGCGAGTCGGTTTGCGCCGAGGAGCGAATCGGCGCGGCTGATCGGTCGGCCACACGCACCCGACGCCGAGCAGCACAGCGCCACATCCCGCGAATACCGTCACGATGCTCGACAGCAGGGCCCATATCCCCACCCGGCTCACCGCTGGCAGCCGTCGCCGGAACCGGTGCGCAGGTCCTCGGCGAGCTCGTGCAATCCGTCCAGAACCTGCTGGAACGTCCAGAGTTCCGGCGCGGTGTCGGCGTGCGGCAGGTGGCCGGTGTGGTCGGTGGGAAACGCGATACCGCGCCGGTGAGCACGTTCACGCGGGCTCGACTCCTGTGGCACGATCCGGCCGCGCCGTACCAAGGTGTAGAAGGCGACCCACTTCCACGCGCACCGATCGACCCGGCATCCCCGGTGCCGCCGCATAAGCCGGTGCGCCAACTCGACATCAGCCGAGCCGCAGATTCTCGGCGGCGCGACCACCCCGCTGCCTTCCTTCTGATTACGCACGATCTTTCCTATCCCTTCCTGCCCACCCGGGCTGGTGATGTCACGAGTGGCACATGGCTGCGGCATTTCGCGAGTGGGCTCTCCATCATGTGCCGCTGATCTTGAATCTCGGGGGCCTTCACGCTTCGGGTGGGTAAGTAGCCAGCGTGTTTCGGCCGCGGTGGGTGATTTCGTAGCGGTTTCTTCGGGCTCCGGTCACGATGAGGTCGTGGTCGATGAGGTTCGCCAGGGCTTGGCGGGTCTTCCATTCGGTGAGGCTGGCCGACACCTTGATCTGATGTTCGGTGAGCATCCCGCCGCAGTTCAGCGCGCGCAGGATTCGGACTTCGGCGGCGGAGAGGCTTTCATGTCGCGTGGCCATGCGGCTATGTTGCTGCAGGCCAACAGCATCCGGGCTGGGAAAACGGGCGGTCCGATGAAGTCGGCCATCCGCCCAGAGCCCGGACCGGTCCACACGTAGTTCGAAGTCCGAACCGGACCGGCATCTGGGCCGTTTCGGACCGAGCAGGGGAAAGGGGAGCGATGGGGAAGGACGATCAGCCTGGTTCGACATTGCCGCGTCGGCAACTCGGGCGGGCATTACGGGAGGCTCGGGAAGGTGCCGGGTTCACGCTCGAGCGCGCCGCGCAGCTCATGGAAATGGGCAAGACTTCGGTCGGCAGGATCGAGAAAGGGCAGAACGACAAGGTCAGGCTGCGCGACGTAGAGGCGTTCGGCAATCTGTACGGTCTCGGCGCGGAACAGATCGAGGATCTGAAAGTTCTTGCGCAGCAGTCATCTACGAAATCATGGTGGCAGGCGTCGCGTAATCTGATTATGCCTGGATTCAACACATACCTAGGGCTGGAATCCGGTGCATCCCAGCTTGCTATGTACCAACCGCTCGTCATTCCAGGACTACTGCAGGTAGCCGATTACGCGCGAGCAATCGAGCGGCCATACCTTCCGAATGACACTCAGGAGGATATCGAACGCCGTGTCGCACTGCGGTTGCGACGGGCAGCGATCCTGACTCGGCGATCCAAGCCCGTAAGGGCTGAGTTTGTCGTCCACGAAGGGGTTCTGCATACGATCGTGGGATCCCGTGCGGTAATGTCTGCGCAACACCGTCATATGGCAGACATGAGCACTCGTCCAAACGTCACGGTGCGGATACTGCCGTTTACGGCGGGTTTTCCGGGCGACTGCGTTCCCGTATTGCCATACATCATCCTCGATTTCCCGGTAGACGGCCCTGGGGCAGGTGTGGAGCCTCCGGTCGTCTACGCCGAAAACAACACCGGCGCGATGTTTTTCGAGGGCGAAGACGACGTGAAACGCTACCGCGATATTCATGAGACGATCCGGTGCGCCGCGCTGGAGGAACAACTCTCGAGAGACCTGCTCCGGCAGTTGGCAAGGAGATACGAACAGTGACCATCGACCTATCCGGTGCGAAATGGTTCAAGTCGACGCAAAGCGGCACGGGGAACGAGTGCGTCGAAGTCGCCTGGCTCGAGGCGGGGCATGTCGGTGTCCGCGACTCGAAGAACCCGAGCGGTCCGGCGTTGATCTTCGCGCCGGGGCAGTGGGATGCCTTCGCCGCTGGTGTTCGTCACGGCGAGTTCAACCGATTGGGCTGAAGAGGATTCGCACCTGTCCGAAGCAGAGGCCCTGCACCCGATTCGCGCGTTGCCGGGCCAGGGCCGCCGCCTACGTGGGAGCTATCGACCGGCGTCGGCCAGTACCGGGGCGGGTGCGTCGGCCGCAGCCTCGACAACCTCCTTGCGGTGCAGCGCGTGGCTGCAAGCGACGACGGTGAGGGCGGCGAGGCCGAGAATCACGCCGATCCAGGCGACCGCCGGGTAGTCGAGGCCCGCGCTGATGGCCAGGCCGCCGAGCCAGGGACCTGCGGTGATGCCTACGTTGAACGAGGAGATGTTGGTGGCTCCCGCCAGGGTGGGCGCGTTGCCCGCGAGGGTGAAGACGCGGCTGTTCAGGGTCGGGTTGATGCCGAAACCGAAGGCGCCCAAAAGGAACGACAGCAGTACGACGGGGGCGATGTGCTCCATCGTGAGGGCGAGTAGCGCCGAGGTGAGCACGCCGCCGGTAATGCCGACGTACAGGCTGGTCAGCGGGTGATTGTCGGCGGTGCGCCCACCGATGACGATGCCGAGGAACGCGCCGAGTCCGTAGATGCCGAGTACCGCCGGAATCCAGCCGTCCGCCATGCCGGTGGTGCGGGACAGCAGAGCGCCGAGGTAGGCGAAGGTGACCATCAGGGCGGCGATCGCGAGCGCGGTGGTGGCATAGGAAAGCCAGAGCGCGGGGCGCATCATCGTGCGCAGTTCGGTGCTCAGGCGTAGCGGCGCGTCGGTCCGTCCGCCGGGGATCTTCGCCAGCACGCCGATCCCGGCCGCCGCCGACAGCAGCGCGACCGCCCAGAACGCCGCGCGCCAGCCGAGCTGTTGTCCGATCACGGTGCCCGCCGGAAGCCCGATGATGATGGCCAAAGTGAGCCCGCCCGCGACGATGCTCATCGCCTTGCCGCGCGCCGTGGCCGGGACGAGACCGATCGCCGTTGTCGCGGCAACCGCCCAGAACCCGGCGTAGACGAACGCGCCGACGACCCGCGTGGCGAACAGCACCCAGTACTCCGAGGTGAGCGCTCCGACGACGTGAGTGCCGACGAACACCGCGAGGAAGGCGAGCAGTGCGGTGCGCCGCGACCACCGCAGTGTCGCCACCGCCAGCACCGGCGCGCCCACCAGCATGCCCAGTGCGAAGCCCGAGATGAGCAGGCCCGCGCGCGGCACGGAGACGCCCAGGTCTGCGGCCATCTCGGTGAGCAGGCCCGCGAGCATCAGCTCCGAGGTGCCCTGGGCGAAGATCGACAGACCCAGGACGTAGATCGCCACGGGCATCGGTACCTCCTTATTTTGTACTGATCTATCCAAAATTAGGGCGCGGCAAGGGCGTCGCCGAAGCCGACAAGTCTCAGAGGGCGTCGAGGGCGGTGGTCGCGATGGCGGCGAGCGTCTCGCGGTCCGCGCCGCCGCGTGCGGCCACCCGCATCCCTCCGATCGTGGCGATCACGAAGTGCGCCAAGGCGGTCGGTTGTTTGTCCGGCGCGATCTCACCGGCGCGCCTGGCCGTCTCGAACACGTCCGTCAGCACGGCGAGTCGTCGCTGGTAATCGGTGGCGAGAACGGCGGCCAGTTCGGGGTCGCGCGGGGCCAGTTCGATCGTCGAGTTGACCACGAGGCAGCCGAGCGGGTCCTCCTCGGGGGCCTCGACGATCTGCCACAGCAGGGCGCGGATCTTGCCGCGCACCCCAGTCTCGCTGTCGAGCAGGTCGAACGTCGCCGCGTTCTTGGCTGTCATGTAGCGGCGCAGGGCGCGGCCGAACAGGTCCCGCTTGCTGGTGAAGGTGTTGTAGATGCTGCTGCGGCCAAGGCCGGTCGCTGCGCAGAGGTCTTCGGTGGAGGTCGGCTCGTATCCCGCGCGCCAGAACGCGTGCATCGCCGCGTCCACCGCGCGGTCCTCGTCGAAGGTTCTGGGTCGTGGCATGGGTTTACGCTAGCACAGTTTTGAACAGCTCGTTCCAATATACTTCGAAGGGCCTTCTGGCCAGCGTTGTTCCGGAGTCCAAGCGGCTGTTAAGCGTCCGATAGGCGGGCTCGCGGATAGTTCTGAGCGAGTCCACTCCAGGAAACGAGGATCATCATGCAAGCCATCCTGCGCACCCTGCGCCTGCTCGTTCTCGGCGTCACGCTGTTCGTGCCCGCGTTCGCCGTCGCGACGGTCGGCGCGGGCGCCGCGAACGCGGGCGCGGTCGAGCTGATCGAGTTCGCGCCGGGAAGCGATCACGCGTCGGTCGGCGGAGCGGTCGTGCGCGGCGACGCCGACACCTACGTGCTCGAGGCGCGGGCGGGGCAGACCCTGACCACCGAACTCACCTCGGTCGAGGGCAACGCGCGGTTCAGCGCCACCGCCCCGGACGGACGAGTGCTGTGCGCCGAGGAGACCGGGAGCCGGATCACCTTGCCGCAGAACGGTTACTACACGATCTCGGTAGCGCCGAGCCGGGGCAACGCGACCTACACCTTGTCGGTGCGCATCGTCTGAGTCCTCAGGGCGACACCGCGACACCGAGCGTCTGGGCGACCAGGAAGCGGGGAGCGTGCTCCCCGTAGAACGACTCGGCGTCGCGGATCTCGAAACCGGCGTCTGTCACCAGGCCGCGAATGTCGCGGTTGAGGTGGCAGCCGCCGAACAGTCGTTTCTGGACCGGGTTCAGCCGGTTCTGCCACGCCCGCACCTTCTCGTCGGGCGCAAGCCCATGCTCGACGAAATGCAAGGTCCCGCCGGGGACGAGCACCCGGCGCACCTCGGTGAGCGCGGCGGCGATGTCGGGAATGGTGCACATCGTCCAGGTCGACAGCGCGCAGTCGAAGGCGTCGTCCGGGAAGGGCAGCGCCTGCCCGTCCAGCCCGGCCCGCTCGACCGGCACGGTGGCGGCGGCGACGCGTTCGCTCGCCAGCCGCCAGCCGAGATCGGCGGGCTCGACCGCGCGCACCGACGCGACCCCCGCCGGGTAGAACGGGACGTTCAGTCCCGAACCGAAACCGAGTTCCACGACCTGTCCGTGCAGTCCGGCACACACCCGCTCGCGCAGCGGAGCCAACTCCCGCAACCCGCAGGACCGGTTGACGATCCGCGGCAGCACATACTCGGCATAGGCACCCACGTCTTCACTCTGACAGGCATCGCCCATTGCGGACAGGGCTACACGGCCCCAGCCCGACAGATTTCCGCGCCTTTGCGGTCCTCTGCTCGACCCGGCCCCAGTGGCTGCACGGGACCGAGGGAAGCGGCTCCGGCCAGCCGTTCAGGAAGCCGGGACCGTACGCGCCGCTGCGCCTGGGACTGGTGTCCGTATCGGGCGGACCGGGCGTGCCCGTGGGATGCTGGCGCGGTGACTGTGTTCGAAGTCTGGGCACCGCGGCCGGAGTCGGTGCGACTGGATCTGGAGGGTGTCGTCCATTCGATGACGCGGTCGCCGGATGGGTGGTGGCGCGCCGACGTGCCCGCCGCGAAGGGCGCCAGGTACGGCTTCCTGCTCGACGACGATCCGACCGTGCTGCCCGATCCCCGCTCGCCGCGCCAGCCCGACGGCGTGCACGCCCGCTCGGCGCTGCACACCCTCGATCCGGCGGGGTGGACCGATGCGGCGTGGACCGGTCGGCCGCAGGCCGGGGCGGTCTACTACGAACTGCACATCGGGACCTTCACCCCGGAAGGCACCTTCGACGCCGCGATCGAACGGCTCGACCACCTGGTCGGGCTGGGCGTCACCGTGGTCGAAGTGATGCCGGTGAACGCCTTCGACGGCCCGCACAACTGGGGCTACGACGGCGTGCTCTGGTACGCGGTGCAGGAGAGCTACGGCGGGCCCGACGGCCTGCAACGGTTCGTGAACGCCTGTCATGCCCGCGGGCTCGCGGTCTGCCTCGACGTCGTCTACAACCACCTCGGCCCGTCCGGGAACTACCTGCCGCGCTTCGCGCCCTACCTGACCGAGGGCCGCAACACCTGGGGGCAGAGCCTCAATCTCGACGGCCCGCAGTCCGATCACGTGCGCGGGTACGTCATCGACAACGCGGTGCGCTGGCTGCGCGATTTCCACATCGACGCGCTGCGCTTGGACGCGGTGCACGCCCTGGTCGACCGCACCGCCACCCACCTACTGGCCGAACTCGCCGTCGCGACCGAGCGCCTGGCCACCCATGTCCGCAGGCCGCTGACGCTCATCGCGGAGAGCGATCTCAACGATCCGAAGCTGATCACCCCGCGCGCGGCGGGCGGCTACGGCCTGACCGCGCAGTGGAACGACGACCTGCACCACGCCGTGCACACCGCGGTCTCCGGTGAGCGGCAGGGCTATTACGGGGACTTCGGTTCCTTGCGCTGCCTGGCCCACACGTTGAAGCACGGGTTCTTCCACGCCGCAACGTATTCCAGTTTCCGTGGCCGCACGCACGGCCGCCCGATCGATCGCAGCCTGATCCCGGGCAGCGCGCTGCTGGCCTACACCTGCGATCACGACCAGATCGGCAACCGGGCGCTTGGCGAGCGCCCGAGCGCCTATCTCACCGACGGCCAGCTCGCGATCAAGGCCGCCCTGGTGCTGTGCGGACCGTTCACGCCGATGCTGTTCATGGGGGAGGAGTGGGGCGCCCGCACACCGTTCCAGTTCTTCACCTCGCACACCGACCCGGATGTCGCCGCCGCCACCGCATCCGGGCGCAAGAAGGAGTTCGCCCAGCACGGCTGGCCCGAGGGCGAGGTGCCCGACCCGCAGGATGTGAAAACGTTCCTGCGCTCCAAACTCGATTGGACGGAAGCCGACGAGCCGGGCCACGCCCGGCTGCTGTCGTGCTATCGCGCCCTGCTCGCCCTGCGCCGCGCTCGTGCGGAGCTCAGCGATCCCTGGTTGACCCACGTTTCGGTGGACTACGACGAGTCCGCGCGGTGGATCGTCGTGCGCCGGGGCACACTGGCCCTGGTGTGCAACCTCGGCGAGGACCAGGTCGCGGTGCCGATCGCGGGCCTTCCGCTGCTGTCCTGGGAATCCCCGACGATCGGCCGTTCCGCCACAACCGTTCCCGGCCACTCGTTCACCCTGCTGGAGACGGCGCCGCCCGGCCCGCGCTGAGCGCGTGGAACCCCAGCTCGCGGCGGCCTTTCGGGCACTCGCCCGGTAACGGGCGTACAACTGTCCGAGACAGGTACTTTGCCGGAATCGTCCCATGCCATTACCGTGGAGAGATGAGCAACGTCGCTTCCGGGGACTTTGCGGTTCTTCCCCCGGGGATGGGTGGCAGCGCTGCCGCCGAATTCGCACCGTTCGTGCGCGCTTTCGCACGGGCGTTCGGCAATCGCCGGGGCGCGGGGGCGGCGTTCACGCTGCACCGGCACGGAGAGCCGCTGGTGGACATCTGGGTCGGCTCCGGCGGTGACGTTCCGTGGACCAGGGACACCGGCACGATCATCTTCTCGGCCACCAAGGGGATCGCGGCCACCGTCGTGCACCGTCTCGCCGACCGCGGGTTGCTCGATTACTCCGCTCCGGTCGCGGAGTACTGGCCGGAGTTCGGCGCCAACGGCAAGCACAAGATCACCATTCGTCATCTGCTCACCCACCGGGCGGGACTGTCCGCGCTGGCCCCGATCGCCACCGGCGGCCTGGCCGACGTGCTGGACCACGAACTCATGGAACAGCGCCTGGCCGCGGCCAAGCCCGACCGCCTGCTCGGCGTTCCCACCTACCACGCGCTCACCTTCGGCTGGCTGGTCGGAGGCTTGACGCGCGCGATCACCGGCACCGGCCTGGCCGAGCTGATCCGCACCGAGGTCGCCGAGCCGCTCGGCATCGAGGGGCTGCACCTGGGCAGGCCGCCCGCCGGTGCGCCGATCACCTACGCCCCGCTGGCGGGCACCCAGCTGAGTGCGCTCGGAAAGCCGCTCGGCGCCGCGGTTCTCGGCCGTAGCCACCGGATTCCCGGCGCGCTGGGTGCCGCCACCCGCTGCCTGTTCCTGCCCGGTCTGGAAGGCATCCTCGAGGGCGTCAGCCCGCCGATCCTGGACACCGAACTCGGTGCGGGCAACGGTGTGGCCACCGCGCCGGCACTGGCCACGATGTACGGCGCGCTCGCGGGCGACGGCACCGTGGCCGACCACAGGTACCTCGGCCGCCGCACCATGAAGGCGCTGCGCCGCGTCGAGACCTACCAGCCCGATCGCGCGCTGTTCTACCTGCCGATGATGTGGCGTCTGGGCTACCACTCGCTGCCGATGCCGGGCGCCCACGCCGGGTTCGGGCACATCGGCCTCGGCGGCTCCTTCGGCTGGGCCGAACCTCGGCTGGGCCTGTCGGTCGGCTTCGTGCACAACCGGCTCTCCGTCGCGCAGCTCAGCTACGACCAGTCGGCGGCGTTCTGGTTGCTGCCGCTCATGCTGAACTGCCTGCGTTCGTCCCGCCGCCGGATCCCGGCCGCGCAGACGCCCAAGGCCGCGTGAGGCGTCGAGTTTCGGCTGCGCAGACGCCCTAAGGCCGCGTGGCACGTCGGATCCCGGCTGCGCGGGGGCTCTAGCTGCGTGGCATGTCGGATTGCGGTCGCGTGGAGGCCCGAGGCTGCGTGGCACCTCGGATCCCGGCTGCGCAGAGGCCCGAGACTGCGTGACGCCTCGGATTTCGGCTGCGCAGACGCGTAAGGCCGCGTGGCACGTCGGGTCCCGGCTGCGCGGAGGCTCGAGCGTGGCATGTCGGATTGCGGTCGCGCGGAGGCCCGAGGCTGCTTGGCACGCCGGATTTCGGCTGCGCGGAGGCCCGAGGTTGCGTGACGCGTCGGGTCCCAGCTGCGCGGAGGCCCGAGGTGGCGTGACCGTCGGATGCTGGCTGCGCGGAGGCCCGAGGTTGCGTGACCGTCGGATGCTGGCTGCGCGGAGGCCCGAGGTTGCGTGACCGCCGGAGTCGGGCTCAGGTCAGGTAGCGGTAGGCCGGTGAATCGGGCTCGAGGCGCTCGCACTGGATCGGGGAGTGGTGCATCCGTTCCAGCAGCGGCGCCAGCCCGTCGGGGGCGCCCAGTTCGATGCCGACCAGCGCCGCGCCCGTCTCCCGGTTGTTGCGCTTGACGTACTCGAACAGCGTGATGTCGTCTTCCGGGCCGAGCACCTCGTTGAGGAAGCGGCGCAGCGCGCCGGGTTCCTGCGGGAAGTCCACCAGGAAGTAGTGCTTGAGCCCGCTGTGCACGAGCGAGCGCTCGATGATCTCGCCGTAGCGGGAGACGTCGTTGTTGCCGCCGGACACCAGGCACACCACCGTGGAGCCCGGCTCCACGGTGATCTCCGCCAGCGCCGTCGTGGTGAGCGCGCCCGCGGGCTCGGCGATGATGCCCTCGCTCTGGTACAGGTCGAGCATGGTCGTGCAGATCGCGCCTTCGTCGACCTGCATCATCTGGAAAGTGCCCGCGCCCCTGGGGGATTCGGTGGTGGTCAGCAACGGCAGCGAGGCGTGCGAAACCACGCGCCCGCCGAATCCGGACACCGCCGCGTACGGCACGGCGCCTACCCGGCGGACCGCGGCGCCGTCGACGAACGGATCGATCTCCGGCAGCGTGACCGGGCCGCCCGCCACCAGAGCCGCGGTCATCGAGGCCGCGCCCGCGGGCTCCACGCCCAGGATGGCGGTGCGCGGGGATCGGGCGCGCAGGTAGGTGCCGATGCCCGCCAGGCAGCCGCCGCCGCCCACCGGCACGATCACCAGGTCGGGCGTGGTGGGGAGCTGCTCCAGGATCTCCGCGGCGATGGTGCCCTGACCGGCCGCGGTGCGGGTGTCGTCGAACGGCGGCACCATGGTCGCGCCGGTGCGCTCCACGTCGGCCGCGGCGGCCGCGGCGGCGGCGTCGTAGGTCTCGCCGACCGCGATGAGCTCGACGAACTCCCCGCCGTGCACCCGGATGCGGTCACGCTTCTGCTTCGGCGTCGTGGTCGGCACGTAGATGCGGCCCTTGATCCCCATCGCCTGGCAGGCGAACGCGACGCCCTGCGCGTGGTTGCCCGCGCTGGCCGCGACCACGCCGGCGGCGCGTTCCCGCTCGGTCAGCTGGACCACGAGGTTGTAGGCGCCGCGCAGCTTGTAGGAGCGGACCGCGCTGAGATCTTCGCGCTTCAGATAAACGTTCGCCCCGGTCAGCTTGGACAGCCGCTCGCTGCGCTGCAGCGGGGTCGGATCAATGACGTCGGCAATTCGCTTGGCGGCAGCATCGATCTCGTCCGCGGTGAGGGCGGGACGAGAAGCGGTCAGTGCGTCGAGGACATCAAGCGGATCGGACACCCCGAATATGCTGCCACCCGCCGCGGCGGCGAGCTGCGGCGGGTGGCGGTGACACGCGGGCTACCTGCGCAGAAGCTACTGCGGGGTGAGAACGAAGACGGGGATCTGACGATCGGTCTTGGTCTGGTAGTTCGCGTAATCCGGCCACACCTCGACCGCGCGCTCCCACCACTGCGCCTTCTCGTCGCCGAACACCTCGCGGGCGGTGTAGTCCTTGTTGACCGTGCCGTCGCGCAGTTCGACGTGCGGTTCGGCCTTGATGTTGTGGTACCAGACGGGATGCTTCGGCGCGCCGCCCAGCGAGGCCACCACGGCGTACTCGCCGTCGTGCTCCACCCGCATCAGCGGCGTCTTGCGCAGCTTGCCGCTCTTCGCGCCCTTGGTGGTGAGCAGGATGATCGGCACACCTTGCAAGGTCGCGCCCTCGGTGCCGCCGGAGTTCTCGTACTTCTCGGCCTGTTCGCGGGCCCAGTCGGATGTACTCGGTTCGTATTCACCTGTCAGTGGCATATCTGCGGCAACGCCGCGGCGATTACTTGTGTTCCCGGCGACAAAAAGTTCGCTGGCCCGAACTTCCAATTCCGACTACCCTGAGGAGATGGCGGTCGTTCACTCTTCGGCGCGCGGCACCACGATCGACATCGCGGGTAGCGCGTGGCCGGTATACAAGCTCGACGCACTGGTCGTCGGCTTGGTGACCTGCCTCGTCCTGGCCCTGATCACCGGATCGCTGCAACTCGCGGTACTCGTCGCGGCAGCGCTCGGCGCGGCGCGGTGGCTGATCGGCATGGCGGTCGCGGGTCTCGGCGATGGGCCCGGCGGCACGCCGTAGCGCGCCCCGCATTAACGCTTCCCCGCCGCAGGCGATGAATTCGAGTAGTCGAATACGCGGGTTTCGGTGGGATGCCGGCGGGAGGATCAGCGCATGAAACGTCTGGTTGTGTGTTGCGACGGCACCTGGAAGGCCGAATCGAGCAGCACGGTTTCGAACATAGTCAAGATCGCGCAGACGATCCGGTTCGATGCGCCCGGACCGGCGGGGGAGACGATCCAGCAGTGGGTCACCTACGTCTCCGGCCCAGGTGCCCGCGGATTCCTCAGCGATCGCCTGATGGGCGGCGCCTTCGGACTCGGACTCGAGGCGAACCTGTCGTCCGCCTACTGGCATCTGGCCTTGAACTGGGAGAAGGGCGACGAAATCTACATCTTCGGCTTCAGCCGCGGCGCCTTCACCGCCCGCAGCCTGGCCGGCCTGATCAACCGTGTCGGGATCATGACCCCCGAAGCGATGATCGAAGGCAAGTACCCCGACGCCCTGAACATCTATCGGCAGCGACCGCCCGCGCCGACGCGGGAGAACCCCGATCCGGCCGAGCCCGAGCAGTGGCAGGAATTCCGCCGGAAGCATTGTCACCGAGCGAAGATCGATTTCCTCGGCGTGTTCGACACCGTCGGCGCGCTCGGCGTCCCTGGCATCACCTCCCTGCGGCACCGCTTCCACGACGTCAAACTCTCCCGGCACGTGCACTGCGCCCGCCAGGCGCTGGCCATCGACGAGCGGCGGCGCAACTTCGAACCGGCCGTGTGGGAGGTGCCGGTCGAACCGACGGTGAAGTACCGGCGCGGCTTCGAGCGAGTCAAGCAGGTGTGGTTCCCCGGCGTGCACAGCGACATCGGTGGCGGCTACACCGAATGCGGCCTGTCCGACATCACGCTGCAGTGGATGGTCCGCGAGGCGGAGTCGGTCGGGCTGGCCTTCGACCGGGACCGGCTGGCGGCGCTGTCGAAGCGCTGCGACCACACCGACGGCGACCACATGCGGCTGCACGATTCCCTGAGCATCGGCTACCGCGTCCTGAACGTGGTTCGGACGCTGCGTAATCCGCGCAGTCGCCGGTTCCACTGGGATTCCTGGCGCCGGATGTCCATGCCCACCGATCAGGGCGTGCGGTTGTCCGCGAGCGCGCAGGACGCGCTGGACTACCATCCCGCGAATCTGCGACGCTGGCGCGAAGAACTGGGCGGTGTGATCCCGGAAGCCGCTTTCGAGCAGATCCGCGGGGTGTTCTCCAAGAAACTCGAGCAGGCGGGCGCGCCCGTGCCCGAGCCGTCAGCGCACCAGCAGCGCGACCGGCAGCCTGGCGAACATCTTCTCGAGCCTGGCCCGGCCCTGGAAGGTGTGGCCGGTCAGCCGGTCTGTCCAGCTGCCCGCGGGTAGGTCGATGAACGTATCGCTCCAGCCGGTCTCGGCCAGGCTCACGCTGTGGCGGGTGGCGGCGACGATGACCTCGGGGGCCTCGCCCGCGCGGCCGCGGGCGTAGGACACCACCTTGGACGCGTGGTCGCCGGTGGCGAACAGCGGCCGGTACGTGCCGCCGACGAAGCATTCGGGACGTTCGCGGCGCAACCACAGCGCGTAGGCGACGATCCACATCTTCGCCGCGCCGGTGGTGTCCAGCGCGGGCGTGCCGGTGAGCGATTGCAGCATGCCCGCACGGGCGGCGAAGTCCACCGGCCTGCGGTTGTCCGGGTCGACGAGGGAGTCCTCCCACAGCTCGCAGCCCTGGTAGACGTCCGGGATGCCCGGCCCGCACAGCTGTAAGAGCTTCTGCGACAAGGCGTCCGACCAGGCGTGCGGGGCCAGTTCGTGCACCAGGTCGCCGAGTTCGGAGCCCACCGGGCCATCGATCACCGTGTCCAGCCACGCGTGCACCGCGGCCTCGAACTCGGCGTCCGGCTCCTCCCAGGAGGTCTTGCTGTTCGCCTCCCGCATCGCCTTCTCGGCGAACGCGTGCACACGCTCACGCAGGCCGGGCACCGATGCGGCCGGTCGCCCGTCCGCGGGCCACACCCCGAACATGTTCTGCAGCAGGAACAACGCCGTCGCACCGTCCGGCGCGGGGGCGGTCTCCAACCAGGAGTCGACGTTGCGCGCCCAGGTCTCCGCGGCCTGGGACAGCACGCCGATGCGGGCGCGCACGTCCTCGCCGCGCTTGGTGTCGTGCGTGGACAGCGTCGTCAGAGTGGCGGGCCAGCGTTGCGCGCGCTGGCTGTTGGACAGGTGGAACTCGTTGAGCGAGTGGCCGAAGCGCGCCGGGTTGCCGCCGACCTCCTGCAACGAGACCAGCCGCGCGGCCTGATAGAACATGGTGTCCTCGACCGCCTTCGCGGTCACCGCGCCGCAGACCTGGCTGAAGCGCATCGCCGCGGCCCCGTCGGCGGCCAGCGCCGCGACCAGGACCGCCAGCGGCGCGGTGAGTTCGCTGTTGCGCTTCTCCACCTCGGCGATCACCGCGCCCGTCATCCCGGACAGCGGCGCGTAGTCGGCCCGGTAGACCGGCATGAACGCCAGCACCTCGATGGTGGCGTTGGTCAGCGCCATGGTGTCGAAACTCTCGGCGTTCGCGTCCTGTTTGATCGCGGCCACCAGCCGCCGGACCTCCGGTGTCAGAATGGTTTCCGCGACCGCGCGCTTGATCCGGTGTTCGGTCTCGCCGATCCAAGCCCGGTCGCTGCCGTGCCCGGCCACCCGGCGCGAGAGTTCGGTGAGCGCGTGCTCCCCGCGCGGATCGATCAGCACGCCGCCGAAGTCGGCCAGCGCCTCGTAGCCGGTGGTGCCGTCGATGGGCAGCGTCGCGTCCAGCGGCTCGCGGTTGGCCAGGATCTTCTCCACCAGCAACAGCCGGTGCGGGCCGATCAGTCTGCGCAGCCGGGTGAGGTAACCGGCGGGATCGGCCAGACCGTCCGGATGGTCGACCCGCACGCCGTCGATCAAGTCGTGCTCGCACCACGCGGCGAGCTCGCGGTGGGTGAGCTCGAAGACCTCCGGGTTCTCCTGACGGATCGCGGCCAGGCTGCTCACCGCGAAGAAACGCCGATAGGTGCACAGCCCGGCCTTCCAGCTCACCAACCGGTAGTGCTGTTTGTCGTGGATGCGCAGGGCGTTGTCGCCGTCGGTGCCGGGCGCGATCGGGAAACGCAGATCGTGCAGCGCGAGCATCGGCTCGGCGCCGGTGCGGTCCACGGTCAGGGCGGCCGGGTCGTTCTCGCTCTGCAACACCGGCAGCGCCAGCCTGCCGCCCGCGCCGTTGCCGGGGCTCCAGTCGATGTCGAAATACGGCGCGAACCGCGACTCCTGGCCATTCCGCAGCACGTCCCACCACCAGGCGTTCTGTCGCGGATCGGCGACGCCGACGTGATTGGGCACCAGGTCGACGATCAGTCCCATGCCGCGGCTGCGCACCTCGTCGGCGAGTGCCTTGAGCCCCGTCGGCCCGCCGAGGGCGGCGGAGACCGTGGTCGGGTCGGTGACGTCGTAACCGTGCGTCGAACCGTGCGCCGCGGTCAGGATCGGCGACAGGTACAGGTGCGAGATGCCCAGCTGCTGAAGGTATTCCGCGATGGCGCGGGCCTCGGCGAAGGTCAATGCGTCCGGTCGCAGCTGTAGCCGGTAGGCGCTGCGGATCGTCGTCTGGCGGGCGGGCTTGCGTCGGAGGGACACCGGGTCGGTCACGTGCATCTCGGTGGGATCGGGTGCGTTCATCGGCATTCGGGTCAGGCGGCCTGGCGGAGGACGAGGAGACAGCGAGCTTCGACGGTGACGGCCGCGCCGCCGGGATACCTGGCGTCGGTCATGCCGGTCGGGGTCGAGCAATCCAGTGCCACCGACCATTCCGCGCCGTCGCCGGTGCTCGGTAGCACGAAGTCGATAGCCGCGTCGTGGGCGTTGAAACACAACAGGAACGAGTCGTCGGTGATCCGCTCGCCTCGCGGGCCCGGCTCGGGGATCGCCTCGCCGTTGAGGTAGACCGCCAGCGACTTGCCGAATCCGCTGTCCCAGTCCGCCCCGGTCATCTCCTCGCCGGACGGGGTGAGCCAGGCGATGTCGCGGGCGTTGTCCGCCGAACGGACCGGGCCGCCCGCGAAGAAGCGACGGCGCCGGAAGACGGGGTGCCGGGTGCGCAACGCGACCACCGCGCGGGTGAACTCCAGCAGATCGGCGTTCTTCTCCCGCAGCGACCAGTCCATCCAGGCCAGCGGCGAGTCCTGGCAGTAGACGTTGTTGTTGCCGTGCTGGGTGCGGCCCATCTCGTCGCCGTGCGCCAGCATCGGCACACCCTGGCTGAGCATGAGCGTGGCCAGCAGGTTGCGGCTCTGCCGGTCGCGCAGGGCGAGGATGTCCTGGTCGTCGGTCGGGCCTTCGACACCGCAGTTCCAGGAGCGGTTCCAGCTCTCGCCGTCGCGGTTGTCCTCGCCGTTGGCCGCGTTGTGTTTCTCGTTGTAGGACACCAGATCCCGCAGCGTGAACCCGTCGTGCGCGGTGACGAAGTTGATGCTCGCGCTCGGCCTGCGGCCGGTGGCCTCGTACAGGTCCGAGGAACCGGTGAGCCGAGAGGCGAACTCGCCCAGCGTCGCCGGTTCGCCGCGCCAGTAGTCCCGCACGGTGTCGCGGTACTTGCCGTTCCACTCCGTCCACAGGCCGGGGAAATTGCCCACCTGGTAGCCGCCCTCGCCGACGTCCCACGGTTCGGCGATGAGTTTGACCTGGCTCACCACCGGATCCTGCTGCACCAGGTCGAAGAACGTCGACAGCCGGTCCACGTCGTGCAGTTCCCGCGCCAGCGTCGCGGCCAGATCGAAGCGGAAGCCGTCGACGTGCATCTCCAGGATCCAGTAGCGCAGGGAGTCCATGATCAGCTGCAAGGTGTGCGGGTGGCGCACGTTGAGACTGTTTCCGGTGCCCGTGTAATCCATGTAGTGCGACGGATCGTCGTCGACCAAGCGGTAGTAGGCGGCATTGTCGATGCCGCGGAAGCAGATCGTGGGGCCGTTTTGGTTGCCCTCGGCGGTGTGGTTGTAGACGACGTCGAGGATCACCTCGATGCCCTCGGCGTGCAGCGCGCGCACCATCGCCTTGAACTCGGTGACCGCCGACCCGGCGCGATCCATCGTCGCGTACTCGCTGTGCGGCGCGAGGTAGCCGAAGCTGTTGTAGCCCCAATAGTTCCGCAGTCCCTGGTCCAGCAGCACGCGGTCCTGCAGGAACTGGTGCACCGGCATCAGTTCGATCGCGGTGACCCCCAACCCCTTCAGATGGTCGACGACCGCCGGGTGCGCGATGCCGGAATAGGTGCCGCGCAATTCCTCGGGCACCTCGGGATGCGTCATCGTCATGCCCTTGACGTGCGCCTCGTAGATCACCGTCTCGTGGTACGGCCGGTTGGGCGGCCGGTCGGCGCCCCAGTCGAAGTACGGGTTGATCACCACGCCGGTCATGGTGTGGCCGAGCGAGTCGAGCCCGTGGGTGTAGAGCGAGGGGTGATCGTCGAAGTCGCCGTCGAAAGCCTTGCCGTACGGATCGAGCAGCAACTTGCTCGGGTCGCAGCGCAACCCCCGGTCGGGGTCGTATGGGCCGTGCACGCGGAATCCATAGCGCTGACCAGGGTCGATTCCGGGCAGGTAGGCATGCCAGACGTACCCGTCCACCTCATCGAGCGCGATCCGGTTCTCGGCTCCGTCGGCGTCGATCAGGCAGAGTTCGACCGCGTCGGCAACCTCGGAGAACACCGAGAAATTGGTGCCTGCGCCGTCGTAGGTGGCCCCGAGGGGATAGGCGGTGCCGGGCCAGACACCCAGAGGTGCCGCGTCACCGGGCGCTGCGTCGGGCTGAGCCATGGCAACGACAGTAGCGTCAGCCGGGCGTCCAGCGGTGCGGGTGGTTGTGGGTGACCGGATCGGACGAGGTCGGAGGCATTTTTCGCGCCATCGGGGGAATGGTGCGAGCACCGAGCACGGCCCGCGGTGGCAACGCCGCGCAGTCTCGCGGCACAGCACGGGCGAACGGACCCAACGCCGCGTCGGCCTTGCCCCGCGCGGGGCGCGGTGGTCGCGAGCTCATCCGTAGCGGCGGTCGCGATGACGCGAGCCCTCGCCGGACGCGTCCGAGGTGCTGCGGCACGCGGTGCGTTGATACGGGTCACTGACGGCCCGGCACGCGGTGCGTCGATACGGATCACTGACAGCGACGGGCCGTGTGGTGCTCGACATAGCGGAAGCGCATGCGACCCGGCGCATCGTGTGGCGGCTCGTGAGCGGGCGCGCGGCTCACTTCGCGGATGTGAGCGACCGCCGCCAGGTCTGGCCGACCAGGTCGTGCCCCCAGCTGTGATGCGGGCTCTGGTCGACGAGCTCGAATCCCGCGCGCTGGTAGACGCGCCGCGCGGCGGTGAGCACGTCGTTGGTCCACAGCACGATCTCCCGGTAGCCCGCCGCCGTGGCGAATCGCAGGCATTCGTCCACCAGCGCCGAGCCGACGCCGAGACCGCGGACGGTCGGCTCGACCAGGAGCAACCGCAGGCGCGCGGTGGTGTCGTCCTCGCGAACGCAGAAGACGCTACCCACCGGGCGGCCGTCGGATTCCGCGATCCAGGCGCGCTCGCGCTGCTCGTCGCGGGAAGTCAGATAGTCGGCCACGATGCGCACGATCAGTTCCTCGTAGGTCGCGTCCCAGCCGTATTCGTTCGCGTAGAGCTCGGCATGACGCTGGATCACCCAGCCGTAATCACCGGAGCGCGGGCGTCGCAGCGAGAAAGCAGGTGCGTCGGCGGGCCGGTCCAAAATCTGCTGAATGGTTCGCATCGCCGTGATCAGGCGCGCGCGGGTCGCTTGCGGCTGCGCGTCGAGCAGCGCGCCCACTTCGTCGCTGGAGCGCTGATCGAGCGTCGCGAAGATCTCCCTGCCCCGATCGGTCAGCCGGACCTCCTGGCGGCGGCCGTCACTGCCGGAGCGGTTGCGCCGCACCAGGCCGGACTGCTCGAACCGGGCCAAAATGCGGCTGAGGTAGCCCGCGTCCAGGTCGAGGGCGTGGCGTAGCGCGACCACTTCGGTGGCGTCGGACGCGGCCAGCTCGAACAGTATCCGCGCCTCGGTGAGCGAGTAGCGGCTGTCGTGCAGTCCTTCGCGCAGCACGCCGATCACGCGCGTGTAGTGGCGGTTGAACTCGCGGACGGCGGCGATGTCGGCGGGGGCGGCAGCGGTCACGGCGGCTCCAATCTTTGACTTTGTCAAAGAATATTCCGCCGCGACGCCACCGGGCTGGGAAACGGCCGAACTCGGCCACCCTTGCGAACCCGACCAGCTCGGGTGCTAACTTGAACGGTGTTCAAGCCGCTCCGGGGCGACCCGGGCCGTGACGCGAGGATTCCTGTGGCACTGACCCCCGACCAGATCACCGCCCTCGACGCCGAGCACGTCTGGCATCCGTACGGCGGCTTCCCCGCGACGACCGAACCGCTGGTGGTGGCCGCCGCCGCGGGGACCAGGCTGACCCTGGCCGACGGACGCGAGCTGGTCGACGGCATGAGTTCCTGGTGGGCCGCCATCCACGGTTACCGGCACCCGGTGCTCGACGCCGCGCTGGTCGACCAGTCGCGGCGGATGAGTCATGTGATGTTCGGCGGGCTCACCCACGAGCCGGCGGCCCGGCTGGCCGAGCTGCTGGTCGAATCGACACCGGCCGGGCTGGACAAGGTGTTCCTGTGCGACTCCGGCTCGGTGTCGGTCGAGGTCGCCGTGAAGATGTGCCTGCAGTACTGGCGTTCGCTGGGCAAGCCGGAGAAGCGGCGGCTGCTCACCTGGCGCGGCGGCTACCACGGCGACACCTTCACCCCGATGAGCGTGTGCGACCCCGAGGGCGGCATGCACTCGCTGTGGACCGACATCCTGGCGAATCAGCTGTTCGCGCCGGTGCCGCCGAGCGAGTACCACCCGGAATACACGGCGGAACTGGAGCGCATGATCGCCGCGCACGCGGGCGAACTCGCGGCGGTCATCGTGGAGCCGATCGTCCAAGGGGCGGGCGGGATGCGCTGGCATCATCCTGGCTATCTCGCCGACCTGCGCAGGTTGTGCGACGAGCACGGGGTGCTGCTCGTCTTCGACGAAATCGCGACCGGATTCGGTCGCACCGGAACGCTTTTCGCGGCCGACCTGGCCGGGGTGAGCCCGGATGTGATGTGCGTGGGCAAGGCGCTGACCGGCGGTTACCTCACCCTGGCCGCCGCGCTGTGCACCACGCGGATCGCCGAGACGATCAGCGCGGCGCACGGCGGGCTCATGCACGGCCCCACGTTCATGGGCAACCCGCTGGCCTGCGCGGTCGCCGTCGCGTCGATCGAGTTGCTGCGCTCGCGCGACTGGCGCGGCGAGGTGACCCGGATCGAAGCGGAGCTGGCTGCGGGCCTGGCCCCGGCGCGCGAGCTGCCGGGCGTGATCGAGGCGCGTGTGCTCGGTGCGATCGGTGTGGTCGAGCTGGACCACCCGGTCGACATGCGCGCCGCGACCGACGCCGCGGTGGCGGCCGGGGTGTGGCTGCGTCCGTTCCGCAACCTCGTCTACACCATGCCGCCGTTCATCAGCACGTCCGGCGACATCGCCACGATCACCGCCGGCATGCGCGCCGCGGTCGCCGCGGGGATCGGTCGGTGACCGGTCAGGCGATCCAGGGCGGGACGATGGTGCCGTCGCTGTCCGGTGTGCCTGCCCGCGCCCCCGCGGGCGCGGTGACGATGGCGGTGAAGCCGTCGCCGGTGTGCACCTGTCGCAGCGTGTTCGGCGGGAGGATCACCGTATCCCCTTCGGCCGCGGTGAGTTCCGTGCCGTCGAGCGTGACGTCGAGCCGTCCGGCGAGGACGGTCCAGATCTGCTCGGCGTCGATGAAGTGCAGCGGTCCCGCGGTGTCGGCGGGCACCTCGACCCGCCACAACGCGAGTCCGGAGCCGCCCTGGGTGGGGGAGGCGAGCGTGGTCATGACACCGCCAGGGGTTTCGGTGCGGCGGGTGTCGGAGTGTCGGATGACGGTCATCTGGCTACCACCTCTATAATAGACAACATGGTTGTCTATATAGTCAACGAGGTTGTCCATCATGTCAAGTGACAGGGGTGGCTATGAGCTGCCGCTGCGCATGCTGCTCGGCTTCCGGGCTGTGATCGACGAGGTGCACGCGGATCTGGCCGAGCACGGTCACGCCGAGTTGCGGCCGATGCACGGCTTCGTCTTCCAGGCGATCGGCCGCGCGGGCGGGCCGCACGGTTGCACGGCCGCCGACCTGGGGCGCGCGCTCGGTGTCTCGAAACAGGCCGCGGGCAAGCATATCGAGGCGTTGGAGCGGCTGGGCTACCTTCGCCGCGGGCACGATCCGTCCGACGCGCGGCGCAAGGTCTACACGCTCACCGAACGCGCCGATGACGTGCTGACCCGATCGGCGCGAACGTTCGACCGGATCCACGATCGCTGGTCGGAACTGCTCGGCGCGGATCGGCTGGCCGACCTGGAGCGCGATCTGCGCTCGCTGACGCCCGGCGAGGTGTTCCGGCTGGATACGCCGAACTGGTTCACCGGTCCGTGAGCCGATCGGACGAATTAGGGCGGCCGTCGGCGAGGTCGGGACGATCGCTGTCGGACAGCATCTCCCACACCCGGAAGATGCAGTGGTAGTCGTCCGACCAGCCGCGCACCATCAGTAGATAGGTGTCACCGTCGCGGAGCACGACGCGGCGACCCCGCAGCTTGGGATGCTCCGGGGTGTAGGTGGGCAGCACTCCGGCCAGTTTCGCCAGCGCTTGTGCGCGCGTGCCGACCACTTCCGTCAGGATTCGGGGTGACCAGCGCTTGTGATCGCCCGAGCCCGTTGTTTCCTCGACGACTATCGCCCACCGCGGCATCCGGCCGTGTACCTCCCGGTGCAGCTTGTCACCGCGGGCCGGTGACACCACCAACGATGGGCTCAACGGTACCAGCGGACCTGCGGGAGAGTGCCCTGAACGGTGTTCAAGTATGCTTCGGAGCTGTGACTACCGATCCGTTGAGCTGGTTGGACGAACGCGCTTCCGCGCGCGTGGCCGCGGGACTGCGCCGCGAGCTGCGGCCGCGCGCCCCGCAGGCGCCGTCGATCGATCTCGCCTCCAACGACTATCTCGGCCTGGTGCGCCACCCCGAGGTGATCGAAGGCGCGATCGAGGCGGTGCGCCGCTGGGGTGCGGGGTCGACCGGGTCGCGGCTGGTCACCGGCACCACCACCGAGCACGAACTGCTGGAGACCGAGTTGGCCGAATTCGTCGGCGTCGAAGCGGGACTCGTGTTCGCCTCCGGATACGCGGCCAACCTCGGCGCGGTGACCGCGCTGGCCGGGCGCGGTTCGCTGGTGATCTCCGACGCGGGCAGCCACGCCTCGCTGGTGGACGCGTGCAGGCTCTCCCGCGCCAGGGTGGAGATCGCGCCGCATCGCGACGTCGCGGCGGTGGAGCGGCTGCTGTCGGAGCGCGTCGAGGAACGTGCGCTGGTGCTAACGGATTCGGTGTTCAGCGCCGACGGCGATCTCGCGCCGTTGACCGAACTGCACCGGGTGACCAGGGCCAACGGGGCGGTGCTCGTGGTGGACGAGGCACACGGCATCGGTGTGCGCGGGGCGGGCGGACGCGGGTTGGCGCACGAGTCGGGCCTGGCGGGGGCGCCGGATCTGGTGATCACCGCGACGCTGTCGAAATCCCTTGCCGCGCAGGGCGGTGTGGTGCTGAGCAGTGGCCGGGTGCGCGCCCACCTGATCGACGCCGCGCGCACGTTCATCTTCGACACCGGTCTCGCGCCCGCCGCCGTCGGCGCCGCGCGGGCCGCGTTGCGGGTGCTGCGCGCCCAGCCGGAGCTGGCCGAGCGGGTGCTGGCGCGCGCCGCGGACATCGCCGGGATCGCCGGTGTGCCCGCGCCGCCTTCGGCGGTGGTGTCGGTCGTGCTCGGTCCGGCGCAAGTGGCCTTCGACGCCGCGCAGGCGTGCCGAGCGCACGGGCTGGACGTTGGCTGCTTCCGTCCGCCGACGGTTCCGGAAGGCACGTCGCGACTGCGCTTGACCGCGCGGGCGAATCTCACACCGGCCGAACTCGACTCCATCGCGACGGTGCTCGGCGAAGTGCTGGCGCAGGCGCGAGAGGCGGTGGCGGCATGACCGTCCTGCTGATCACCGGAACCTCCACCGATGTCGGCAAGACCGTCGTCACCGCGGCCGTCGCCGCCGCGGCGATGGCGAACGGCCGTTCGGTGGCGGTGTGCAAGCCGGGCCAGACCGGTGTCGCGGTGGGCGAACCCGGAGACCTCGCGGAGATCCAACGGTTGTCCGGCGTCACCCGCACGCTCGAACTCGCCCGCTACCCGGACCCGCTGGCGCCCGACACCGCCGCCCGCCGGGCCGGGCTGCCGGAGCTGACACTCGCCGAGACCGCCGCCGCCGTCGATTCCCTGACCGACGCCGACCTCGTCCTGGTCGAGGGCGCGGGCGGATTGCTGGTGCGCCTAGGCGATTTCACCCTGCTCGACCTCGCCCAGAAACTCGGCGCGCCCGTCCTGCTGGTCACCGCGGCCGGGCTGGGGACGCTCAACCACACCGAACTGACCACCCGCGCACTGCAATCGGCGGGCGTGCGGTGCCAAGGCCTGGTGATCGGCTCTTGGCCCGCCGAACCGGATCTCGCCGCCGAATGCAATCGCATCGACCTGCCGCGCGTCAGCGGCGTCGACCTGGTGGGTTCGGTGCCGCAAGGCGCGGGCGGCTGGGAGCGTGCGCGATTCATCGCCGCCGCCCCGGGGTGGTTCGAGCCCGCCTGGTCGCCTTTCCGCTGATCGATGGCGTTTCCGCGACGCGAGTCTCCCCGAACGTGTCGGTGACCCCGCTGAGTGCGGACGCGCGACCCGTGTTCGGTGGCATCTGCGCGCGGAAGCGGTGCGGCAGTGGATGGTGCCAGACGGCAGGACCGGACACGTGCGCGAATTCGATGCCCGGAGAGGTCGGCGTGTTCCGAATCACGCTCGCTTGCGCGACGAGTCCACGGTAGCGGCAAGGCCACCGCGCACAGCATTTCGCGCGGCCCGCACGAGCACGTGGTGCAGATCATCGAATTCACGACCTGCGATCCGTCGGTGGCGACGAGCACACTGTCAGCTACCTTGCGCTATGTCGAGGGCGCCACCGACATCCAGGAGGTACCCGACGGTCTGTCGAGCTTAATCGCGCTCGACGACAACAAATCGGTCGGCGGAACTCGCTGGGCAAACTCGCGGCCAAGGCCGAGGCGGCACGCTGAACGATAGCGGGCTCATGGCGACCGCCCGCACCCGTGCCTACAGTGGGATGGATGTCGCCGATGGACGAGAGGCACCCGTCCACCGTCTCCGACTGGGATGACGCGCGACGCCGATCTCGGCTGCGGGACACGAGCCTGGGGCACGGGTGGAAGACGTTGCGCCGCACCAGGGTGACGCTGCTTCGGGTGGCCGCACTGCTGCTGGCCGGACTCGTGGTGTTCGCGCAGTACTGGAAGTACGACGTCGCGCCGGAACAGGCGCGACTGGCGCGCACCGAGCCCGCCATCCTGCCCGTCGCCCCGCCGGTGGACCCGCAGAACTGGGACACCGTCGTGGTGGATCTGGTCGGGCTCGGCGGGCTCGACGCCAGTGGCACCGCCGCCGCGCTGCCCGCTCTGCGCAGGATGGGCATGGTGTGGGCGATCCGCTACGACAATCAAGGTATCGACACCAAGGTGATCGCCGACCTCGTCGTGCGCGCCGCCGAACTGTCGGGCCTGCGCAACATCGTGCTCGTCGGCCACAGCATGGGCGGCGTGATCGCACTGGAGGTCGCCGAGCACATCCACCGGGACAGCGACCGCAGACTGGTCGGGGTGATCCTGGACTGCACGCCGGTCGACCTGAACGCGGTCCGTCCGGAGAGTCGCGGGCGCGGTGAGGACATGCTGCGGTGGATGGGCTGGCTGCCCGGTGCGCGGGAAAGCCGCATGCTCCGGCTGGCCGTGGAGACCTACGCTCGCCGGGACCGTTTCGTCGACCGGGGCGACGGGCTGCCCGGCATCCGGTTCGGCCAACTGGGCCAGGTGCTGGCGGAAGTGATGCGGGAGAAGATCGTCTCGCGCGACGCGGCGAGCAACGGTCTGATCGAATCCCAGTTCACCGCAATCGTGGCCGGTGGCGCGACGGACGACCTGCGCGCCCTCGCCCAGCCCGTGGCCGACAAGCCACGGCCCGCCATCGTCTTCATCCGGCCGCGCGACGCGAGCGCCGACCGCGTGGTCGACGTCGAGTACTCCCATCGGGTGCTGATCGAGCGGTCCGGCGGAGTGGACGGCACGCTGCTGGTGGTGCTGGCGCGAAACACCGGGCACGCGAATCCGATGCAGCGGCCCCGGGAATACAACACGGTGATCGAGCAGCAGATTCTGCCGTTCGTGCAGCGCTACCAGCAGCAGGTCCGGTCGACGACGGTGGCAGCGCCGCCCCGCTGAGGGGTTCGAACCAGGCTGAGACAAACCGTTTTCGCGCCGGTTTCGTCTTGTTCTAATTCGCCTTATGTTCCGACCAAGTACGTTCCGGTCCGGCCTCCGTGGCCGCGCGACCGCCGCATTGCTCGCCGTGGCGACCGTTGCGACCCTCGGACTCACCGGCTGCGCGAAGGACGACAAGCCGGTCGGTCCCACCGCCGAAGGACCACTGCCGACCGAGGTTCCCGCAGGCACCACCCTCGTGGTCGCCGACCAATCCGAGCGCCTGCAATCGGTGCTGCGCATCTCCGGCGAGCTCGACAAGCTTCCGTTCAAGGTGGAGTTCGCCAACTTCGTCGGTGGTCCCGCCATCCTGGAGGCGTTCCGGGCGGGCGCCGCCGACGTCGCCCAGGTCGGCGACGTCCCGCCGATCCACGCCTTGGTGGCCGGGCAGGACGTCCCGATCATCGCGTCCTACCAGACCAGCACCACCGCCCTGAAACTCGCGGTGGCGCCGGGCAAGTCGGTGACGAAGCTCGCGGATCTGAAGGGCAAGAAGATCGCCTACGCGGAGGGCACGGCACAGCAGGCCGCCGTGCTGCGCGCCATCGACAAGGCCGGGCTCACCACCTCCGACGTGCAGCTGGTCCGGCTGCAACTGGCCGAGTTCCTCGATGCCGTGCGCACCGGCCAGGTCGACGTCGCGCCGCTGATCGAGCCGAACGTCACCCGGTTCCTGCGCACGCCGGGCACCTCGCTGGTCCCCGACTCCGAGACCGTAGGTCTCTATGGCGGTCTCGCCTATCTGTACGCCCGCCGCGCGGTCGTGCGGGATCCGGCGAAGGCGGCCGCCACCCGGGCGCTGGTCGGCGCGTTCGTCCGCGCCTACCAGTGGGCCAACACCCACCCGGAGGACTGGGCGCGCCGCTACTACGTGGACAACCAGAAGGTGAGCGCCGACGACGCCAAGCGCATCGTCGACTCGCTGGGCACCTACGTCTTCCCGCATCTGGACCAGCAGTTGGTCGACCGGCAGCAGGCCACCATCGACGCCATCGCCAAGGCGGGCGAACTGCCCAAGAAGGTGCAGGCGTCCAACGGCTTCGACCTGCGCTTCGACGCCGCGATCACGCAAGCGGTCACCGAGAGCGGCGCGTCGTTCGAACCGAAGGCACGCTGATGGCGACCCTCGACGCCGGGGTGCTGCGCCGCTTCGGCCTCGGCCGCTCCACGGCGGAACCGATACTGGGGAAACGCAAACCGACCCGCCCGCGCCTCGGTCCTGGCCGCCCCATCCCGTTCGGCATCGCGGTGGGACCGGCGTTGCTGATCGCCGCCTGGGTGGCCGGTTCGGCCACGGGCGCTTTGGATCCGGAGACCCTGCCCGCGCCGTGGACGGTCGCCGAGACCGCCGGTGACCTGCTCGCCGACGGCCGTTTACAGAGCAATCTGCTGACCTCGGTGCAGCGCGCCGTGATCGGGCTCGGGCTCGGTGTCGCGATCGGCCTGGTGCTGGCGCTGCTGGCCGGGCTGAGCCGGGTCGGTGAAGCGTTGGTGGACGGGCCGATCCAGATCAAGCGCGCCATTCCGACGCTCGCGCTGATTCCGCTGTTCATCGTGTGGTTCGGCATCGGCGAGGAAATGAAGCTGGTGGTGATCACCACCAGCGTGGCGATCCCGATCTACCTGAATACGCACGCGCACCTGCGCAGCGTCGACGCCAGGTATGTGGAACTCGCCCAGACCGTCGGACTGTCGCGGTGGGGATTCGTCCGCCGGATCGCGCTGCCGGGATCGCTGCCCGGCTTCTTCACCGGCCTGCGGCTGGCCGTCACGATCTCCTGGCTGGCGCTGGTCGTGGTGGAACAGGTCAACGCCACCAGCGGTATCGGTTACCTGATGACCCAGGCCCGCACCTACGGCCAGATCGACATCATCGTGGTCGGCCTGGTGATCTACGGCCTGCTCGGCCTGTTCGGCGACATCCTGGTGCGCGCGGTGGAAAGGAAGGCGCTGTCATGGCGGCAGACACTCGGGGACTGAACGTAGTCCGCGCCCGGCGGCTGCGCCGTGGCTTCGGCGACCGGGTGGTGCTGCGCGACATCGACATCGACATCGCGCGCGGCGAGTTCGTCGCGCTGCTCGGCCGCAGCGGTTCGGGCAAGAGCACGCTGCTGCGGGCGCTCGCCGAATTGGACTACGACGTGCCGGGTTCCGGCGAATTGAGCGTGCCCACCGAGCGTTCGGTGGTGTTCCAGGACTCCCGGTTGCTGCCTTGGGTGCGGGTGCTCGACAATGTGACCCTCGGTCTAGGAGGTTCGGACGCCGCCGGTCGCGGTCGCGCGGCACTGGCCGAGGTCGGGCTCGCGGGCCGGGAGAAGGCCTGGCCCAAGGAGCTTTCCGGTGGCGAGCAACAGCGTGTCGCCCTGGCGCGTTCGCTGGTGCGCGAACCCGAGCTGCTGCTGGCGGACGAACCGTTCGGCGCGCTGGACGCGCTGACCCGGATCAAGATGCACGCACTGCTGCAGGACCTGTGCGCCGAGCATCGGCCCGCCGTGCTGCTGGTCACCCACGACGTGGACGAGGCGGTGCTGCTGGCCGACCGTGTCCTGGTGCTCGACGACGGGCGCATCGCGGTGGACCAGCGCATCGACCTGGAACGCCCCCGCCGCCACGGCGATCCCGCCTTCCTGCGGCACCGTTCCCTGCTGCTGGCCAGCCTGGGCGTCGACGTCGTCGACACGCCCACCGACGAGAAGAAAGCCTCATGACCGCACCGCGCCAACTCAGCCTCAACGCCTTCATCTACCCCTCCGGCCACCACGAGGCGGCATGGCGGCATCCGTGGAGCAGCCCCGAACGGATCTACGACGTCGCCTACTACCAGGAGATCGGACGCACCGCCGAAGCGGCGAAACTGGACGCGGTGTTCTTCGCCGACGGACCCGCCCTGCACAACAACGTGAAGCACAACGCGACCTCCGGCCTGGAACCGATCACCCTGCTCACCGCGATCGCCACCGCGACGTCGCATCTCGGCCTCATCGCCACCGCGTCGACCACGTACTACGAGCCCTACAACCTGGCCAGGCTGTTCTCCACGCTGGACCACATCTCCCGCGGCCGGGCGGGCTGGAACATCGTCACCACCGGCACCGATCTCGCCGCGGCGAACTTCGGTCTGGACAAGCATCCCGACCATGCCGAACGGTACGCCCGTGCTAGGGAATTCGTCGACGCCGTGGTGGCGCTGTGGGACAGCTGGGAGGACGACGCCATCGTCCTGGACCAGGCCTCAGGCGTGTACGCCGACCCGGAGAAGATCCACCAGATCGACTTCGCCGGCGAATACCTGCGGGTGCGTGGACCGTTCAACGCGCCGCGCACGCCGCAGGGCCACCCGGTGCTGGTGCAGGCGGGCGCGTCGAACGACGGGCGGGCGTTCGCGGGCAAGTACGCCGAGGCGATCTTCACCGCGCATCAGCGGCTCAGCGACGCCCAGGCGTTCTACGCCGACATCAAGGAGCGGGCCCGTGGCTTCGGCCGCGACCCCGAGCACATCAAGATCCTGCCGGGGATCAGCCCGTTCATCGCCGACACCGAGGCGGCGGCCAAGAAATTGGAGCAGGAGTTCAACGAGCTCACCGTGCCGGAATACGGCCTGGCCCAGTTGGAGGGCATCGTCGGGATCAGCCTGCGGCACCTGCCGCTGGACGAGCCGATCCCGGTCGATTTGTTCGACGCGGCGGGCGATGTGACCGACAACGGGAAGAGCCGCTTGCAGGTCGTGGCGGGCATCGTGCAGCGCGAACGGCCGACCGTGCGCGGCCTGCTGCACCGCCTCGCCGGTGCGCGCGGCCACCGGGTGTTCGCCGGAACCCCCGAGCAGGTCGCCGACACCATCGAGGAATGGTTCCGCAACGGCGCGGCCGACGGGTTCAACGTCATGCCGCCGTACTACCCGGGCGGACTGGAGATCTTCGCCGAGACGGTCGTGCCGATCCTGCAGGAACGCGGCCTGTTCCGCACCGAGTACACCGGCACCACGCTGCGCGACCACTTCGGCCTGCCCCGCCCCGACAGCCGTTTCGCCCCGCAGCCCGCGCTGGCCCGGTGAGCGGCGCCGACGAAAGCGACTGTCCGCCTGGGCGCCGGGCTGTCCGCCACAGGACGGCACCGGTGCATGCGATGGGTCGGCCCCGCGCGTTCGGTGCGGGGCCGGCCGACGCCGTGCCCCGCTCACGGGTCGGGCATTCGAAGTCGGTCGCGCACGCTAGCGTGCGCGTCTTCGATCCACACGCTGTGCTGGTCGACTCGAACCAGCGAGTCGGGTTCCAGGGCAATGCGAGCCAGGTGCGCTCCGGGTGCTGGTGGTCGGCCGGTTCCGAGTCTCCTGCTGTCGTGTCGCGGGTTGCCTCCACCACGCCTACCGCGTGCCGTGAACCAGCTGCCTGCGGCCGCCCTCCGGTAGCGAGGTTCGCTGGAAATGGGGAATGGCAATCGGCGCGCGGTCTCGCCTCGGGCGGCGGCTTCGGGCTGAATGTGATCGGGCGGAGCGCGGCCTCGCGGCATCGATCGGCGATGCGATGAGCGAGCGGTCCGTCGTAGCGGGCGACATCGGCGGCGTGCGGTTGCGGTCGCTGACCTGGACGGTGTTCGTGCCGATGGTGGTGTACGGCATCGGGTCCGGCGCGGCGGCGCCGATGTACGCGCTGCGCGCGCTCGACCTGGGCGCGTCGGCCGGGCTGGCGGGGATCATCGTCGCGTTGTCCGGGTTGGGCATGGTGCTCACCGACCTGCCCGCGGGGCGGGTCGTCGCGACCATCGGGGAACGCGGTGCGCTTGCGGTGGGTTCGGTGCTCGGTGCGATCGGCGTGCTCGCGGCGATCATCGCGCCGAATGTCGGCGTGCTCGCGCTGGGCATGCTGCTGGGCGGCGCGGCGGGCGCGGTGTGGGGCCTGGCTCGCCAGTCCTATCTGGTTGCCGTGGTGCCCCCGAACGACCTCGGCCGCGCGATGTCGACGCTGGCCGGTTCCATGCGGTTGGGGTTCTTCTGCGGACCGTTCCTCGGTGCGGCCGTGGTGCATTCGCTCGGTCCCAACGGCGCGTTGTGGTTGCAGTTGGTGACCACGGTGGCGGCCGGCGCGGCCATGGCGGCGATCCGATCGCCGGAGGGATCGGGCGAGGCGGGCGCGGGGCACGCGCTGACGGCGATCGTGGTCGAGCACCGCAGGACCCTCGGCACGCTCGGCCTGGCCGCGCTGCTGGTCGGGGCCGCGCGTGCGGCCCGGCTGGCGCTGCTTCCGTTGTGGGCCGCGCACATCGGACTGAGCGCGTCGACCACCAGTTTGGTGTTCGGCCTGGCGGGCGCGGTGGACGTGCTGATGTCGTATCCGGCGGGCGTGTGGCTGGATCGCTACGGCAGGCGGGCGACCGGCGTGCCGTCGATGGTCCTGTTCGCCGCCGGTTTCGGTGTGCTGCCGTGCACCTCCTCGGTGCTCGGGCTCGGTTGCGCCGCCGTGCTGCTCGGGCTGGCCAACGGCATGAGCAACGGGCTGATCATGACGGTCGGCGCTGATGTCGCGCCCGACGGGCAGCGGGCCGAGTTCCTCGGGGCCTGGCGGCTCACCCACGACATCGGCATGTTCGTCGGACCGGTGGCGGTCGGCGCGATCAGCGCCGTGACCGTGCTCGGCGGAGCGGCCATCGCGCTCGCGCTCACCGCCGCGGCGGGCGCCTACGCGATGCATCGCTGGTTTCCGGGCGTGGTCGGGGCGCCAGGGCGGCGGTCGGCCCGGACCGGGTAGGCGCTCGCCCTCGCCGCCGTTGCGCGGGATTCGAGAATTTCCACTGGTGGCACGTGTCGCTAGGGTCTGGTCATCGGCGTGCGTCGGTATGGTGCTGCGGCATGTCCCTATCGTTCCTTCGGCGATCCGGCCTGGTCGCCGCCTCGATAAGTATGTGCGTCGCGGTCACGCTCGGGGTGGCCCCTGCGACAGCGGAAAGCCCGACGACCGGGCAATTGAGCGGGATCGAGCTGCTCGATCCCGCGTGGACTTTCCCCAAGGCCGCGGTGTCGCTCGGGATCGGTTACACCACGACCGATCAGCACGGCGCACCCGCGCAGGCATCCGGTGCGCTCTATCTGCCCCCGGGCCTGCCGCCGCAGGGAGGATGGCCGCTGGTGGTGTGGGCACACGGAACCGCGGGCATCGGCGATGCCTGCGCGCCGTCGCGCCGCCCGCAGTCCGAGCGGAACATCACCTATTTCGACCAGATCCTGGAGAACGGGTACGCGGTACTGGCTCCCGACTATCAAGGCCTCGGCACCCGCGGGCAGTTCAGCTACTACAACACGAACGTCGAGGGGATGTCGATAATCGACGCGGTCGCGGCGGTGCGCACGACTCCGATTCCGCTATCACGCAGATGGGCCTTGGTCGGTCAGTCGGAGGGAGCGCACGCGGTGATGAGCGCGGCCGGTCTGTATGCCGAGAAAGGCGGTTCCGCTACGGGGTTGAGCGGAGTGGTGGCCACCGGGCTGCGCACCGACCCGAGCAAGAGCCTGCCGGAGATGTTCCGGGCGGACTCGACCGGCTCCAAGAACCAGATCGCCTACGCCGCGTACTATCTGGCCTCGCTGGAGGAACTGAACCCAGGCAGCGTCACCCCGTACCTGTCCGATTTCGGCAAGGACTTCGTGGAAAAGGCCGCCCACGAATGCCTTTCGCATCTGGTCGAGCGCGCCGACGGCCGCCGACCGTCGGCGCTCGTCGCCGACCCCGACCGGCCGACGCCCACCTTCGCCGAAGACATCGCCGCCCTGACGGGATATCCGGAAGACCGGTTCACCAGCGATCTCCTGATCGGCTACGGCACCGCGGACATCGATGTGCCTCCGACCGACACCGCGAACTACGGGAAGAAACTGCAAGAGCTGAACCCCGGAATACGGGTGACGGTCCAGCAGTACCCCGGCCAGGACCACAGCGGCGCGTTCCTGGCATCGCTCCCGGACGCGTTGGACTTCCTGAACACGCACCTGCGCTGAGGTTCGGAACGGCGCGGTCACCCGCCCGGCGTCAGCGGACGCGGGTGCCGAGCAAGTGCCGCACACCCGCGACGAACAATTGCAGGCCGAAGTCGAAACGGGCGGTGGGGTCGGTGGTCTCCTCCAACGGCGAGGCGCCCTCCGGCAGGGCGCCCGCCGAGTCCATCTGCATCCTGGACTGCTCGTCCACGGTCTCGCCGAGGACGTAGTAGAGCAACGTGAACGCCGCGAGTTCGGCCTCCTGGCGCGGCATGCCCGCGCGGATGGCGGCGCTCACCAGCCGTTCTCGCCCTTTGCTCGTGGTGAGCCGGGACGCGTAGGTCGCCGACACCAATTCGGCGCCGTCGCGATAGGCCAGCAAGCAGTCGCGCAGCCGGTGCGCCAGTTCGGTGATCTGCCCGGACCATTCCTCGGCCGCGATCGGGTCCTCCATGGGCGCGAGGATCTTGTCCGCGACCGCGCCGAGCAGCGCCTGCTTGTTCGGAAAGTGCCAATACAACGCGCCGGGCTGCACCTGGAGCGAGCCGGCCAACCTGCGCATGGTGAGGTCGGCCAGGCCGTATCGGTCCAGAATCGCGATGGCTCCGTCGACCACGTCCGCCCGGTGCAGCTGCACTCGATGCCCTTCCCGTCGTGCTTTGACTCACTCCTACCGCTACCCTAGCCTGAACACCGTTCAAGTTGCACGGCCACCTCGGCCGGACGAAGGGATTCGTGCAGTGACCCAGGCACCTGTAGACACCGAAATCTTGTCGATCGCCCGCGAGCAGGTGCTCGAGCGCGGGGTGGGGCTGACCCAGGAGCAGACGCTGGAGGTGCTACGGCTCGGTGACGACCGGCTGGAGGAGTTGCTCGCCCTGGCGCACGAGGTGCGCATGAAGTGGTGCGGCCCCGAGGTCGAGGTCGAGGGCATCATCAGCCTCAAGACCGGCGGTTGCCCGGAGGACTGCCACTTCTGCTCGCAGTCGGGCCTGTTCCAGTCGCCGGTGCGCGCCGCGTGGCTGGACATTCCCAGCCTGGTGGAAGCCGCCAAGCAGACCGCGAAGACCGGCGCCACCGAGTTCTGCATCGTGGCGGCCGTGCGCGGTCCCGACGAGCGCCTGATGGCCCAGGTGGCCGCCGGTGTCGAGGCGATTCGCAACGAGGTGGACATCCAGGTCGCCTGCTCGCTGGGCATGCTCACCCAGGAGCAGGTGGACCAGTTGGCCGCCATGGGTGTGCACCGCTACAACCACAACCTGGAGACCTCGCGGTCCTACTTCCCGAACGTGGTGACAACGCACACCTGGGAGGAGCGCTGGGACACCCTGCGCATGGTCCGCGAAGCGGGCATGGAGGTCTGCTGCGGCGGCATCCTCGGCATGGGCGAGACGCTGGAGCAACGCGCCGAGTTCGCCGCGAACCTGGCCCAACTCGAGCCCGACGAGGTGCCGCTGAACTTCCTCAACCCGCGTCCGGGTACGCCCTTCGGCGACCTGGAGGTGCTGCCCGCGTCCGACGCGCTGCGCGCCGTGGCCGCGTTCCGGCTCGCGCTGCCGCGCACCATGCTGCGCTTCGCGGGCGGCCGGGAGATCACCCTCGGTGACCTCGGCGCCAAGCAGGGCATCCTGGGCGGCATCAACGCCGTCATCGTCGGCAACTACCTGACCACCCTCGGCCGCCCGGCCGAACAGGACCTGGACCTGCTCGGCGAGCTGAAGATGCCGATCAAGGCGCTCAACGAAACGCTCTGACCGGCTCGGTTGCGACGAAGAGGCGAGCGAGCATGAGTACTGTCATGGACATGGACGAGCGCTACAACCCGTTCACCGGCAAGCGAATCGTGCCGGGCCTCGACGACGCGATCCCGGCCGCCGCCGCGCTGGGCCTGGAGCCGCCGCGCTTCTGCGAACAGTGCGGACGCCGCATGATCGTGCAGGTGAGCCCGGACGGCTGGTGGGCCAAGTGCTCCCGGCACGGCGTCGTCGACTCGGCCGAACTGGAACGCCGCTAGTGGCGTCGCCGTTGCGCGGTGAGGTGCGGGCGGCGGCTGTGGTCGCCGTCGCCGTGGTGGTGGTGAGCGCGCTCGCCGGTGTCGGCTGGGGCCTGCTCGCGCCGACCGAGCGGCTGCTCGTGGTCGAGCCGGGTCGCGGTGTCGGACTGACCGGGGAGAGTGCGCATCAGTTCGACGCGCTGGCGTTGTTCGTCCTCGCGGGGGCGGTGCTCGGATTGCTGTGCGCACTGGCCGTGTGGCGCTGGCGCTCGGCGCGTGGGCCGCTGTTGCAGCTGGGCCTGCTGATCGGTTCCGGCCTGGGTGCGGTGGTGATGGCCGGTGTAGGGGAGCAGGTCGCCGAGTGGTCGCATCCGCGCCCGCACGACCCGCCGGTGGGCCAGATCGTCACCTTGCCGATCGAACTCGGCAGCGACCTCGCGCTGATCGTGCAGCCGCTGATCGCGTCGTTCGTCATGCTGTTCCTCGCGGCGCTGAGTACCTCGGCGGATCTCGGCAGTGGCCGCCGCGCCGCCCGGAAGGAGGAAGCCTCCTACGACGGCCAGGGCGCCTTCATGCCCTATGGTGACGCTGCGAGCAGCGCAGAGCTGCCCTATGGTGGCTACCAGCCTGCCCCAGAGGGATATTCGCTGCCCGAATATCGCCAGCGCCGCTGACGCGTCGTCCGGCACGTCGCCGCGACGGGGAAGGCTTTCCGAACCACTTCGGGGTCGGGAACTCGTGGCGTGCTGGGAAGGAATGGGACGTGGCCTTCGTGGGTGGCGGTCCGGTCGTCGAAGAGCTCGACGCCAAGTTCTGGCGGGTGACCGAACCAATGGTCTATCGCGGTGCGAGTGAGGAATTCGTGGTCCCAGCTGGTTTCCGGACGGACTTCGCCTCGGTGCCGCGCCCGTTGATCTGGCTGATTCCCCGCTACGGCAGCTATACCCGTGCCGCCATCCTGCACGACTACCTGCTGAGCACGAACACGGTCGGCGTGGCCGACGCCGACGGCATCTTCCGCCGATGCCTGCACGAACTCGGAGTCTCCCTGCCACGCCGCTGGATGATGTGGGCGGCCGTGCGCGCGGCGCACCGGTTACGCGGCGCGAGTGCGGGCGACGTCGCCCGGTTCGTCGTCGTCGCGGTCCCTTCGGTGTTCTTCCTCGCCGTTCCCGCGACCGTGGTGACGGTGTTCCTCCTGTTGTTCTGGTTGGTGGAGTTGGCCTTCTGGGCCGGGTCGCGCCTAACGCAGCGGACCGAAGCTCCGCCGCCCGGTCCGCAGATGAAGACCGCCTGACCGACCTGGGGTCTCGGTGCGAACTTCGTGCGCGCTGCTGGCGAGCCTCGCGCCGGCGAGCCCGGCCGGGTCGCCGGATCCGCGCGGGCAACCCGCCACCGGCGCGGACGAGTTCTCGGCTGCCGCAGCGGCGCACGAGTTACGGTGCCGATATGAGCGACGGATCGCCCAGGCTCCCCACCCTCGTCGTCGTCAGTGGCCCGCCGGGGTCGGGCAAGACGACGCTCGCGCACGCTCTCGCCCGGGCGATCGGCTGCCCAGCCATCTGCCGGGACGAGATCAAGGAGGGCATGGTCCACGCGACGGAGAACTACGCCCCGAGCCGCTCGAACGAGCTGAACCTCCGCACGCTGCCGGTGTTCTTCCAGACGCTGGAACTGCTCCTGCGGGCCGGTGTCACGGTGGTGGCCGAAGCCGCCTTCCAAGACCGGCTGTGGCGTCCCGGCCTCACACCGCTGCGCGCCCACGCCCAGCTCCGCATCGTGCACTGCACGATCGATCCAGCTCTCGCGACACAGCGAATCCACCAGCGCCACCGTTCGGATCCGCTCCGCCGCGCCCACGACGATCCAGACCACCCCGCACCCGCCGCCTTCCAGCGCATCTCCCTCGACGCGCCGACACTCGAGGTCGACACCACCTCCGCCTACCGCCCCGACCTCCCGGCGATCGTCGCCTTCCTCGACGCCTCCTCATGATCAACGGCACACGACGGAGGGCCTTCTCGCGAAACGCCGCAACCATGTGCCGCTGATCTTGAAAACCCGTTGGAGCCGACGTGGGCGCGAGGATATGGTGGGCGGCCGGAGTGGCCGAGGGTTGTCGGAAAGGGGCTGGGGTGGTGAAGACCGCGCACGCGGTGGAGGACGGGGCGGCTTCTGCGCGGGGCGAACGGGCCGATCTGGCGGCGTGGCGGCGGCGGGATGCGCTGCGGCGCGGTAATGCGGCGCGGCCCATTCCGAGCAAACGGCAGTACCGTCGCCGGGACAAGCATCGCAAGACTGCGGCAGAAGGCTGAGCGATGCCTGACCGCCGCTTCCGCGGCCGGCATCTGGCGTACCCGCCGATATCGCCGGCTTTCCGGCCGGTTACGAAGGGCCGGGTGGGCGCAGCGCCGCGAATTCGTCTGTCACGCGCAGGCCGGAGTCGGTGAAGCGGTACACCGCGGCGGGGCGGCCGCCCGCGCGGCCGGGGGCGGCGGTGGCTCCGGTGGGGGTGATCACCTTGCGGCGGGAGAGAACTCGCTGAAGGTTCGTAGTGTCCACGTCGTAACCGAGTGCGGCGCAATAGATTTCGCGCAGTGTCGACATGGTGAACCGGTCCGGCGCGAGAGCGAAGGCGATGTTGGTGTAGGACAGTTTCGCCGCCAGCCGGGTGCGGGCGTGGTCGACTACCGTGCGGTGGTCGAAGGACATGTCCGGCAGTGCCGACACCGGGTGCCAGGCGGTGTCCGGGGGCAGCTGCGGGTCGGCGGTCAGCGGGACCAGCCCGAGGTAGGCCGAGGCGATGCGGCGCGGGCTCGGCACCCGGTCGGGGGCGCTGAACACGGAGAGCTGTTCCAGATGACTCAGCTCGCGCACGTCGACCTTCTCGGCGAGCTGGCGGCGCGCGGAGGCGTCGAGGTCCTCGTCGTCGCCGAGACGTCCGCCGGGGAGCGACCAGGTGCCCTTCTGCGGGTCGAGTGCGCGTTCCCACAACAACACCGCGAGTTCGGTCCGCTGGTCGGGCGGGCAACGTAGCAGCATGCCTTCTGCCCGGTCGGCAGGGGCGTGACCTGCGGCGATGTCCCGGGGGTAGCGACGAACCTGGAACACCGCGGTGAGCGATTCGTGGATGGTGCTACTATGGGCCACGTTTTCGATTATAAGTCGAAAACCTGGTTTGGTGCGAATCGGCGGTGTAGCCGACCGCACGAGGAAGGGAGCCATCCATGGCGACGACGGGTGCGAAACTGGCGCCCCCGCTGATGGGGCAGGTGTTCGACGGACCCTCCGGGTTCGCGGGTGTCGAGGCGACGCCGGAGTGGGCGCAGGAAGTCAAGCGTCTGGCCAGGGAGCGCAACGCGACAATCCTGGCGCACAACTATCAGCTGCCGGAGATCCAGGACGTGGCCGACCACGTCGGCGACTCGCTGGCGCTGTCGCGGATCGCGGCCGAGGCGCCCGAGGACACCATCGTGTTCTGCGGCGTGCACTTCATGGCCGAGACCGCCAAGATCCTGAGCCCGGCGAAGACCGTGCTCATCCCCGATCAGCGTGCGGGATGTTCGCTCGCGGATTCGATCAGCGCCGACGAACTGCGCGCCTGGAAGGCCGAGCACCCGAACGCGGTGGTCGTGTCCTACGTGAACACCACGGCCGAGGTGAAGGCGCTCACCGACATCTGCTGCACCTCCTCCAACGCGGTGGACGTGGTCGCCTCGATCGACCCGGACCGCGAGGTGCTGTTCCTGCCGGACCAGTTCCTCGGCGCGCACGTCAAGCGGGTCACCGGCCGCACGAACATGCACATCTGGGCGGGCGAGTGCCACGTGCACGCGGGCATCAACGGCGACGAGCTCACCGAGCAGGCGCGTACCCACCCGGACGCGGAACTGTTCGTGCACCCCGAATGCGGGTGCGCCACCTCGGCGCTGTACCTCGCGGGCGAGGGAGCGTTCCCGGCCGATCGGGTGCACATCCTGTCCACCGGAGGCATGATCGACGCGGCCAAGGCGGCGAAGTCGAATCAGGTGCTCGTGGCCACCGAGGTCGGCATGCTGCACCAGCTGCGCAAGGCCGCCCCCGGCATCGACTTCCAGGCCGTGAACGACCGGGCGTCCTGCAAGTACATGAAGATGATCACTCCGGCGGCCCTGCTGCGCTGCCTGGTCGAGGGCCGTGACGAGGTCCACGTCGATCCGGAAACCGCCGCGCTGGGCCGCAACTCGGTGCAGCGGATGATCGCGATCGGCAATCCCGGCGGCGGTGAATGAGTCCGACCGCTGCCCTCGCGGCGGCGGGTCGCTCTCCGGCGCAACGCGCTGACCACAGCGCCCGCGCCGCGGAACGTTCGCGGATCGGAAGACAGAGAGGCGCGGGGCGATGACAACCCGGGTTTCCATCGACTGGGAGGCCGAGGCCGATCTGGTCGTGATCGGCGGTGGCGTCGCGGGACTGACCGCGGCGCGCACCGCGTCACTGCGCGGGCTGCGGGTGCTCACGCTCAGCAAGGGCGGGCCGACGGATACGTCCACCCAGTACGCCCAGGGCGGCATCGCCGTCGTGGCGCCGCACGGTGACTCGGTCGAGTCACACGTGCACGACACGGTGGAGGCGGGCGTCGGCCTGTGCGACGTGGACGCCGTGCGCTCCATCGTCGAGGGCGGGCAGGACGCGGTGGCCGCGCTGACCGACCTGGGCGCGGTGTTCGACCTCGGCCGCGACGGCCAGATCTCGCGGACCCGCGAGGGCGGCCACAGCACCCGCCGGATCATCCATGCCGGGGGCGACGCCACCGGCGCCGAGGTGCAGCGGGCGCTGAACGAAGCCGGCTTGCCGGTGCTGTTCGGCGCGGCCGTCGGCGAGATCGTCACGGGGCCGAACGGTGTGCGGGGCGTGGTCGCGCTGTCGGACCGAGGTTTCGGTGTCGTGCACGCGCCCGCTGTGTTGCTGGCCACCGGCGGGCTCGGCCAGTTGTACGCGCTGAGCACCAATCCGCCGGGCGCCACCGCCGACGGCATCGCGCTCGGGCTGTGGGCCGGTGCCGCCGTCGCCGACCTCGAATTCGTGCAGTTCCACCCGACGGTGCTGTACACCCCGGGCGGTATCGGGCGCAGGCCGCTGATCAGCGAAGCGGTGCGCGGCGAAGGCGCGACATTGGTCGACACCGAAGGCAACGCGGTGACCGAGGGGGTGCATCCACGGGGCGATCTCGCGCCTCGCGATGTCGTCTCCCGCGCCATCGCCGCGCGCATGCGGGCGCTGGGCACCGAGCACGTCTATCTCGACGCCCGCTCGATCGACGGTTTCCCGCAGCGGTTTCCGACGATCACCGCCTCGTGCCTGGCGGCGGGCATCGATCCGCGCACCGACCTCATCCCGGTCGCGCCTGCCGCGCATTACCAGTGCGGGGGCGTCGTCACCGACACTCACGGCCGTACCGGAGTGCCCGGCCTGTACGCGGCCGGAGAGGTCGCGCGCACCGGACTGCACGGGGCGAACCGGTTGGCGTCCAACAGTCTGCTGGAGGGGCTGGTGGTCGGCGAGCGTGCCGGAGCCGCCGCCGCCGAGCGGCTCGGTGAGCGGGCCCGGGTGAGTGAGATTCCCACTCGCGTAGCCGAATACGTCGACCGCGACGTAGTGCAGCACCTGATGACCACGCACGCCTCGGTGGTCCGCGACCGCGCCGGACTCGCGGAAGCGCTCAAGCGACTCGACGACGTGGTCACCAACCGCGACACGCTCGCCGCCGCCACCCACCCGATCGCCGGAATCGAGGACGCCGCACTCACTCTCGCGGCCCGCGCGCTGCTGCTGGCCGCGCTCGCCCGCACCGAGAGCCGCGGCTGTCACACCCGGTCCGATCACCCGGACGCCCTGCCCGAACTCCGCCACAGCCTCCCGATCCGGCTCAACGGCGACGGCGTCCCCGAGTACGCCCCCATTCCCTGACCACACGCACCGAGCGCGGCATCCGGTGGACCGCGAGAACCCCGCTCGGTCAGAGAGGAACGCTTCGATGGCTCTGGACGACGCCCTGGATCGCGACGAGGTGCTGCGCGTCATCCGCGCCGCGCTGGACGAGGACCTGCGCTACGGCCCGGACGTCACGACGACGGCCACCGTGCCCGCGGACGCGGTGATCAAGGCATCGGTGGTGTCGCGGGAACCGGGAACCGTGGCCGGGCTCGACGCCGGGCTGCTGGTGCTCGACGAGGTGATCGGCGCGGACGCCTACGAGATCACCGACCGCGTCGCCGACGGCACCCGGGTGTCGCCCGGACAGTCCGTGCTGACCTTGATCGCGCCCACCCGTGGGCTGCTCACCGCGGAGCGCACCATGCTCAACCTGGTGTGCCATCTGTCCGGCATCGCGACGGCGACAGCCGCCTGGGTGGACGCCGTCGCGGGCACCCGCTGCCGCATCCGGGACAGCCGCAAGACGCTGCCCGGACTGCGCGCGCTGCAGAAGTACGCCGTGCGGGTCGGCGGCGGCGTCAACCACCGGATGGGTCTCGGCGACGCCGCCCTGATCAAGGACAACCACGTGGTCGCCGCGGGGTCGGTGGTCGAGGCGCTGCGCGCGGTCCGCGCCGCCGCCCCCGACATCGCCTGCGAGGTCGAGGTCGACAGCCTCGAACAGCTCGACGCCGTGCTCGCCGAGAACGTGGAACTGGTACTGCTGGACAATTTCCCGCTCTGGCAGACCCAGGCGGCAGTGCAGCGCCGCAACGCCGCGTCACCGCGGACGAAACTGGAGTCCTCCGGCGGCCTGAGCCTGGACGTCGCCGCCGACTACGCCCGCACCGGCGTCGACTACCTGGCCGTCGGCGCGCTCACCCACTCGGTCCGCGTCCTCGACCTCGGACTGGACATGTAGGTACCCGCCCGAACGCGCAAGCCGCGCAGCGTGGCTCGGTCGGACTCGGCGAATGCGCGAATCTCCATGTCGCCCGAGCTACCCGGCGGTGCGCCGGGGCGCTCGGTCAGGCGGTGAGTTCCCGTTCCAGCGGCGTCCGGAAACGGGGAATGGCGCGCACGTCGCCGTACCATTCGGCGACTCGCTGCGCCTGCGCGGCGATCATCGCCTCGGCGTCGGTCCCCACGTCTTCGAGCAGGCGGTAGACGATCTCGCCGTCACCGCGCTGCGCCCAGCCGCCCACGATGCGCCCGTCCCACCAGACGGTGGGCCCGATGTTCCCGTTGCGATCGAACAGGTTCGGTGCGTGGGGGCCGAGGAACCATTCTCGAGCCTGCCAGCCCATGGGCGTCGGATCGAGCGCGGGAAGCAATGCCGCCCATGGCTCCGGGGCGGCGACCGGCTCCGCGTCGTCGGCCAGTAGTACGCCCGTCACGCCGTCGAGGTCGACCTCGATCAGCTCGAGCGCGCCGAGCGCCGCGCGCACCTCGCCCAGCGTCCACCCGGTCCACCACTTGATGTCGGACACCGGCGCGGGACCGAACGCGCGCAACCAGCGGCGGACCAGCTCGGCGCGGGCTTCTGCGGCCGGAATCACGGGGACGGGGTCCGGCAACCACGATTCGATCGGCGCCCAGGTGTACTGGCTGCTGGTCCAACTGCCGTTCGGCCGCCCGCGCACGATGCGGCCTTCGCAGCCGAGCGTCACCAGTACCCAGGTGGTGATGTTCGTCGGCTTCGAATACGGCTTGTCCGGCGCGGTGTTCACCTGGGTGCGCAAGCGGGGGACGTCCTTGCTCAGCTGCGCGCCGGTCGCCGCGCCGCGATCGAGCAGCGCCTTGTGCGTCTCGGTCTCGACTTCGGCCCACCAGCGCCGCACATCGCCGTCCCCGATGCCCGCCTGTTCCAGGTACTTGCCGTAGGTGCGCCGCTGTTTGTGCGCCAGCGCGTCCGCGCACGAACCCTGCAGGATCGCGACCAGCTCCACCGGCACGACGAACATGGTGCGGCGCATGGCCAGCATCCGCAGCAGCGAACGGTCGTCGTAGAGCGCCTGTTCGACATCCGCGGGCGCCAGCCCCTCGGCGCGGGCCGCGACGGAGAGAAAGACAGTCGCCGGATCGGTCGCGTGCAGGGCGACCAGCGAGCGGGCGATCTCCGCGACCTGTCCGGCCCGCTCCGGGATGGCCAGCCGGTGTCGCACCGCCAGCCGGGCGCGCCGCTCGGCGACATCAATCGAACGCATAGGCGAATCGTAGCGTTCGCACCGTCGGGTCAGAGGCCGAAGCGCTCCGGAGCCGGGTGCAGCGTCCGGCAGGCGTCGGGGACGGCCTCGGTCGCCGCCGGGCCGCACGCGCCCGCCTCGCCGCCGGGCCGCACGCGCCCGCCTCGCCGCCGATCAGGATGCCGGTGCGGACGACCGCGTCCGCCTCGGCCGGCTTGTGCATCGCTTTGGCGATCTGCCGCAGCACGTGCGCGCAGCCGAGGACCGGATCGTTCGCCAGCCGATCGCAGTTGTCCTCGAACAAGGCGCGCAAGTCGTCGACCGGGAAGTTGCGCAGCACCGGATCCGCCGCGACCAGTTCGGCGACGGTGCCGCGTCCGCCGCCGACGTCGCGTCGTCGGCCACGGCGACCAGCGCGCACAGGGCCACGGCGGCGTCGCGAAAGGACCCGCCGCGCAATTCGTTCCGCCTGGCGAGCAGTTGTTCGCGCCAGGTCGCGGCGATCTCGGGCGTCGGGTCCTGCCCCAAAGTTCTGGATCAGTCGGCGGGCTCCCAGGCGCGGACCAGGTCGAGCAAGCCGGGAAAGCGCGCCTCGAGATCGTCGACGCGGACCTGGCTGCGGCGTTCGAGTCCGTAGCGTCGCTGCCGGGTGACGCCCGCCTCGCGCAGGACCCGGAAGTGGTGCGTCAACGTGGATTTGGGGCGATCGATGCCGAACCAGGAGCACGACCGGTCGGTGTCGGGGGAGTCCAGTAGCAACCGGCGGACCATGGTCAGGCGCAGCGGGTCGCTCAGCGCGGCCAGCACGTGATCCAGTCGCAGGTCGGCGCGGGCCGGCTCGGGCAGGACGGAGGTGGCATCGGCGGTGTCGGCGGCCGCTGGCATCGCGTTCTCCTCGGATTTCGGACGACTTGTACGACTTCTATCGTACTAGGCGCTAAGTTCGATTACTGTCGTACCAGTACGAAAAAATTCGAACCAAGGAGTGGTGATGGGATCGACGGTGACGGTGCCACGCACGGAAGCACCACGGACGGGCGGACGTTCGGTGTGGGCGGCGGCGTGGCCGGTGTTCGCGGTGTTCGTGTTGTCGAACGCGCCGACCCCGCTGTACGTGGTGTGGCAGCGGGCGATCGGCTTCTCCGCCGGGACGCTGACCGCGGTGTTCGCCTGCTACATCGCCGGATTGCTGGGTGCGCTGCTGGTCGCGGGCGTGGTGTCGGACCGGGTGGGTCGCAAACCGGTGCTGCTGCCCGCGGTGGCGGCGGCGGTGGCGGCCTGTGTATTGTTCGCGGTCGCGCAGTCGGTCCCGCTGCTGGCCCTGGCGCGGCTGCTGACCGGCCTGGCGGTCGGCGCGACGGTGTCGGCGGGAATGGCGGCGGTCACCGATGTGGGCGGGTCCGACCGCAAACGGGTCGCCGCGCTGGCCGCGTCCACGGCGATGGTGCTGGGAGCCGGGAGCGGGCCATTGCTGGCAGGCATCCTGTCCGAAGCGCTGCCCGGCCCGACGGTGACGGTCTTCCTGGTCGAGATCGCCGTGCTCACTGCGGCTTTCGCGGTAGTGGCCCGGTTGCCTCTGCCCGCCGGTGCCGGCGGGCGCGGACCGTGGATCCGGATCCCGTCGGTCGTAAGGGAAGGCCGCACCGCGGTGCTGCTGGGGATCGCGGTGTTCGGACCGGGCATCACCGCGACGTCGTTCGTCCTGTCGCTGGGGCCGTCGGTGCTGGCACATCTGCTCGGTGTCGCCGACCGGGTGCTCGCCGGTGCGGTGGCGTTCGCGATGTTCCTGGCCGCGACCGGAGTCCAGTTCGCGGCCCGGCGGTTCGGTGTGGGCGTCATCCTGCTCGGCGGCACGATCGCGACCGTGACGAGCATGGCCGCGCTGGTGCTCTCACTGGTCGCGACCTCGCTTCCGCTGTTCGTGACGGCGGCCGTGCTCGCCGGTGCCGGTCAGGGGCTCGGCCAGTTCGGCGGACTGACGGCGATCAGCGCGAGCGTGCCGGGCGAGCGGCTGGCCGAGGCCAACGCCGCGCAGAACGTCGGGGGGTATCTCCCCGCCGCGGTGCTACCGCTGGCCGCCGGGTTTCTCGGCGACGCTTATGGATTGAGCGCAGGTGTCATCGCGTTCGGTGTGGTGGTCGGCCTCGCGGCCGCAGCGGGCGGACTGCTCGTCGTGGCGCGCCTGCGCCGCGATGCCGCGCTGACGGCGTGACATCATCCAGGGATGCGATGGGCATCTCTCGTATCGTGCTGCGCGTTGGCCGGTGTGCTCCTGACGACAGTTCTTGTGGCGCCACGAGTTTCGGCGGATGGGGACTGCGCCGTCGATGTGGCGGTGCGCCCTGTTTCGCTGACCGTGGACGGGGAGGAGGCGACCGGCCGGGTATACGAGCCCTATCGGTGCGCCGAGGACGACGCGACCGCGCACGCGCTCGTGGTCGCGGTGCACGGGCACGACGGGTCGTCGGCCGATTTCGCGGGCTACCTCGAGTCGATCGCCCGGCGCACCGCGACGCCGATCCTGTCGATGGATCTGCGCTCGGCGCAGAGCATGTGGCGCACCGGAGAATGGAATCTGTGGGCAGGGTGGCGCGACATCGTCGCCGCGACCACGTGGTACCGGGATACCCATCGCTCGATCACCCGCACGGTGCTGTGGGGCTGGAGCCAGGGCGGCATCACCAGTGGTCTCGCGGTGGCGCACGGCCCGCGCGGGATGTTCGACTACTGGGTCGACAATTACGGTCCCGCCGACGATTTCACGATGTGGTTGGGCGCCGGGTCCGTGGATCCGGCGCTGCCCGCGCAGATCGAGCGCGACGCGGGTGGCTGCCCGCCCGCCACCTGCCCGCTCGCCTACGCCGAACGCTCGCCCGCGCTGCTGGCGGCCCGGATGGACGTGCGGCGGGCGTTTCTCGTGCACGGCACCGCCGACGACGTGGTGCCGTATGCCACCAGCGTCGAGATGCGCGCGGGGCTGCTCGCCGCGGGCCGACCCACCTCGATGTACACCGTCGTGACCGGGCGCGATCTGAACGGGCAAGTGGTTCCCGGCGACCACAGCGTCGGACCGGCCCTCTTCGAGGGCGGTTGCGTCGTCGAGCGCCTGCTGCTCGGCGCGGAGCCGGTCGACGGCCCGGATCGCGACTACCTCGTGGACGTCGCGCACGACGTCGTCACCGCACCGGCCGCCCCGCCGGGCGCGAAGTGCGCGGCGTGAGGGAACACGATCGCCGTTGCGCGCAGTTGACCGAGAAGAACCGACGACGAAGTGAGGACGCGATGAGCAAACCCGCCGACCCGGCTTACCACTGGAACGGAGCGGATCTCGATCTGGACGCCTACCTGGCCCGGATCGGGTTCGACGGCGAGCGCGCCCCCACCGTCCGGACGCTGCACGAGCTGGTGCGGGCGCACACCACCGCGATCCCGTTCGAGAACCTGGAGATCATCCTGGGCCGGTCGATCCCCCTGGATCTGGCGACCTTGCAGGACAAACTCGTGCGGCGCCGCCGCGGCGGTTACTGCTACGAGAACGTCGGACTGTTCGCGGCCGCGCTGGAACGGCTCGGATTCGGTGTCACCGGCCTCAGCGGTCGCGTGAGCATGGGCGCGGGCACGGCGCTGCGGCCTGCCACCCATGCCTTGCTGCGCGTGACGACCGCCGACGACGACCGCGTCTGGCTGTGCGACGTCGGCTTCGGCGCCGGACCGCTGGTGCCGTTCGAGTTGTCCGCGGGCGAATTCACCGGCGGCGACTGGCAGTTCCGGCTGGAGAGCAGGCGCGGCGAGCTGGATTCCGACCTGTGGGTACTGCACCAATTCGGCCGAGACGGTTGGATCGACCGGTACAGTTTCACCTTGAATCCGCAGTACGGCATCGACTACGCCGTCGGCAACCATTTCGTGTCGACCTCGCCGCGTTCCCCGTTCACCACCCGGCCGTTCGTGCAGCGTTTCCACCCGGAGGCCCACCACGTGCTGGACGGCACCACGCTCGTCACCGAGTACCCCGACGGCACCGGCAACACAAGGGAACTGGAGCCGACCGAGCTGCCCAAGGTCCTCGCGGAGGTGTTCGACATCGACCTCACCGAGGCCGATGCCGCCGCACTCGCGAATGCTCCGTGGATACGCGACTGACCCCGCGAGCGGGCTGTTGACCGGTGATGTCCGGCTGCGCCCATTATGGTCGTCGGGTGCGTACCAACCGGAAAGCCCTCGTCCTGTTCGCCGCACCGCTGCTCGTGGTCGCCGCCTGCTCGTCAGGGCCGGACCAGCCCGATACCGTGGCAGGGCAGTTCGCCGAGGCGTTGAACCGCGACGATATCGCCGCCGCGGCCGCGCTCACCGACAATCCGGCCGTAGCCGCCGACACCCTCGGCGCGCTGTACGACGGCCTCGGCAAGGACGTGCGCTTCGACGTCCGCTCGGTCGACGACAACCGCTTCGCCCTGGCCGCCACCTGGAAGCTGGGCGCGGACGGCAAGTCGGAGTGGACCTACACCACCAACGGCGCCGCGCACGACGACGGGAACGGATGGCGGGTGAAGTGGGATCCCGCCACGGTCGCCCCCGGGCTCGCGGCCGGGCCGTTGAGCTACGGCAGGGTTTATCCGCAACCGGCCCGCATCCTCGATTCCGCAGGCGGCGAGCTGATGACCGAACAGGTCGTCACGCTGGTCGACGTCGGCCCCGGCGCCGACATCCCCGCGGTCGCGGATCTGCTCGGCCCGCTCGCGCCCGGCCTCACCGCCGGGTCGGTGCAAACGGAACTGGCGGCGGCGCAAGGAAAGCCGATCACCGCGATCACCTTGCGCGATTCCGATCTCGCCCCGATCCGAGACCGCCTGGCCGCGCTGCCCGGTGTCACCCTCGCGCCGCAGACCCGCCTGCTGACGACCGACAAGGCGTTGGCCGCCCCGACCCTGTCCGGACTGGCCGAGTTGTGGCAGCAGTCCGCCGACGCGCACGCCGGGTGGGCCGTGCGCGCCCAGACGCCGCAGGGCACCGAGCGGGTCGCGGGAACGGATCCCACGCCCACCGCCGACATCGCGACCACGCTCGATCTCGGCTTGCAGCGCGCGGCCGAGGCGGCGCTCGCCCCGATCGCACAGCCCGCGGCGATCGTCGCCCTGCGTCCGTCGACCGGCGAGGTCGTCGCGATCGCGCAGAACGCCCCCGCCGACGCGCAGGGCCCGATCGCGCTGACCGGGCTGTACCCGCCGGGTTCGACGTTCAAGACGGTCACCGTCTCCGCCGCGTTGCAGGCGGGGACGGTCACACCCGACACCGTGCTGCCCTGCCCCGGCACCGCGAACATCGAGGGTCGCCGCATCCCCAACGACAACAATTTCGATCTCGGCGCGGTTCCGCTGCACACCGCGTTCGCCCGCTCGTGCAACACCACGATGGGCGCCCTCGCCGTGCGATTGCCCGCCGACGCGCTGACGAAAGCGGCCACACAACTCGGCCTCGGCATCGATTACGTCACACCGGGCCTGACCACGGTCACGGGGAAGGTGCCCGCGGCCGAGACCTCCGCGTTACGTGTGGAGTCGGCGATCGGTCAAGGGCAGGTGACAGCGTCGCCGTTCGGCATGGCCCTGGTCGCCGCGTCCATCGCTCGCGGCTCGGTGCCCGCGCCCACCCTGGTCGCGGGCAAGCCGGGCACCCCGGACCGCACCTCGGACGCGCTGCCGCCGCAGGTCGACGACCAGCTGAAAGCCATGATGCGCGAGACCGTCACCGGTGGCACCGCGACCCAATTGCGCGACATTCCCGGCCTGCTCGGCAAAACGGGCACCGCGGAGTACATCGATGACGCCCACGCCCACGGCTGGTTCGTCGGCATCGACGGCGACCTGGCCTTTTCCGTGTTCATCAGCGACGCGGGCAGTTCGGCTCCCGCGGTGGACGCGGCGGGCCGGATGCTGCGTGCTCGCGGTTAGTCCCTTTCGGGCGATTCGAGGCAGTGTGAAGGCCCGGCTGACGCGTGCGAGCATTCCTACGCCCGCTACACTCATCCCCGGACCGCGTGAGTAATCAATATGCGGGATGTCACGATTTCGAGAAGGTTCGGAGTAGGCGCCATCGATACCGGTCAGTTGATCGCGGAGCATTACCGCCTGGTCGAGCGGATTGGTAGCGGCGGCACGGGCGTGGTCTGGCGTGCCGTCGACGAACGCCTCCAGCGCTCCGTGGCCGTCAAGCAGATCCACATCCAGCCGAGCCTGCCCGAGGCCGAACGCGACGTGGTACGCCAGCGCGCGATCCGGGAGGCCCGCAACGCCGCCCGCTTCCAGCATCCGAACGCGATCGTCGTGTTCGACATCACCGAGCACGAGGGCGACCCCTGCCTGGTGATGGAGTACTTGAAGTCCAAGAGCCTCGCCGCGGTGATCGCCGCGCAGGGCACCTTGCCGCTGACCCAGGTCGCGCGGATCGGCGAGCAGGTCGCCTCGGCGCTGATCGCCGCGCATCAGGCGGGCATCGTGCACCGTGACGTGAAACCGGGCAACATCCTGCTCGACGATCACGGCACGGTGAAGATCACCGACTTCGGCATCTCCCGCGCCACCGGCGACGTCACCCTCACCGAGACCGGGCTGATCTGCGGCACCGCCGCCTACCTCGCGCCCGAGGTCGCCCGTGGCTCCGATCCGAGTCCCGCCTCCGATGTGTTCGCGCTGGGCGCCACGCTGTTCCACGCGCTCGAGGGCGAACCGCCCTACGGTGCGGGCTCCAATCCGCTCGCGGTGCTCTACGCGGCCGCGAACGGTCAGCTGAGCGAACCGCGCAACGCGGGCCCCGCCACGGACTTCCTGCTCGACCTGCTCAGCCCCGAGCCGCGCGAGCGTCCGAGCATGCGGGCGGCGCGCGAGCACCTCGCCGCGTTCGCCGACGCGGGCCCGGCCCCGGTGGCCGCCGGATTCGTGCCCGCCAGCGAGGCATTCGCCCGGCCGAGGGCGGGCCAGTCCGAATCGGCGACCCGCGAGCTGCGGCCTTCGGCGATGGCGTCGACGCCTTACACGCCGACCGAGCGCCAGCCGCGCTCCCGTCCGGTCCCCCCGCCGCCACCCGCCCACCCGGACACCGCGACGCACCCCCGCACCATGGCCCAGCCGCGGCCGCAGTCCCGGCAGGGCTCGGGCGGCAAACGTCGCGCGATCTTGATCGGCGCACTGATCGGCGCGGTCGCCGTCGTCGGGGCCATCGTGGTGAACATGATGAGTTCGTCGGGTTCGGGCACCAGCACGGCCCAGGGCAGCACGTCTTCCGTGGTCGCGTCGACGCGCCCAGGCGCGAACACGACGTCGGCCGCCGCCTCGGTCGGGGAGACGAAGAGCGTCGGCAAGGCCGACTCGCGGCAGTCCATCGATCTAGTGGTGAACTTCTACAACAATCTGACGTACTCGAGCTTCTCCGCTGCTTGGAAACAGCTGACCCCCGCTGCCCAGCAGGTATACGGCAGCCAGCAAGCCTTCGAGGACTATTGGACGCAGAATCGGGTGTCGACGTTCAACACCGTCGACACCGGCGGCGGTTCGGGCGTCAACGCGGACGGTTCGGTGGACGTCAACGTGGCCAGCGTGTCCTACGGGAGCCGGAACAAGTCGGTGACGCTCCGGTTGATCAATCCCGGAAACGGGTCTGTGCTCATCGACAGCGACACCCGCTGACGCGTGAACCCGGCGCACCCCCCGCGATAGATCGAGAGCGGTGCCGGACTCGGCGCGCCGCGAGAACACCCCGCCGCCCGGACCTGCGCACATGGGTCCACTGCGGCCCCGCCGCCCGGACCACGCGGATAACGGCTGGCGTCGGCCCATTAGGCTGGTAGCGGCAACTTTCCTGTTGCGGAATCAGCTGGAGACAAGGACCGACACCACATGACAACCCGCATCGAGCTCGCCCGCGTCGATCTGCGCGGTCGTACTCCCTCCGTCGCCGAGCTGCGCGCCGCGCTGCCGCGCGGGGGAGTCGACGTGGACTCGGTGCTGCATCAGGTGCGCCCGGTGGTCGAGGCGATCCGTGATCACGGTGTGTCGGCGGCGCTGGAGTTCAGCGAGCGCTTCGACGGGGTCATCCCGGCGACGGTGCGGGTGCCCGCGGCCGAGCTGGAAGCCGCGCTGGAGCGGCTGGATCCGGCGGTCCGCGCCGCGCTGGAGGAATCCATCGCCAGGGCGCGCAAGGTGCACGCCGACCAGCGGCGCGCCGACAAGACCACCGAGGTGGTGCCGGGCGGCACCGTCACCGAGCGCTGGGTGCCCGTCGAGCGGGTCGGCCTGTACGTGCCGGGCGGGAACGCCGTCTACCCGTCCAGCGTCGTGATGAACGCGGTGCCCGCGCAGACCGCGGGCGTCGGCTCGCTGGTGGTGGCCTCGCCGCCGCAGGCCCAGTTCGGCGGGCTGCCGCACCCCACCATCCTGGCCGCCGCGCAACTGCTCGGCGTCGACGAGGTGTGGGCGGTCGGCGGCGCCCAGGGCGTCGCGCTGCTGTCCTACGGCGGCGTCGACGCCGATGGCGCGCAGCTGGAACCGGTCGATCTGATCACCGGGCCGGGCAACATCTACGTCACCGCGGCCAAGCGGCTGTGCCGCGGCCTGGTCGGCATCGACGCCGAGGCGGGGCCCACCGAGATCGCCATCCTCGCCGACGCGACCGCCGATCCGGTGCACGTCGCCGCCGACCTGATCAGCCAGGCCGAGCACGATGTCCTCGCCGCGAGCGTGCTGGTCACCGACAGCGAGCAGCTGGCCGACGCGGTGGACGCGGCGCTCACCACGCAACTGGCCGTGGTCAAGCACGCCCACCGGGTGACCGAGGCGCTGCGCGGCAAGCAGTCCGGCACCGTCCTGGTCGACGACATCGAGCAGGGCCTGCGCGTGGTGAACGCCTACGCCGCCGAGCACCTGGAGATCCAGACCGCCGACGCGCCCGCGGTCGCGGCCAGGGTGCGCAGCGCCGGCGCGGTGTTCGTCGGCGCGTACGCGCCGGTCAGCCTCGGTGACTACTGCGCGGGCTCCAACCACGTGCTGCCCACCGCGGGCTGCGCGCGGCACTCCTCCGGCCTGAGCGTGCAGACCTTCCTGCGCGGCATCCACGTCGTGGAGTACACCGAAGCGGCGCTGAAGGACGTGGCAGGCCACGTGGTGGCGCTGGCGAACGCCGAGGACCTGCCCGCACACGGCCAGGCCGTGCAGGCGCGTTTCGAGGCCCTGTCGTGACGCGCGCGGTGAGCGCGCCCGGCGCGGACCTGACCCTGGAAGATCTGCCGCTGCGGGAGAACCTGCGTGGCAGGAAACCCTACGGCGCACCGCAATTGACGGTCCCCGTGCAGTTGAACACGAACGAGAACCCGCATCCGCCGAGCCGGGCGCTGATCGACGATGTCGCCGAATCGATCCGGGCGGCCGCCGCGGACCTGCACCGCTATCCGGACCGCGACGCCGTCGCGCTGCGCACCGACCTGGCGCGGTATCTGACCGCGCAGACCGGTGTCGCGGTGCAGACCGGCAACGTCTGGGCGGCCAACGGCTCCAACGAGATCCTGCAGCAGCTGCTGCAGGCCTTCGGCGGACCGGGCCGCAGCGCACTGGGTTTCGTGCCCTCGTACTCGATGCACCCGATCATCTCCGAGGGCATCGACACCGAGTGGATCGAGGCCAAGCGCAACGCCGACTTCTCCCTCGACATCGAGCACGCGCTGGCCGCCATCGCCGAGCGCAGGCCGGATGTGGTGTTCGTGACCAGCCCGAACAATCCCACCGGGCACAGCATCCCGCAGGACGACCTCGCGCGCATCCTCGCGGCCGCCCCCGGCATCGTGGTGGTCGACGAGGCCTACGGCGAATTCTCCGCGCAGCCGAGCGCCATCGGGCTGATCGACCGTTTCCCCGCGAAGCTCGTGGTGACCAGGACGATGAGCAAGGCCTTCGCGTTCGCCGGTGGGCGTCTGGGCTATCTGGTCGCCGCACCCGCGGTGATCGACGCGATGCTGTTGGTGCGGCTGCCCTACCACCTGTCGGTGGTCACCCAGGCCGCCGCGCGCGCCGCCCTGCGGCACGCCGAGGAGACCCTCGGCAGCGTCGCCGAACTGGCCGCGCAGCGCGACCGGGTGGCGGCGGCGCTGCGAGAACTCGGTTACGACGTGATCCCCAGCGACGCCAACTTCCTGCTGTTCGGCCGCTTCACCGACGCGGCGCGCAGCTGGCAGCGCTACCTCGATCACGGCGTGCTGATCCGTGATGTCGGCCTGCCCGGCTACCTGCGCACCACGATCGGCCTAGCCGCCGAGAACGACGAACTGTTGCGGGTCAGCGGACTGCTGGCGGGCACCGACCTGGCGCCGCGATGAACCAGCGCCGGACATCCCTAGGCGACGATTCGATTGGACGTGAGCATGAGTAGGACCGCCCGGGTGGAGCGGGTCACCAAGGAATCCAGCATCGTGGTCGAGCTGGATCTCGACGGCACCGGCAAGACCGAGATCGCCACCGGCGTCCCCTTCTACGACCACATGCTGACCGCGCTCGGCGCGCACGCGAGCTTCGACCTGACCGTGCGCGCGGAGGGCGACATCGAGATCGAGGCGCATCACACGGTCGAGGACACCGCGATCGTGTTCGGTCAGGCACTGGGCAAGGCGCTGGGCGACAAGGCGGGCATTCGCCGGTTCGGCGACGCCTACATCCCGATGGACGAGACGCTGGCGCACGCCGCGGTCGACGTGTCCGGCCGCCCCTACTGCGTGCACACCGGCGAGCCGGATCACCTGCTGCACACGGTGATTCCCGGTTCCGGGCCCGGCGCGCCGTACTCAACGGTGCTCAACCGCCACGTCTTCGAGTCGATCGCGCTGAACGCGCGCATCGCGCTGCACGTGCGGGTGCTCTACGGCCGCGACCAGCACCACGTCACCGAGGCCGAGTTCAAGGCGGTGGCGCGTGCGCTGCGCACCGCGGTGGAACTCGATCCCCGGGTGAGCGGGATTCCGTCGACGAAGGGAACCCTGTGAGCGGCAAGTCCGTGGCCCTGCTCGACTACGGCTCCGGAAACCTGCACTCCGCCGAACGAGCGCTGGCGAGGGCGGGCGCGCGGGTGGAGGTGACCGCCGACCCCGAAGCGGTGCTGGCCGCCGACGGTCTGGTCGTGCCCGGCGTCGGAGCGTTCGGCGCGTGCATGGCGGGACTGCGCGGGGTGCGGGGCGAGCGCCTGATCGGTCAGCGGCTGGCAGGCGGGCGGCCGGTGCTCGGCATCTGCGTCGGCATGCAGATCCTGTTCGAGCGCGGCGTCGAGTTCGGCGAGGAGACCGACGGGTGCGCCGAATGGCCCGGCACGGTCGAACGGCTGTCCGCGCCGGTGCTGCCGCACATGGGGTGGAACACCGTCTCCGCCCCGTCCGACAGCGTGCTGTTCGCGGGCCTCGACGCCGACACCCGGTTCTACTTCGTGCACTCCTACGCCGCCCAGACGTGGGATCTGCCGCCCAGCGAGCACTTCGCCGCACCCAAGCTGACCTGGGCCGAGCACGGAGTGCCGTTCCTGGCGGCGGTGGAGAACGGTGCGCTGTCGGCGACCCAGTTCCACCCGGAGAAGTCCGGTGACGCGGGTGCACACCTGCTGCGCAACTGGGTGAACGCGCTGTAGGCCGGTCCCGCGCACCGAGCGCCCGAGACCGGCCGTCCGGTCAGTGCTTCCTGACCTTGCTGACCAGCCAGCGCCCGTCGACCCGGTCCACCGTCACGGTCATCGACATGCGGCTGGTCTGCGGGAGACCGTCGGTCTCGTCGCTGGTCACCGTCCGTACCACGTCGACGTCCACCTCGGCCCGGTTGTCGTCACCCGAGACGATGCGGCAATCGGCCGAGTTGGCCTCGGCGCGAATGTGCGCGGCCTCCGCGCTCGACTGGATGTTGGCGCGGAAGTTCTCGAACTCGGTCCGGAATTCCCCGGTGCTGAGGTCGAGCATCCGCCGCGCGTGGTCGCCGAACCGCGCGTAGTCGTAGGTCGCCGCGGCGGAACCGAATTCGCATCCCGCCAGCCGCGCCTCCTCGGGCGGGGCGGCGGTGGCGGCGGGAGCGGCGACGAAGGCCGCGGAGCATGCGGCTGCCGAAAGAGACAGGGCGGCAGCGAGTTTGGATCGTGACATGCACTTCCTCGGTGCGAAATGGAAGCGGCGACCGGGGTGATCGCCGAGCGGAGACGATACCGCCCGCGCCACCGGGGATCGCGGCGATCTCGCGGCGGATCACGACATCCCGGCTTCGCTGAAACCATCGAGCGATTCGCGAGCACCGTCCCCGGCGAGGACCTCACCTCGGCGCAGCGCCGACGCTGCGCCCTGATCGCGGGCACGGTGTCGCCTGCGCACCGGACCGGGCGGCAGTAACTCGGCGCTATTCGTGACCGCGGGGCTGGATCCTGTTCGACCGCCGGAGCACGCCCACGCCCACGCTCACCGAGATCGAACGGACGGCGAAGGGAGGTCCAGGTCGACCGGGGTGCGCGGATCGCGGCGGCCGTGGTGACGGCCGTGCTCGCCGCTGCGGCCCGGAACCGCTCTCGCGTGTTCGACGCGCCCCTGATCACGGGCGCGTGCCGGTGGACCAGATCGGGGTCGTCTGCACCCGGGACAGACGCCACCCTTCGCCGGTGCGGATCGCGTCGAAGCGGTAGACCTCGCCGAGGGTGTAGACCGGCTGCGGAGGTGTGCCGTCGGAGGCGGCGAGCGCGAAGGTGGCGATCAGGTTGGCCCGCACCTCCGCCGTGTCGCCGCGCAGGTCGATCAGCACATTGCCGATGACGTGCTGGATGCGCAGATGTTCGCCGTGGTTGCGGCTCGCCTGGGCGATCAGCGCGTCGCGGCCCTCGGCCGTGCCGCCGGGTGTCTTCGCGGTCGCGTCGGGGGTGTAGATCGTCCGCAGTTCGTCGAATCGTCCCTCGTCCAGGGCGCGACCGAGCCGGTCGACCAACGCGGTGATCTGCCCGCGGTCCAGCAGTTCGCGCACCTCCGCCGTCGGCGTCGCGGTGGCCGAGGCGCAGGCGGCGGTGAGTGCGGCCAGCGGGAGGGTCAGCAGGGGGAGGGCGAGCCGGACTTTGCGCATCGAACGCACCTTTCAGGATAACGTTGGTGATTCCAACATTGGCTACGCCAACTTAACAGATTGTGGGCGCAGCCAACAAATTTTGGCGAGGTGGCCGCGTGGACGTCGCGCAGGTGAAGGTCCGCGGGGTACCCGCCAGGCTGGGTCGCACACCGGCGGCCACCGGCTCGCGTCGATCGGCCCGAATCCGTGATCGAGCTCCCATCCGCCCAGGCCCTGCACTCGGACGCGGCCGGGTAACCACTAGGCTGCTCTCGTGAGTCTTGTGCTGCTACCCGCCGTCGATGTCGCCAACGGAGAGGCCGTGCGCCTCGTGCAAGGAGAAGCCGGAAGCGAAACCAGCTACGGCTCGCCTCGTGAGGCGGCGCTGGCCTGGCAGGAAGCCGGCGCGGAATGGGTGCACCTGGTCGACCTGGACGCGGCCTTCGGGCGCGGCTCGAACCGGGAACTGCTCGCCGGCGTCGTCGGCGAACTCGACGTCAAGGTGGAACTGTCCGGAGGCATCCGCGACGACGAGAGCCTGGAAGCGGCCCTGAGCACCGGTTGCGCCCGGGTCAACCTCGGTACCGCCGCGTTGGAGGACCCGGTCTGGTGCGCGAAGGCCATCGCCCGCCACGGCGAGCGCATCGCCGTCGGCCTCGACGTGCGCATCGTCGACGGCGAACACCGGTTGCGGGGACGCGGCTGGGTGAGCGACGGCGGCGACCTGTGGGAGGTGCTCGAGCGCTTGGAGCGCGACGGCTGCTCGCGCTACGTGGTGACCGACGTGACCAAGGACGGCACGCTCACCGGCCCGAACCTGGACCTGCTGCGCGAGGTCTGCGCGGCCACCGACGCCCCGGTGATCGCCTCCGGCGGCGTCTCCACCATCGCGGACCTGGTCGCGATCGCCGAACTGGTGCCGGAAGGCGTCGAGGGGTCGATCGTCGGCAAGGCGCTCTACGCGGGCCGGTTCACCCTGCCCGAGGCGCTGGCCGCGGTGAGATGACCCAGGAGCTGTCGGCACTGCTCGCGGAGGCGAGCGAGATCCTGGACTCGGTGCGCCCGCGGTTCATCGAGGGCATCGGCGCGCCGAGCGCGGTCGCCAAGGGCCGCAACGACTTCGCCACCGAGCTGGACTTGGAACTGGAACGCACCGTCTCCGCCGAACTGCGCAGACGCACCGGCATCGAGGTGCATGGTGAGGAGTTCGGCGGACCGCAACTCACCTCGGGCACCGCATGGGTGCTCGACCCGATCGACGGCACCTTCAACTACTCGTCCGGGCATCCGCTCTCCGGCATGTTGCTCGCGCTGGTTCGCGACGGCGAGCCGGTGCTCGGGCTGACCTGGCTGCCGCTGCTCGACCGCCGCTACGCCGCCATGACCGGAGGCCCAGTGCTGCTGGACGGGCGACCGCTGCCGCCGCTGCCGCGCGGCAAGCTGGCCGAGGCGATGATCGGTTTCGGCGCGTTCAACGTCGACTCGCACGGCCGCATCCCCGGCCAGTTCCGCTTCGACCTGCTCGGCCCGCTGAGCAGGCTGTCCTCCCGGGTGCGCATGCACGGCTCGACCGGCATCGATCTGGCGTTCACCGCCTCGGGCGTGCTCGGCGGCGCGATCGTGTTCGGGCACCATCCCTGGGACAACGCGGCGGGCGTCGCGCTGGTGCGCGCGGCGGGCGGAGTGGTCACCGACCTGGTGGGCGAGCCGTGGACCATCGCCTCCGGCTCCGTGCTCGCGGCCGCGCCCGGCGTGCACGAGGAACTGCTCGACATGATCTGCACGGTCGCCGATCCGGCGGCCGCGGAGAAAGGGTGAGGCAATGACGTTGGCCGTACGGGTGATCCCGTGTCTGGACGTCGACGCGGGACGCGTGGTGAAGGGCGTCAACTTCGAGAACCTGCGGGACGCGGGTGATCCCGTCGAACTGGCCGCGCTCTACGACGCGCAGGGCGCCGACGAGCTGACCTTCCTCGACGTGACCGCCTCCACCGGCGACCGCGGCACCATGATCGACGTGGTGACCCGCACCGCCGAGCAGATCTTCATCCCGCTCACCGTGGGCGGCGGGGTGCGCACGGTCGAGGACGTGGACCGCCTGCTGCGCGCGGGCGCGGACAAGGTCTCGGTGAACACCGCCGCGATCGCGCGGCCGGAGGTGCTGCGCGAGATGTCCGAGCGATTCGGCTCCCAGTGCATCGTGCTTTCGGTGGACGCGCGCACCGTGCCGCAGGGGCAACCCGACACCCCCTCCGGGTGGGAGGTGACCACCCACGGCGGCAAACGCGGCACCGGCATCGACGCCGTCGAATGGGCCGTGCGCGGCGCCGAACTCGGTGTCGGCGAGATCCTGCTCAATTCCATGGACGCTGATGGCACCAAGGCCGGTTTCGACCTGTCGATGATCCGTGCCGTGCGGGCGGCGGTCACCGTCCCGGTGATCGCCAGCGGCGGCGCCGGCGCGGTCGAGCACTTCGCCCCTGCGGTGCACGCGGGCGCCGACGCGGTGCTCGCGGCCAGCGTGTTCCACTTCGGCGATCTGACCATCGGCCAGGTCAAGGATTCGATGCGGGCGGAGAAGATCGTCGTCCGGTAGCGACTGGCGGAAATTCGCCGACCAGGAAGGCGGGTCGAAGCGGCGCGGTTGCATCGGGCATGACCATCGGAATCGCGCTGTCGCCGTTCGCCCTCGACGCCCCCGGCAACGCCGTGGACACGGCGGTGTCGCTGGGTGAGTCGGCGCTCGCCGCCGGAGTGTCGTCCGTGTGGTTCGGCCAGACGCTCAGCTACGACGCCATCGCGCTGGCCGGGATCGTCGGCCGCGCCGTGCCGGGACTCACGGTCGGCACGTCCGCGGTGCCGATCACGGCGCGTCATCCGCTGCTGATCTCCAGCCAGGCGCAGACCGCGCAGGCGGCCACCGGCGGCCGGTTCACCCTCGGGCTCGGCCTGGGCGCGAAATTCCTCGCCGACCCGGTCTTCGGCGGATCCTTCGACCGGCCGATCACCCGGCTGCGCGAGTTCCTCACCGCGCTGCGCACCGTGTTGCACACCGGCACGGTGGATTTCCACGGCGAGACGCTCACCGCCGCCACGCCGCTGCCCGCCGCGGTGGCCGGCGCACAGCCGCCGGTGCCGATCCTGGCGGCCGCCATGGGCCCGCAGGCCCTGCGCGTCACGGGTGAGCTGGCCGACGGCACCCTGCCCTTCCTGGTCGGCCCGAAGGCGCTGGCCGAGCACATCGTCGCACCGCTCACCGCCGCGGCCGAGCGGGCCGGGCGGCCCGCACCCCGGATCACCGTCCTGGTGCCCGGCGTGATCACCGCCGACCTCGATGCCGCCCGTGCGGCCGCCGCGGCCCAGACGACGTTCTACGACGACATCCCCTCCTATGCGCGGGTGATCGAGCTGTCCGGTGCCTCGCGGGCGGCGGAACTCGTGGTGATCGGCGACGAGGACCTGATCGCGGCCCGCGTCGCGGAGTACTTCGCGGCGGGCGCGACGGAGGTCGTGTTCTCGCAGACCGATCTGACCACCCCGGAGGACCAGCGGCGCACCTGGGCGGTGCTCGGCGAACTCCAGCGCTCCCGGGTGGGCTGATCGTGCACTCCCGGCGCGCTCGGTCGCGGGCGCCCTTGTTATAACGGTGCTATGAGTCTCGACCCCGCCATCGCCGCCCGTCTCAAGCGCAACGACGCCGGATTGGTTTCGGCCGTCGCGCAGGAACGCGCCACCGGTGACGTGCTGATGGTCGCGTGGATGGACGACGAGGCGCTGGCGCGCACGCTGGAAACCCGTAAGGCCACGTACTATTCGCGTTCCCGTCGGCAGTACTGGGTCAAGGGGGAGACTTCCGGCCACACCCAGTACGTGCACGAAGTACGACTCGACTGCGACGGCGACACGATCCTGCTGATCGTCGACCAAGAAGGCGCGGCCTGCCACACCGGCACGCACACCTGCTTCGACTCGGACGTGCTCCTGGCCGCGCGATCCTGAACCGGGGATGCCCCGAATGGGCGCTGTCGGACATCGTTCGTTCTCAGCCCGCGCATGGCCGCAGTGAAGGCGGAGGTACGTTCAGGAGCCGTTCGGTTGCTGGTCGTCCCGGCTCGCGGGCGTGAGTTCGCCGAGCCGGTCGAGTGCGTCGGCCAGCCGCTCGACCAGCAGTTCGCCGAGTTCGGCGACCTGCGCCTTCTGCGCCTCGTCCAAGCCGTCGAACACCAAGTGCCGCACGGCTTCCAGATATCCGGGTGCGGCCTCGACGACCTTCAGGTACCCGTCGTCGGTGAGTACCGCGTGCACGCCGCGCCGCCCCGCCGTCGCCGAACGCTGTGCCCAGCCCATGCGCTCCAATTTGGACACCACATGCGACAATCGCGATAGCGATGCATTTGCCTTGTGGGCAAGCTCACTCATCTGCAGGCGATGGCCCGGTTCCTCCGACAACAGCGTCAGTACCCAGTACTCGAAATGCGTCACGCCGGACTCGCGCTGCAGCTGGGTGTCCAAGGCTCCTGGCAGCCGCGTCATCAGCGCCACGATCGCACGCCACGCGCGTTGTTCGACCGGGTCGAGCCACTTCGTCACTGTGTGCCTTCTTTCAAGCCAAGTGACGTGGTTTTGTTCGTTGTCCTAGTGATTGTCGAAAATCTTGTGCACAGTCACCCGCGACATTGAGTTTGCCACGACTTCGCTCGACCGTCATAAAGATGCCGCATGACGTGAGTTCACTCACACGTGGCGCGGCGGCGTGTCCTCGGCCTTCGGTTTCGCCGGGTGGGTGCGCCGCCACCTGCGCAGCAGCAACAGCGCCACGGCGACGAGGAACAACAGCGTCGCGATGACGGCGCCGGTGAGCGCGGCGCCACGGAAGGCGGGCGCGTCGACATCCAAGATCCGCTGACCCGCGTGGGCGGCACTGCTGTTGCCCAGCACGATGGTCAGCGTCATCAGGTTGGGGATGGCGCACAGGATCGCGACCACCGCGGCCGCTCCGGCCAGGAACCTGCCTGCCTTACGCCGCCACACCAGCACGGCGAACAGCAGCAGGAAAAGCGTGACGACGGTACAGAATCCGCCGTAGAACAGCCCCCAGCCGATGCCCTTGGCGAAGCTTCCGTGCACCATCGACCCGACCCGCTGCGCCCACCAGCGCGGGACGAACGCGGACAGGACGAAGTACGAGACGACCAGCACCGCGAGAATCGCCGCGCCGACGATGATCCGCGTGCGCCAGACGGCTGCCGCGGGTTTGCGCTCGCCCGGCTGCACGTCGGTCGAAGTCATGCGTCCAGCCTAGGCCGCGCCGTCATCGGGAAGCGGTCACGGCGCGCGCTCTTTACGTACCTCCGGCCTTGGCTGCGGCCATGCGAAGGGCTGATACGGACTGCCCGGCAGCGCTCGTCTACCGGTTGCGCAGGTAGTTCAGCGCTTCGTCGGCGTGGACGGCGGCGCGCAGCTCGCCGGTGATGATCTTGCGGATGGTGCGGTCGGTGTCGATGACGAACGTTTGCCGCTTCACCGGTGCGAGTTTGCCGAGCAGCCCGCGCTTGACGCCGAACCTCGCGGCGACGGCGCCGTCGGCGTCGGAGAGCAACGGGTAGCCGAGGCGCTGTTTCTCGGCGAACCCGGCCTGGGTGTCCACGTTGTCGGCGCTGATGCCGACACAGGTGGCGCCGAGTGCGGCGAATTCGGCGGAGAGGTCGCGGAAGTGACAGGCCTCGGCCGTGCAGACGGGCGTGTTCGCCGCGGGATAGAAGAAGAGGACCAGAGGGCCGTCCGCCAGCAGCGCGTCGAGCGAGCGGCGAGTGCCGGATTGATCGGGAAGCTCGAAATCAGGGGCGAGCTGTCCTTGCTGCATACCCGGGAACACTACCGCGCGGTCGGTCGAATCGGGTATTTCGTGCGCGCCGGACCTGGTGCTCGTGCCCGCCGTGCGCTGTCCGCGATCCGATCGCGGCGCCGGTCATCGGGCACGAGCCGAGGGGCAGGGCGGCTACGCGCCGATGAGCGCCGCCACCTCAGGGTTCTTGATCGCCATCACATCGAGGATGCCGTGGGCCCGCAGGAACGGCCTCAGCTCTTTGATGCGGTCGCTGTGGACGGCGTATTCGTCGGGGAAGCGGTTCTTGTCGAGGGACTCCAGTGCTTTGACGTAGGTGACGAAGGACGCGAGCGCGTTGGCCGGGGCGCTTTGCTGGTAGGCCGGATGACTCGTGCCCCCGGTGCGCGGGGCGTGCGGGCGCGGGACGCTGTGGTTCGGGATGTGCCGAGAACCCTCGGGCGCTACCGATTGCGAGGGGTACATCAGTTGTCTCCTCTCGAGATGGATACCGCATGCGACGTGGAACGCCGCGAGTGTAGTGAGCCTCGCCACACCTTCGGCGACCGCGTGAGAACCGGACGGTCGACCTGATTTGTCGGGTTTGTCGCGCCGGGTCGCCGCGTCGGCGGCACCGCTCAATCGCCGGTCGGTCCGGCCTGGGATGATGAGTACATGGCAGGCGCGTCCACTCCCACCACCACGACCCGCGAGCAGTTCCATCAGCTGGCCGCGGAGCACCGGGTGGTCCCGGTCACCCGAAAGGTACTGGCGGACTCGGAGACTCCGCTGTCGGCCTACCGCAAACTCGCGGCCGACCGGGCGGGCACCTTCCTGTTCGAGTCCGCGGAGAACGGCCGGTCGTGGTCGCGCTGGTCGTTCATCGGCGCGGGCAGCCCCTCGGCGCTGACCGTCGTGGACGGCGAGGCGGCCTGGCTGGGCAATGTCCCGGCCGACGCGCCCTCCGGCGGCGATCCGCTGGTCGCGTTGCGCGAGACGCTGGAGCTGCTGCGCACCGAGCGGCTGCCCGGGCTGCCGCCGCTGACCGGCGGCATGGTCGGCTACCTCGGCTACGACGCGGTGCGCCGGATCGAGCGGCTGCCCGCCCTGGCGCTGGACGATCTGCGACTGCCGGAGATGGTGCTGCTGCTCGCCACCGACCTGGCCGCGTTCGACCACCACGAGGGCGCGATCACGCTGATCGCCAACGCGGTGAACTGGAACGGCACCGCCGAGCGCGTCGACGAGGCCTACGACGACGCGGTGGCCCGCCTGGACCGGATGACCGCCGCGCTCGGCGCGCCCGCCGACTCGACCGTGTCGGTGTTCGACCGGCCCGAGCCGCGATACCGGCGCAAGCGCACCACCGAGGAGTTCGGCGCGGGCGTGCGCCGCCTGGTCAAGGAGATCGAGGCGGGCGAAGCGTTCCAGGTGGTGCTGTCCCAGCGTTTCGAGATGGATTACGACGGTGCGCCGATCGATCTGTACCGGATGCTGCGCGCGTCGAATCCGAGCCCCTACATGTACCTGCTGCACATCCCCGACGGCGCTGGCGGCACCGCGTTCTCCATCGTCGGCTCCAGTCCGGAATCGCTGGTGACCGTGAAAGACGGTGTGGCGACGACACATCCGATCGCGGGCACCCGCTGGCGCGGCGTCACCGAGGAGGAGGACCTGCTGCTGGAGAAGGGCCTGCTCGCCGACGAGAAGGAGAACGCCGAGCACCTCATGCTCGTCGACCTCGGCCGCAACGACCTGGGCCGGGTGTGCGAGCCGGGCACCGTGCGGGTCACCGAGTACCGGCACATCGAGCGCTACAGCCATGTCATGCACCTCGTGTCGACGGTGTCGGGCCGGTTGGCGCCCGGACGGATCGCGCTGGACGCGGTGCGGGCGTGCTTCCCGGCGGGCACCCTGTCCGGCGCTCCCAAGGTGCGCGCGATGGAACTGATCGAGGAACTCGAGCCGACCCGGCGCGGCGTCTACGGCGGCGTCGTCGGGTACCTGGACTTCGCCGGTGACGCCGACACCGCCATCGCCATCCGCACCGCGCTGCTGAAGGACGGCACGGCCTACGTGCAGGCGGGCGCGGGCATCGTCGCGGACTCGGACCCGGAGTACGAGGACGTGGAGTCCCGCAACAAGGCGATGGCGGTGCTCAAGGCGATCGCGGCGGCCGGAACGGTGCGGGCCTACGGCACGGAACCCGGCGCGGCGGACGGCGGCACGCGATGACGGCTGCCCATCCCGGAGACGAACCGGACCGAGGGCGAGAACCGACGCCGGACACCGCGGGGCCACAAGCCGTTCCAGCGGCCGACGGCTCGGCCGGATCGGCGAGCGCGGAAGGCCATTCGCGCCGCAACTACCCCGTCGCTCCAGTGGCGTTGCTCGCCCTCGCCGCCGCCGCGCTGTGGGCGTCGTCCCGGATGACCTGGGTGACGGTCACCTCGTCGGACGGTCTGACCCAGCCCCGCACCGATCATCTGAACGGCGGCGTGTGGTTCGGCGCGCTGACACCGCTGGCGCTGGTCCTGCTCGCCTCGATCGCGGCCGTGCTGGCCACCAAGGGCTGGTTGCGTCGCGTGGTCGGCGTGCTGATCGCGTTGGTCGCCGCGGCGGCCGCGGTACCCGCGTTCGCGTTGCTGACCGATTCCGGCAAGACCGCCGAGCGGGCCGCGAAGCTCGCGGAGCTCCCGGCGCGCGCGCAGGTCGAGACGGCGACCACCTCGGCGTTCCCCGCCGTGCTCGCGCTGCTCGGCGCGATCGCCGCGTTCGGCGCTGGCGCCCTGCTGGCCCGCATGCCCGCCGAGACGGCGCGGCTGTCCGGCAAGTACGACAACCCGGTCTTCCGGCGCGCCGCCGCCACGGCCGAGGTCACGCAGCGGCGCGCGCAGTCTCCGGACGACCGGTCGGCACCTCAGCTGTCCGAGCGCGTGCTGTGGGACGCGCTGGACGCGGGCACCGACCCGACCGACGAACCGCAGGCCGGGCAGGCGTCCCCAGAAGATTCCGACCCGGGCGAGGCGGGCCGACGTGGCCGCTGAGCTGTCTCCGCGCGGCGGGTGTGGCGGGTGCCACCTTGCGCGGAGCCCTTCCGCATGGTTCAACCCCAGCCCCGGCGCGAACGCGCCCGGTAGGTCCATTTATTCTTTGACAGCATCGGTGAGACAGCGCCTGGGGGGATTCTCAGGTAGCAAGTCCGTCTCCCCAGAAAGGATTCGAGCCAGATGACGGTACTCGACTCGATTCTCGACGGGGTCCGCGCGGATGTGGCCGCTCGGGAAGCCCTGCTGGACTTCCAGGCGGTCAAGGCGGCCGCCGCGGCGGCTCCCGCGCCGCTGGACGCCCGCGCGGCGCTGCTCGAGGACGGCATCGGCGTGATCGCCGAGGTCAAGCGAGCAAGTCCGTCCAAGGGCGAGCTGGCGGACATCCCGGACCCGGCGAGTCTGGCCAAGGCCTACGAGGACGGTGGCGCGCGGATCATCAGCGTGCTCACCGAGGGCCGCCGCTTCAACGGGTCGCTGGACGACCTGGACGCGGTCCGCGCCACGGTGAGCATCCCGATCCTGCGCAAGGACTTCGTCGTCGGCCCGTACCAGATCCACGAGGCGCGCGCGCACGGCGCGGACGTCATCCTGCTGATCGTCGCGGCGCTGGAACAGGACGTGCTGTCCTCCCTGATCGACCGCACCGAGTCGCTTGGCATGACCGCGCTGGTCGAGGTGCACACCGAGGAGGAGGCCGACCGCGCGCTGGAGGCGGGCGCGTCGGTGATCGGCGTCAACGCCCGCAACCTCAAGACACTCGAGGTCGACCGCGACGTGTTCGCGCGGATCGCGCCCGGATTGCCCACCGAGGTCATCCGGATCGCCGAGTCCGGCATCCGCGGCACCGCCGACCTGCTGGCCTACGCGGGCGCGGGCGCGGACGCCGTGCTCGTCGGCGAGGGGCTGGTGACCAGTGGCGACCCCCGCGCGGCGGTCTCCGAGCTGGTGACCGCGGGCACCCACCCGTCCTGCCCGAAGCCGGCACGGCGGGGTCGGTGACCGGCGTGGCGGCGGTACCTCAGGCCAGCGACGGCGTCGCCCAGCGCAGCGGCCACGAGCCCGACGTGGGCGGGCACTTCGGCGTCTACGGCGGCAGGCACGTGCCGGAAGCGCTGATGGCCGTCATCGAGGAGGTCACCGCCGAGTACGAGAAGTCCCGGCTCGACGACTCCTTCCTCAACGAACTCGATCGGCTGCAGCGCGACTACACCGGCCGCCCGTCGCCGGTGTTCGAGTGCAAGCGGCTGTCCGAGCAGGCGGGCGGCGCCCGCATCCTGCTCAAGCGCGAAGACCTCAACCACACCGGCTCGCACAAGATCAACAATGTGCTCGGCCAGGCGCTGCTCGCCAAGCGGATGGGCAAGACCAGGGTGATCGCGGAGACCGGCGCGGGCCAGCACGGCGTCGCCACGGCGACCGCCTGCGCGCTGCTGGGCCTGGACTGCGTCGTCTACATGGGCGCGGTCGACACCGCGCGCCAGGCGCTCAACGTGGCCAGGATGCGCCTGCTCGGCGCCGAGGTGATCTCGGTGACCTCCGGTTCGCAGACGCTCAAGGACGCCATCAACGAGGCGCTGCGCGACTGGGTGACCAACGCCGACGACACCTACTACTGCTTCGGCACCGCCGCGGGCCCGCACCCGTTCCCGATGCTGGTGCGCGATTTCCAGCGCATCATCGGCCTGGAGGCCCGCGCCCAGGTGCAAGCCACCACCGGCCGGTTGCCCGACGCGGTCGTCGCCTGCGTCGGCGGCGGATCCAACGCCATCGGCATCTTCCACGCGTTCCTCGACGACCCCGACGTCCGGCTGATCGGTTACGAAGCGGCCGGTGACGGCGTCGACACCGGCAGGCACGCGGCCACATTCACCGGCGGGACGCCGGGAGCGTTCCAGGGCGCCTACTCGTACCTGCTGCAGGACGAGGACGGCCAGACCATCGAGTCGCATTCGATCTCGGCGGGCCTGGACTATCCGGGCGTCGGACCCGAGCACGCCTACCTCAAGGACGTCGGCCGCGCCGAATACCGGCCGATCACCGACACCGAGGCGATGGACGCCCTGCTGCTGCTCAGTCGCAAGGAGGGCATCATCCCCGCGATCGAGTCGGCGCACGCGGTGGCAGGCGCCCTGCAACTGGGCAAGGAACTCGGCGAGGGCGCGATCATCCTGGTAAACCTCTCCGGCCGGGGCGACAAGGACATGGACACGGCAGCGCGGTGGTTCGGGCTGTTCGACGAGCCGAAGGAGGAGGGCCGGTGAGCCAGCAGTCCCGCTTGGCGAACACCTTCGCCGCCTGCCGAGCCGAGGGCCGCGCGGCACTGATCGGCTACCTGCCCGCGGGCTACCCCGACCTGGCCGGTTCGATCGAGGTCGTGCGCGCGATGGTCGAAGCCGGATGCGACATCATCGAGGTCGGCGTAGCCTACTCCGATCCCGTGATGGACGGCCCGACCATCCAGGCCGCCGCCGAACAGGCGCTGCGCGGCGGTGTGCGGGTACGCGACGTGTTCGCGGTGGTCGAGGCGATCACCGAAGCCGGGGGCAAGGCCGTCGTGATGAGCTACTGGAATCCCGTGCTCCAGTACGGCGTGGATCGCTTCGCGCGGGATCTGGCCGCCGCGGGCGGCGCGGGCATCATCACCCCGAACCTGATTCCGGAAGAGGCCGACGACTGGTTCATCGCCTCGTCCACGCACAACCTGGACCGCATCTTCCTGGTCGCGCCGTCGTCCACCGAGGAACGCCTGGTGAAGACGCTCGAGGCCAGTCGCGGCTTCGTCTACGCGGCCTCGACCATGGGCGTGACCGGCGCGCGGGACGTGGTGTCCTCGGCCGCACCCGCCCTGTGCGCGCGGATCCGGGCCCACTCCGACATCCCGATCGGCGTCGGCCTCGGCGTCCGCTCGGGCGAGCAGGCCGCCGAGATCGCGTCCTACTCCGACGGCGTCATCGTCGGCTCGGCGCTGGTGAGCGCGGCGGGCCGAGGGCTGGACGCGGTGCGAGCACTCACCGCGGAGCTGGCCGAAGGCGTGCGGTCGGCGACCGTCGCGTCCTAGCAACCGGTCGGAGTCCAGCGCAGCGCACGGTTCCGAAGCGCGTCCGACGGGCTCCGACTCCCGGACTCCGGACCCGGTAGCCGCCGAATCGCCATGATCGGGCTCGGCACGGGCCTGCTCTGGGCGTCTTCGGCGAACCCCGACGCGGCGAGGGCGGTGCGGTGGTGGCGGGACGGTCGAGCATCTCCGCTACGGTGGCCCCGTGACGTTACGAGTCCTCGCAGACAGTGTCCTGGCCGACGGCGGCGTCAGCGGCGCCGTGCTGGCCTACCTCCCCAGCCCCGCGCGCGGCGTCTGGCAGCTCGGTCCGTTTCCGCTGCGGGCGTATGCCCTGTGCATCATCCTCGGCATCATCGTCGCGATCTGGTGGGGCGAACGGCGCTGGCGCGCTCGCGGCGGCCAGCCCGGCGCGATCCTGGACGTCGCGATGTTCGCGGTGCCGTTCGGCCTGGTCGGCGGCAGGCTCTACCACGTGGCCACCGACTGGCAGAAATACTTCGGCGCGGGCGGGCACCCGGTCGACGCGCTGAAGATCTACCAAGGCGGGCTCGGCATCTGGGGTGCGGTGCTGCTGGGCGGCATCGGAGCGTGGATCGGCTGCCGGGTATACAAGATCCCGTTGCCCGCTCTGGGTGACGCGGTCGCGCCGCCGATCCTGCTGGCGCAGGCCATCGGCAGGCTCGGCAACTACTTCAACCAAGAGCTCTACGGGCGCGAGACCGACCTGCCGTGGGGCCTGGAGATCTACCGGCGGGTGGGCGACGACGGTCAGCTCGACATGATGAACGGCGCCTCCACCGGCGTGGTCGAAAAGATCGTGCACCCCACCTTCCTGTACGAGCTGCTGTGGAACCTGCTGGTCGTCGTGCTGCTGGTGTACGTGGACCGACGTTTCCGGATCGGTCACGGACGCCTGTTCGCCCTGTACGTCGCCGGCTACTGCTTCGGACGGTTCTTCGTCGAACTGATGCGCGCCGACGAGGCGACGAAGATCGCGGGCATCCGGATCAACTCGTTCACCTCCGCCCTCGTGTTCCTGGCCGCGATCGCCTACTTCGTGTTCGCCACCAAGGGACGCGAGACGCCCGAGCAGTTGCAACCCGGCGCGAGCCCCCGGCCCTGGCCGTGGCAGCGCCGCGCGCTGCGTGCCGCCGCAGCGGCGCCGACCGAGAAGTCCTCGGGTACCGGCGAATTCGAGAAGGCCGGGTCCACCGCCGACGCAGCCGACACCGGGACGTCCGCCGCCCAGCTGGGCGGACATCCCGATGGCTCCGAAAACGGTTCGGCGAAAACGAATTCCGGCACGGCCGCGTCGGACAAGGGCTGATCGCCGCCGGTCGCCGCGACGGCCCGATCCGTCACGGGCGGCCTCGACTCTCCTCCGCGGCAACGATCGGGCGATCCGCCGCGATAACCATTGGTAGCGCCGAACGCTCCGGAGGCGACAACCCGGTCGCTCCCGGTGACAATGACTCGTGATCGTGACGAGCCGCGGTTCGGCGATCCAGTGAGGCCGGGGGCCGACAAGAGGGTGCCCGCACTAATGAGGAGGACATGAGTGACCGACCCTTACCAGCAGAATCCGGGCGCCGGGGGCCCGCAGTACGGCCCGCCGGGCACCGGCCCTGATCTGACCAAACCGCTGGAGGAGCAGAGCCAGCCGCAGTACAGCCCGCCGTCGGACCCCTACAACCAGCAGGCGCAGTACGGCCAGCCCGTCGGCGGCTACGGCCAGCACCCGGGCGGCTACCCGCAGGCGCCGTACCCGATGGGCCTGCAGGGCTACAACCCGAACGACCCGGAGGCGCCCTGGGGCCGCGACCCGTTCGGTGTTCCGCTGTCGGACAAGCAGAAGCTGGTCGCGGGCCTGCTGCAGATCTTCCTCGGCAGTTTCGGTGTCGGCCGCTTCTACCTCGGGTACACCGGCCTCGGCATCGCCCAGCTGGTGGTCACGATCCTGACCTGTGGTCTCGGCGGCATCTGGGGTCTCATCGACGGCGTCATGATCTTGGTCGGCAAGGTCCCCGATTCGCAGGGCCGTCCGCTGCGCGACTGACCGCCGCGGTATCGACTATGCCGGGAGGTGGGGATACCCGCCTCCCGGTCGTTCGGGCGAAATCAATGAGCACAACCTTTTCGAGCGTGGTGATCGCGATACTGTCGCGCGCACGGGTCCGGGCGTAGCATGGCCGGACTCGCGTGCCGTGTGTGGAGGTCCACGCACCGAAGAGAGGATTTCCGTGCGTCGCAAGCTGTTCGCCGCCGCCATGCTCGCCATCGTCGCCGCCACCGGACTGAGCGCGTGCGGTGACAGCGACCCGAATGTGCTGAAGGTCGGCACCGAGGGCACCTACTCCCCGTTCAGCTTTCAGGGCTCCGACGGCAAGCTCACCGGCTACGACGTCGAGGTGATCCAGGCGGTCGGTGCCAAGCTCGGCAAGAAGGTCGAGTTCGTGCAGACTCCGTGGGACGCCATCTTCGCGGGCCTGGAATCCAAGCGCTTCGACCTGGTGGCCAACCAGGTGACCGTGAACGACGAGCGCACGGTCAAGTACGCGCTGTCGGCGCCCTACACCACATCGGCGGGCGTGATCGTCACCCGCGCCGACAACAACGCCGTCACCGGCCTCGCCGATCTCAACGGTAAGACCTGCGCGCAGTCGGCCACCAGCAACTGGAGCAAGGTCGCCACCGACGCGGGTGCGAAGGTCGAGGCCGTCGAAGGTTTCGTGCAGGCCATCCAGCTGCTGAAGAACGGCCGCGTGGACGCCACCGTCAACGACAATCTCGCCGTCGCCGAATACACCAAGAAGACCGGCGACACCAGCGTGAAGATCGCGGGCCGGACCGGATCGGTGAGCAAGCAGGCGTTCGCCGCGCGCAAGGGCGACGCGCTGATCACCGACGTGGACAACGCGCTGAACCAGCTGCGCGCCGACGGCACCTTGGCGAAGATCTCCGAGAAGTATTTCGGGACAGACGTCAGCCAGTAGCCGACATCGTTCATGGACGCCGCCACCCGGGACCTCATCTGGCACAACCTGTGGCCGATGCTGCAGGCCACCGTCACCAAGACCCTTCCGCTCACCGCCATCAGCTTCGCCATCGGCCTTGCGCTCGCGTTGTTCGTCGCGCTGGCCAGGATGTCGCCGGTGCGGCCGTTGTCGGCGGCGGCCCGCTTCTACATCTCCCTCATTCGCGGCACACCGCTGCTGGTGCAGCTGTTCATCGTGTTCTACGCGCTGCCGCAGTTCGACATCGTGATCGACCCCTTTCCCGCCGCGGTGATCGCGTTCAGCCTCAATGTCGGCGGGTACGCGGCCGAGGTGGTGCGCGCCGCCATCCTGAGCGTCGCCACGGGGCAATGGGAGGCGGCGCAGGCGCTCGGCATGTCGTACCCGATGATGCTGCGGCTGGTCATCCTGCCGCAGGCCGCGCGCATCGCCGTGCCGCCGCTGTCGAACACCTTGATCTCCTTGGTGAAGGACACCTCACTGGCCTCCACCATCCTGGTGACCGAACTGCTGCGCGTCGCCCAGCTCGCCGCCGCCCCCACTTTCGACTTCTTCGCGCTCTACGGAGTCGCGGCGCTGTATTACTGGGTGATCTGCCTGATCCTCGGGTTCGGGCAGACCCGGCTGGAAACGAGGTTGGCCCGTCATGTCGCTCGCTGAATATCCGTTTGTACCTGCTATGGAGCTGTCGTTCATTTTTTTCACCAAGGATTCACCATGGCCACGGCGGGACCTGCCCACCGAGCGGGACTAGGCTCTACCCGTGATGCGACGGACGAAGATTGTGTGCACGCTCGGACCGGCCACTGCCACCGAGGACCGTATCCGCGAACTCGTCGAGAGCGGCATGGACGTGGCTCGGCTGAACTTCAGCCATGGCGAGCACGCGGACCATGCCGAGAACTACAAGAAGGTGCGTCAGGCCTCCGACCACCTCGGCCGGGCGGTCGGCATTCTCGCCGACCTGCAGGGTCCCAAGATCCGCCTCGGCCGCTTTCTGGAAGGCAAGACCGTCTGGGCGACGGGTGAAGAGGTCCGCATCACCGTCGACGACATCGACGGGACCCACGACCGCGTGTCCACCACCTACAAGGAACTCGCGCAGGACGCCAAGCCCGGCGATCGCCTGCTGGTCGACGACGGCAAGGTCGGCCTCATCGTCACCCGCGTCGATGGCAACGACGTGGTCTGCCGGGTCACCGAGGGTGGGCCGGTCTCCAACAACAAGGGCGTCTCGCTGCCGGGCATGGACGTGTCGGTCCCCGCGCTCTCGGAGAAGGACATCGAGGACCTGGAATTCGCGCTGAAGCTCGGCGTGGACTTCATCGCGCTGTCGTTCGTGCGGTCCCCGTCCGATGTCGAGCTCGTGCACGACGTGATGGACCGGGTGGGCCGCCGGGTGCCGGTGATCGGCAAGCTGGAGAAGCCGGAGGCGATCGACAACCTGGAGGCCGTCGTCCTGGCCTTCGACGCGGTCATGGTCGCGCGCGGCGATCTCGGTGTCGAGTTGCCCCTGGAGCAGGTTCCGATCGTGCAGAAGCGCGCCATCCAGATGGCCCGCGAGAATGCCAAGCCGGTCATCGTCGCCACGCAGATGCTGGAATCGATGATCGAGAACTCCCGCCCCACCCGCGCCGAGGCCTCCGACGTCGCGAACGCGGTGCTCGACGGCGCCGACGCGGTGATGCTGTCGGGCGAGACCTCGGTGGGCAAGTACCCGATCGAGACGGTGCGCACGATGGCGCGCATCGTGCACGCGGTGGAGACCGAGTCGACCCGGGTGCCGCCGCTGACCCACGTGCCGCGCACCAAGCGCGGCGTGATCTCCTACGCCGCCCGCGACATCGGCGAGCGGCTCAACGCCAAGGCGCTGGTCGCGTTCACCCAGTCGGGCGACACGGTGCGCCGCCTGGCCCGCCTGCACACCCCGCTGCCGCTGCTGGCGTTCACGCCGCTGCCGGAGGTCCGCAGCCAGCTGGCGCTCACCTGGGGCACCGAGACCTTCATCGTGCCGACCGTGAGCAGCACCGACGCGATGATCCACCAGGTGGATGTAGCACTTTTGTCGATGGACCGATACCAGAAGGGTGACCTGGTGGTCATCGTCGCCGGGTCGCCGCCCGGTACCGTCGGTTCCACCAACCTGATCCACGTTCACCGAATCGGTGAGGAGGACCATTAGTGAGTGCTTCCCTGAGCAGCCCCGTCGACGTCGCGGACGGCACGCAGCGTTCCGACCTGGATGTGCTGCTTGCCCTGCTCGATCTCGAGCAGATGGACGAGGACGTGTTCGTCGGCCAGCACCCGGAGAAGGTGTGGAGCCGTACCTTCGGCGGTCAGCTCGTCTCGCAGGCGATCATCGCCGCGGGCCGCACGGTCGGCGACCGGCCGGTGCACGCGGTCAACGCGCACTTCGTGCGCGGCGGCGATGTGAAGAAGCCGATCGAGTACCGGGTGGACCGTCATCGCGACGGCCGGGCGTTCGCCAACCGCACGGTCACCGCCAGCCAGGACGGCCAGGAGCTGTTCGTCATGCTCGCCGCGTTCCAGGACTGGGGCAGGGGACTCGAGCACGCGCACGCCCAGCCGGAGGTGCCGGACCCGGAGACACTGCCGCGGGTCGAGGAGAGCTTCGAAGGCTTGGAGGACAAGCTGGAGATGTTCGTCAAGGCGCCGCATCCGATCGACATGCGCTACACCAACGATCCGGCGTGGATCCTGAAGGGCACGGGGGAGCGGCTCAACCACAACCGGGTGTGGATGCGCGCGGACGGCAGGCTGCCCGACGATCCGCTGATCCATGTGGCGACGCTGGGCTACTCGTCCGACACCACGGTGCTGGACTCGATCATCACCACCCACGGGCTGTCGTGGGGTCTGGACCGCATCGTCGCGGCCACGGTCAACCATTCGATCTGGTTCCACCGCCCGTTCCGTTTCGACGAGTGGGCGCTGTACTGCACCGAATCGCCGGTGGCCGCGGGCTCCCGTGGCCTGGCGACCGGCCGCTTCTACTCCCGCAGCGGCGATCTGCTGGCCACCACGGTGCAAGAGGGACTCATCCGCCACTTCCCCTCGCGGCGCTGAGGTCCGGAGTTACAGCAGTTCGAGATCGCGATCGATGTCGAGATCGACGTCGGTGCGTTGCGATGCGCGGATCGAGACCGGGATATCCGATCCCGGCTCGGTTCGCGCCAGCCCTGAGATGCGCTGCAGCAGTTGGCGTTCCAGTGCGGCCATATGGTCGTCGGTCAGCTGGTCGGGTGCGCCGACCAGACTGAGCGCGATCTCGTAGGTGCTGCGACGGTCCGAGCGGTCGCCGGGCGGATCCGCGGGGCAGCGGCTCTCGAGAGCCGCGTGGGCCGGGTCGTCGGCGTCGACCGGCAGGGTGAAGCGCCAGGCGAACACGTCCCGGTCGGTGAGATGGTCGTCGACCACCTCGCGCACGGTGTCGACGACGCGTTCGAGAGTTTCCGGTGTCACATAAACATGGAGCGAAACATCCGAAATGCGTTTCGGCATGTCTGATTCCTGTCCTGTGTCGAACCAGCAACGGCGGAGAGTGTTGTCCGGCGGGAGTTTAGTGCGTCCGATGCGGAAATGAACACAGCCCGTTGATAACAGGTTCGATACGCGACGGCTGCGTGCGCTGTCGCGTGCGGTTTTCGCCTGCGGTCACCGGGTGCGTTGGGCGGCGAGGAATGTCGCCAGCGGCGCCGGTGCGCCGCCGGGGCGGATCACCAGTCCACGGCGCTCGTCGTGCGGCCAGCGCGGCTGCTCGTGCGGGGCGAGCGCGAGCAGCAGCGGCACCAGCGCCTCGGCGATGCGGTCGCCGACCTCGCAGAACGCCTGGGGGGACAGCCCGACCGGGTCGGCGATGTTCTCCCGGCCGACCAGCGACAGATCGTTGCGCGCCCGGTGCAATTCGGCGACCGTGCGCGCGCCGGTGACGTGCGCGATGCGATGGGCCTCCAGCAGCGTGAAGGTGCGCGCTCCGGCGCCGAAAGCCAGGTCGACCACCTGGTCGCGGATCTGCTCGGTCATCGTGAGCACCAGGTCGGCCTTGTCGACCAGCTCCGGCTTCAGGCGACGTGCCCGGAAGTTGCTCGCGTCGGCGCCGAGCCCGGTGATGGTCTGCGCGGCCAGTGGCTCGACGGGAAATCCCACCAGCGCACGGGTTCCCGCGCTTTCGGCGGTGAGGTAGGGGAGATCGTGTTCGACCGCGAGGGCGCGCGTGAGCCGCTCGGCGATCACCGAACGGCAAACGTTGCCGTTGCAGACGAACAAGACGTGCATACCGATAACGATAAACGGCGCAGAGGCTATCAGAAGGGCATGAGTCGTTAGTCCCACATGTGGGAACAACATATTCATCTGCTCGTAGCGCGCCGTACACGAAGTACGCCGCTTCCGGCCTCTGGCCTGCGACGTACGTCACTCCGAGGAGTGGTGCTGTTCGATTCTCCTTCTTGCTGTACCCCGGCGCGCAGGCATTCAAACGCTGCATTGTGATTGCTTCGTGATATGACAGCGCGCGCAGACTACTCGGATTTGCTGCCGTAGTAAACGTTTTCGCTCACCACGGGCTCGACCCCGGCCGGTCTGCCCTGGACCCGACCGCGAGTGGAGAAGCGCTGACCGCGCGAGGCGACCACGGGCGCGAACCGCGCGAGTCCTGTCGCGGGGTCCATGTCGTCGTACATGGCATCGATGCCGCCACGAGCGAAGTACGCCTCGTGCCAGAAGCCGGTGCCGCCGGAGTCGCGCAGGAACTCCCGCCACCAGTCCCGATGTGGCGCCGTCCGGGTCCAGGCTTCGAGGCTCTCGAGATCACGCCAGTACTGCCGTGCGCCCCAATGCGGCGGGAACAGCGCCCACACGAGATCTTCGTGCAGCAGCAACCCGTCCGGACGATCCTTGTGCGAGCGATAGAGTTTCGGCCCCAGCCCGAGCAACCGCAGCATCCCCCGAGGCCGCCGCACCCGCATGCCGATATAGATGACCACCAGATCCGGATACTCCGACAGATCCACGGTGGTCCTGTTCACTCGCATCGCATACCTCCGCTGGCCCCGGATGTCGAATGCCGCCACAGGGACAACGATTCGACACTCGGATCGGTTCGATGAGGACGCATGCTCGCCATCCGCGATATCGCCCCGGCCGTCGAGTACCCATCGCCATCCGCTGGTACACGGTTGGCTGCGACAGTGGCCGGGGCGTGTCGATCACGGCTTCGGCGGGTGTCGGCAGTTGCCATCGCAGTGACCGGTCGGTGTCAGAGTTCCAGTAGCCGGGCGATGGTTCCGCCGAGCACGCGTTCCCGCACTTCGCCCGAAGCGGTGACGCGTTCCACCGTGGCGCGGGCCAGGAAAGGGTCGCCGTAGGGGGCGTCCGAGCCGAACAGAGTACGGTCGGGAATTTCGTCGATCGCGAGCCGAACAGCGAATATGACGTTGGCGGTGGACAGTTCGAGGTACATGTTCGGAATTTCACGGACCAATTCGATGGCCGACAGCCAGTTGAGCCCGCCCATCTGGCTGATGATCAGTGGAACGGTCGAATGCCGACGTGCGAGGTCCGCCAGAGTTCTCAAGTCCCGGGCCGTGGTCGGGGCGAATCCATGGACCACCACCGGAAGGCCCCCGTGGTCGGCGGCGGCTCGCAGGACCGGTTCGATCCGCGCCGCGTTGTCGGGCTGTGGTGTCAGTTCGCCGATGCCGCGCAGGCCTCGGCCGACCACCTCGCGGTACACGTACTCGGCGATCTCCGACGCGGGCAGATCGAGCCGCACCGTGCCGAAGCCGATGAAACGATCGGGATATGCCGCGAGCGCCGCGTCGAGTTCCTGCCACGCCAGGCGGTAGCTGTCGGCGTCTTTCCCGCGCCCGTCGAGGGCAGCGGTCAAAGCGCTCATCTCGTTTCGGAGCGACACGAGATCGGTCGCCCGTTCCGGATGCGGACGTGTGGCGAACAGCACCGCCCGGTCCACTCCCGCTTCGTCCATGAGTTCGATATGAGTCCGCACCGGGTCGTGAACATGGCTGTGCGCGTCGATGATCAAGGGATGCCTCCCGTGGCGTTCGAGGAATAGGGCCGCGGGTGCAGTGTTGAAGGTTGACGCAGTGCAAGGTCAAGAGATCGGGAGTGACGTCGCATGTTGATCGGAGAATTGGCCGAACGCACCGGCGCCAGCGAACGTCAGCTGCGCTACTACGAGCACGCCGGTTTGCTCACACCGCAGCGGCAGGCCAATGGCTACCGCGACTACGACCGCACCGCGGAACAGACCGTCCGGCAGATCCGGGCCTTACTGGCCGCGGGCCTGTCGACGCGCTTGGTTCGACAAGTGCTGCCCTGCGCTCTGGACGAGGGCTCCCTGCGCCCTTGCCCCGGGGTGCTGGAGAAGCTACGCACCCAGCTGGTCCGGCTCGATCACCGTGCGACCGACCTGGCGCAGGCCCGGGAAACCCTTCGCGAGGTGATCAGAACCGCCGAAGACGCCGAAGCACGGCAACCACGGCCGAAGCTGCGGCAGCCGACGACGCCGGACGTTTAGGCGGAGGCGTGGCCGTGGCATCACGTGGTGTGGCACCGCGCTTGCGCTCGGCGGGGGCCGCGTGACGGGATCAGGGAGTGGCAATCGCAGAGATCGCGTTCCACCTTGGTGCCGAGTGTGGGACTCGAACCCACACGTCCTTTCGGACAACGGTTTTTGAGACCGTCGCGTCTGCCAGTTCCGCCAACTCGGCGCACCGGGTGGAACTATAGCGGGTCGGGTGGCGTGGACGGAAATGGGTTGGCCCGAACGGCGCGGAGGCGCGGTTTGCGCAGGGTATATGCGTTCTATGCCGAAGTGAAAGGTACTCTTTACATCACTCGACAGCCCGAAGGATGGCCGGAGCTCGCCCCGTGCGAGCGCGGCTTTCCTTTGGTTGGGTCGGGTACAGGGCATCGGAACCAGAGGGGTCTACCTATGAGCACAGCAGCTGGGGGCGCCGGCACCAAGAAGGACGCCGGGGCGAAGCGGGTCGTCGTCGCCGAGGACGAGGCGCTCATTCGCATGGATCTGGTCGAGATGCTGACCGAAGAGGGCTATCAGGTGGTCGGCGAGGCGGGTGACGGCCAGCAGGCGGTGGACCTCGCCGTCGAGCACCGGCCCGATCTGGTCATCATGGACGTGAAGATGCCGCGCCGTGACGGGATCGACGCGGCGGCGGAGATCGCGTCGAAACGCGTTGCCCCGGTGGTCATCCTGACCGCGTTCAGCCAGCGCGATCTGGTGGAGCGGGCCCGTGACGCGGGTGCGATGGCCTACCTGGTGAAGCCGTTCACGAAATCGGATCTGGTGCCCGCCATCGAATTGGCCGCCAGTCGCTTCCACGAGATCACCGCGCTGGAGAGCGAGGTCGCGAATCTCGCCGAGCGACTCGAGACGCGCAAACTGGTGGAGCGTGCCAAGGGTGTGCTGATGCAGACGCAGGGCCTTTCGGAGCCGCAGGCGTTCAAGTGGATTCAGCGCACCGCAATGGACCGCCGCACGACGATGAAGGCGGTCGCCGAGGTAGTGCTGGAGAACCTGACACCGAAGTGACGGCGCCGTTCGCGGGAAAATTTACGCGAACGAAACGTAGTCGTGAACAAGAATTCGAAACGATGTCGCGCGCATGATCCGAATGTGATGCGGAACTAACGTACCGACGCTATGTTCTGACCGGGCTGATGTGAGTCGGCCTCCTCGGCGATCCCGGGGGAGCACAGAACTTAGATGAGGTGAAACGTGCTTAGTTCGACATGGCGCAGTCGCTCGACGCGAGCTGTTCTGGCCGTCGGCGCCGCCGCCGCGCTGGTGCTGACGGGTTGTAGCGACAAATCCACCAGCAGCGGTTCGGATTCCTCGGGTACCAGCGGGGCGGGCGGCCTCTCCATCCAGCCGGTTCTGCAGGTCGACCAGCAGGGCAAGGAAGTGCCGAAGGCCGACGCGGCCACGGCGGCCGATCCCGCGGGCGACGGCAAGGCGACCTGCGCGCCGGGCACGGCCATCGCGATGGCGGGCGCGCTGACCGGCCCCGACGCCGCGCTCGGCATCAACATCGTCAACGGCGTCAAGCTGGCCCTGGACAAGCACAACAAGGCCAACCCCGGCTGCAAGATCGAGCTCAAGCAGTTCGACACCGAGGGCGACCCGCAGAAGGCCACCCAGGTGATCCCGCAGATCGTCAACGACCGCTCGATCATCGGCCTGGTCGGTCCCGCCTTCTCCGGTGAGACGAAGGCGACCGGCAAGATCCTCAGCGACGCGGGCCTGGTCTCGGTCACTTCGTCGGCGACCAACGCGACGCTGACCCAGAACGGCTGGACCACCTTCTTCCGCGGTCTGGCCAACGACGACGTGCAGGGTCCCTCGGTGGCGAAGTACCTGGTCAACAGTGCCGGCTACAAGAAGGTCTGCGTCATCCAGGACAACACCGACTACGGCACCGGCCTGGCGAAGTCCATCACCGAAGGCCTCGGCGCCGCCGCGGACCCGGCGTGCGCGGCCAGCATCAAGAAGGGCGACAAGGACTTCTCCGCGACGGTCACCAAGGTGGCGGCGGCGAATCCGGACGCCATCTTCTACTCCGGCTACTACTCCGAGGCCGCGCCGCTGGCCCAGCAGTTGAAGTCCGGTGGCGTGAAGGCGGTCTTCGTCTCCGCCGACGGCACCAACGACCCGCAGTTCGTCGCCCAGGCGGGCAGCGCGGCCAAGGGCGCGAAGCTGTCGTGCCCGTGCGGTCCGGCCCCGGAGAAGTTCGCCAAGGACTACGAGGCGCTCAACGGTCAGGCGCCGGGCGTCTACTCGGTCGAGGCCTACGACCTGACCACGATCCTGGCCAAGGGCATCGACGGCGGGAAGGTCACCCGCCCGGACCTGCTCGACTATGTGCGGACGTACGACGGTGCCGGCCTCGCGCGTCAGTACAAGTGGAACCCGAACGGTGAACTGTCGAACGCGCTGATCTGGGTGTACGAGGTCAAGTAGCCCCGGATCCCGGGCGCACGGCACGTACGGGGATTCGGACGAATCCCCGTACGTGCCGTTGTTCGGTGGGCGAATGGATGAGGGCAGAAATAAATGAAACAAACGGCATTGGCCGCCGGGGTACAACTTGCGGCCGGCTCGGTCGACTTCAACTACGAGGGCCTGATCGATAATTTCTGGCGGCTGACCGTCGACGGCGTGACCTATGGCGCCATCTATGCCTTGGTCGCCGTGGGCTACACCTTGGTGTACGGCGTATTGCGGCTGATCAATTTCGCCCATTCGGAAATTTTCATGCTCGGGTTGTTCGGCCAGTTGATCGGATTGATGATCTTCGGATTCACGGCAGGCCCCGACGCCTACACCCAGGGCGTGGCGCTCACGGTCGTGTACCTGGGCTTGGCGATGGTGGTGGGCATGCTCGTATCCGGAGGCGCGGCCGTCGGATTGGAGCGGGTGGCCTATCGTCCGCTGCGCAAGCGCGGCGCCAAACCGCTGGCCTTCCTGATCACCGCGATCGGCATGTCGTTCGTCCTCCAGGAACTGGTGCACTTCGTGCTGCCGAAGATCCGCCCCGATCTCGGCGGCACCAACGCGCAGCAGGCCATCCGGCTCGTCGAGCCCACCGTGCAGTTCAGTTTCGGCGGCGCGGACGTCACCAACATCATGCTGCTCATCGTGATCGCGGCCGTGGCGCTGGCGATCGTCACCGAGGTCCTGATCAACCGGACCAAGTTCGGGCGCGGTATCCGCGCCGTGGCGCAGGATCCCGACACCGCGACGTTGATGGGCGTTTCGCGGGAGCGGGTCATCATGCTGACCTTCCTCATCGGCGGTGTGCTCGCGGGCGCGGCGGCGATGCTGTACACGCTGAAGATCCCGAACGGGATCATCTACTCCGGCGGATTCATCCTCGGTATCAAGGCGTTCAGCGCCGCGGTGCTCGGCGGCATCGGCAACCTGCGCGGCGCGCTGCTGGGCGGTCTGGTGCTCGGCGTGGTGGAGCAGTACGGCCAGATGCTGTTCGGCACCGAGTGGCGTGACGTGGTCGCGTTCGTGGTGCTCGTTCTGGTGCTGATGGTTCGCCCGACGGGCATCCTCGGCGAGAGTCTCGGAAGGGCGCGCGCATGACCGACACGACTACGACGGCGTCCACGCCGGACCCCGCGCGCCGCGGCCTCGGGGACGCGATCAGGACCTGGTGGGACGGCTTGAGCAGGCCCGCGCAGTGGGGCGTCGGCGTCCCGATCCTGCTCCTGCTCGCCTTGCTCCCGCTGTTCCCGCCGCCGCTGCTGAACACCCCTTCCTACAATTTCGGCCTGGTGATGGCGCAGGTCGCGATGTACGCGCTGCTGGCCATCGGCCTCAATGTCGTGGTCGGGCAGGCGGGCCTGCTCGATCTCGGCTACGTCGGCTTCTACGCGGTCGGCGCCTACACCGTCGGCCTGCTCACCAGCCCCAACAGCCCGTGGAACCAGACCGACGGCGGCTGGCTCGATCCGAAATGGGCCTGGCTGGCGTGCCTGCCGATCGCGGTCGCGGTGACCGCGGTGTCCGGTCTGATCCTCGGTTCGCCGACGCTGCGCCTGCGCGGCGACTACCTGGCGATCGTGACGCTCGGCTTCGGTGAGATCGTCCGGTTGCTCGCGGAGAACCTCACCGAGATCACCAACGGCAGCCTCGGCCTGTCGGGTGTCGCGTACCCGCACGTCGGCGAGTCCGCGAGCAGACCGGAAGGCGTGTTCTCCGGCGGCAACAGCGGCAACCCGGACAGCGCCGACCTGCTCGACCGCGCCGGCTACGGCACCTATTGGTACTGGCTCGGCATGGTGCTGGTGGTGATCGTGCTGCTGGTGGTCGGGAACCTGGAGCGCAGCCGCGTCGGCCGCGCTTGGGTCGCCATCCGCGAGGACGAGGACGCGGCCGAGATCATGGGCGTGCCGACGTTCAAGTTCAAGCTGTGGGCGTTCATGATCGGCGCCGCGGTGGGCGGCATGTCCGGCGCGATCTACGCCGGACAGGTGCAGTTCATCAATCCCACCGGGTTCAACATCATCAACTCGATGCTGTTCCTGTGCGCGGTGGTCATCGGCGGGCAGGGCAACAAGCTCGGGGTGATCTTCGGCGCGTTCGTGATCGCCTATCTGCCCGCAAGGTTGCAGTCGGTGAACCTGGTGAGCAACGAGTCGACCGGGTACGTCCTGCTGGCGATCGATGTCGCGGTGTTCGTCGCGCTGATCGTCGCGTGGCGGCTGTGGTCGGGCCGGCTGAGCGTATGGCCGCGGCGCGGCGTGATCACCGCGATGGTGGTGACCGGCGTGCTGGCATTGCTGCTGCTCGGCAGTGTGCTGCTGTTCCGCAAGGGCGGCGCGCAGTCGCTGGGCGACCTCAAATATCTGTACTTCGGCATCGCGTTGGTGGTGATGATGATTCTGCGTCCGCAGGGTCTGTTCCCGGTGCGGCAGAAGCTGCTCACCTACGGCAGGCAGGTGTACCAGGCCGTGCGCAGACCGGCCCCCGTCGAGCCGATCGGAGCGGGCCGATGACCGGGCCGGGTGCGGGCGACGCGCTGTTCGACAACGAGGACATGGCCGCGGGCTACGCTGCCGAGCCACAGGCCGAGTCCGCGGGCACGGTCGACGTCACCCAGGTGATCCCGGAACTCGCCGACGCGGAGACCGTGGCGGAAGTGGTCGCCCCGCGCCGCGAGATCGAGACCGCGGTGGGTGCGCCGCTGCTGCGGACCGAGGGCCTCACGGTGCAGTTCGGCGGGCTCACCGCGCTGGACCAGGTGAGCTTCGAGATCCGCCGCGGCGAGATCCTCGGTCTCATCGGACCCAACGGCGCCGGCAAGACCACGTGCTTCAACGCGATCACCGGCGTCTACCAACCCGCCTCCGGACTGGTCTACTTCGACGGCAAACCGCTGACCAAGACCAAACGCAACGCGATCACTCGCCTCGGCATCGCCCGCACGTTCCAGAACGTGCGCCTGTTCGGTGAGATGACCGCGCTGGAGAACGTTGTGGTCGGCACCGACGCGCGGCACAAGACCTCGGTGCCGGGCGCGGTGTTCCGGACGCCGCGGCATCGGCGCGAGGAACGCGACGCCATCGAGCGCGGTATGGCGCTGCTGGAGTTCGTCGGGATCGCTCCGCGCGCGGTGGAGAAGGCGCGCAACCTGTCCTACGGCGACCAGCGTCGCCTGGAGATCGCCCGCGCGCTGGCCACCGAGCCGAAGCTGCTGTGCCTGGACGAGCCAGCGGCCGGGTTCAATCCGAGCGAGAAGTCCGCGCTCATGGACCTGATCCGCAAGATCCGCGACGACGGGTTCACCGTGCTGCTCATCGAGCACGACATGCGGCTGGTGATGGGCGTGACCGACCGGATCGTGGTGCTGGAGTTCGGCCGCAAGATCGCCGACGGGCTCCCCGGGGACATCAAGGACGACCCCGCCGTGATCGCCGCGTATCTCGGCGTGCCGGACGCCGAAGCGGTCGAAACCGGCTCCGCCACGGGCGAAGACGGCGCGTCCGGGGATGTCGCGCCGTCCGGGCCCGAGCCGGATGCGGTGCCGCTCGCCAAGGCGGCGGCCACCGAGCCGGTGGCGGAGACGGCACGCGAGACCGCAGCGGGCACACCGCTGCTCGAAGTCGAGGGCATGGTCGTCAACTACGGCAGGATCCAAGCGCTGCACGGGATCTCGCTGACCGTCGCGGAGGGCGAGCTGGTCACCCTGCTCGGCGCCAACGGCGCGGGCAAGACGACCACGATGCGCGCGATGTCGGGACTGCTGCCGTTGACGCGTGGCCGGATCCTGTTCGAGGGTCGCGACATCACCCAGATGAAGGCGCACGAGCGGGTGCTGCACGGGTTGATCCAAGCGCCGGAGGGCCGGGGCGTCTTCCCCGGCATGACGGTGCAGGAAAACCTCGACATGGGTTGCTACGGACGAGGTTTCAAGCAGAAGGCCGAGTACGACCGGACCTTGGAGTGGGTGTTCGAGCTCTTTCCCCGGTTGCTGGAGCGGCGCAAGCAGGTCGGCGGCACGCTCTCCGGCGGTGAGCAGCAGATGCTGGCCATCGCCCGCGCGCTGATGGCGCGGCCGCGGCTGCTGCTGCTCGACGAACCGTCGATGGGGTTGGCGCCCATGGTGATCCAGCAGATCTTCCGGATCATCGGCGAGATCAACCAGCAGGGCACCACGGTGCTGCTGGTGGAGCAGAACGCACAGCAGGCGCTGGCCCGCAGCGACCGCGCCTACATCATGGAGACCGGTGAGGTCACCAAGACCGGCCGCGGCGCGGAATTGCTCACCGATCCCGCGGTGAAATCGGCGTATCTCGGCGTGGGCTAGGCGTGGGCTAGGCGTACCTCCGCCTTCGCTAGGGCGGCTTCGCCTGGCTCGCCGCAGACTCCGGTGCCGCGCGGCCTGGCTCGAGGCATGATCGTGACCATGGATGGTCACGACGAGCTGATGAGCTTGGCCGAGCGGTACTGGGACAGCGTCCTCGAGGCGGCGCCGAGCGAGGCGACCCTGCTCGGCGACCGCCGCTTCGACGATCGGATCGAGGATCTGTCCGTCGACGCCGAACAGCGGTTGCTGTCGACCTGGCGCGACCTGCTGCGCGCGGTCGACGCGCTCGACGCCGAGGGGTTGAGCCAGGGCGACCGCATCACCCGCAGCTTGCTGCGCACCGAATTGAACGGTGCGGTCGAGCATCTGGAGTGGCGGCCGCTGGAACTGGCCTCCGACCAGATGAACGGCGTGCACGCGGGCGTGCTGATGGTGGCGCCGCAGACGAACGCGCCGCGGCCGGAGCACGCGCTGGCGCTGGTACGCCGCTACCGCCAGTTCGGGGACATGCTCGGCCAGGCCGTGGAGCGGTTCCGCGCGGGACTGGCCGCGGGCCGCACGCCCGCCCGGATCGCCATCGAGCGCTCGCTCAATCAGCTGGACGGCTACCTGGATTCCGACGTGGCCGCCGATCCGTTCGTCACCTTCGCCGGTCCGGAGGGCTGGGACGGCGAGGCCGCATGGCGCTCGGAATTGACCGAGGTGACGCGGGATGTCATCCGGCCTGCGTTCCAGGTCTACCGCGACGCGCTGTACGACGAACTGCTGCCCGCCGCGCGTCCCGACGACCAGCCGGGCCTGTGCTGGCTCGGCGCCGACGGCGAGGACATCTACCGGCGGCTGCTGCGCCACCACACCACGCTGCCCGATCTCGGCGCCGACGAGATCCACGAACTCGGCCTCGCCGAGCTGGCGAAGCTGCGCGAGGAATACGCGACGGTGGGCGCGCGCCTGTTCGGCACCGGCGATCTCGGTGCGATCTTCGGTCGGCTGCGCGACGATCCCGCGCTGCGCTACGACGACGCCGAGCAGATCATGTTCGACGCCCGCCGCGCCCTGGCCGTGGCGACCGCCGAAATGGGGAACTGGTTCGGGCGCCTGCCGAAGGAGTCCTGCGACATCGTCCCGGTGCCGGAGTTCCTGGCCGCGGATTCGCCTGCGGCGTATTACTTCCCGCCGGCCGCCGACGGGTCCAGGCCGGGCACGTACTTCGTCAACCAGCACCATCCCTCCGGCCGTGGGCGCTTCGAGACCGCGTCGGTGGCCTACCACGAGGCGATCCCCGGTCATCATCTGCAACTCACCATCGCCAACGAACTCGATCACCTGCCGCGTTTCCAGCGCCAGTCCTTCGCCAACACCGCCTTCGTCGAGGGCTGGGCACTCTACACCGAGCGGCTTGCCGACGAGATGGGTTTGTACGAGGACGATCTCGGCCGCCTGGGCATGCTGGCGGGCGATTCCTGGCGCTCCTGCCGGTTGGTGGTCGACACCGGCCTGCACGCGAAAGGCTGGAGCAGGCAGCAGGCCATCGACTTCATGGTGGCCAACGCGCCGGTCGGGCTGGCCGAGATCACCGTGGAGGTGGACCGCTACATCGCGATGCCGGGGCAGGCGGTCGGCTACAAGATCGGGCAGCTGGAAATCCTGCGCCAGCGGGTGGCGGCCACCGAGCGGCTCGGCGCGGACTTCGACATCAAGGCCTTCCACGACGTGGTGCTCGGCTCCGGATCGGTGAGTCTGCCGGTGCTGCGGGAACTGGCGGGCACACTCTGACGGCGCGGGGCGCGACCGGTACTCGCGCCCCGCGGACCGGAATCCGGTCCCGGCGGCTCCGGCTGCCGGGTGTCGGCGTATCGCCTTGTCGGTGCCGGTCCCTAGACTCTGGGGCGTGAGTTCACCCACGACCGCTCCGCGTCCTGCCCCCGCGTCCGGCTCCGGCGATCCCGGCTCGGGAGACCGGCCGACGCTGCTGTTGCTGGACGGGCATTCGATCGCCTATCGCGCGTTCTTCGCGCTACCGGCGGAGAATTTCAAGACGGTCACCGGGCAGACCACCAACGCGGTCTACGGCTTCACCGCGATGCTGATCAACCTGCTGCGCGACGAGAAGCCGACGCATGTGGCCGCGGCGTTCGACGTGTCGCGCCAGACCTTCCGCGCCGAGGCGTATCCGGAGTACAAAGCCAACCGCACCACCACGCCGGACGAGTTCCGCGGGCAGGTGGAACTCACCAAGGACGTATTGGGCGCGCTGGGCATTCCGGTGATGGCGATCGAGGGCTTCGAGGCCGACGACATCATCGCCACGCTCACCACGCAGGCGACGGCCGCGGGTTTCCGCGTGCTCATCGTCACCGGCGACCGGGACTCCATCCAGTTGGTGAACGAGAACGTCACGGTGCTGTACCCGCGCAAGGGCGTGTCCGACCTCACCCGGTTCACCCCTGACGAAGTGATGGCCAAATACGGCCTCACGCCCAACCAGTACCCCGACTACGCGGCGCTGCGCGGCGATCCGAGTGACAACCTGCCCGGCATTCCCGGCGTGGGGGAGAAGACCGCGGCCAAGTGGATCCGCGAGTACGGCGACCTGAACACGCTGGTCGAGAAGGTCGACCAGGTGAAAGGCAAGGTCGGCGACGCGCTGCGGGCCAATCTGAGCAGCGTGGTGCTCAACCGGCAGCTCACCGAGCTGATGCGGGAGGTGCCGCTGCCGTACACCCCCGATCAGCTGGCGCAGGGGCCGTGGGATCGCGAGAAGATCCATCAGCTGTTCGACGATCTCGAATTCCGCGTGCTGCGCGACCGGCTGTTCGAGACGCTGGCTCCGCCGGAGCCGGAGGCGGAGGCCGGTTTCGAGATCAGCGGCGGCGCGCTGGAGATCGGCGCGGTCGCGGACTGGCTCGCCGAGCACGCGAAAGCCGGTGTGCGCCACGGTGTCTCGATCCTCGGCACCGGCTCCCCGGCTGGCGGTGACGTTCGTGCGCTCGCCATCGCCGCAGGTGACGGCGAGAGCGGCTACATCGACGTCACGGTGCTCACCCCCGAGGACGAGGCGGCGCTGGGCGCCTGGCTGGCCGACCCGGCCGTGCCGAAGGCGCTGCACGAGGCCAAGGCCGCCCTGCACGCCCTGCGCGGCCGCGGCTGGGCACTGGGCGGGCTGACCAGCGACACCGCGCTGGCGGCGTATCTGGTCCGCCCGGGCCAGCGCACGTTCAACCTCGACGACCTGTCACTGCGCTACCTGCACCGCGAGTTGCGCGCCGAGACCGGCGAGACCGCGCAGCTGTCGCTGCTCGACGACGAGGACGCCGTCGACGCCGAGCTCGCGCGGGCGCAGATGCTGCGCGCGCGTGCCGTCGCCGACCTGGCCGACGCGCTCGACGGGGAACTGGCCCAGATCGAGTCCACCCCGCTGCTGGCGGACATGGAGCTGCCGCTGCTGGGTGTGCTGTCCACCTTGGAGGAAGCGGGCATCGCGGTGGACACCGACCAGTTGGCGACGCTGCAGCGGCAGTTCGCCGACCGGGTGGCCGAGGCGGCCGAGGCGGCCTACGAGGTGATCGGCAAGCAGATCAACCTGGGCTCGCCCAAGCAGTTGCAGGTGGTGTTGTTCGACGAGCTGGACATGCCGAAGACCAAGCGCACCAAGACCGGCTACACCACCGACGCGGACGCGCTGGAATCGCTCTACGAGAAGACCCAGCACCCCTTCCTGGAGCATCTGCTCACGCACCGCGACGCCACGCGCTTGAAGGTCACCGTCGACGGCCTGCTCAAGTGCGTCGCCGAGGACGGTCGCATCCACACCACGTTCAACCAGACGATCGCGGCCACCGGGCGGCTGTCCTCCACCGAACCGAACTTGCAGAACATCCCGATCCGCACCGATACCGGCAGGCAGATCCGCGACACCTTCGTGGTCGGCTCCGGGTACCAGTCGCTGATGACCGCCGACTACAGCCAGATCGAGATGCGGATCATGGCGCACCTGTCCGGGGACGAGGGCCTGATCGAGGCGTTCAACTCGGGGGAGGACCTGCACAGCTTCGTGGCGTCGAAGGCCTTCGACATCCCGATCTCCGAGGTGAGCCCGGAACTGCGCCGCCGGATCAAGGCGATGTCCTACGGCCTGGCCTACGGGTTGAGCTCCTACGGTCTGTCCGCGCAGCTGAAGATCAGCACCACCGAGGCGAAGGAGCAGATGGAGGTCTACTTCGCCCGCTTCGGCCGCATCCGCGACTATCTGTACGAGGTGGTGGAGCAGGCACGCAAGGTCGGCTACACCGAGACGCTGTTCGGCCGCCGCCGGTACCTGCCCGATCTGGATTCCAGCAACCGGCAGCGCCGGGAGGCCGCCGAACGGATGGCGCTCAACGCCCCCATCCAGGGCACCGCGGCCGACATCATCAAGGTGGCGATGATCAACGTGCACCGGGCGATGCGCGAGGCGGGTTTGCGCTCCAGGATGCTGTTGCAGATCCACGACGAACTGCTGTTCGAGGTCGCCGACGGGGAACGAGAGACGCTCGAGGCGCTGGCGTGTGAGCAGATGTCCGCCGCGATCGCCCTCTCGGTGCCGCTGGAGGTCTCCGTCGGCGTCGGCCGCAGCTGGGACTCCGCCGCGCACTGACCGGCGCGGGCACACCGCACCGACATGCCGGGCCCCACCGCACGGGCCCGGCATCGGGCATCCCGAGAGCTATCATCGGGCCACCGCGCGCAAGTAAACGAATCACGGTGAACGGGATCCATGTCCCGTGCCGCGCGGCCACCTACCGTGGGGCTGGTCATACATAGGGATTCACGCATACCGAGCGCAGGGGATGGCCCATGACTGTCACCGATGAGTACCTGGAGAACAACGCGGCGTACGCGAGCACCTTCCAAGGCCCGCTGCCGCTGCCGCCCGCGAAGGGCGTGGCCGTGGTCGCGTGTATGGACGCGCGGCTCAATGTCTACGGCGCGCTCGGCCTCGCCGAGGGCGAGGCGCACGTCATCCGCAACGCCGGCGGCGTCGTCACAGCCGACGAGATCCGCTCGCTGGCCATCAGCCAGCGGCTGCTGGGAACCAGGGAGATCATCCTGATCCACCACACCGACTGCGGCATGCTCACCTTCACCGACGACGACTTCAAGGCGAGCATCCAGGAGGAGACCGGCATCAAGCCCGAGTGGTCGGCTGAGGCTTTCTCGGACCTGGAAACCGATGTGCGCCAATCGATCGCGCGCATCGTCGCGAGCCCGTTCGTGCCGCACAAGGACTCCATCCGCGGCTTCGTCTTCGACGTCGCCACCGGAAAGCTGAACGAGGTTCTGCCCCGATAGGGACGAATTTCACACTGCGCCAGTGGGATCCGGGTGAAGTCACCCGGATCGCACTGCGTGTGGCGTATTTCACGAGGGCTGTCGCACGATCAGGCGCGCCGATCCGGCGCCGAGATCCACCTCGTCGCGGGGTGGCGCGCCGTCGGATGCGTCCTCCCGATGCATCAGCGTCGTCATCCGCTGCTCGAACTCGTGGTGCTTGCCGCCTTGGAAAACCGCCGTGACCTCTTCGAACCCCGCCGCCGCGACCGGAAGCCCCGACCGCTTGCGAGTCCAGGGCAGCGCGCGGCCGCCGGTGAGTTTGTTCCAGGCGACTTCGGCGAAGGCGAACAGGATGAGCAGGACGGCCAGACCGGGAATGGTCATCGCCACGAGGAGACCCATGTCACCGACGCTACCCTTGCCCTGGCCGCACCGCGCTGAACTGCACGTTTGATACTCGCCAGTAGACAATTCGGGCATCGAATGTGGTTGCTATTGCGCCGCGATGTCCCTATCCTCGATGCCGTGCCGAAACCCGCCGACCGCCGCAGCGCAGCGCTCCATGTCGCAGACCGCGACAGCGCTTTGCTTTCGGCGTCGCTCATCGGGCCCTCCGTGGCAACGCAGGCTACCGCCTCCGTGTCCGAGGATCGCGCCGAGCTACTTCCGCTCACCGCGATGGTGGCGCCGCTTCCCCGAGTTCTCGTAGTAGCCCGCCGTAGCGGGGTCTGATTCGGGCCGGCCCCCTCGCTGCGGGCATTTCCACTTGTTAGTGCTGGTCCCCTCTGTCAACTGAGCCACGACATTCTTCGGGAAGACCTACTTTCAATGACCATCCTGACTCTTGATACAGACATGTTCCAGGCCGCCGCGCCCAAGGGCCTACGGGCCGAAGCCACCGGGCTGACCTCGGCGCAGTTCCACAGCCGTTACTGCGCGCACGGCGGTCCGATCCGGCTCGGCGAGTGGTCGCCCGCGGGCGCCAGAACCGCGGAGTTCACCGCCACGCTGGAGTTCGCCGGGCATCTGCGGACCGTCGTCGCCACCGGCAGCCCCGTCGCGGCGATGACCTCGGCCCTCTACGAGGAGGGCTACCCCGTCGAGATCCTGCAATTCCACCAGCGGCGCACCGCCGAGGGCACCGCCACCTTCGTGCAGTGCGAATGCAACGGCAGGCGCGGCTGGGGCGCGGCGATCGCCGACGACGGCGCCGAGTCGACGGTCCGCGCCATGATCGCGGGCGTCAACCTGCTCGGCGTGTCCTGACATCGGGTCATTCGGCCTCGGGGCGGCGGCCTGCCGCCCCGAGGTTCGCGCCCGGCCACTGACGTGCGACAGGCCCGGACACGGACTGCCGCTTTCGCGTGTCCGTCCCCGGGCCCGAGTGAATTCCGTTGTGGCGCAGTGCCGCACCGCGCCACGCGAACTACTGTTCGGCCTTCTGCTGCTCGGCGAGCTGCTTGCGCACCTCGTCCATGTCCAGCGCCTTGACCTGGGTCACCAGGTCCTCGAGCGCCGCGGGCGGCAGCGCGCCGGGCTGCGCGAACACCAGCACGCCCTCCCGGAAAGCCATGATGGTCGGGATGGAGCGGATGTTGGCAGCCGCCGCGAGGCCCTGCTCGGATTCGGTGTCGACCTTTCCGTGCACCACGTCGGGGTGCTTGGTGGAGGAGGCCTCGAAAGTCGGTGCGAAACTCTTGCACGGGCCGCACCAATCGGCCCAGAAATCGACGAGTACCACGTCGTTTCCGGTGACTACCTCATCGAAATTGTGCTGGGTCAGCGTCTGGGTGGCCATGACGTCCTCTCGTTTCGGTGTGCCTGCTACAACGCGGGCTGCCTCGGTTATCTTCCACGACGGATCCGGCCGACCGGCCACTCGCGTCGCTGATCCCCGTCCCATCGACGGATACCCAGCACCGTCGCGGGGAAATCCCGGTCCCGCGCGACGGCGTGGATGGCCTCGCCGAGCTGGTGCGGGGGCACCCGCCTGGCGAGGGTGATGTGCGGGGTCCACGCGTCCGGATGCAGGTTGGCCGGAACGCCGGGGCACGGGGAGATCGTGTGGAAGATCCGGCGGTGCAGGGCGAGCAGTGCCTCGGACGGGACCACCATCCGCACCAGGATGGAGCGGCGGGCGCCGAAGACCACCAGCCCGCCGAGCCGCACGGGGATCGGCGCGAAGGCCTGCTCGTCCAGCGCCTGCTCGATGCGCGGCCAGATCTGCCTGGCCACCCCTGCGGTGATGTGCGGGCGGTTGGACTCGTCGGTGCGCGCGGCGAGGCTCGGCACGCCTGCTTCCGCCAGCAGTTGCCACTGGCGGCGGATCTCCGTGTCGGCGGCCTCGTCGAGGAGTAGTTCGACCGACTGCACCATGGTCTCCCGAAGGTAGCCGCAACCGGCGTGTCCGCGGGCCGGTTCCGGCGGCCGGGCGCGCCGGCGGGAGGATGTCCCGGTGAACGACGTGAAGCGACCCCGGGCGCACCGGGCACTGCGACTCGGCCTGATCGACGGCGACGGCATCGGCCCCGAGGTGGTGCGATCCGCCAGGCAGGTCGTCGACGAGGCGCTGTCCGCGGCGGGCGCCGCCCCGGTCGAGTGGGTGCCGCTGGCCATGGGACACCAGGCCATCGCCGAGTTCGGCACTCCGCTGCCCGAGCAGACGCTCGAGCAGCTGGCCGGTGTGGACGCGTGGATTCTCGGCCCGCACGACAACGCGTCCTATCCGGCCGAACATCGCGTCGCGCCGGGCGGGGTGATCCGCAAGCATTTCGACCTCTACGCCAACATCCGTCCCGCGCGGGCCTTCGCGGGTGTGCACGCGGCGGCCCCGGATATCGACCTGGTGATCGTGCGGGAGAACAGCGAGGGGTTCTATGCCGACCGCAACATGTTCGCCGGGTCGGGGGAATTCCGGCCGACGCCGGACATCGCGATGTCGGTCGGACTGGTGACCCGGGCCGCCTGCGAGCGGATCGCGCATCAGGCGTTCCGGCTGGCCGCGACCCGGCGCAAACGGGTGACGATCGTGCACAAGGCCAACGTCCTGCCCCTGACCATGGGCCTGTTCCGCGACGTCTGCCGTGCGGTCGGCCAGGACTACCCGGGAATCGAGGTCGATGAGGAACACGTCGACGCGGCGGCCGCGCACTTGGTCCGCGCCGCCTCCGACTACGACGTCCTGGTCACCGAGAACCTGTTCGGCGACATCCTGTCCGACCTGGCCGGTGAGTTGAGCGGATCGCTCGGGCTGGCCGCATCGCTCAACTGTTCGGCCACCGCGGCCATGGCGCAGGCGGTGCACGGCGCGGCCCCGTCGCTGGCCGGGCACAACCGGGCGAACCCGGTGGCGCTGCAACTGTCGGCGGCGATGCTCTTGCGCTGGCTGGCGACCCGGGACGCCGAGATGGCCCTGGCGCGGGCGGGCGAGCGGATCGAACGCGCCGTCGCCGCGACCTTCGAGGCGGGCATCGCCACCGCCGACCTCGGCGGACTGGCATCCACCAGCGAATTCACCGAGCAGGTTTGCGCCAGGGTGCATCGCAGGTAGCGGTCAGCGAAATTTGCGCGGCCCGGCCAGTTCTCGCAACCGCGCCCAGTTCAGCGTCGGTGGCGGCACCCGCGTGCCCGGCCGGGTCCGCGGCACCCGCACCCGCAGCGCGCCCGGCGAGATCGCGCAGCGCACCGGCGTTTCGAGGCGGAGGGATTCGCCGTCCACACCGGCCGGGATCTCGGCCCGGTCCGCGTCGACGACCACCTCGGTGGCGGTGAGCCGCACCAGACCGCGATCGTGCGCCCTCCGCAGCAGGCCCACCGCTTGGCGCGTGCTCGCCACCGTGACCGTCACCACGCCGAGCAGCCCCGCGTCCAACCGGGCGCGGCGGCCGAGGCCCGCGAGATCGCCGGTGGCGTAAGGGCCGTTGCTGACCAGGACCGCCTGGGGCCCGTCCACGGACACGTTGCCGATGCGTGCTCGCAACCCGGTGTCGGAGCCACGTCCGAGCAGGTCGGGTAGCAGGCGCAACACGGTCCCGGTCTTGTCGTCGCGATACTGCGGACTCCGCACCACCTCCGCGTAGACGCCGAAGGAGGCGTTGTTGACGAACGTGCGCCCGTTGACGGTGCCGAGGTCGACCAGGATCTCGACACCGTCGCGCAGCGCAGCCAAGCCCGCGGCCGGGTTCTTCGTATCCAGTCCGAGATCCCGCGCGAAATGGTTTCGTGTACCGGCGCCGATCACCACGAACGGTAGCCGGTGTTCCGCGGCGACCGCCGCGACCGAGGCCTGCGTTCCGTCGCCGCCTGCCACGCCGAGGAGGTCGGCGCCCCGCTGAACCGCTCGCCGGGCCAGCGCGGCGACATCGATCGGATGCGACCCGGACAGCAGCGCCACTTCGGCGCCGAGTTCCCTGGCCTTGCGTGGCAGCTCGAACTCGACCACTTTGCCCCCGCCGGAGCGGGGATTCATCACCAGGAACGGGTGTTGTGCCGGGGCGGCGGGGAACTCGGGCAGTCGCGACTCGCCGGGATCGTTCCGCAATGCCCGGCGTGCGCACGCCACGGCCACCGCGCCCAGGGCTCCGGAGACCAGCACCACCCACAGCTGACGCTCCCGGACGAAGAGAAGCGCCACCGCGACCGGCGCCAGGATCGCCAGAGCCGCCGAAGCGACCCGCACCGCGCCACGGTTGACCAAGGACCAGTAGATTCCGGCGACGCCGACCGCGACGCCGCCCGTCACGGCGATCAGCAAGGTGAGCAGACCGAGCAGCCCGGCCACCGCGAGTGGCAGCACGGCCGCGGCGATCACGGCGGCGAATGCCGCCCTGGCCCACCACTGCCCAGCCATCGGCGGCTGCGCCGAGCGGCGCTCCGCTCCCGCCATCACGTACCGGTCCCGGCCGTGGCCCCGTCCTTCGTTTCGGGCTCGGCTGGTTGTTGCCAGGCCCGAGCGGGACGAATCAACAGCTCCAGCAGGAGCAGCGCCAGCAGCGCGCCCAGGACGATCCACACCACCACGAGACCGGTGGGGTAGCGCCAGAACACCAGCAGCAGCGCGGCGATGCCGATGATCGCGCAGCGCAGCGCGGTGCGCGCCCGGAAAGCCCAGGTCTCCACGGGGTTCGGCGGACGCGATCGCCGCAGTCGCTGTACCGCGTCCATGGCACGCCCGAAATCGCGGCGCACCACGGTGGCCGAGGCCGAGCCTCCGGTGAGGTAAGCGCCCACCGCGATCACGAGACCGAGCACGGCGACCCCGCGCAGCGCGGTCCGCAGCGGAACCAGCACCGTGTCGATGAGAACGGTGGCCGCGTCCGGGGACAGCACATCGGGCGGCATTCTGTCCAAATACACCGCTCGCGCGATCATCAGCGCGATCGCCAAGATCAGCATGCCCACCGCAAGCGCGAGACCCACGAAGGCCAGGGCGCGGCGGCGACGGCCGACGGGTGCTGCGGCGATCGCGGCCACAGCGGCCGCGATCGTCACCCACGGCAGCACTGCCGAAGCTTTGTCGAGATTGTCGACCGCCCGTTGCGCCCGTACCAGTTCCGGCGACCGGAACAACACGAACTGTTTGTCGACCGCGGGGATCTTCTCGGCGAACGTGAAGCCGCGATCGATCAGCCGCGCCTTGACGTTCTCGATCACGGTGCGCAGCGAGAGGCTCACCGTGCCGTTCTCGTCGACGGTCACCGACTGCGGGCCGACGTGGCCGGTCAGCACCCCCACCAGCGCGGTGTGGGCGGCGCGGTTGGCTTGCACCCACAGATCCTCGAACTGGTCGCTGCGCACGAACGACAGCACGGTGTCGTTGACGAAGCCGCGGGCCTGCTGTGTGATCACCGGCGCCAGACCCTCGACCGCCCGGTCCACCCGAGGCCGGTTCGCGGTCGCCGGAACGGCGTCGGTCAGCGCGGCCAGGGCGTCCGCGGTCAGGCCCTCGATGTCGACGCGAGCGAAGATCTCGTCGGTGACCGTGTCGGCCACCTCCGTCTGCAGCGCCGGATCCGACCCCAGCGGCGCCACCGTGCTCAGGTACCGGTCGGTGTCGAGGATCTCGCCGCGCACGAAGCGCGCCAGCACCGTGGTGATCGCCAGGACGGCGACCAGCACCGTCAATATCACCACCGCGGTCCACCGCCACGCATGCCGCGGTGGCCGCGACACCCGCGGCGGCGCACCGCGCGCCTCCGTCCGCAGCGCGGCGACCTCGGCGCGCAGGCGCTCGAGCTCGGCGCGTTCGTCCGCGCTCAGCCGACGTTCGGGTGCATTGTCACTCGCGTTGGAATCCATGGGTTCCTCACTCCAGGAACGGATTCGGGCTGCGGGACGCGACCGGCAGCCGCGCTGCTCAGGCCGTCGCCGAGCCGGAGGGCGGCGCTCCGGGGCCAGCGGCGGAACCCGGCCCCTGGAACGTGGTCTCCGGGTTCCACGTCGTGACGGCCCAGATCACCACCACGTCCAGCGCGATGATCAGGATGGACCAACCCGGGTAGTACGGCAGCCACAGGAAGTTGGCGATGATCGACAGCGCCGCGATGACGATCGCCGACACCCGCGCCCAGGTCGCGCCGGTCATCAACGCGATGCCGACGACGATCATCACCACGCCGAGCACGATGTGCGTCCATCCCCAGGCGGTGAAGTCGAATTTGAAGGTGTACTGCTGGCCCTGGACGAACAACTCGTCCTCGGCGACCGCCGAGATTCCTTGGAACAGCTGAAGGAACCCGACGGTGGTCAGTATGATCGCGGCCGCAATCGATGTGCCCGCGGCGATGCCTTGCCGGACGCGGTGGTTTTCCTGGCCCACAGGCGTGTGTTGCGACATTTGCGGTTCCCTTTCGCGACGATTTCGTATCGGCATGGGATGTGCGCATGCACGCCATGTCGGGACGGGCTTCGAACCTGAGGGTCCGGGCCGGGCTGAAGGTTTCGCGACCGGGTAGCGGTCGGCGGCGTACGCTATGACTGAGATTAGCATCGGGATGGCAGCCGAGTTCGAAGTTGTCATTTCTCGGATCCGGGATGCCGGTGCGTATTCCGGCAGACCTGTGAGAGGCCGATCGGTACGGCGGCCCGATTCGAACGAATTTCTCCATTTCGCAACGGAAAAGAGGCTTCCGGTGACCGATACCGATATCGACGCGATAGGCCCTATTGACTATCTCGTTATCGAATTTCCCCCGGATCGACCCCCGGACGGTTCGGCGCTGCCCATGCTGGCCGACCTCGTCGAGCGCGGCATAGTCCGGGTCCTCGATCTGGCGTTCGTCCGCAAGGACACCGACGGTTCCCTCACCGGAATCGACATCGCCGACATGGGACTCGAAGGGGACTTCGACATCACCCTGTTCGCGGAGGCGGGCTCGGGCCTGCTCGACGAAGCCGACCGCAGGGAAGCCGGGGCGGCGCTCGAACCGGGATGTTCGGCCGCGATCCTGGTCTACGAGAACAGGTGGGCGGCGCCTTTCGCGTCCGCGTTGCGCCGCAACGGCGCTCAGCTCGTGGCCTCCGGGCGCATCCCGGTGCAAAGCCTTTTGTCGTCGTTGGATGCCCTCGAGGCACAGAGTCGATAGGAGACAGTCATGCCAGGTTTGCTTCGCGGAGTCGCCCGCACCGCCGTCGTCGCGGGCACCGCGACCGCCGTCTCCAATCGGGTCTCCCGACGTCAGGGGGACCGCTGGGCGGCGCAGGAACAGTCGCAGTACGACCCGTACGCGCAACAGCAGTACGCGCAGCAGCAGTATGCGCAGCAACCCGCCGCGCCGCAGCCCGCGCCCGCACCGCCGAGTGGCGGCGGTGCGGGCATGGACCGGATCACCGCGTTGAAGGAACTCGCCGAACTCAAAGCTCAGGGCGTACTCACGGAACCCGAATTCGAGGCCGAGAAGGCCCGCATCCTCGCTTCCTGAGCGCGAGACCGGCGCTGGTCACCGACCCGCAGGCCGGGTGGGCGCCCCGCTCGGTTGCGGCGTCGGCGTCGGCGCCGCGCCCGCTTGCGGCGCCGCACCGGGCTGCTGTCCTGCCAGTGCCTGGGCCTTGAGTTGCTCGAATTCGGCCACGGTGATCGCGCCGGAGTCGAGGAGGGCTTTGGCGTCGGCGATACTCTCCGCGGGAGACCTGCCAGCGACCTCCCGGATGTACTGGTCGGTGGCTTGTTTCGCTTCTGCCTGGGCATGTTGGGCGCGCAGGGCCATGCCCCGGCCCCGGACGACGAGGTAGACCAATGCCGCGAGGTAAGGGAACACCACCAAGGCGATCACCCACACGGCTTTGGCGAAGCCCGAGACGGAGTGATCCCGGAACAGATCGACCAGAATCTGGAACAGCACGATCAGGTATGCCACGAAAGCGAATACGAGGATCGTGTACCACACGTAGTCCCAGAACGAATCCATGATGTGAACCTCCTCTGACGAGCCCGCGGCGCATTCGAAATCCGCGGCTCACCATGTCCTGGATCGGACCGTCGGACGGCCCGGTGGCCGGAAAACAAACCTTTCTCTGTGCGCTTGCCGGGCTCTGCCTGCCGTATATCTCTTTGTTCGGTAGGCCGGCCCGCATCGGTGCTCGGGGCGGGCGTCGGTGCGAAGCGTCCGAAAGAGGGAACGTTTCACCGCCGCCGTGTCGCTCGAATATTCGAGGGCACATCAATTTTCGAGTGTCCGGACAGTCGTTCGGTTCATCCGTCGATCCGGAGAAACTCGTCCGGCCCGAAAAGACCGGCAAATAATCATCGGCGCTGGCGGAGGCGTCGTCAAGATTGCCGGGGAATTCGGCGCCGGTGCCGCAACGGCGTCGTCGCGCGAACGGAGCCGGTGTCCGATGGACCGCGTGCGCGGATGTGAGCGCCGTGTCCACCGCCACGCCCCGGACAGCACGCGTGGGAAGAGCCGCGGCGTACGGCGGCGGAACCGGGCCGACGCAGAGCCCGAGCCGACGTCGTTCATTCGATCCGCGGAGCGGCACCCGGCGGAGTAGGGTCTCCCCGCCGGCGCCCCGGCACGGGGCGCGCGAGCAGATCGTGTTGCTGTTGCATTACTGTCCAGCGCGGAGCGGCCCGGTCGCTTAAATTGCCAAACGGGTGATGACGCCCGGGTAGCGTGGAGCCAAAATGTGGAGGGCTGCTGTGTCTGATCGTTCGTTTCTCGGCAGGCGCGCCCTGCGAGCCGCCACGGGCGCGCTCGCCGCGGGCGCACTGGTGCTGACCGGATGTACCACCAACACCGAGGACACCGGACCCTCGGTGGCCAAGGTGCAGGTGGACAAGGTCGACGAGATCGCCGCACAACTCCCCGACAAGATCAAGCAATCCGGCCGGCTCGTCGTCGGCGTGAACATCCCCTACCAGCCGAACGAGTACAAGGACGCCAGTGGCCGGATCGTCGGCTTCGACGTGGACCTGATGGACGCGATCGCCTCCGTGCTCGGCGTCAAGGCCGAGTACCTCGAGTCGGCCTTCGAGAAGATCATCCCCTCGATCCAGGCGGGCACCTACGACGTGGGCATGTCGTCGATCACCGACTCCAAGGAACGTGAGCAACAGGTCGACTTCACCACCTACTTCAACGCGGGCATCCAGTGGGCCCAGCAGAAGGGCAAGCCGGTCGATCCGGAGAACGCCTGCGGCAAGAAGGTCGCCGTGCAGGCCACCACCGTGGAGCACACCGACGAGGTGCCCGCCAAGAGCGCCAAGTGCGTCGCCGCGGGCAAGCCCGCCATCGATATCAAGTCGTTCGACGAGCAGAGCGCCGCGACCAACGCGCTGGTGCTCGGTCAGGTCGACGCCATGTCGGCCGATTCGCCGGTGACGGCGTACGCGATCAAGCAGAGCGGCGGCAAGATCGAGAACGCGGGGCCGGTGTTCGACTCCGCGCCCTACGGCTGGGCGGTGCCCAAGGGCGCGCCGCTGGCCGCCGTGCTGCAGAAGGCGGTCCAGCACCTGATCGACACGGGCAAATACGCCGAGATCACGAAGAACTGGGGCGTGCAGGAAGGCGCGATCACGAAGTCCGTCGTCAACGGCGCCGTGAGCTGATCGATGACGGACAACGACACTCGGCCGGCGCCCGGCGATCCCGGGCCCGGCGGAGCGGATTCGACGCGGGAGCCGGAGCCGATCAAAGCGGTTCCGCTGCGCAGGCCGGGGCGCTGGATAGCGGCGGCGGTCATCCTCGTCCTGGTGGGGTTGTTCGTCTACGGCGCCGCCACGAACCCGGCCTATCGCTGGGATACCTATGGGAAGTACCTGTTCGACACCAGGATCACGGCAGGCGCGATCGTCACGCTGGAACTCACCGTGTGCGCGATGGCGATCGCGGTCGTGCTCGGAACGGTGCTGGCCGTGATGCGGCTGTCGCCGAACCCGGTATTGCGCAGCTCGGCATGGGTGTACCTCTGGATCTTCCGTGGCACCCCGGTGTTCGTGCAGCTCGTGTTCTGGGGGCTGGTCCCGTCGCTGTACAGCCGGATCCAGCTCGGCGTTCCGTTCGGGCCGGAGTTCTTCCACCTCGACGTGCAGCAACTGCAGGCCGCGTTCGCCTTCGCCGTCCTCGGCCTCGGGCTCAACGAAGCGGCGTACATGGCCGAGATCGTGCGGGCCGGGATCAATTCCGTCGGTGAAGGGCAGCGGGAAGCGTCGCTGGCGCTCGGCATGTCCTGGAGTCAGACCATGCGCCGCACGGTGCTGCCGCAGGCCATGCGCGTGATCATCCCGCCGACCGGCAACGAGCTCATCGGCATGCTGAAGACCACCTCGCTGGTCACCGGCATCCCGCTGAGCACCGATCTGTTCGGCCGGGCGCGGGACATCTACGGCGTGAACTTCCAGCCCATTCCGCTGCTGTTGGTCGCCGCCACCTGGTATCTGGCGATCACGAGTGTGCTCATGGTCGGGCAGTACTACTTGGAGCGCTACTACTCGCGCGGCGTCTCCCGCACGCTGACCACCAAGCAGCTGCAGGAGCTGGCCGACGCCCAGCAGGGGGAGAAGGCCAAATGAGCGTGCAGGTCGAGAAGACCACGGCCCCTCCGATGGTCCTGGCGGACCGGGTCTGCAAGAACTTCGGCGCACTGCAGGTGCTCAAGGGCGTCTCCCTCGAGGTGGGCCGCGGCGAAGTGCTGTGCCTGATCGGGCCGTCCGGCTCGGGTAAGTCCACCTTCCTGCGCTGCATCAATCACCTGGAGCAGGTGAACGCGGGCAGGCTGTACGTCGACGGCGAGATCGTGGGCTACCGGGAGAAGAACGACAAGCTCTACGAGATGCACCCGCGTGATGCGGCAAAGCAGCGCCGCGAGATCGGCATGGTGTTCCAGCATTTCAATCTGTTCCCGCACCGGACGGCGCTGGACAACATCATCGAGGCGCCCACCCAGGTCAAGAAGGTGCGTAAAGCGGAGGCGGTGACCAGGGCGCGTGAGCTGCTGGACCGGGTCGGGCTGGCGGACAAGGCGAACGCCTACCCGGCGCAGCTGTCCGGCGGGCAGCAGCAGCGCGTCGCGATCGCCCGTGCCCTGGCCATGGACCCCAAGCTCATGCTGTTCGACGAGCCGACCTCGGCGCTGGATCCGGAGCTGGTCGGTGAGGTCCTCACGGTCATGCGGGAACTGGCCCGCTCGGGCATGACGATGGTCGTGGTGACCCATGAGATGGGATTCGCCCGCGAGGTCGCCGACCAGCTGGCGTTCATGGACGGCGGCGTGGTCGTCGAGTCGGGGCCGCCCAGACAACTGCTGGCGGATCCGCAGCACGAGCGCACCAAGGCGTTCCTCTCGCGACTGCTCTGAGGAGGTTACGTCCCGGCGCGCAGCGCGATGCGCAGCTGTCCGAGCAGCACTTTGGCTGCCGGACTCGCAGGACGGTCGGTGCGCCAGACCAGTGCGAGGCGCCCGCGCGGTTCCGGTTCGACGATCCGGACGGTCCGCACCCCGAAGGCCGCGGCCTCCTCGGTGCTGAGCGCGGGCACGACCGCGACACCGAGACCGCGCGCGGCCAAGCGCAGCAGCAGCGCGGGCGCCGCCGCCTCGTAGGCGATCGCGGGCTCGAATCCCGCCGCGGCGCATGCCCGCTCGAAGACGCCGCGGATTCCGGTGCCGGGGGTGAGACAGATCAGCGGACGATCCCGCAGCGCGGTCAGCGGGATCTCCGCACCGTAGTCGAGGTCCGCCACCGCGACGGCGGCAACCACCGCGGTCTCCAGCACCACTTCGATGCCGATGCCCGGTTCGAGGTCCGCGCCGGTCACCCCGATCAGGGCGATGTCGAGATCACCCCGGCCGAGGGCGGCGAGCATCCGCTCGGAGGTGTCCTCGGTGAGGCTGATGCCGACCTCGGGGTGGTCCCCGTGGAATTCGGCGAGCACGGCGGCGACGTCGAACTCCTCGACCGCCGCTCCCGAGATCAGGCCGACTCGGACCTGACCCCGCAGCAACCCGCTGAACTCGTCCACCGTATGGGTGATCCGCTCGGCGGCGGCCAGCGCCGCCTGCGCGTGCCGCAGAACGGCGGCGCCCACCTCGGTCAGGGTCACCGTACGCCCCCCACGGTCGAGCAGCGGTTGGCCGAGTTCGCGCTCCAGCTGCCGGATCTGGGCGCTCAGGCCGGGTTGGGCCAGATGCAGCCGAGCCGCCGCGCGGGTGAAGCTCGCTTCCTGGGCGACCGTGACGAAGTACCGTAGCTGACGCAGCTCCATAATCGATCATTATAGGAACTAGAAGAACTATCTGTTTTACTTCTTCACCCTGGCCGGGCAGGGTCGAAGCCATGGGAAACAACGCCGCACAGATCGAAGAAAACAGCGACATCTTCACCGGCCCGGTCTTCCGCCCTGGCGACGACGGTTACGACGCCGAGATCGCCGGGTTCCAGACCGCCTACACCCATCGGCCCGCGCTGATCGTGGGCGCGGTGCACACCGAGGACGTGCGCGCGGCCGTGGAATACGCCGCGCGCCACGATCTGCCGATCGCCGTGCAGGCCACCGGCCACGGACTGTCGGTCGCCGCGGACGGCGGTGTGCTGATCAGCACCGGGCGCATGACCGACCTCCGGATCGATCCGGTGCGCCGGACCGCGCATGTCCGCGCGGGAGTGCGGGCGGGCGCGCTGGTCGACGCGGCGGCCGAGCACGGACTGGCGCCGCTGAACGGTTCGTCGCTGTCGGTGGGCGTGGTCGGCTATCTGCTCGGCGGCGGCGTCGGTCTGCTCGCGCGCCGGTTCGGGTACGCGGCCGAGCACGTGCGATCGATCGAGCTGGTCACCGCCGACGGCCGGGTGCGCACGCTGACGCCGGACGACGAGTTGTTCGGCGCCGTACTCGGCAGCGGGGGCAACTTCGGCGTCGTGACCGCGCTGGAAGTCGGCCTGGTCCCGGTCATCACGGTGTACGGCGGACAGCTGGTGTTCGACACGCCGCTGGTCGAGCGGGCGCTGGACGCGTGGCGACGATGGACCGCGACCGTGCCGGAAAATCTCACCTCGACGGTCACCATGCTCGCCTTCCCGGATATCCCCCAGGTGCCCGCGCCGCTGCGCGGACGGTACGTCGCCTCCGCACGGATCGCTTACAACGGGCCCGCGGAAGAAGGGGAACGGCTGGTCGCGCCACTGCGGGCGGTGGGGGAACGGCTGAAGGACGATCTGCGCGAAATGCCGTACCCGGAGTCGCACACCATTCACAGCGACCCTGATCATCCACACGCCTATGCCGCTACCAACGCGCTACTCGGCGAATTCACCGAGGAGACGGCCGCTGCCCTCCTCGCCGCCGCGGGCCCGGATTCCGGGGCGGGCGCGGTCGTCGACGTCCGTCATCTCGGCGGGGCACTGGCCCGCCCGAGCGATACCGGCATCGCCGTGGATCATCGCGAGGCCGCGTATGTCGTGCGAATCATCACCGGCCCCGAGGGTGCCGCGACTCGCGCCGCGATCCGCGCCGCGCTGACGCCGTGGACGCTCGGGCACAGCCTCAATTTCCTCTACGGCGCGGGCGCCGAAGCGGACGAGGCGCAGACCCGCGCGGGTTACCGGCCCGACACCTACGCCCGGCTGGCCGCGCTCAAGGCCGAGCACGATCCGCGCAATCTGTTCCGCTTCAACCGCAACATCCGGCCGGAAGGCCGCTGATCGCACCGCCACCGCGCCCTGGTGTGGCGCGGCGGCGTCATGCTATCTTCGTGATATCACTCTGATATTGGGAGAATGTCATGCAGTTTCGATCCGCGTTCCACGTCGACGGCTTTCTGGTGCTGCTCGGGTGGTTCGTGCTCACGGTCTTGTTCGGCGGCGGCGCGGCGCTCGGTTTCGCCGTGGGCGCCAGGGACGGCAACGGCTTCGCGGTGGCCGGTGCGGTGGCGGCGGTCGTCGTGGTCGTCGTCCTGCTGCTGCTCGCGACCGGGCTGACCGTGGTGAACCCGAACGAGGCCAAGGTGGTGCAGTTCTTCGGCCGCTACGTCGGCTCGGTGAGCGAGCCCGGCTTCTATTCCGTGCTCCCGCTGACCGACCGCAAGAGCATCTCGCTGCGCGTGCGGAACTTCGAGACCCAGAAGCTCAAGGTCAACGACGCCGACGGCAACCCGGTGGAGATCGCCGCGGTGGTCGTCTACCGGGTGGTGGACAGCTTCAAGGCGGCCTTCGCCGTCGACGACTACGAGGAGTACGTCGAGACCCAGTCCGAGGCGGCCGTCCGGCACCTGGCCACGACGCACCCGTATGACGCGCACGAGGCCGACCGCACCAGCCTGCGCGACGGCGCGGAGGTGGCCGGGGAACTGACCGTCGAACTGCGTGAACGCACCGAAATGGCGGGTATCGAGGTGCTGGAGGCGCGGATCACCCACCTCGCCTACGCGCCCGAGATCGCCCAGGCCATGCTGGTCCGCCAGCAGGCCGCCCAGGTGGTCGCCGCGCGGACCCGGATCGTCGAGGGCGCGGTCGGCATGGTCGGCTTGGCGCTGGAGCGGCTCGCTCAGGAGGGCATGGTGGAACTGGACGAGGAGCGCAAGGCGGCGATGGTGTCGAACCTGCTCGTCGTGTTGTGCGGTGACCGTCCCACCCAGCCCGTCGTCAACGCCGGTTCGCTCTACTCCTGAGGCGGGCTGCCCATGGCCGAGCGCAAGAAACTGCTGCTACGCCTGGACCCGGCCGTCCACGACGCCATCGCGAAGTGGGCGGCCGACGACCTGCGCAGCATCAACGCCCAGATCGAGTACGCGCTGCGCCTGGCGCTGGAGCAGGCCGGACGCAAACCGAAGTCGCAGTGACACGACCTCGATACCGATCAGAGATGGTGCCCCGGCCCGAGGGCGCGAAGACTTGCAAGGTGTCAGCAAATGTCCGGCCATCGGAACCGAAAGGGGAAATGATGACCACGGTCGTGCACATCGATGACACCGTCCGCGATTACGAGACGTGGAAGCCCGCCTTCGACGGTCTGGTGCAGTACTACACCGAGGCGGGAGCCCGCAACTGCCGGGTGGCGCGGTTCACGCACAACCCCAACCGGGTGCTCATCGAGCTGGACTTCGACACCATGGCGGAGGCCGAAGCCTTCCGGGACGGTCTGCACAAGCTGATCGACCTGCCGCGGACGCAGATGCTACTGGTCAGCCACGAGGTCTCCATCCTCGAGCTGGTCGATGACCGCCGCCTCACGGCCCGGGCTTCCTCGTGACGAAGATGGCCGTACCGGGGAAAAGCTCACCGCGCAGCGGGCTCCACTGCCCCCATTCGCGGTCGAGCCATTCCGGCCACTCCGGTTCGACGATGTCCTCCAGCACCAGGCCCGCCGCGACGATCTCCCTGACCCGGTCGCCGATGGTCCGGTGGTGCTCGACGTAGGTGGGCACGTCGTCGCCGTCGACCTCGACGTAAGGGGTGCGGTCGAAGTACGGGATGGTGGCGGTCAGGCCCGCCGGGCCGGGATCGTCCGGGAAGATCCAGCGCATCGGGTGGTTCACCGAGAACACCCAGCGCCCACCGGGGCGCAGCACTCGCGCGACCTCGCGCATCACCTGCGCCGAATCGGCGACGAACGGCACCGCGCCGAACGCCGAGCAGGCCAGATCGAACGACGCGTCCGCGAACGGAAGGGCCTCGGCGTCCGCCTGCACCAGCGGCACTCGCGGGCCGCCGCGCGCCATCACCGCGAGGCCCCGCTCGAGCATCCCGCGCGACAGGTCGAGCCCGACGGGACGCGCGCCCTGCCCCGCCAGCCAGCGCGAGCACGGAGCGGAGCCGCAGCCGATCTCCAGCACCGCTTTGCCGGTGACGTCGCCGAGGAATCTCATGTCGCCTTCGTGCAGGCCCTCCGGGCACCACACGAACTCGCCGCCGGGGGAGTCCACGCCGAGGAACTCCGCGTGCGTCTCGTGGTACTGCGCGGCGTCGGCGTCCCACCATCGCCTGCTGGCCAGTCTGCTGGCCGCCGATCCGATCCGGGTCCGCACCGTGCCCGTCGTTCCGAGCAGTGCGTTTGCTTGCGCATGGCGATCTTCCGACACGCCGATCAGACTATCGGCGTGGCGACCCGACCGGTTTGCCCGCCCGGACCGAGGTCGCGTACGCTGAACGCGCGAGTGTCTTCCGTACAGCCGTACCGAAGTTCAACCCGTGCTGAGTTTCACGCGCGTCGCGTGCGGTACGTTCCTAGTGTCCGTCTTCACACTTCGCGGTGAGATCGCAGCGTACCGAAAGTTCCAATGTCCGCAACCGACCACAATCCGTCCGGAGCAAACCGACATATGCCCACCACCGTCACCTCGCCGCAGGTAGCCGTCAACGACATCGGCTCCGCCGAGGATTTCCTCGCCGCCATCGACGCCACGATCAAGTACTTCAACGACGGCGACATCGTCGAAGGAACCATCGTCAAGGTCGATCGCGACGAGGTCCTGCTCGACATCGGTTACAAGACCGAAGGCGTCATCCCCTCTCGTGAACTCTCCATCAAGCACGACGTCGACCCCAACGAGGTCGTTTCCGTGGGCGATGAGGTCGAGGCCCTTGTTCTCACCAAGGAGGACAAGGAAGGCCGCCTGATCCTGTCGAAGAAGCGGGCGCAGTACGAGCGTGCGTGGGGCACCATCGAGGAGCTCAAGGAGAAGGACGAGGCCGTCAAGGGCACCGTCATCGAGGTCGTCAAGGGCGGCCTGATCCTCGACATCGGCCTGCGCGGCTTCCTGCCCGCGTCGCTGGTCGAGATGCGGCGCGTCCGCGATCTCCAGCCGTACGTCGGCAAGGAGATCGAGGCCAAGATCATCGAGCTGGACAAGAACCGCAACAACGTCGTGCTCTCCCGCCGCGCCTGGCTGGAGCAGACCCAGTCCGAGGTGCGCAGCGAGTTCCTGCACCAGCTGCAGAAGGGCCAGGTCCGCAAGGGTGTGGTCTCCTCGATCGTCAACTTCGGCGCCTTCGTCGACCTGGGCGGCGTGGACGGTCTGGTGCACGTCTCCGAGCTGTCCTGGAAGCACATCGACCACCCGTCCGAGGTCGTCGAGGTCGGCAACGAGGTCACCGTCGAGGTGCTCGACGTCGATCTGGACCGCGAGCGCGTCTCGCTGTCGCTCAAGGCGACCCAGGAAGACCCGTGGCGTCAGTTCGCCCGCACCCACGCGATCGGCCAGATCGTGCCGGGCAAGGTCACCAAGCTCGTTCCGTTCGGCGCGTTCGTCCGCGTCGAGGAGGGCATCGAGGGCCTGGTGCACATCTCCGAGCTGGCCGAGCGCCACGTGGAGGTGCCGGACCAGGTCGTGGCCGTCGGCGACGACGCGATGGTCAAGGTCATCGACATCGACCTGGAGCGTCGCCGGATCTCGCTGAGCCTCAAGCAGGCCAACGAGGACTACCACGCCGAGTTCGACCCGTCGAAGTACGGCATGGCCGACAGCTACGACGAGCAGGGCAACTACATCTTCCCCGAGGGCTTCGACCCCGACACCAACGAGTGGCTCGAGGGCTTCGACAAGCAGCGCGAGGAGTGGGAGGGCCGCTACGCCGAGGCGGAGCGTCGCCACAAGATGCACACCGCGCAGATGGAGAAGATGGCGGCCGACGCCGCGGCCGAGGCCGCGAACGGCGGCGGCGCGTCGAACTACTCCTCCGAGAGCGGTTCGCAGTCCTCCGCGGGCCAGGCCGAGCCCGCCGGCGGTTCGCTGGCCAGCGACGCCCAGCTGGCGGCTCTGCGTGAGAAGCTGTCCGGCAACGCCTGATCGGCAATAGGCTGAACGACTGTGCCCCAACCGGGATTCGGTTGGGGCACAGTCGTTTTTCGGTGAGTTTTTCAGTCGTTCTCGTGCCGTGAGGCTTTCGTCGTGCCGCGTTGCACTCGTGGCGCGTGAGCGGGCGGCCGTAGCGCCTCATGTGGCGCCACCATCTGGGCCGTGGTGAGCGCGACGACCTGAATCTGCTCGAGCCGCAACCCGAGCGAGGCCAGCCGGGCGATGACGCCCAGCCGATGTTCCGGCAAGCCGGGGCGAATCACCAGCGGTTCCCGCTCCGATCGACGCAGAACGTAGGCTCGACGTTCGGCGTCGAACCGCACGGGGACACCGTCCCGGATCGCCCGGTAAGCGGCCAGATCCAGTGTGTTGTGCCGGATCGGGTCGATCAGCAGCGACTCGACGAATTGCTCCGCCTGCCGCAGGAACGGCTCTTGGTCCGACGGGTCCAGATGCTCGATCCGCTGGGCCACGCGGTACCGGTAATCCTCCGCGGCGGGGCGCAGCAGGGCACGGTGCCGCTCGATCTCCGCCGCGAAGGCCACGAGCTCTTCGTGGTCCACGGTGAGACGGTCGGGCGTCGAAGCAAGGACGTCGGGCATGGTGACCCCTATCTCTCGGGTTGCGGATTACTTTGTGTGGCAACCTGATCGACGTCCGACATCCCTTATTGTGCCGGAGGGGTCCGACAGAAACCGTGCGCGGCGCCCGGCTGTTCGCCCGTAGGCCCCGGGTTGTTCGGCAGGCGACTCCAGCCTCAGTAGCCCACGGTGAAGCGGCGCTGAACGAAACGCGGCTGCTCGGCCTCGTCGATGAGGGCGACCGCCACGTCTTCGGCGGAGAGGTCTCCGCCGCCGACCAAGAGTTGATCGCCGCCGATCCGGAAGCGGCCGGTGCGCTCGCCCGGAGCGATCCGCCCCGAGGAGGGGCTCAGGTAGGTCCAATTGCGGTTGGACAGCCGATAGATGTTCAACGCGTCGCGCAATGCGCGCACCACCCGCGCGTAGTCCGCGGGAACGTCGAGCACTTCGGTGAGGGTGCGAGTGAAATCGTCTCCGGTGTCCAGTAATTGGATGCCGGGCGCGACTTCCAGGCTGCCCGCCCCGCCCACCGCGATCAGCCGGACGCGCGGCTGCCGGTCGAGCGCGGCGACCATCGCCCGTGCGCCCACCACGAAGTCGTCCGCTCTGGCGATGGTGTCGGCGATGCCGTGCCCGGCGTTCACCGCGCTCACGACGACGTCGAGCCCGGCTATGGCCTCGGCGATGCTGTCGGTATCCAGCCAGTCGGCCACCGCCCACGTCGCGCTCCCCTCGCGGGTCGGGATACGCGCCGCGTCGCGAGTGAACGCGGTGACCCGGTGCCCCCGCCGCAGCGCTTCGGTGACCACGCGCGACCCGATGACGCCGGTCGCCCCGAAAACTCCGATGTCCACGATTCTCCTTAGCAATGTTCATTTACTACACGCTGTTCAGTAACAACACGGCAGATAGTATACAAACGCTGTAGGGTGTCAACCGTGGCCGAAATCGTGAGAAGTCGCCGGGAGCGCCTGCGCGCCCAGACGCTGGAGGACATCACGACGATCGCGATGCGGCTGCTCGCCGAGGGCGGTCCCGACGCGATCTCGCTGCGCGCCATCGCTCGCGAAATGGGCATGACGGCGGGCGCGATCTACGGCTACTTCGCCACCCGCGACGACCTGATCTCCACCCTCATCTCGGACGTCTACACCGCCTTGGTCGACCGGCTGGAAGCGGCGCGCGACGCCGTTCCGGCGGCGGATCCGGCCGGACGCATCATGGCCTGGGCCGAGGCCGTGCGCGCCTGGGCAATCGAACGGCCCGCCGAATTCCGGCTCATCTACGGCGACCCGGTGCCCGGTTATCGGCCGCCGCCGGGCGGACCCGCCGGCGCGGCCGAATTACGCGCCTGTACCGGCCTGGTCGGTCTCGCGGCCGCCGCGTGGCCACGGGCCGCGGCTACCCAGTCCGCGGGTGACTGCACGTGGTCCGACTTCGACGCGAGCTTGGTCGACCATGTCCGGTCCGACTTCCCGGATCTACCTCCCGACGCGCTCGCCCTCGCCCTGCGTCTGTGGGGCCGGATGCACGGCCCGATCGCACTGGAGGTGTACGGCCACCTGCGTCCACAGTCGCAGGACCCGGGGAAACTGTTCCGCGCCGAGATGCGCGACCTGGTTCGTTCGCTCGGCTTCTAGCCCGTCGGGTTCGGCGGCGGTTCCGCAGCGGCGTCGCGGAGCTCGGACGGTCTAGCGTGCCGGTCGTGTTCCCTCGTGCGATCCCGGTTCGGCGGGGCCGTGCGCGATGTCGTGAAAGGCGTTGCGCAGCAAGGCGATGATGCGCTGCGGCGGCGCGTCGCGCAGACCATCGAGTTCGAGCAGATGACGGCCGATCACCACGCCGATGGTGAGGGCTCCCAGCAATCCGGCGCGCAGGTCCGCCTCATCGTCGCGCAACTGCCCGGCCGCTTCCCGCTGTCGCGCGGTCATGGCCGCGCGTACCTCGTCGGCGGCGTCCGGGTGGGTGAGCATCGAGCGGATCGCCGCCAGCGTGTTGACCGGCTGGTCGGCGAGCTTGATGGCGAGCGCGTCGAGTAGGAGTTCGGCGACCTGCTCCGGCGTCCCGGTGATCGGGTGGTCGTCGGCGAAGACCGCGACCCGCGCGAACAAATTCTCTTTCGATCCGAAATAGCGCATCACCAGGCTCGGATCGGTGTCCGCCTCCGTCGCGACGGCCCGGATGGTCGTCCGGTCGTAGCCGATCTCCGCGAACAACCGGCCCGCCGCCGCCAGGATCCGTTCCTCCGTGTTGCGGCGCTGCTGGGCTCGGGTGGGAGTGGCATCCATGAATTCAGTCTACGTGCGTTGACTCAAAGGCCGCGCAGGGGTAGCTTTCGGTCTACAACTGTTGACCGAATTGGAGAGTGAGGTGGTAGCGATGTGGTCCACTGTCGCCCTGGCCCTCGGTGCCGGGATCCTGGGAGTGAACGCCGTTCCGCATTTCGTGAAAGGGATGATGGGGGAGGAGTTCCCGAACGTCACGGGTAACGCGCCCGTGCGCAACTCCGTGGCCGGATTCCTCGGACTGCTGCTGACGGCGCTGCTGGTGTACTGGGCCGACTTGGCGAGTCATCCATGGGTCGGTGCGGTGAGCATCGGCATCGGAGGCCTGAGCATGGCGGTCTTCCACGGTCTGGGTGGGGCTTACCGCCTCAATACCGCACTCGGGCTGCCGAATCCGCCTCGGCAGATGCACGCGGGTACGACTGCCTGACCCCGCGTTCCGGGCTGGTGCGGCTTCGGCGAGGCATCCGATGAGGTGTCTCGCCGTCGCCGGTCCATGAATTCAGCGAGCCGGTGCCGGAGCGGTGCCGGCTTTCGCTGTGATGCCGAGTGCCGCGAGGATCGCCGCCACCGCGAGAATCGCCGAGCTGATTTCGAATGCGAGCCGGAATCCCTGGGTGAGTGCGGATTCGGTGGAGATCCCGGACTCGAGCAACGCGGTGCTGCGGCTGATCGCGACGGTGCTGAGCACGCCGAGCCCGAACGCGCCGCCGAGCTGTTGCGTCGTCGTCACCAGTCCGGAGGCCAGTCCGGTGATGTCCTCGTGGGTTTCACCGACCGCCGCGATGGTGATCGACACGAACGCCAAGCCCATTCCGAACCCGGCGGCCAGCATGCCCGGCAACAGCTCGAGATAGCCTCCCGTGGGTGACAGCCGCGACAGCGCGAGCATGCCGAGACCGCAGGCGACCATCGCGGTGGTCAGAACCCAGCGGACGCCCAAACGTGGAGTGAGGGCCGCCGAAGTCGCGAAGCCCGCGATCACCAACGCGCAGAACGGCAGCCAGGCCGCTCCGGTTCGGGCCGGGCTGTAGTGCATGACCTGCTGCAGGTGGAGGGTGAGGAAGAACAACATCGACAGGATCGCCGAGCAGAACAGGACGTTGGCCGCGTTGGCGACCGCCCGATCCCGATCGCGGAAGAACGACAAGGGAATCAGGGGGGACGCGTGGCGCCGTTCGCGGACGAGGAACGCGAGCAGCAGCGCGAGACCCGCACCCAGCCGGAACGCCGTCGCGGCGAAGGATGCTCGGCCGCTGTCGATCAGCCCGTAGTCGAACGCCGCGACCGCCGCGGTGATCAGGGCTGCGCCGAGCCCGTCGATGCGCGGCCGCACGGCCTCGCTCCGGGTTCCCGTCTCGACCAGTCGTGGAATCGCGACCAGGGCGATCAGCGCCACCGGCACATTGATGAAGAAGCACCAACGCCAGCTCGCGTACTGAGTGATGACGCCGGAAAGCACCACGCCGAGCGTGGCCGCCAAGCCGCCGAGGCCGGCCCAGATGCCCAAGGCGCGACTTCGCGCCCGTGGGTCGGTGAACAATCCCGCGACGATGCTCAGCGCGGCCGGACTGGCGAGAGCGCCGCCGATGCCCTGACCCGCCCGGCTCGCCACCACCATCAAGCCGTTCTGCGCGAGGCCGGTGGTCAGTGACGCGACCGCGAACACGGTGACGCCCACCAGGAAGACGCGCTTGCCGCCGAACAGGTCGGCGCAACGTCCGCCGAAGATCAGGAACCCGCCGAACAGCAGGAGGTAGGCGTTGACGATCCAGGTCAGGTCGCTTTCGGACATGTGCAGCGAGCGCTGGATGGTGGGCAGTGCGACGTTGACCACGGTGTCGTCGAGATTCAGCATCATCTGCACCGAGCACAACAGCGTCAACGCCAGATAGCCGGACCTCAGGCCGGGGCGCGGTGCGATCGTCGAAGTAGTCATGGTTCCTTCATTGGTGGTGTACCACTATTACCGAGCTATGGTGACATCCGATTTAATGGTGGTCAACCACTAATTAGTGTGCCGTGGGTAGGCTGTGCCGGTGAGCGAACCGCAAGAGGTGCCGAGCATGGCGGAGTTGGTCGACGTGCTGCAGCGCGCGGTCGGGCTGGTGCGTGCGCATTTCGCCGCTGCCACAGCGCGTTTGGGCGTGACCCCGGCGCAGGCGAAGGCGCTGGGGCGACTGGCTACGCCCATGACGCCGAAGGATCTCTCCCGTCAGTTGGGTGCCGACCTGTCGAATACCGCGACCATGGTGGACCGCTTGGAGGCGCTGGGCTTGGTGCGCAAGGAGGTGCACCCCACCGATCGCCGCGCGCGCCTGCTGACTCTCACCGAGCGGGGAGAGGACCTCCGGAGAACTCTCGATCGAGAGGTGTTCGACAACGTGCCCGCACTGGCCGTGCTCGACGAACCGGAGCGCAGGCAACTGTACGGGCTGCTGCGCCGCGTGACGTCGGGCTGAGCGCCGCGAGAGACCCGGTAGCCCGGCTCGCTGCGGATGGTTTGCCAGGAGACGCACCACATCGAGAATCCGAAAGGCGTCGGCCGCTGGTGAAAGGCGATATCCCGCTGGCGATAATGCCGGGAATTCGGTCGTCGGCGCTTATGGGACCGTTCGGTGGGTCGAGTTGCGCGAGAAGCCGTGGAAACGGCGGCGGTTTCGGAGATGTTTTTCTCTCGTCCCGGTGACGGTCACGAATCGAAACCGAGTGCATGCCGTGTCGTCGCACGGCTTCGTCACCGAATCGGAGGAGAACTTTCGTAATTATTTACGATGTCACCCGGGCATCCGGGCCGCTCGGAGTTCGCGCTCGGGGAAGCACGGCTTATTCGGGGACGGTCGGCGCGGAGTTCCGCCGGAAGCGAGTTCACTGTCGCGGCCCGCCATCGATCTTGCATCTGTACTTACATTCTGTCCGGCCGATGTCGCGCACCGGGAACCGCGCTCACCGTTGGCACGCAAAACAGTGGCCCAGCCTTGGCGAGAGGCTGGGCCACTTCGAGCTCGGGTTCAGCTTGCGGTAGCAGGTACCCACCGGACCGCGGGTGCGGCCGGACGGTTCCGCATGGCAGCGAAACTGTGCCGCGCGGGACTGATGAACGCGGTGAACCAAGAGCGACGGTGCTCGGCGAGCGCCGCCGCGACAGCGGGGATCTGAATGCAGTGCACTCGCCCCGCCATGCCCAGGCGGTGGCGACCCGCCCGGTTGATTCTGGTGCCCAATGGTGTTCCTTTGCTTCGCTGGTGTCGGCCTGGATCGCCACGGCGAAGATTAGCGGAACGAAACTGATCGGCAGAGTATTTTGCCCGAGTAATTGCCTCGGCGTGTCGGAAAGTCGTCGCGGCCGAACCGTAAACATCCGGAATTGTTGCGAATCGGTCTCGGCGCTGTCACGGATCGGGCAAATGGCTTCCCGGGCGGTGGAATACGCGACCGCATCGGGTAATCGGCCGGATCGCCCGTCGACGGGCCGGGCCTACGAGGCGGACCGTCGCCGACGCGTTCGGGGCAGCACAGGCCCCTGCCAGGCCCGGATGCGAGACTGGTCGAATGTTACGAATCGGCCTCACCGGAGGCATGGGAGCGGGGAAGTCGACGGTGGCTCGCGCACTGGCCGACCTCGGCGCGGTGGTCATCGATTCCGACCTCATCGCCAGGGAGGTGGTCGAGCCGGGCACCGAGGGACTCGCCGCGCTGGTGGAGGCGTTCGGCGCAGGCATCCTCGCCGCGGACGGCAGTCTCGACCGGCCCGCCCTGGCCGCCGCGGCCTTCGGTGACGACGCGGCGCGCGCGAAACTGAATTCGATCGTGCACCCGCTCGTCGGAAAACGTACCGCGGAATTGATCGCGGCCGCACCCGCGGACGCCGTTGTGGTGCAGGATATTCCACTTCTGGTGGAAAACGGCCTGGCGCCGTTGATGAATCTCGTGCTCATCGTCGACGTCGACGCGGAAACGCGAATTCGCCGTTTGGTGGAATTCCGCGGTGTCGCCGAATCCGATGCGCGTGCGCGTATTTCGGCGCAGGCCACCGACGAGCAGCGCCGAGCCGTTGCCGATGTATTGCTGGACAACAGTGGCGCGCCGGGTGAGGTCGAGGCGGAGGTACGCGCGCTGTGGGCGGAGCGCCTGGTGCCCTTCGAGCGCAACCTGCGCGCCGGGACGCCCGCGCGACGCGGTGACATCCGGCTGGTGCCCGCCGATCCGGCCTGGCCCGCGCAGGCGCAGCGGCTGATCGCCAGGCTGTGGGTGGCCTGCGGCAGCGCCGCCTCCCGGATCGACCACGTCGGTTCCACGTCCGTGCCGGGCCTGCCCGCCAAGGACGTCATCGATCTGCAGATCACGGTCGCCGACCTGGCCGCCGCCGACGGCCTGCGCGATGCCATCGCCGCCGCGGGATTCCCGGCGCGGCCGGAGAGTACCCAGGACAATCCCAAGCCGACGCCGCAGGACCCGGCGGGCGTGGACACCGCGCTGTGGAGCAAGCGCTTCCACCAGAGCGCCGACCCCGGCCGGCTGGCCAACGTGCACGTGCGCGTCGAGGGTTCGCCGGGGCAGCAATACGCGCTGCTGCTGCGGGATTGGCTGCGTGCCGACGCCGGGGCTCGCGCGGAGTATCTCGCCGTCAAGCGTGAGGGTGAAGCCAAGGCGGCAGGGCTGACGGGCGCGGAGGCCACCGCCGCCTACCTCGACGTCAAAGAGCCCTGGTTCGACGCCGCGTATCCGCGGGCGCTCGCTTGGCGGGAGTCGTCGGCGCCTTAGCCGCTCCGGCCCCGTCCGTCCGCCGCGCCGATCGGGTCGGGTGTGCGCAGGTCCGGGACTACAGCCAGGTCAAGGTGATGTCCATGGTCTCCAGCCAGCCCTCGAAGGTGTGACCGTTCGCGGCGATGCCGTCGATGGCGGCGGTGGCGTGCTGCACCGCCGCCTCGGCGTCGGTGAGGCTGATCAGGCCCGCGGCGTGCGCGGCGATCAGCTCGTCGACGTCGAGCAGCTGCGTCTCGCGTGCGGAGCGCACGACGATGTCGAGGTAGTGATCGACGGACTTCCACTTCTTCGGGGCGACCGGCGTGAATTCACCGATGTCGAGGTAGTAGTCCTGGTCGCGCCGATGCGCGGGCAGGTAGTGGAAGATGGTCGCGCGCAGGTGCAGCTTCGGCAGCAACCAGGACTCGATGTAGTGGAACTGCGGGTGATCCGAGGTGCGCGCCATGTACAGGCCCCACGGCTCGACGTGGTACTTCTCGACCGGGCGCACGAAGCCTTTCGGATCCGTGTTCGTCAGGTCCGCGAGGTTGAAGTACTCGACTTTGGGCCGGTGCACGTCGACGATGGGTGCCTGCGTCATGCATCAAGAATCTACCGCCGTTCCCGGCGCGTCGAGCCGGAGGCAGTAATCCGCGGGCTACATCCAGGTGAGGGTGATGCCGTGGGTGGCGAGCCAGCCCTCCACGCGGTGATCGTGCGCGGCCAGCCCGTCCAGCACGGCCGTGGCCCGCTCGAACGCCCGGTGCGCCTGCGCCGTCTCGACCAGTCCCGCGGCATGCGCGGCGAGCAGTTCGTCGACGCCGAGCAGTTCGGCGGTGCCGCCGCGGCGCACGGCGATGGACAAGTACTGGTCCACCGCCTTCCAGCGTTTCTGGCCGACCCGGCTGAACTCGCCGACGTCGAGGCGGTAGACCGGTTCCCGGTGGTGCGCCGGGTTGGTCCGCGCCAGCGTCGCGCGCAACGAGAGTCCCGGCAGCAACCAGGATTCGAGGTAGTGCGAATCCGGTCCGCCGACCCGGCGGGCCATGTACAGGCCCCACGGCTCGACGTGGAAGCGGTCGACCGGGCGGACGAAGCCCTTGGCGTCGGTGTTGCTGAGTTCGGCCAGATTGAAGAACTCCACCCGCGGCCGGTGCGGCGCCGGTCTGACGGGAGCGATCGGCCCTGGTGGGGCGGCCATGACGGCGCCGGCGACGGAGGGAACCACCGCGCGGATGTCTCTGGCGACGTACCCGGCGATGCCGGTCACAGCCGGCACGGCGACGAGCAATGGAATCAGACCGCTCATGGCTTTTGTCCTTCACCACGTCCGAACAACCAGATCAGGTTACACCTGGGTCGGGGTGCTCGCGCGGTTCGCGATAAGGTGTTCTTCCACACGAAACCTGTTGCCGCAACGGACATTTCGGACATGTAACCGTTCGCGCCGAGCGCGGGTACGTGGGCTGTGAGGATGCGGTCGAGCGCAGGCCGCACGGCGAACTCCGTGCCGCCGAGGATGATAGGAGCGGGCTCGCACCGCTTCATCGAAAGTCGTTGAAATCGTTCGCTTTCGGTGTACCCACCGCGCGGTGTCGCTTATCCCCTTCTTCTCGATGGCCGACAGGCGGCTCGATCGCGTCCGCGCGTATCGGTGGCACGCGAACTCGGGAACTTTCGGCGAACGACCGGCCGGCGACCGCTTTCGATGTGATCGGTTTCACAGCGCCGAAGCGCGGGGCATCACCCGGCTCGTGACCGTCCGTTGTCCACGGGAACCTGTCGGTGGGTGGGCCTAGGCTGGTGAGCATGGCATTCGCAACCGAGATTCCGGCGGAGGGCTTCGAGGACAGGGCCGCCGAGCAGCCGCTCGCGCACTCGGAGTTCCGCCCGGTCGGCGAGATCGAGCGCGTCGGCGGCCGGTTCGAGGTGGTCAGCGAGCACCAGCCCGCGGGCGACCAGCCTGCCGCGATCGCCGAACTGGAGCGCAGGATCACCGCGGGGGAACGCGACGTGGTGCTGCTCGGCGCCACCGGTACCGGCAAGTCGGCCACGACGGCCTGGCTGATCGAGCGGTTGCAGCGGCCGACGCTGGTGATGGCGCCGAACAAGACGCTCGCCGCCCAGCTGGCCAACGAACTGCGCGAGATGCTGCCGAACAACGCCGTCGAGTACTTCGTCTCCTACTACGACTACTACCAACCCGAGGCGTACATCGCGCAGACCGACACCTACATCGAGAAGGACAGCTCGATCAACGACGACGTCGAGCGGCTGCGCCATTCGGCGACCTCGAGCCTGCTGTCCCGGCGCGATGTGGTGGTGGTCGCCTCGGTGTCGTGCATCTACGGCCTCGGCACGCCCCAGTCGTATCTCGACCGGTCGGTGCAGCTGCAGGTCGGCACCGAGATCGATCGGGACGCGCTGCTGCGGCTGCTGGTCGACGTGCAGTACACCCGCAACGACATGGCGTTCACCCGCGGCTCGTTCCGGGTGCGCGGCGACACCGTGGAGATCATCCCGTCCTACGAGGAACTCGCCGTTCGCATCGAGTTCTTCGGCGACGAGATCGAGGCGCTGTACTACCTGCACCCGCTCACCGGCGACGTCGTCCGTCAGGTCGACATGCTGCGGATCTTCCCCGCCACCCACTATGTGGCGGGCCCGGAGCGGATGGAGCGCGCGGTGCACGACATCGAGGCCGAGCTGGAGGACCGGCTCGCCGAGCTGGAACGTCAGGGCAAGCTGCTCGAGGCGCAACGGCTGCGCATGCGCACCCAATACGACCTGGAGATGATCCGGCAGGTCGGCTTCTGCTCCGGCATCGAGAACTACTCCCGCCACATCGACGGCCGCCCGGCCGGTTCGGCGCCCGCGACGCTGCTGGATTACTTCCCGGAGGACTTCCTGCTCGTCATCGACGAGTCGCACAACACCGTCCCGCAGATCGGCGGTATGTACGAGGGCGACATGTCCCGCAAGCGCAACCTGGTGGAGTACGGCTTCCGGTTGCCGTCCGCGGTGGACAACCGGCCGCTGACCTGGGAGGAATTCGCCGATCGGATCGGGCAGACGGTGTATCTGTCGGCGACTCCCGGTCCGTACGAACTCGGGCAGACCGGTGGCGAGGTGGTCGAGCAGGTCATCCGGCCGACCGGCCTGGTCGATCCGCAGGTCGTGGTGAAGCCGACGAAGGGGCAGATCGACGATCTGATCCACGAGATCAGGCAGCGCACCGAGCGTGACGAACGGGTCCTGGTCACCACGCTCACGAAGAAGATGGCCGAGGACCTCACCGACTACCTGCTCGGGCTGGGGGTCCGGGTGCGCTATCTGCACTCCGAGATCGACACCTTGCGCCGCGTCGAGCTGCTGCGGCAGCTGCGGCTCGGCGAATACGACGTGCTGGTGGGCATCAACCTGCTGCGCGAGGGCCTCGACCTGCCCGAGGTGTCGCTGGTGGCGATCCTCGACGCGGACAAGGAAGGATTTCTCCGCAGCACGACCGCGCTGATCCAGACGATCGGGCGCGCGGCGCGCAACGTCTCCGGCGAAGTGCACATGTACGCGGACAAGATCACCGACTCGATGCAGTTCGCCATCGACGAGACCGAACGCCGCCGCGCGAAACAGATCGCCTACAACGAGGAAATGGGCATCGATCCGAAGCCGCTGCGCAAGAAGATCGCCGACATCCTCGATCAGGTGTACCGCGAGGCCGACGAGACCGAGGTGGAGGTCGGTGGCTCCGGACGCAACGCCAGCCGGGGCAGACGCGCGCAAGGCGAGCCGGGGCGGGCGGTGAGCGCGGGTGTGTACGAGGGCCGCGACGTCAAGTCGATGCCGCGCGCCGAACTGGCCGATCTCGTGAAGGAACTCACCGCACAGATGATGAACGCGGCTCGGGAGTTGCAGTTCGAACTCGCCGGGCGGTTACGCGACGAGATCGCGGATCTGAAGAAGGAATTGCGCGGCATGGACGCCGCCGGGTTGAGTTGATCCGGGGCGCAGCGGCGCTGCCTCCGCGGTCCGTTCCCGGAACGACCGCGGAGGCAGCCGAGCCGTCAGGCCTGGGTGGCCATCCATTCGTTTACCCGGCGCTCGGCCTCTTCGCGCGAGACGTCCTCGACCTTGGTGAGCACCACCCAGCGGTGCCCGAAGGGATCGATCACCACGCCGAACCGGTCGCCGGTCACGAAGGTCTGCGGCTCCTCGACCTTGCGGGCGCCGTGTTCGACGGCGCGCCGCACTACGGCGTCGACATCGGGGCAGTAGTGCACGATCGAGGTGTGCACCCACTCGCCGTTCGGCGCCAGCACGCCGTTGTCCGGGATGGGCAGCCCCATCTGCAGGGTCGAGTCGCCGATCTTCAGTTCGGCGTGCGCGGGCTGCCCGTCGGGCATGTCGTTGCGAGTGACGACCTCGGCCTCGAAGACGGCGGTGTAGAAATCGATCGCTTTGTTGCCGTCGCCGACCGCGAGGAAACAGGTGATCGAGTGGTAGCCATCGGCAATGGGATTCACTGTGTTCGTCATGACCACTACTTTCGCCGGTCCGGGCCCCCGGGTCTTGTAAGAAAGCGACACCGTGCCGCGTAGCGCCGAATCATCCGCCGCCGAGCCGCCGCAGCCCCGCAATCCCTTCGCGCCCGAGGACACGAAGGGCATTCTGCATCCGGACGAGCAGGCGAAGCATCGCTCTCTGGTTCGCTTGCCGCCGGGTCCCGCGGTCGACCGCTACATCGAGTGGTACTGGGCGGTGAGCTGGGATCTGCGGGGCAGGCCGCCGTACCGGGCGGAGGTCCTGTCCTATCCGAGCGTGAACGTCACCTTCGAGCGATCCGAAACGCGCACCGGCGGATTCGTCAACGGCGTGACCACCACGAAATTCATCCGCGAACTCAGCGGGCTCGGGGAGACGTTCGGCATCCGCTTCCGTGCGGGCGGATTCGGCGCGTTCACCGGCCTGGATGTCGGCTCGTTCCGCGATCGCGCCGTGCCACTCGCCGACGTGCTGCCCGACGCCGCGAACTTGACCGAACGCGTGCTGGACGCGCCGACTGTCGAGCGGCGTCGCCACATCGTCGAGGAATACCTCGCCGACCACCCCGCGGTCGAGGACCCGACCTATCGGTCGGTGCTGCGCATCATCGACGCCATGGCCACCGACCAGGAGCTCACCAGGGTCGATCAGATCGCCGAGCGGTTCGATGTGCCCGCCCGCACGCTGCAGCGCATGTTCCGCCGCTACGTCGGCGCGGGGCCGAAATGGGTGCTGCGGCGCTATCGATTGCAGGACGGCGCCGATCTGCTCGCGAAAGGCCGTACCGAGGATCTCGCCGCGTTGGCCGCGGAACTGGGCTATTTCGACCAGGCCCATTTCTCGCGTGAGTTCACCGCGGAAGTGGGTATGGCACCCCTGGAATACGCCAAGAATTCCCTACGTCTCCGGAACGAGGTCACCGCCAAGGTCATCCCGGCGAGGGCTTAGTTGCCGGACAGCCGACGAGGAGCTGGACATGGATGTCGTGGTGTTGATCGGACGAGTGTTGTTCGCGCTGCTGTTCCTGGCCTCCGCCCTCGGGCATTTCACTCAGACCGAGGCGATGGCGGGGTACGCGGGGAGTAAGGGCGTCCCGATGGCGAAGGCCGCAGTGTTCGGCTCGGGGGCGCTGTTCCTGCTGGGCGGCCTCAGCGTGCTGTTGGGCATCTGGGCCGACCTCGGTTCGCTGCTGTTGGTAGTCGCGCTGCTGCCGACGGCGGCCGTGATGCACCGGTTCTGGCAGGAGTCCGATCCGCAGACCAGACAGGGCGAGATGATCCATTTCAACAAGGACGTCGCCCTGGCGGGCGCCGCCCTGATGCTGTTCGCGTTCTTCGCGCACGTCGACGAACTCGGATTGACCATCACCGGTCCGCTTTTCGACCTCTAGTCCGCGCTCCGCGCGCTAATATTGCGCGTCCTTTTCACCGCAGGAAGAAGAAGCCATGGACATCATCGGAGCGATTCTCGGCATATTCTGGGCAAACTATCGGCAGTGGCCGTAGCCGCACGGTAGTCCGGGCCCGATCGGTCCGTTCCCGGCACGTGATCAACGTGTGGGGCGGACCGATCTTCGTGTGACGGACCTGGCTCTGTGATGAATATCCCAGGCCCGCAACGGCGTTGAAGGCCGTTGTGGCACATCACAAGTTTAGTTCTCCGAAATTGCGTCTGCCCTGGTTGGTCCGGCCCTTCCGGTATTCCCTGGCGAATACGCGGCGGGAATGGCCGGACGGCCCCGGTGTGATGTCTTGCGATTTCTGAAATTTCCGCACCGATTGCCGCTATGGTCGACCCCAGTCGCCGCGCCGGCGCGCCGTCGAACCAGAGGCGAACCCGTGCGCAGCACCCGACACACCGCATAGTTGGAGGAGAAATGACCGCCTACCGGACCATTGTCGTCGGTACCGATGGCTCGGACTCGTCGTATGTCGCCGTCGAGAAGGCAGGGGCGCTGGCCGGTGTGTCCGGCGCGACCCTGGTCGTGGCCTGCGCGTACTACCCGACCGACGACCGCGATGTCGCCGCCGCGGCCGACGTGCTCAAGGAGGAGGCTTACCAGGTACGCGGTTCCGCGCCGACCAATGAGATCCTGCGCGTCGCCAGGGACAAGGCGATCGCGGCGGGTGCGGCCGACATCGTCGAGCGCGCCATCGTCGGCGAGCCGGTGGAATCGCTGCTGGCGCTGGTCAAGGAGGTCGACGCCGATCTGCTGGTCGTCGGTAACCGGGGCCTGAACACCTTGGCCGGACGGCTGCTCGGCTCGGTGCCCTCCGATGTGGCGCGCAAATCGCGCTCCGACGTCCTGATCGTGCACACCGTGCGCTGAGTCCCGCCTCGGCCGAAAGGCTCCGTGCCCACCGCGAACAGCGTTGTGGCACGGAGCCTTTCGTCTTCCGGTGCGTCGGTGATCAGCGCAGCCGGTCGAGCACGGCGGGCAGGTCCGCGCTGTGCACCACGCCGAGCCGCTGGGTGGCGCGGGTCAGCGCGACGTACAGATCGTTGAGGCCACGCGGCGATTCGTCGAGGATGTCCCGCGGTTCCACCAGGTAGACCGCGTCGAACTCCAAGCCCTTCACCTCGTGCACGGTCAGCACGCGCACCGATTCGCCCGCGAGGTCGGCCAGCGGTGCCATCAGCGCCTGCGGCGCGATCACCGCCGTGGTCCCCGGCCCCGTCTCGGTGGCGACCAGCCGGGCGACCTCCGCGTGCACGTCGCCGGGCTCGACCCGGTACGCGCGCGGCGCGACGCCGGTCTCGCGGACCGAGCGCGGCGCGGTCGCCGTCGGATCGATGGCGGCGAGGACGTCGGCGGCTACGTCCATGATCTCCGCGGGGGTGCGGTAGTTGACGGTGAGTTCGGTCAGTTTCCACCGGGCCGCGACGTAGGGCTCCAGCATCCGTTGCCACGACGACGTGCCCGCCGGGTCGCCGGTCTGCGCGACGTCGCCGACCACCGTCACCCACCGGTTCGGGATGCGCCGCATCACCATGCGCCAGGCCATCTCCGACAGCTCCTGCGCCTCGTCCACGATCACGTGGCCGTAGGTCCAGGTGCGGTCGCCCGCAGCGCGCTCCGCGGTCGTCTGGCGGGTGCGGAAGTCCTGGCGTTCGGCCAGCTGGCCGGCATCGATCAGGTCGTAGGCCATCAGAATCTCGGGATCGAGGTCGTCCTCCAGATCCTGGGGCGCGGAGCCGGTGAGGATGTCGAGGGCGTCCTGCGCCTCGGCGAGCTGGGCGCGCCAGCGGCGGCGGGCGCGTTCGCGTTCCTCGGTGTCGTCCACGCCGAGCAGTTCGGCCAGCTCGTCCAGCAGCGGTGCGTCCGCCGGACTGAACCGCCCGTCGTCCGGCCGGAGCAGTTCGGCGCGGTCGGCCGGGTCCAGCGAGCTGGCGGCCCGGTCCAGTCGCTTCGGGTCGGCGAGCAGTTCGGCCAGGACATCCTGCGGGGACAGGATCGGCCACAGTTTCGCGATCGCCGCCTGGATCTGCGGGTCGGCGCGCATCTCGTCGCGGATCTCGGTGAGATCGGCCGAGCTGAGCAGACTGGGCCCACCGGAGAGGTCGGCGCCCATGGTCGCGGCGAGCTGATCGGTCAGCGCATCGATCACCGAGGCGGCGAAGATCGGCCGCGCCAGGTTGTGCGGGCGGCGCGAGGAACGGGCGCGGCCACGGGCCTTGGTGGCTATCTTGCGATCCAGCGTGACCGGATAGCCGTCGAAGCCCAACCGGATCGGTTCGGCGGGCACCTCCTGACGGTCGCGCACGGCCTGCTTGAGCACCTCGAGTATCGTCAGCGACCCCTTGATCTCGCCCGCGCGCAACGAGTCCTCGCGCGCGGCCCGGACGCCGGGGTACAGATCGCCGATGGTGGACAGCAGCACGCCGGTTTCGCCGAGCGACGGCAGCACCTGGCCGATGTAGTCGAGGAAGGTGGCGTTCGGCCCGATGATCAGCACGCCGCTCTTGGCCAGCTGCTGCCGATAGGTGTAGAGCAGATACGCCGCCCGGTGCAGCGCGACCGCGGTCTTGCCGGTGCCAGGCCCGCCCTGCACCACGAGCACGCTCTTGTGCTCGGAGCGGATGATCGCGTCCTGCTCGTGCTGGATGGTCTCGACGATGTCGTTCATGTGGCCGGTGCGCGCGGCGTTGAGCGCGGACAGCAGCGCGCTCTCGCTGCCGACACCGCCGTCCGCGGCCGTGACACCGGCCCGGCGCGCGGCGGTCAGATCGAGGTACTCGTCGTTGATCGCGGTGACCTTGCGGTTGCGCGAGCGGATGTGCCTGCGCCGGGTCACCCCGTCCGGCGCCGCGGTGGTGGCCAGGTAGAACGGCCGCGCCAGCGGGGCGCGCCAGTCCAGCAGCAGGCTCTCGTAGTCGTCCTTCTCGTCGAGAATGCCGAGCCTGCCGATGTAGCGGTACTCCTCCTGTTCACCGTCGAGGTCGATGCGGCCGAAACACAGGCCGTGCTCGGCGGCGTCGTATTTCGCCAGGTCCTCGGTGTAGAGCTGACTGAAGGACTCCCGTTCGCTGCGGGCCTGCGGCGTGCCGCCGGTCTCCAGCAGCACGGTGCGCAGGCGATTGCGCGCGTAGTCGCGCATCTCGTCGAGCCGCTCGTACAGCACCGACAGGTAGGCCTGCTCCTGATCGGTTTCGCGGGTCCGCTCGGGCGCGCCGCCGCCTGCGGCACGGTCCTGAGTGAGGTCGGGCAAACTGAACTCCTTGTCACCGCGAACAGGCGCGAGCACGCCGCCGGGATCGGGCAGGTGCACGCACGGAAAACAGAGTTGTCGAGTCTACTGGGGTCGCGGCGGGCTCGCCGTAACCGCAGGTGAGGCCCCCGGCGCCGGGGCGGGGGCGAGGTCGGCGGGCGGTGTGAGCTGCACCGGCGTGAAATGCTCGACCACCGGGAACGGGTCGTAGAAGTGGTGTAGCAGGTCCTTCCAGCGCTGATATTCCGGCGAGCCGCGGAATCCGACGACGTGATCGTCGAGCCGGTCCCATTCCACCCGGAGCAGGTAGCTGCCCGGCGACTCGAGACCGCGCGACAGCGACAGCGCCCGGAAGCCGGGCATGCTCGCGATGATCGGCCGTGCCGCGGCGAAGGCGGCTTCGAAATCGGCGGCGAGTTCGGGGCGAACCGGCAGAAGTGCGTGTTCGATGATCATGGCGAGCTCGTCAGGACGCGTGGGTGCTGTTGGGTCTGCGGCCTTTGGTGACGGTGCCTTCCCGCCGTCCAGGCGGCTTCGCGCGGTACATCGCCAAGTCCGCGTCGTGCAGCACCGCCTCCGGGCTGCGCCGGTCGCCCACCCCCAGTTCGGTGACGCCGATCGAGGCGTTCACCTCGATCCGGTGCCCGCGCGCGATGATCGGCTCGGCCATGGTGGAGCGCAGCCTGCTCACCAGCGCGTCGATGTCGACGCGGCGGGTGCGGCCGGACAGCAGCACCAGGAATTCGTCGCCGCCGAGCCTGCCGACGATGTCGTCGCCGCGCAGGGCGCGCTGCAGGCGCTGGGCGACGATCTGCAGCACGGTGTCGCCGATGGCGTGCCCCAGCGTGTCGTTGATCGTCTTGAACCCGTCAAGATCGATGAACAGCACGGTGGACACCGGCAGCAGTTCCTCGGTGCTGGCCAGCGCGGCGGCCAGCTGGGACAGGATCAGCGAGCGATTGGCCAGCCCGGTCAGCGAGTCGTGCGTGGCCTGATACTCCAATTGCCTTCTGCTGGCGCGGAATTCGGTGATGTCGGCGAAGGAGGACACCGCCGACGAACGCGGATCGCCTGGATTGAGCAGGCGGCTGCTGCCCGACAGCCAGCGCCGCTGGCCGTCCACCCGGTCGACGCCGAAGACATAGCCGGTGATCGTCTCGCCCGTGGCCAGCGTGCGCGCTACCGGATGGCGGCTCGGCGGCAGCGGCTGGGCGTTCGCGTCCAGCAGCACCAGCGGCAACGACTGGATGGTGCGCCCGATGACCATGCCGTCGGGCCCCTCGGTACCGAAGATGCGCTTGGCCGCCGGGTTCATCGACTCGATCCGGCCCTCCGGATCGATCACCACGACGCCCTCCTCCAACTGGGACACGACCGTGGTGAAGTAGTGCTCGGCCCTGCGCTGCGCGGCCTCGGCGTGGCGCTGGGCGGTGAGGTCGTGGATGACCACCTGATAGGCGAGGTGATCGTGCCAGGCGGTCAGCACGGACACCGTCTCCACGGGCACGGTGCCGCCGTCCACCCGCATCAAGGTCATCTCGGTGGGAATCGAGGCCGCGCCCGCGGTGGTGAGGGTGCTGATGCGGTCGAGCATCGAGGGGACGGAGGCGGGGTGGACGAAGTCGGTCAGCGGGCGGCCGATGATCTCCTCGGCGTCCTCCGCGGCGAGCAACCGGACGGTGGCCGGGTTGACGTAGACGACCCGGCCACGCTCGTGCACACAGATCCCGTCCGGGGTGTGCTCGACCAGGGAGCGGTAGCGCGCAGCCAGCTGTTCGGCGGCGTCGACCGCCGCGGCCAGCTTGTCGTCACCCACTCGAACCCCCGATCATCGACCCCATTATGGCCATTGGAACACGGGATTATTCTGGTATCGACGTGGACAAGATCACATCCTCCACGCTATTGCTTCGATCACAGTACTGGCACGTTCTCGGGCCGGATCCGGCGATCATGGCAGAAACCGGTTTCTGCGTCGAGGCGGGGCAGACGGTTCGGCCCGCCCTGGGAGCCGGTGAAGGAGCGATACATGCCGGGTGCCGACCCGAACGCCGCTACGCGGTTCCGCACCGATCCGCGGGGGCCTCGAGACAACATGACCATCGCCGGGATCGGCGCGATCACCGGGTACGGATGGGGACGTGAACAGCTGTGGGACGGCTTGCTCAGCGGCAAGTCGGCGGCGGCTCTGCAACCGGGCTACGGGCCCGGCCGCGACGACGACGCGTGGGTCGCGCTCGTCCCCGACGGCGGGGACCCCGAGGTGAGCACGAGCCGGTACGGGCGGGCCGTGCACGAGGCGGCGCGGGAGGCCGTCGCCGACGCACGCGACCGGGGCTGGCGGCCAGGCCGCACCGTCGGCCTGCTGCACGCCATCGTGCTCGGCGACGTGGTGAACTGGCGCGACTTCTACCTCGTCGACGGCGGCCGCCGCCGGTCGAGGGACTACCTGCGGCTGTTGCCGTCCACGCCGGTCTCGATGCTGATGCAGGAATTCGGCTTCCACGGCCCGGCGATGAACATCTCCGCCGCGTGCAGTTCCGCCAACGTCGCGCTCATCACCGCGAAGCTCTGGCTGGACGCGGGCATGGCCGACGACGTGATCTTCGTGGCGACCGACCTGTCCGCAACCCCGGACATGCTGGACAGTTTCGTGCGGCTCGGCGCCGCGGTCGCCGACGCCGAACCGCTGGACGCCTGCCGTCCCTTCCAGGAGGGCAGTCGCGGGTTCAGCATGGGCGAGGCCTCGGTGGCGTTCGTGCTGACCCGTTCGGTGGATCGGCCCTATGCGGCGGTGCTCGGTGGCGCCATGTCCAACGACGCCTATCACGTGGTCTCGGTCGACCCGACACACGAGCAGATCCTCGACTGCGCTCGCGGCGCGCTCGCCGCCGCGCACGTCACCGCCGCCGACGTGCGCTATTTCAACGCGCACGGCACCGGGACCCGGCAGTGTGACGTGGCCGAGCACCATCTGCTCGCGGACGTGTTCGCCGACCGCCCGCACATCTACGCGGTGAAGCCGCTTGCGGGCCACTGCCAGGGCGCCGCGGCCGCCGTCGAGGTCGCGGCCGCCGCGCTCGGCTACGACCGGGGCATCGTGCCCGCGGCCCCGATCGTCGCGCCCGCGCATCCACGGCTGCTGGACGGCCCCACACCGTTCGAGGGCGGCATCACCGTGAAGCTCTCCCTCGGTATGGGCGGCAACAACTCCGTCGTGGTGCTCGGTGCCGCGTGATCGTGGCCGCCACGCGCGGCGCGGCGCGGGCACTCGCCCCGGGCCGAGCCTGAATTCCGCCTGCGCCAGTCTTTTTCGCTCGATGGGACTTTCGGCCCTGTTCGCGGCATCCCCCGCGGTGCTGGCATGGGGTGGGACGAATCGATCCGGAAGGCGGGGCAATGCAGATGGTCTCATCGGGGCTGCGATTCGCGTCGGACCAGTGGACGACGGCCGCGGGGCCGGAAGTGGCGGTGAGCACGCGTGGAGAGGTCTCGGCCATGGACGTGACGCGGGCGGTGCGCGCCATCACCCGGGTTCTGCGCAGGCATCATCTCGACGGGCCCGCCCGGGTGCGTCTCGGCGCGCCGCCCGATCCGGAGGCGCCGACGGTGGTCCAAGTCGACGTCCACCACCGGGATGTGGTCACCCGGGTGCAGGTCACCGGGCCGCGCGGGTTCGCGGTGACCTTCGCCGCCGAGCGGCTCGACCGCCGACTGGCCCGCTCGGCCGCGGGTGAGACGCGGACCTGGCCCGATCCGGCCCGCCCTCCGCTGGCCCGCGCGGGTGCGCCGCGTCCGATCGTGCGCCGCAAGCGGTGCGTCCTGTCCGTCTGCACGCCCGCCGAGGCGGTCGCGGTGCTGGACGCCATGGACTACGACGCCCACCTGTTCATCGACGCCGAGACCGGTGCGGACGCGGTGGTGCACTGGGCGGAGGCGGGCGTGCGACTCGTCCGCCAGTGGGCGACGTATCCGCCGATCCGGTCGACGGAGCCGGTGCGCGGCACCCCGCCGATCCTGGCCGACGCGGCTCCCGCCGCCTGCCTGGACCCGGCCGAGGCCGCGAACATCCTGTGCCACAAGGGATTGCCGTTCCTGTTCTGTACCGATCCGGGTAGCGGGCGTGGCGGGTTGCTGTACCGGCGCCACGACGGCGACCTTGCGATCGTGCTGCCCGCCTGACTCTCAGGCCAGCGGCGCGGACCAGTGCACCCTGGTGCCGCCGCTGTCGGTCCGCTGCACCGTGCAGTGACCGTCGGACATGCTCGCACGCTGCGCGAGGTTGGCCAGACCGCTCGGTGTCACCTGCGCGGGCATCCCCGCGCCGTTGTCCTCGACGAGCACGGTCAGTTCGTCGCCGACGGTGATCTCGACGGCGAGCCGGTTCCCGCCGGAATGGCGCACCGCGTTGCTGACCGATTCGCGCACCACGGCTTCCGCGTGGTCGGCGAGTTCGTCGCCGACCACCGACAGCGGCCCGGAGAACCGCACACTGGTCCGGAACGCGCCGTCGGCGGTCTGCTGGCGGATGGCGTCCTCGAGCCGACGGCGCAGTGGGTCGCCGCCGTGCAGGTCGAAGATCGACGTACGGATCTCCTGCACGACCTCCTGCAGACCGTCCATCTCCACCGAAAGTCGTTGCCGCACCACGGGATCCTCGGTGCGGGCCGCGGTGGCCCGCAACCCGAGCCCGACCGCGAACAGTCGCTGGACCACATGGTCGTGCAGGTCGCGTGCGATGCGGTCGCGGTCGGCGAGCACGTCGAGTTCGCGCATTCTGCGCTGGGTCTGGGCCAGTTGCATGGCCAGCGCCGCCTGATCGGTGAACGCGGCGGTCAGGTCCACCAGTTCGCCGGGGTACGGGGGACACCCGGGTGGCCGCACCACGATCAGCACACCGAGCGCGAGGTCCGCGGTCTGCAGTGGCAGCACCAGCGCGGGCCCCGCCGCGCCGACCTCGGCCCCGAGATCGACCGATTCGGCGTCGGCTAACCGCACCGGCGCGCGACGAGTGAACGCCGTGCCGGTGGCGGTATCCGCGATACGCACCCGCTCCGGGCCCCCTCTGGGGCCGAACCATTGCGCCACAACGAGTTCGGTGGCTTCATCGGGCGGCGTCCCCGGCGCCACCACGGCCAGCAGCGCCTGCTGCGAACCGGTCAGCGCGCGGGCGCGCGCCACCACCTGCGCGAGCACGAGATCCGGCGCCGTGCCCGCGAGGAACTCGGTCGCGATGTCGCGCGTCGCCTCGATCCACGCCTGCCTGGTCCGCGCGGATTCGTACAGCTTCGCGTTCTCGATGGCGATACCCGACGCGGCGGCCATGGCGAGCACGATGGCCTCGTCGTCCTCGGTGAACGACTGTCCCCCGGCCTTTTCGGTGAGGTAGAGATTGCCGAAGATCTCCTCGCCGACCCGCACCGGGACGCCGAGGAAACTGCCCATCGGCGGATGGCCGGGCGGAAAGCCCACAGCGGCCGGATGTTCCGACAGATCGTCCAGCCGGATCGGGTGCGGGTGCGCCGGCAGCAAGCCCAGTACGCCGTGTCCCTCGGGGGAGCGGCCGATGTGGGCGGCCGTCGCGTCGTCGACGCCGTGGAAGATGAACTCGACCAGCCGGTCGTCGTGGCCGCGGATGCCGAGCGCGCCGTAGCGGGCCGCGACCGAGCGGGTGGCGGTTCGCAGCAGGGCGCGCAGGGTGTCGAGCACCGTTGACGGGAGATGCTGGGTCAGGATCGTCATGGATGAGTGGGGGAGGCCGGTGGGGGGCGCACAGCGGGCTCAGTTTAGTCGGGGACCGGTGCGCGCGGGGCGCAGTTGTGCGGAGTGGTGACCGGTCTCGCCTGAGACATCCGCGCCGCGCTTCTGTGGGTGCTCGCACCGTGCTGACCAGTTCGTTCGCCGCGCGTGCTCGAGGTTTTCCATCCCACCACCGCGGAGTGATCTCGCGCACCGCGCATCCGTTGGGGGCGTCGCCGGCCGCCCTGCGTCGGGCTGCCTGCCGTAACTGTGTCGACCAGGGAATGCCGAATGACGTCGCGCTGTTGACCAGTGGTGCCGGGAGGGCGATGCTACGGAGGCGTCCTGGCCCGTTTCCCGGCTCATCCGCAACGTCCGGCCACAGGGGTCCCGTCATTCGCCCAGGTGACGGCCGGTCCGCGAAACTTGTCGGTGCCCATGCCTAGCATGGCGGCCGGGGGTATGTCTGGACGCCGAACACGAAGGAGAAGGGACGGCCGTGGCGGAACGCCTCACTGTGCGCGGAGCTCGGGAGCACAACCTCAAGGGTGTCGATCTCGACCTGCCCCGCGACAGCCTCATCGTGTTCACCGGTCTGTCCGGCTCCGGCAAGTCGAGCCTGGCCTTCGACACGATCTTCGCGGAGGGGCAGCGGCGCTACGTCGAGTCGCTGTCGGCGTACGCGCGGCAGTTCCTCGGTCAGATGGACAAGCCCGATGTCGACTTCATCGAAGGCCTCTCGCCCGCGGTGTCCATCGACCAGAAGTCGACCAACCGCAACCCGCGCTCGACCGTGGGCACCATCACCGAGGTCTACGACTATCTGCGGCTGCTCTACGCGCGAGCAGGCACGCCGCACTGCCCCGTCTGCGGCGAGCTGATCGCAAAGCAGACGCCGCAACAGATCGTCGACCAGGTGCTGGCCATGGAGGAGGGCATCCGATTCCAGGTGCTCGCGCCGGTGGTGCGCACCCGCAAGGGCGAGTTCGTCGACCTGTTCGACCAGCTCAACACCCAGGGCTACTCCCGCGTGCGGGTGGACGGCGTGGTGTATCCGCTCACCGATCCGCCGAAGCTGAAGAAGCAGGAGAAGCACGACGTCGAGGTCGTCGTCGACCGCCTGGCGGTGAAGCCGAGTTCCAAGCAGCGCCTGACGGATTCCATCGAGACCGCGCTGCGCCTGGCCGACGGCATCGTGGTGCTCGACTTCGTCGATCGCGACGAGCACGCGCACGACCGGGAGCGCCGCTTCTCCGAGCGCCTCGCCTGCCCGAACGGCCACCCGCTCGACATCGAGGACCTGGAGCCCCGCTCTTTCTCGTTCAACTCGCCCTACGGCGCCTGCCCGGACTGCACCGGCCTCGGCATCCGCAAGGAGGTCGACCCGGAACTGGTGGTGCCCGACCCGGCGCTGAGCCTGAACGACGGCGCCATCGCGCCGTGGTCGCGCGGCCAGACCGCCGAGTACTTCACCCGGCTGCTCTCGGGCCTCGCCGATTCCATCGGCTTCTCCATGGACACCCCGTGGCAGGATCTGCCGCCCAAGGCGCGCAAGGCCGTGCTGGAGGGCAGCGCCGACCAGGTGCACGTCTCCTACACCAACCGCTACGGCCGCAAGCGCTCGTACTACGCGGACTTCGAGGGCGTGATGCCGTTCCTGCAGCGGCGCATGGAGAACACCGAGTCCGAGCAGATGAAAGAGCACTACGACGGGTACATGCGCGACATCCCGTGCCCGGTGTGCAACGGCGCCAGGCTGCGCCCGGAGATCCTCGCCGTCACCATCGCCGCGAACGGCGACAAGAAGTCCATCGCCGACGTCAGCGATCTGTCCATCGGCGAGTGCTCGGCGTTCCTGAACTCGCTCACCCTGGGCGAGCGCGAGGCGGCGATCGCGGGGCAGGTGCTCAAGGAGGTGCAGGCGCGGCTGGGCTTCCTGCTCGATGTCGGCCTGGAGTACCTCACGCTGTCCCGCGCGGCGGCCACCCTCTCCGGCGGCGAGGCGCAGCGGATCCGGCTCGCCACCCAGATCGGCTCCGGCTTGGTCGGTGTGCTGTACGTGCTCGACGAGCCGTCCATCGGCCTGCACCAGCGGGACAACCGCAGGCTCATCGAAACCCTCACGCGGCTGCGCAATCTGGGCAACACGTTGATCGTGGTCGAGCACGACGAGGACACCATCCGCGCGTCGGACTGGGTGGTCGACATCGGCCCGTTCGCCGGCGAGCACGGCGGCACGGTGGTGCACAGCGGGCCCTACGAAGAGTTGCTCACCGATCCGAACTCGCTCACCGGGGCATATCTGTCGGGCCGGGAACGCATCGACGTGCCGCTGGTGCGCCGCCCGGTCACCAAGAAGCGGCAGCTCACCGTGGTCGGGGCGAGCGAGCACAACCTGAAAGGCATCGACGTCGCCTTCCCGCTCGGTGTGCTGACCTCGGTGACGGGCGTCTCCGGATCGGGCAAGTCGACGTTGGTGAACGACATCCTGGCCACGGTGCTGGCGAACCGGCTCAACGGCGCCCGGCAGGTGCCGGGCAGGCACACCCGGGTCAACGGGCTCGACCACCTGGACAAGCTGGTGCAGGTGGACCAGTCGCCGATCGGCCGGACGCCACGGTCCAACCCGGCCACCTACACCGGCGTCTTCGACAAGATCCGCACGCTGTTCGCGGCCACCACCGAGGCGAAGGTGCGCGGCTACCAGCCGGGCCGGTTCTCCTTCAACGTCAAGGGCGGTCGCTGCGAGGCCTGCTCCGGCGACGGCACGCTGAAGATCGAGATGAACTTCCTGCCGGACGTCTACGTCCCCTGCGAGGTGTGCCACGGCGCCCGCTACAACCGGGAAACCCTCGAGGTGCACTACAAGGGCAAGACCATCGCCGAGGTGCTGGACATGTCCATCGAGGAAGCCGCCGAGTTCTTCGAACCGGTCACCTCGATCCACCGCTACCTCAAGACCCTGGTGGACGTCGGGCTCGGCTACGTACGTCTCGGCCAGAGCGCTCCCACCCTCTCCGGTGGTGAGGCCCAGCGAGTAAAACTCGCCGCCGAGTTGCAGAAGCGGTCCACCGGCCGCACGGTGTACATCCTCGACGAGCCGACCACGGGCCTGCACTTCGAGGACATCCGCAAGCTGCTGAACGTCATCAACGGCCTGGTGGACAAGGGCAACACGGTGATCGTCATCGAGCACAACCTGGACGTCATCAAGACCTCCGACTGGGTGATCGACATGGGTCCCGAGGGCGGCTCCGGCGGCGGCACCGTGGTGGCGGAGGGCACGCCGGAGGAGGTCGCGGGCGTGGCGGACAGCTACACCGGTCAGTTCCTGAAGGAAGTGCTGGACCAGCCACCCGCGCCGCAGAGCGTCGCGAAGAAGGCTCCGGCGAAGAAGACCGCGGGCAAGGCCACCAAGCGTCCGGCGAAGAAGGCCGCGGCGGTCGGCTGACCTCTCGTCCGAAGCGGGCGCGGTCCGGGTGCGCCGGGCCGCGCCGCCGTTCGTTCAGCGGTTGGCGATGGCGTGGATCAGTTCGGTGAGTTCCTTCGGCTTGGACCACATCGGCCAATGTCCCGTGGGCAGGTCGACGTACTCGGCGTCGATGCGTGCCAGTTCGGCGAAGAGGGGAGTTTCACCGTTGTCGCGCAGCTTCTCGACCACGTCGGCGGTCATGCTGCTGCAGATCACGGTGGTCGGGACCGACAGGCGGGCGTCCGAATCGCTCAACCGGAGCGAGGCGGCCGCGACGGACGTGGGCTCCGACACGGCACGCTCCCGAAAGCGCGCCAAGGCGGCCTCGTCCAGGCCCGCCAGGCTGTTGCCCGCGGCCTCCAGTTCCGGCCATTCCGGCAGAATCCATTCGCGCACGGCGACGTCGAGCGCGGAGTTGATGACGAAACCGTTCGGCAGCGGCGCGCTGTCGACGTAGATCGCCCGGCGGAACAGCTCGGGCGCGCGGTCGATGGCGAGATAGGCGGGCGCCGCCCCGCCGGAATGCGCGACGAGCACGACGGTCTCGCCCTCGGGCACCGCATCGACGATGGCTTGCGCCTGGGATTCCAGGGTGGCCGACAACCGGTCCGGGTCGGCTTCATCCAAGCCGGGCAGTGTGAGCGCCACCACCTCGTTGCCACGCCGCCGCAGATCGGGTGCGACCTCGTCCCACGCCCATGCACCGAGCCAGAATCCGGGAGCGAGAAGAATCCGAGTAGCCATGGGCTCACTGTGCCCCACCCGTTGGTAAATTTCCTAAACATCGTTGTACCCAACGGTATTCGCTCACAATTCCGCCGGTACTTCGGAATTCTGTGCTCGACCGGGCGGAACGCTGAGAATGGATGGGGGCGGGCACGTCACCGATGGACGACCTGCTCCTGACCCGCCGCGGCCTGTCGATTGTTCAGCGCGGTGCGGTGTTCGGCGTTCTCCAATGCGAGGCTCGGGAACCGCGCGAGGTCAGTAGACCGGGCCGGTGTACTTCTCGCCCGGGCCTTTGCCCGGCTCATCGGGATGCGCGGAGGACTCACGGAACGCACGTTGCAGCGACTGCAATCCCTCGCGCATCGGTCCGGCGTGGGGCCCCAGGTACTCCACCGACGCCGTCACGAGTCCGGCCAGCGCGGTGATCACGCGGCGTGCCTCGTCCAGGTCGCGGCGCGGGCTGGTCTCGGGGTCCTCGTCCGCCAGCCCGAGCTTCTCGGCCGCCGAACTCATCAGCATCACGGCGGCGCGGCTGATCACCTCGACCGCGGGGATGTCGGCCAGTTCGCGTACGGAGGCGTCGAGCTCGTCAGTCATGCCTTCAGGCTAGCGACGCCGCCCGGAGCATCCGGAGGTGGCCGATCTCGGTGATGTCGGCGAGGTGGATCCCGGCGAGTGACCAGGTCAGGTCGAACTGCCATCGCAGCAGGTCGCGGGGTGGTGTGGGCACCGGGGGAGCGTGCCATGCCGGACGCGGCCGGCAATGATTCGCGGCCGATTCGGCGATAGCCGAACGGAATGTTAGACTTTCCGCTGACGACCGCCCCGGGCTGCCCCGGGGCTGATAAGTGGAGCCCGACTCCCACCGTTGCCGACGAGTCATCGTACGGTCCAGCGGTCCGGTCACTCACCCGCGAGGGTGGGTTTCTCGTGCCGGGGTTCTCATGGAGAACCCTGCCGCGCGAGAGTCGACCCGAGTTCGCTCGTGGTCGGTGATCGGTCGACATCGGGCCCCGTGCGCGGAATACCGCACCGGGGCCTTCGTGTTGAACAGGGGTTGCAGTTATTGCGCGCGGTCGTCTGACGACACCGCTTGACCTAGGAGGCCCCATCAGCACTGAGACCCGCATCAACGATCGCATCCGTGTTCCCGAGGTCCGGCTCATCGGACCGGGCGGCGAGCAGGTTGGGATCGTGCGTGTTGAAGATGCACTACGCGTCGCCCTCGAAGCCGACCTCGATTTGGTCGAGGTGGCACCGGATGCCCGTCCGCCGGTCTGCAAGATCATGGACTACGGCAAGTTCAAGTACGAGACGGCGCAGAAGGCGCGCGAGTCTCGGAAGAACCAGCAGCAGACGGTGATCAAGGAGCAGAAGCTCCGCCCGAAGATCGACGACCACGACTACGAGACCAAGAAGCGCAACGTCGTGCGCTTCCTCGAGGCCGGGTCCAAGGTCAAGGTGACGATCATGTTCCGGGGACGCGAGCAGTCCCGCCCCGAACTCGGTTTCCGGCTGCTGCAGCGGCTGGCGTCCGACGTCGCCGATCTCGGTTTCGTGGAAACCTCGGCCAAGCAGGACGGTCGCAACATGACCATGGTCCTCGCCCCCCACAAGGGCGCGAAGACCCGGGTGAAGGCGCAGCAGGAGTCGGCTTCGCGCCCGGCGCCCAGCGCCGCCCCGGCCGGTCAGCCCGCCCCGGAGCAGGCCGAGACGGCCGGCCCGCAGTAACACCGATCAGAACACCGGCGGTCCGCCCCGACCGCCGGGACGACAGATAGAGGAATCCATGCCGAAGATGAAGACGCACAGCGGCGCCTCGAAGCGATTCAAGGTGACCGGCAAAGGCAAGCTGCTGCGCCAGCAGGCGAACCGTCGCCACCTGTTCGAGCACAAGCCCAGCCGCCGGACTCGTCGTCTGGACGGTGTGGAAGTCGTCGCCTCCGCCGACGTCCGTCGCGTGAAGAAGCTGCTCGGTCTCTGATCGCGCCCGCGCGCAGACCGGCACGCACTCGCGACCGGAGTTACCTCCGTCGCCACCCCGACCCATTTCCGGGCGCCGCCCCGCGCCCCCAGATCGAACAGGACTGACCAGTGGCACGCGTCAAAAGGGCCGTCAACGCTCAGAAGAAGCGCCGTTCCATCCTCGAGGCCTCCAAGGGCTACCGCGGCCAGCGCTCGCGGCTGTACCGCAAGGCCAAGGAGCAGCAGCTGCACTCGCTCACCTACGCCTACCGGGACCGCCGGGCGCGCAAGGGTGACTTCCGCAAGCTGTGGATCGCGCGCATCAACGCCGCCGCGCGGATCAACGACATCACCTACAACCGCTTCATCCAGGGCCTGAAGGCCGCCGGTGTGGAGGTGGACCGCAAGATCCTCGCCGAGCTCGCGGTGTCGGACGCCGAGGCGTTCGCCGGCCTCGTCGCGGTCGCCAAGGCCGCCCTGCCGCAGGATGTCAACGCGCCGGCCGCCTGAGTCGCGTTCGTTGACACCCGGACGACTTTCGGAACGACCCGTGGAAGCGCTCAGTGAGCGCAATCCGCGGGTCGTTTCCGCTGTCAAGCTGCAACGCGGAGCGCAGCGCCGCAAAGCGGGCCGATTCCTCGCCGAAGGAGCCAATGCCGTCGCCGCGGCCTTGGAGACCGCGCGCGTCCACGAGCTGTTCTATTCGCAGGCGGCCGCCGAACGCGACCACGCGCTGATCGCGGGGGCGTCCGCGGCGGGCGTCCGCACCACGCTGGTCAGCGACCGCGCGGCGGAGCATCTCGCGGAAACGGTCACGGCGCCGGGCTTGGTGGCGGTCTGCGATCTGCTCGACGTGCCCTTGGCCACGATCCTCGACGCCGGACCCCGGATGCTCGCCGTCCCGGTCGAGATGGCCGAGCCGGGAAACGCCGGCACGGTCATCCGAGTCGCCGATGCGGTCGGCGCCGACGGCGTGGTGCTGGCGGGCGACACGGTCGACCCGCACAACGGCAAATGCGTGCGAGCCAGCGCGGGCAGCATCTTCCATGTGCCGATCGCCCGGCACCGCGATGTCGCCGAGACGCTGGATGCGATCGCCGCGGCGGGCATCACGATCCTCGCTACGGCGGCGAACGGCGAGGTCGACCTCGACGACGCCGACGAATTGTTTACCGAACCGGTGGCCTGGCTGTTCGGCAACGAGGCGCACGGCCTCGACCCGGCCGTCGCGCGCCGCGCCGACCACCGCGTCCGCATTCCCATTCGCGGCCGCGCCGAGAGCCTGAATCTGGCGACGGCCGCCGCGATCTGCCTGTACGCGAACTCGCGCGTGCGGTATTAGATCTCCAGCGCCTGCGGCGCTGGGTGTTCGCGGCCCCCTTGTGGCTCGCGTTTGCGCGGCCGCCGCTTGCTCCTTCGTCGCGTGCGCGCATACCCGGGAGACGGGCCTCGAATCCGGAGCGACGAAGTTCGGTTC